>NZ_AWXC01000037.1 GCF_000479005.1 Prevotella sp. BV3P1 | reverse complement strand
ACAAAAGTAAATAACTAAGATTTTAAAATATGATGAAACAGTGTAAGCACCCAATATGAGCGGTCTTTGTGTGATCATCCTGTTTTACTACACAAAAGCGGCGATGTTGAATGCTTGACTGGTAATAGCATAGCAATTGGTAATGTGCATCTTAAACACTGCAAACAAACCTTTTTACACATTGGTGAAACAACGATTGAGCCGAAAATATTGACGCATGTGACAAAACAGGCAACAAAAACGTTTCGAATCGCTATAAACTCAAAAACCGGCTGCAAGTTTCAAGGCCTGCAGCCGGTTTCTGATAATGCAAGCGGCTGCCATGAGGCAGCCACTTGTTTGTATTCTACTAGTGGTTACTCTGAAAAGTCGAGTACATTCTTGCGATTTGCTTCGATACGCTCGTACTCTTCTTTCGAGCCTACAATGAGTTTCTCCCACTGACGAAGGCCTGTTCCGGCAGGAATCAGGTGACCGCAAATCACGTTCTCCTTCATTCCCTCCAGATGGTCTACTTTCGCACGGATGGCAGCCTCGTTGAGAACCTTTGTCGTTTCCTGGAACGAAGCAGCACTCATGAAGCTCTTGGTTTGCAAAGCGGCACGAGTGATACCCTGAAGTATCTGAGTGGACGTAGCAGGAAGAGCATCACGAACCTCTACGGGTCGCAAATCACGACGTTTCAAGGCCGAATTTTCATCACGGAGCTTGCGCGCCGTCACAATCTGTCCTACTTTCAACACCTCGCTATCGCCGGCATTGGTAACAACCTTCTTACCCCAGATACGATCGTTCTCCTCAGCAAAGTCGAGTTTGTCTACCAGTTCTTGCTCCAAGAATGTAGTATCACCCGGCTCGTTGATTTGAACCTTACGCATCATCTGGCGAACAATGATTTCGAAGTGCTTGTCATTGATTTTCACACCTTGCAAACGATACACGTCTTGTACCTCGTTCACGATGTACTCTTGTACAGCGGTTGGGCCTTTGATAGCCAAAATATCATCGGGTGTGATGACACCATCAGACAACGGGGTTCCAGCACGAACAGCATCGTGTTCCTGAACAAGAATCTGCTTGCTCAATGAAACAAGGTACTTCTTTTGCTCACCAGTTCTTGACGTGACGATGATTTCACGGTTGCCTCGCTTCACCTTGCCCATGGTTACCTCTCCATCGATTTCAGAAACCACAGCGGGGTTGGATGGGTTACGAGCCTCGAACAACTCGGTAACACGCGGAAGACCACCAGTGATATCACCTGCACCACCTACGGCACGTGGTATCTTCACCAAGGTTTGACCCGACTTGATGGTTGCCCCGTCATCAACGACAACGTGTCCACCAACAGGGAAGTTATAGGTACCCAACACTTCTCCATTCTTACCGATGATGTCACAGGTAGGCACCAATGATTTATCCTTAGAGTCGCTAATAATCTTTTCTGTCAGACCCGTTGTTTCATCAGTTTCAGCATGGTAGGTCTTACCAGCGACAACGCCATTAAACTTCAAGGTACCGGAATATTCTGAAACGATCAATGCGTTGAAAGGATCCCACTTAGCAATGAGGCTACCTTTTTTCACCTTGTCACCATGTTTGTAATAGAGTGAGCTGCCATAAGGTACATTCAATGTACTTAATACGATGTCAGTGTTGGGATCGATGAAACGGATTTCAGCCAAACGGCTCACCACTTTCATACATTCAACATCCTTCTCGCCGTCACTCTCAACGAATGGTACGGTACGCAGTTCTTCAAACTCAATCTTGCAGTCGTTCTTTGCCACGATGCTGGCATTTGCAGCCGCATTACCAGCCACACCACCAGCGTGGAAAGTACGAAGGGTAAGCTGCGTACCCGGCTCACCAATGGCTTGTGCTGCGATAACACCAACGGCCTCGCCCTTTTGAACCATGCGGGCTGTTGCAAGGTTACGTCCATAACACTTCTTGCAGACCCCACGCTTGCTCTCACAAGTGAGCACCGAACGAATTTCAACACTCTCGATGGGAGATTCATCTATCTGGCGGGCTTTGTCCTCTGTGATTTCCTCACCAGCCGCTACAATCAGTTCGCCTGTTGTCGGGTGAATAATGTCATGCACAGAAACACGTCCCAAGATACGCTCGTAAAGCGTCGAAATAATCTCATCCCCACTCTTCAGTGCTGTGCAGACCAGTCCACGCAAAGTGCCACAATCTTCTTCGGTGATGATGACATCGTGGGAAACGTCTACCAAACGACGTGTCAAATAACCGGCATCGGCAGTCTTCATAGCCGTATCGGCAAGACCCTTGCGGGCACCGTGTGAGGAGATAAAGTACTCGAGCACTGACATACCTTCCTTGAAGTTAGAAAGAATAGGGTTCTCGATAATCTGTTGTCCTTCGGCTCCTGCTTTCTGAGGTTTGGCCATCAAGCCACGCATACCGGAGAGCTGCTTAATCTGATCCTTAGAACCACGGGCTCCAGAATCGAGCATCATGTACACGGCATTGAATCCCTGGTCGTTCTCGGTCATCACCTTCATGAGGACGTCACCCAACTCGTTGTTGACATGTGTCCATGCATCGATAACCTGATTGTAACGTTCGGTATCGGTGATGAATCCCATCTCGTAGTTGGACTTGATTTGATTTACCTCGTCCTGTCCTTTCTTCACAATGCCTTCCTTCTCTTCAGGAATGATGATATCATCCAGGTTGAAAGAAAGACCAGCCAGGTATGCCATGCGGTAACCCAAATTCTTGATACCATCCAAGAACTCACATGCGCGAGCCATACCTACCACCTTGATAACATCTGAGATGATGCCACGCAGGGTTTTCTTAGAAATAATGTCATTGAAATAGCCCACTTCATCTGGGATGATGCCATTGACGATGACGCGACCTACGGATGTGTCGACCATGCGGTCTTCCAACTGTCCGTTGACCAAATCTTTGACAATCACTTTCACAGGGGCATGTAAGTCGCATCGTCCTTCATTATAGGCGATGATGGCTTCTTCAGGGCCATAGAAAGTAAGGCCAGCGCCTTTGGCTCCCGGACGAATCTTCGTTACATAATACAAACCGAGCACCATGTCCTGAGAAGGAACGGTGATAGGCGCACCATTGGCTGGGTTCAAGATGTTGTGGCTCTGGAGCATCAAAATCTGAGCTTCAAGAACAGCCTCATTACTCAAAGGAAGGTGAACGGCCATCTGGTCACCATCAAAGTCGGCGTTGAAGGCGGTACAAGCCAAAGGATGCAACTGAATAGCCTTGCCTTCAATCAGTTTAGGCTGGAAAGCCTGGATACCCAATCGGTGAAGTGTAGGGGCGCGGTTCAACAGCACTGGATGACCCTTCATCACGTTTTCCAAAATGTCCCAAATGACAGGTTCACGACGGTCGACTATCTTCTTGGCACTCTTTACGGTCTTAACGATGCCGCGTTCGATTAGTTTGCGGATGATGAAGGGTTTGTAGAGCTCGGCAGCCATCAACTTCGGCAAGCCGCACTCGCCCATCTTCAATTCTGGTCCAACGACAATTACCGAACGAGCAGAATAGTCAACACGCTTACCCAAGAGGTTTTGACGGAAACGTCCTGCCTTACCTTTCAGAGAATCAGACAACGACTTCAATGGACGATTGCTCTCGCTTTTCACCGCACTGCTCTTGCGAGAGTTGTCGAACAAGGAGTCGACTGCCTCTTGGAGCATACGCTTCTCATTGCGCAGAATAACCTCAGGCGCTTTGATTTCCATCAAGCGCTTCAGACGGTTGTTACGAATAATGACGCGACGATAGAGATCATTCAAGTCGGAAGTAGCGAAGCGACCTCCATCCAATGGGACGAGCGGACGTAGCTCAGGTGGAATCACTGGAACAATCTTCAGAATCATCCACTCGGGGCGATTGATATCCGTACTGGTACGGAAGGCTTCAACAACCTGCAAACGCTTCAAGGCTTCTGTCTTGCGCTGTTGGCTCGAGTCGTTGTTGGCACGGTCACGCAACTCGTACGAAATAGAATCCAAATCCAGATTGGCCAGCAAATCATAGACAGCATCAGCACCCATCTTGGCAATAAACTTATTGGGATCCGTATCCTCCAAGCGATCATTGTTTGGATCCAGTTGATGGTCGATGATATCGAGATATTCATCTTCCGTCAGTAAATCCATAACATGTGACCCATTGACTTCAGCTCCATCTGCGTCTTTACGTCCTTCCATGAGTCCAGGTTTGATTACTACATATTTTTCGTAGTAGATCACCGAATCAAGTTTCTTGGTTGGCATACCCAACAAGTAACCAATCTTATTAGGCAAGGAGCGGAAGTACCATATATGTGCTACAGGCACCACCAATTCAATATGTCCGGAACGCTCGCGACGTACTTTCTTTTCTGTGACCTCAACGCCGCAACGGTCGCAGACAATTCCCTTGTAACGAATACGCTTGTACTTACCACAAGCGCACTCGTAGTCTTTTGTAGGACCAAAGATGCGTTCACAGAATAAGCCATCCCGTTCGGGCTTGTACGTACGGTAATTGATGGTTTCTGGTTTAGTCACCTCACCGTAAGAATTCTCCAGAATCTCTTCGGGAGAAGCCAAGCTGATGGTTATCTTCGTAAAATTATTTTTTACTTTTGTATCTTTCTTAAAAGCCATGTTCTTTATCTTTATTGTGTGAAAACAATCTATTCATTACTAATCGAGTTTCACGCTCAATCCGAGTCCACGCAATTCATGGAGAAGTACATTCAACGACTCTGGGATACCAGGTGTTGGCATGACATCGCCCTTGACGATAGCCTCGTATGCCTTGCTGCGCCCAACTGTGTCGTCTGACTTGATGGTGAGGATCTCTTGCAATACATGACTTGCACCGAAAGCTTCAAGAGCCCATACCTCCATCTCACCAAAACGTTGTCCACCAAATTGTGCTTTACCACCAAGTGGCTGTTGGGTAATCAAAGAGTAAGGACCAATAGAGCGTGCGTGCATCTTATCCTCAACCATGTGTCCGAGTTTCAAGAAATAGGTGACACCCACCGTTGCAGGCTGGTCAAATATCTTTCCTGTTTCTCCATCATACAGATGGGTAGAGCACAAGTGAGGCAATCCGGCTTTGTCTGTCCATTCTGACAAATCGTCCAATTTGGCACCATCGAAAATAGGTGTGGCAAACTTAACACCCAGCTTGCGACCGGCAGCACCAAGGATGGCTTCGAATATCTGTCCCAGGTTCATACGAGAAGGCACACCCAATGGGTTCAACACCAAGTCAACCGGACGACCGTCTTCCAAGAATGGCATATCCTCTACACGGACAATCTTAGACACGATACCCTTGTTACCATGGCGTCCTGCGAGTTTGTCACCCACACTAATCTTACGTTTCTTAGCGATGTAGACCTTAGCCATCTGCAAAACGCCTGTTGGGAGTTCGTCACCGATAGAGATGGCAAACTTACGACGCTTCAATTCTGCATCAAGCAACTTGTATTTTCGGATATAGTTAAGTATCAACGTCTGGATGAGGCCATTGGTATGCTCATCATCCGTCCAATCGTTAGACTGAATTCCGTCATATTCCAGATTCTTCAAAGCGGCAGCTGTAAAATTGCTTCCCTTTGTAATAATCTCGGCACCCGTATAATCTTTCACACCTTGTGACTTTTTGCTCTCTGTCAAAGTCAACAACTTGTCTACCAGGATATCCTTCAAGTCGGTATTCTTGGCTTCGTACTCTTCGTCGATCTTCGCAAGAATCAGCTTATCATGCTTCTTGGTCTCACGTGTCTTGATGGCACGCGTAAAGAGTTTTTTGTCAATCACGACACCACTCAAGGATGGGTTGGCCTTCAAAGAGGAATCCTTCACGTCTCCGGCTTTGTCACCAAAGATGGCACGAAGCAATTTCTCTTCAGGAGAAGGATCGCTCTCGCCCTTAGGTGAAATCTTACCAATTAAGATGTCACCCGGCTCTACCCGTGCCCCTACCCTGATGACACCATTTTCATCAAGATCCTTGGTTGCCTCTTCACTAACATTGGGGATGTCGTTGGTAAACTCTTCCATGCCTCGCTTTGTTTCGCGGACATCAAGAGAATACTCATCAACGTGGACAGATGTCAATACGTCATCACGAACGACACGTTCGGAAATAACCACAGCATCCTCATAGTTGTATCCCTTCCATGGCATGTAAGCCACCAACATGTTGCGACCGAGTGCCAACTCACCGTTTTCAGTTGCGTAGCCCTCAGTTAAGATGTCGCCATCCTTCACACGTTGACCTTTCACACAAATAGGACGCAAGTCGATGGTCATATTTTGATTGGTACGACGGAACTTGGGAATACGATATTCCTTTAAGGCTGGTTCGAAACTTACAAACTCTTCTTCTTCGGTGCGGTCATATAAGATACGAATGGTTGTAGCATCAACATAATCTATCACACCATCACCTTCGGCAGTAATCATCGTACGAGAGTTTTCACACACCTGCTTCTCCAATCCTGTTCCTACGATAGGTGCATCATTGTGAAGCAAAGGTACGGCCTGACGCATCATGTTACATCCCATCAACGCGCGGTGACCATCGTCATGCTCCAAGAATGGAATCAGCGCAGCAGAAACAGAAGCAATCTGCTGGGGAGAAACATCCATCAAGGCAACCTCATCGGGGGCAACTACTGGGTAGTCGGCATCTTGACGACATTTCACATAGTCACGAATGAACGAACCATCTTTACGCAACGGAGCATTTCCCTGTCCAACGGGCAAATCTTCCTCTTCCTCCGCTGTCATGAACACGATATGATCATTGTTCATGTCAACTTTTGCATCCTTCACCTTTCGATAAGGGGTAACAATGAAGCCCATGTCGTTGATCTTTGCATACACGCAAAGTGAAGAAATCAAGCCAATGTTTGGTCCTTCAGGACTTTCAATAGGACACAAACGACCATAGTGTGTATAGTGTACGTCACGCACCTCGAAACCTGCACGTTCACGTGAAAGTCCACCAGGGCCTAACGCTGACAAACGACGTTTGTGAGTGACCTCAGCCAATGGATTGGTTTGATCCATGAACTGCGACAATGGATTGGTTCCAAAGAACGAGTTGATTACGCTTGTGATGGTCTTGGCATTAATCAAATCAGTGGGTGTGAAGACTTCATTGTCACGCACGTTCATGCGTTCACGAATGGTCCTACTCATACGGGCCAACCCAATAGAGAACTGATTGGACAACTGCTCACCAACTGTACGCACACGTCGATTAGACAAGTGATCTATGTCATCCACCGTGGCATTGGAGTTGACCAACTGAATCAAATATTTGATGATCGCAATAATGTCATCTTTGGTCAACACACGGATATCCATGTCGGTATCCAAGCCCAATTTCTTATTGATACGATAGCGGCCTACTTCTCCTAAGTCATAACGCTTGTCAGAGAAGAACAAATTATTAAATACCTCTCTGGCACTGGCGTCATCTACCGGGTCGGCATTACGCAATTGACGATAAATATAGGTAACCGCCTCTTTTTCTGAGTTGGATGGATCCTTCGACAGCGTATTGAAGATGATTGCAAACTTGTTTGCCATCTCAGAATCCTTATGTAACAGGATGGTCGAAGCTCCACTATCCAAGATGTCTTGAAGATTCTCAGCAGTGATTTCAGTTTCGCGCTCCATAATAACCTCATTGCGCTCAATGGACACCACGGATCCTGTATCCTCATCCACAAAGTCTTCATTCCAGCTTTTCAGAACACGTGCGGCCAGTCGGCGTCCAACAGCAGCCTTCATGTTCTTCTTATTCACCTTTACTTCTTCAGCAAGATCAAAGATTTGAAGAATATCTTTATCCGACTGGTAGCCTATGGCACGCAACAAAGTGGTAACGGGCAGTTTCTTCTTACGATCAATATAGGCATACATCACATTATTGATGTCAGTAGCGAACTCAATCCACGAACCCTTGAACGGAATGATTCGAGCTGAGTACAACATGGTACCATTGGCATGCACTCCTTGGCCGAAGAAGACACCTGGTGAGCGATGCAGCTGAGAAACAACAACACGCTCGGCGCCATTGATAACAAAGGTACCGTTATCCGTCATATAAGGAATGGTGCCCAGGAACACATCCTGTATAAAAGTACCAAAATCTTCGTGATCAGGATCAGTACAATAAAGTTTCATCTTTGCCTTCAAAGGCACACTATATGTCAAGCCACGCTCCAGACATTCGTCAATGGAATATCTGGGTGGATCGATATAGTAATCCAAGAACTCAAGAACGAAATTGTTACGCGTATCGGTGATAGGGAAGTTCTCTGCGAACACCTTATACAAACCGTCATTCTTGCGTTCCTCAGGTGGTGTTTCCAACTGTAAGAAATCCTTGAAGGACTTTAATTGCACGTCGAGGAAATCCGGAAATGGAACCGGATTATGTACGCTTGCAAAATTAATTCTGTTATCAATGATTTTTGTAGCCATATATTTTATGATTGGGAAAACTTTCCCATGAGCCAATTAGGATTTTGTCATCTTAACACAAAAAGGTTAGGACGTGCCTACTGAGCAAATCCTAACCATATTCGTAATAAAGTAATTGGTACTGTAAAGCCACAATGGCGATACAGTGCCTAATTATTTGAGCTTACTTGAGTTCTACCTTAGCACCAGCTTCTTCAATAGCCTTCTTCAAGTTCTCAGCCTCGTCTTTAGACAGACCTTCCTTGATGGTAGCAGGAGCACCGTCTACCAAATCCTTAGCTTCCTTCAAGCCAAGGCCACAAGCTTCTTTCACGGCCTTAACAACCTGAAGCTTGGTACCACCAACTTCTGTCAAGACAACATCAAAAGATGTCTTCTCTTCAGCTGCATCAGCTGCACCAGCTGCAGGACCAGCAGCTACAGCAACAGCTGCAGCAGCGGGCTCAATACCATACTCGTCCTTGAGGACTGTTGCCAACTCATTAACTTCCTTAACTGTCAAATTTACCAATTCTTCAGCAATAGCTTTAATATCTGCCATTTTATTCTAAAAATTTAATTTATTTTTTATCTTATTTATTTACTCTTAATACCATCAATGAATGAACATCATTGATTACTCAGGACGCTCGCCTAATGTCTTCAAAACGCCATGAATGGTGTTTGCACCCGACTGGAGAGCAGAAACAACGTTCTTTGCCGGTGATTGCAGCAATGTAACAATCTCTGCAATAACTTCGTTCTTGCTCTTGAGAGCAGCCAGCTCCGCCAATTTATCCGCACCTACATAGATACTTTCTTCAGCATAAGCTGCTTTGAGTGCAGGAATTCCTTCCTTTTGATATTCCTTCAGTAGTTTAGCAGGCACATTAGCTGTCTGTGTGAACATCACAGCCGTGCTGCCTTTCAAACTATCGTATAAAGGTTCATAGTCAACATCAGATGCGTCGAAGGCTTTACGCAGAAGCGTATTCTTCACAACGACCATCTTAATCTCGTTCTTGAAGCATTTGCGACGAAGCGCACTTGTAGCTCCGGCATCCAACCCTGTAAGATCTACAAGATAGAAATGCGGAAACTCCTTGAGCTTCTCACCTAATTCAACGATTATAGTATCTTTTACTTCCTTTTTCATTTTACAAAACTTTTAGAGTTATTCAACTGATTTAGGATCAATCTTGATACCCTTACTCATAGTGCTGGAAATAAAGATACTCTTGATGTATGTACCTTTAGCAGCAGTCGGTTTCAATTTGATAACCGTAGAGATAAACTCCTTCGCATTGCCATAGATTTGCTCTGCTGTCATGCTCACTTTGCCAATGGAGGTATGAATGATACCTGCCTTGTCAACCTTAAAGTCTATCTTACCCTTCTTAATTTCCGAAACCGCCTTAGCAACATCCATAGTTACAGTACCACTTTTAGGGTTAGGCATCAAGCCACGAGGCCCGAGCACGCGACCCAAAGGACCTACTTTTCCCATGCATGATGGCATTGTAATAATCACATCTACATCTGTCCATCCACCTTTGATCTTTTCGATATACTCATCCAGACCAACATAGTCGGCACCTGCTTCCTTGGCAGCTGCTTCCTGATCAGGAGTACAGAGGCAGAGAACACGAGTAACCTTACCAGTTCCGTGTGGAAGTGTTACAACACCTCGCACCATCTGGTTAGCCTTTCGTGGGTCTACGCCTAAGCGAACATCGATATCCAGAGATGCATCAAACTTAGTGGTGGTAATTTCCTTCACCAATTCTGAAGCCTCTTTCAATGTGTATGCCTTCCCTGCTTCAACCTTCTCAGCTACTGATTTCTGATTTTTTGTCAGTTTACTCATTTCTAATTGAAGTTTTAATTATTTCCAGGGAATTCCCCTTTTACAGTAATACCCATACTACGTGCAGTACCTGCAACAAGTCTCATCGCACTCTCAATAGTAAAACAATTCAAATCGGCCATCTTATCTTCAGCAATAGTCCGTACCTGATCCCAAGTAACGGAGGCTACCTTCTGACGATTGGGCTGAGCTGAGGCTGTCTTTACTTTTGCCATCTCCTTTAACTGTACTGCTGCAGGAGGTGTTTTGAGAACAAAATCGAATGACTTGTCAGTATAGTAAGTGATAATAACAGGAATAATTTTTCCTGCCTTATCCTGGGTTCTGGCGTTGAACTCCTTGCAGAATCCCATGATATTGATACCCTTAGAACCCAAAGCAGGTCCTACTGGTGGAGAAGGATTCGCAGCACCACCTTTAATCTGTAATTTGATTAATCCAGCTACTTCTTTAGCCATTTTTGTTAATATTTAATTTAATATATATGAAAGATAACCTAACGCCCGTAACTGCGTTAAGCCTCTTTTTCAACTTGCATAAAACTTAATTCCAGCGGAGTCTTACGTCCAAAAATCTTGACCAAGACCTTCAGTTTATGTTTCTCGGCATTCACCTCTTCGATGACGCCAGTGAAACCGCTAAACGGTCCATCGGTCACCTTGACAACCTCATCAACCTCATAAGGAACTTCAATACTGCTCATAATTTCGGTTTCTTCGGCTTCGCCAAGCATGCGATTAATTTCAGACTGAGGAACAGGCGATGGATTGTCCAATCCTCCAAGGAATCCCAAACAATTGGGCATGAAACGCAAGGTATGCGCCACATCACCTACGAGGGAAGCTTCAACAAAAACGTATCCCGGGAGACTGATCTTCTCCTTTTCAACTCTCTTGCCATTACGCAAGGCTGCATGCTTCTCCACAGGTATCAACACCTGCGAAACATGCTGTTGTAACAACGTGTTGTGTTTCGTTTCAGCCTCAATGTATTCTTTCAACTTGGCTTCTTTTCCACTGACAGCACGAAGTACATACCAATTCTTTTTTGTTTCAGCCATATCCTAATGATTTAACCTGGATAAACAATGCCCATCAAGTGCTGGAAGCACCAGTCCATACAGAACACAATCAGTGCAATGACTAAGGAAGCAGATAATACAACCACTGCACTGTGAGTTAATTCCCGGCTTGTAGGCCAAGTAGTTTTATGCGCAAGTTCATCATAGCAAGCTTTGCAGTAATTTACTGCATTCTTGAAAAAACTTTCAATTTTCTTAAACATATGATTCTTTTTTTAGCACGGGTTGAAAGACTCGAACTCTCGACACCTGGTTTTGGAGACCAGTGCTCTACCAACTGAGCTAAACCCGTAAAAGAAGTCCCCGCAATCCCATTGCGGGAACTTTGTATGATAACGAGAAAAGGTATGCCTTACTCGTTAGTGGTCAATTTACTTTACGTCGTCAAGAATCTGTGTGATCTGGCCAGAACCTACGGTACGACCACCCTCACGGATAGCGAAACGAAGACCTTCGTTCAGAGCAACCTTGTAAATCAAGGTAACCTCAATCTCTACGTTGTCACCAGGCATTACCATCTCTACGCCTTCTGGCAGAGTGATCTCACCTGTACAGTCCATCGTACGGAGATAGAACTGAGGACGATACTTGTTTCCGAATGGAGTGTGACGTCCACCTTCTTCCTTCTTCAATACATAGATAGAAGCCTTGAAGTGATCGTGAGGAGTGATGGCACCAGGGTGTACGACAACCATACCACGCTTCACCTCATCCTTATCGATACCGCGGAGCAAAAGTCCTACGTTATCACCAGCTTCACCTTCAGAAAGAATCTTACGGAACATCTCAACGCCTGTTACAACAGACTTCTTGTCCTCACCAAGACCGAGCAACTGAATTTCGTCGCCTACCTTCACCTTACCGGTTTCGATACGGCCTGTAACAACAGTACCACGACCTGTAATAGAGAAGACATCCTCTACTGGCATCAAGAAAGGTTTGTCAAGGTCACGCTCTGGTTCTTGAATCCACTCGTCAACAGTGTCCATCAACGTCATTACGCTGTCAACCCACTTGTCAACACCATTCAATGCACCCAATGCAGAACCACGAACGATTGGAGTATCCTCTTCGAAATCGTATTGCTCAAGAAGTTCGCGCAACTCCATTTCTACGAGTTCCATCATCTCCTCATCATCAACCAAGTCACACTTGTTCAAGAAGACAACCAAACGAGGAACGTTTACCTGACGAGCCAAAAGCACGTGCTCACGTGTCTGAGGCATAGGACCGTCTGTAGCTGCAACCACCAGGATAGAACCGTCCATCTGAGCAGCACCAGTAACCATGTTCTTTACATAGTCGGCGTGACCCGGACAGTCTACGTGTGCATAGTGACGCTTAGCTGTTTCATACTCGATGTGAGAAGAGTTGATGGTGATACCACGCTCTTTCTCCTCAGGGGCATTGTCAATTTGGTCAAACGACTTAACATCCTCACCACCAAAGCCCTTATCATGAAGAGTCTTAGAGATGGCTGCTGTCAAAGTAGTCTTACCGTGGTCAACGTGACCAATTGTACCAATGTTTACGTGCGGTTTGGTACGCTTAAATTCTTCTTTAGCCATAGCTTTTCTTTTTTATTTATATAAATGAATAGTCAAAAGTTTTATCTGTTTTTCTACAAAGGATCTATAAAATAGAACCGAAGTAGAGCTGTAACTGAGAGTTGAACTCAGGACCTCTTCCTTACCAAGGAAGTGCTCTACCACTGAGCTATTACAGCAGTGAGAGCGGAAAACGGGGCTCAAACCCGCGACCCCCAGCTTGGAAGGCTAGTGCTCTATCAACTGAGCTATTTCCGCAAAAACTTCTACTGAAGTGGGTAGTGATGGATTCGAACCACCGAAGTCGAAAGACAGCAGATTTACAGTCTGCCCCATTTGGCCACTCTGGTAACTACCCTTTTTGTTTATACAACCCGCACTTCCTTTTGTTGGAGAGCCTCTTGTCGGATTCGAACCAACGACCCCGAGATTACAAATCACGTGCTCTGGCCAACTGAGCTAAAGAGGCGATTCTATGCAGCCGTCAAACCACTCGTTTAATACGTGTTGTAAAACGGCTGCAAAGATAGGGATTATTTTTTAATCGCCAAAGCTTTTTTGATTTTTTTTTAATGCGCCCGCATTTTTTCTTTGTATTTGGAGATTTGAACGCGCATAGCGTCTACACAGAGGTCAATGCTCTCTTCAAATGTATCACAAGTTTTCTCCACAAACAGCGTACTGCCTGGAACGGCTACTGTCAAGGCTGTCTGCTTATTCAATGCGGTTGCTGGCTTTATTAATTTCAGTTGCACCTCTACTTTCTGAATATCTTCCAATGTTTTTTCTAACTTGCCTACTTTTTTTTCGATAAAGGCTTCCAATTTCTCGGTAGTGTCAAAATGAATTGACTGAATCTTAATTTCCATAATACCTCCTGTTATTTTTAAAAAGGTTAAGCTCTGGGATGAGCCTTCTCATAGACTTTCTTCAACTGTTCAAACGTGGTATGCGTATAGATTTCGGTTGTCTCCAGACTTTCATGTCCCAGCAACTTTTGCACGTTTTCAAGCCCCGCCCCATGGTTTAGCATGGTGGTAGCAAAAGTGTGTCTAAGCACATGCGGTGTACGTTTCTTCAAAGTGCAGACCAGCGACAAATGTTTCTTTACAAGATACCTCACTTGGTTGTGGTTCAGTCGAACACCGTTTTTTGACAAAAAGAAGGCCGACGAGTTTCGCACAATCTGATCGTTACGTTGATTCAAATACACCTTAAGAACCTGATCCAGTTCATCACCGAATGGAACGAGTCGCTGTTTATTCCTTTTTCCCAGAACTTTAAACTGCCGGTTGACAAAGTCTACTGAAACATCATCCAACCCTATCAATTCCGCCAACCGCATGCCTGTTTCATAAAAGGTAATAATAATGGTACGCGCGAGGGCATCTTGATAGCTGGTATCCCATGTGCTGGCATCCAACAACTCATCCATTTCTGATTCCTTCAAAAACTGAGGCAAGGGTTTACCCATCTTGGGACGTTCAATGCGCAAGGTGGGATTGACCTGAACCAGCCCTCGGGAAAGGGAATAGCGATAGAGGGAACGCAATGCACTCAATCTTCTGCAAATTGAAGTGGCACTGTTCCCACGATCCATCATATCCTCCATCCAACCGCGGATGACATCCGAGTCTACCGACTCCCATGCGATTTGATTCCCCAAGCCTTGAAAATAGCGTTCAAAGGCCCTCAGGTCATCGCCGTAGCTTTTAGCTGTAAGCGCTGAGCGATTTTTCTCAAATCTCAGGTAGTTCAAAAACTCTTCTATCATGACGCCTTCCGTTGAAGTATTGCATCTGAAGCTTCATTCTCTCGAAACGATGTATGTCCTCTCACAGAGAGCAGCATCAGATTTTGCAACGAAAATAAGGAAATTAATTTAAACTACCAAATTTTTTAGAAGATTTTACTCTTCTGCGTCGCGCAACTTCTGTATGTAGATGGCACGTTCCATCTTCAGGCGCTTCAAAACCGACGGCTTGTTGTACTGCTGACGAGCACGCAACTCTTTAGACACACCGGTTTTATCGAATTTTCTCTTGAATTTTTTAAGAGCCCTTTCGATGTTTTCACCATCTTTTACTGGTACGATAATCATGTTGTTGTTTTTAATTGTTTATAGTTTATTACGTTACATGATGACATCACGCCACCAAATGCGGGTGCAAAATTACGACTTATTTATCAAACAGCCAAGTTTTTAGATTACATTTTAATCTTTACGTCAAGCCATACGATTTAAAGTAGAGGTTACCGATTATGTCATATCAAACATAAAAACATAAAAAAAAGCTGGAGAAATACTCACTATTGTTTCTCCAGCTCTTCTTTTTAAGTTATAGCTTAATCGGTAATGACCAGCTTTCTACCCGTCTTGTCGATACTATCTTTCTTAACGACGATGTAAACTCCTGGTGCCAATCCTAACTTGCGGAATGTTCTTTCATTTGACAGATTGACATCTTTCACCAAAGCTCCTGCGAGGTTATAGATAAGGAAATCTCCTGTCAATGTTTCGCTCTGGAGGTCGATACCAGTCTTGATGTCTTCAAACATAGTAGCCTTGGTATTCATCAACACAAATCTGTTCTGATTCATACTCTTGACATCTGTCGCGAACGAATAAGTGAGCGTGTCGGCATCAAAGGGAGTAATAATCTTTGATTGACAGTCTACCAATTTAAGATTTTCATATTGTTCAAGACCCTTTTTGGTTGCCTTGATGCAATATGTGCCTGGCTCGGAAACTCTCACCGTGATGTTTGCCTTAGTAATATCGTTAGTTGTATTGACTTGCCAGATGCCATCTTTCGTTGTAGAATAAATAGCTGTCGGCATCATTTCGCCACCGAGCTTGCTACCATCCCAACCATTGTCAAATCCTTCTGTTGCATTTTCTGATTCGCAAAGCCACATTTGGTCGCCAGTTTTCTCACCCAGAAGAACAAGCTTGACAAATCCAGTAGGTTGATTATTTTCCATCTCGTATGCCTTAGCTCTTTGCGGAAGTGATGCTGTCGTCATGACATTATTGTTATAACTCAATTTCACCTCTGTAGGAGTGGTGCTGTAAACGGTTTTGTCTTTCGTATATTTGAGGAGGAAGCCCTGCATAGAAGGAATTTCATTCATGTCAAGTATTTCTGCTATATCGATTGGAACAGCCGTGTAGGTGCCAGCACCTTTTGCATCTTTATTGCTTAGCGTAGCTGTCCAGTCTTTTCCACTTCCTGTATTATAGAGATAAACCGTTTTTTCTAAGTCGTCTGGCATTGTAATCGAACTGATTTTGATTGGCGCGGTGAACGAATTGCCAAACAAATTCTGTCCTAATCCCCATCTAACGAACGACTCTTCGCCGGTTGCACCTTCCACCTTGGCAGCCTCGCGGGTGAGTTTCAATGTAACATCGTTATAATTGAGGTAGCCTCGGAGTGGCATTGTTCTCGGTTCGTCACGACGAATGGAATATGCCTTGAATGCATGCATCGTTTCACCTTTTGCCACGTTTCTAAACTTACGGTAAAACATCTTTTTTGCATTGTGCGCCTCATCATAAACATAGAGCCTTGACTTCGGGAATTGTGCTGCCGACATTTCCGCAAACGGTATTCCGAAGAACTGATCCGTCGAATTAATATAAAGCGTTTTTCCGAACGTCGGTGAACCCGTGAGATTATCTTTCCAAGTCTCATTTACTGCCTTGGTAAGTACGTTCATCTGAACTTCAGCATAAATCTTGTCTTTCTCTACTCCTTGATAGCGTGCGACAAATGTTCCGTTGGCCTTGCCATTAGAACCCGCTTCTATTTTCAGACGCACGGGTGCATATTTACCGTTATTATCTTTCTGATGTTCAAATCCCACAGTTGAGGTTTTTACATATAAAGCGGAGCCTTGAGGAATAACCATGGCCTTTTGGCTTTCATTAACGAGATTTGTTGCTGTGAAATTCAACGGCAGTCTTTCTGTGCCGGTCAGTCGGCAATCGTTCACCGCTGCATGGCCGTTGTTGTTTTCCTCGGTTGCAAAAACAATGTCTTCCCCTTCAGTAGGTACTTTGTTAGCTGTCCAGTTAGACGCAACGCTGAAGTTGTCACCAGTGTTCTTATCGGTGCTTCCAATCCAGTAGTTCTTTTGTTCATTGCGAGTAACAACGAATTTTACCAATCTTGTCCCTCCCGAAGAACCCGAACATGAGGTGTTGCCGGTAAACTGAGTCCGGATTTCATAAGTATATGTTCCTGGCTCCGTGAAAGTAACGTAAATATTATTACCGTTTTGCTTCAATTCGTTCTTTCCACCCGTGACATCATACCACTCTACGTCGTAAATATGGCTTGAAACAGGGAGAGAAACTTGCAATGGTTTCATGCCATCGGTAATGTCTATATGGATATTATCATTCACCTTAAAACCGTTAGGAGTTTTCACATTGACTTGAGGAAGGTCAGCAGTCGTCAGGTCAACAACCTTTTTCACTTCGCAACTTCCGCCAGAGCCGTAAGTAATTCTAACAGCATAAAAACCTTTTACAAGATCTTTCCACACCACATTTGCCTGTTCAGTAGAACGCGCTGTGTAAGTTTGGATGGCAGCTCCTTGCGGATTTCCGTTTGCATCTGCTTTATAAAGTTCATACGTAGCCGGCATGGTAACAGTCTTTCCACTTTGTAAGGAAACAGAAATATTACCTTTCTTCGCAGCAACATCACAAGAAGCTCCAGTCACATCAAAAGCATTCAGCTCGCTTGGCTTAAAAACAAACTTATATGACTTTGCCCAATATGGGTCAGGCTGATCCACTGGCTTCCAAGAAGCGGTGCCATCATTCTTATGGATGTTCATGACCTCATAAGGAGAATATGTGCGTGTTTCTTTTGCAATTGCCGAATAAACCTCCTGGTCTGTTATTGCCTGTACAGAGGCGCCGTTTATGATAGTGGGATAATAGCTGATGCCGAAATAAACCTCGTCCTTCAATTCACTCGGTTTATCAGAACTGTACCTCCAATTGTTGGAAGTAGAACTCTTAACTGTTTGGGTGACATATCCATAATGTAAGGTTGGCCAAGAAAACATATTCTTGTCTTGACTAGTCCCAAAGTCAAAATTTACTTTGTTGCTTTGGTTATCACAACTATACTCAACCAAAACTCCTTCGCCATATCCGTGGTCCCTTCTCAGCTTATAGGTCATCAGGTTGTCGTCTTCAATTCGGATGCCTTGGTCGCTTGTTCTTCCACATCGGTCTTTTAGCGTAAACACATAATCACCTGCCGGCAAATCTCCGATGTTGTAGTGGCTGTTTGACTTAGTGAAGTCTATCGTCTGCGGGAAGTTGATTGTTTTTTGATATTCGTGGTCGTCACCAAAATCAGTGATCATAAAGTCCTTCTTGCCATCAGGTCTGCTTATAATCACTTGGAAAGGAGCTTCCAAGTTGTTAGTGGAGAAAACGATACCGGCTGTATTGCCATGTATACCTAAGTCCCTTCTCTGAAATCTTCTGTAATTATCAGAAGCCGCATAATAAACCATTTCCGGCTTGGGATCACTCACAATAAATTCGCGTTCAAAATCTGTTTGCGGGTTACCTGTGGAATAAACCATCTTGTACACACCGGTCCCTGGTAATTTGAATGAGATTTTTTTGTCGATATCAAACTGTTCTGTCCACATAGGAGCCTCTATCAAAGGCTCAGTAGGATAGGTAAGGTCGGCGTTTTGCTTATAGATTTTTGCATAGCGATGCGCATCGTCCATAAAATAATAAACACGTGTCCCACTCATACCTTCATTTCCTGCAAAATTATATGACACACCATAGGAGGTATCCTTCCATCCGCAATCATCTGTCGGCGTTCCAACTGCGTATGGTGAGAGATTCAGCATTTGATTCACGGTAGTGTCCCAAAAATAGAAATCTTTTGTTTTCTCTCCCTCGCAAAGCTGTGTATATTTTATATCATATCTCCGATCCTTGATGTCTAACTTTCCGTTGTCAAAGGGGATTTTAAAGAAATAACGATAATAACCACTCCAAAATTTATGGGTATAAGCGGAGGCAAATTCAAGCGGGAACCACTCTCCATTGTTATCTTTTGCCCTAATTTTAGCCGTTTTCACCAACATTTCCAATGCTTCCTGCAAGCTCTTCTCATCATCGCATGCAATCTTAAACGACGTATAATAGTCGAAAGTATCCTTCCCCGTACGCTTGACAAAATAATTGGATCCATCTGGCCAAAATACTGGAGAAACAGAACTGATAGAACCGATGGAAGCAGAGGCTTTCCTGCTCTTAACATCGGTCACCTCAACAGTCACTTCGTCGCCATCTGCTAAATTGTTGATCACCCAACCCCTATCGGAGGTATTTTCTTTAGTTCTAATGTCGCTTCCTCCTCTATAATGTGTAATAGTTGCTTTATAACTGAACGGTTTTGCTCCTCCTGCCAACTCAACATTTACATATCCCAGAGAGCCGCATGTCACATCCTTTTTTGTCAAGGTTAATTTCGGAGCCGGTGGTTCCGGCAATTCCACCACCTGAATGTCATGCAAATAAGTGTGTTCGCTGCCATCTGTTTGTTGGAAATACACCTTATAGCTGCCTGCCTTGACGTTGTTCCATGTGATTTCCCAAACGTTGGGATTTGTGGATTTTTGTGTGAGCACATTATCCAACAACTGTGTGGTTTCACCCATCACCAGTTTGTTTTTATCCGTCGCCAAACGTAATTGCGCCTGTCCGTTGGGGGCTTCGTTGTCTTTGAGCGTAACGGTCAGCGTGATGCTGCTGACTTTGTCGCCTCCCACGTCCACTTTCGACACCTTACTGTTCAAAGGAGTCACGTCCACATATTCAAAAGCCGACATGGGCAAGCAGAAGACCAAAAGCATGAAGATTGTAGATGCGGTTATGTGTAAAAACTGCTTCATCTTTGTCATAAAATTAAATCGGAGTAAAAAATAATCCGATGTGTTTATGTTTTTTATTATGGAGAAATAAATGATTATTTTTACTGTTTGTACATAGTGGTCTCCTCCGCTACCTACCACAGCACCATAGATTGAGCCAATAACCTGTTTAGGGATTGGGCCATTTCCAACTTTGGGAATCATCATCCCAAACCATTCCGTCTTGATAATCATCGCCTTGCACCTCTGCATCGTTCTGCGAGCCTATATTCGGACCAACAATTTGCAAAGGAAGCAATACGATAGATGGCTTCAAATACTTCTTATTGTTCATCTCATTTGCTTTTTAGGGGATATGCTAAACAGGCACACCCCCTCACATTTATATATATATCCGTGCAAAGATAATAAGAAATTTGTAATTACAAAAAAAATGTATATTTTTCAGCTTCGGTAGATTCAACTTAAAATGCAACTACGTTTGCAAATTTAAGTAAAAGGTTTCAAGTGGTGTTCTGAATCCCAACTTTTTTCTTGGTCTGGCATTTATTTTATGTTGATATTCCTTGATTTGATTATCCTTAAAATCCTTGAAATCACTCTTTTTTTTTGGAATATACTGCCTATAAAGTTTGTTTGTGTACTCAATGAGCCATTTTCCCATGAGCAGGAGGGGGTGTGCAAAATATATCTTCGCATTTAATGCATTTTCCAACCACTTGTGGGCTGCGGATGCTGCGATGCCCCGCAGCCCTTGATGGTTGGTGAATAATGTTGTTTATCTCTGGTTTTGCAAGCCCTTGTGGGCTGCGATCGGGCTTACGCCCGCAAAAATATTTGCCGACCGGCTTCGCCGGTATTTACGCCAGTGGCTTTGAAGACCACAGGCAATAAATCGGATGAATAAAATCAATCGAATTATTCTGAGACGGGGCGGACAGAGCACCCGGAAGACCGTTCTCGTATATCGTCGTACGGGATCACGTGTCG
Organism: Prevotella sp. BV3P1; assembly: GCF_000479005.1. Lineage (GTDB taxonomy): Bacteria > Bacteroidota > Bacteroidia > Bacteroidales > Bacteroidaceae > Prevotella. The sequence goes on along the minus strand of NZ_AWXC01000037.1, from coordinate 139,940 downwards.
CTGGTAGAAGGACAGGCTAACACCATAGGGCAGACCGTACAAGTGGCACGTCCAACAGAGGCCTTCGCTGCCCACATTGTTCAGCGAACCGTTGGTAAAGCTGCGTAAACCCGAAGCGGGGAAATAGACGGTGGCATCAGGGCTGGAAATCTTGTTGTTGAAGTTCCAACCGTTCTCCCAAGCACCCCTGACATTCTTAGGGCCGTAATTCTCACCATTGGTGGTGAAACCCGTGAAGGTATTGAGGGCAGGCAACTTGAAGCCAGCGGGGCTGGGATCGTAGACAGTCTTGACGTCATCTTGGCCGAAGACGAAATGATATACGGTTGCTGCAGTCCACAAGTCAGGAAAATCTGTAGACCACAAGTTAGAATAAGAGGTATTGCACCAGTCAAACTCGTTTTGGCTAGCCCCCCCCGCATTCCTGAACATATTCTCAGGATGCTGGATGGCATAACCTATGGAACGACCGCCAGCGGTGTTATCGATAGAAAAACTACCCTGCGCAATGGCATTCGTGCCGGGTAAGGCATCCTTACGACCGAACTGATACAAAGTGTTGTAGCCTTCCCGCACGCTGCCATTGTTCTGCGTGATGGTAATATAGCCTACCTGCTTGCCACCAGCCTGACCGATGGTCTGCTCAACCTTCACCTTGACGCTGTGCGGAGCGGAATAGGTAGTGACTCTCCAAGCGGTGTACTTGAAACCTAAGTTCTCGTTAGTGAGGCTAAATACAGCACCGTCCTTGTTTGTCACGGCGGTGGTATTGAGCACGTTCTGCGGAGCGAACCACAGATGCCATGACCACACCACAGTGCCTCCCTTCGTGACGGCGATGACGGCATTACCGTTCTTGATAGCAGAGGCGGGCACCTCGAACTTCACGAAGGCATTGGTGCCACTGCCAGTGACGGAAAGATTGGTGACGAGTCCGCTCTCATCTGCCCAGACCACTTTGGCATTGTCGGGAGCGTTGGCTCCGCTGTTGCTCTGCGTAATCCAAGGGTCGGTGATGTCGTGGTCGGCATGGTCCTTGAAGTGTTGAAGCACACCTCTGTTTGGAACGGAACTTGAGTAGGCATGGGAATTGGTTACACCGCCTGTGATGGCATTGCCATAGACCAGCGGAATCTCATAATGCCCGGGCGCGGAGATGACATAAGAGTTGGCAGTGCTGCGAGCCACGCTGCCACCTTTGGTGGAGAGGTCGTAGGGACTGCTTGCGGAACCTAATGCCTTGGCAGATTTCAATGCTTTGTTGCGAGCGGCGAGCAGGTCGACAATATCGGTTTTGAGCGTGGCAGTGCCGGCTTCGGCGGCAGTGCCGCCATCACCCTCCTCCATGCTCAGAGAGGTGAGCCAAGAGGGCTTGTCGGTCATGGAGTAGTTTCCGTCGCCATTGCCGTCATAACCCACTACCTTCCACTTTACAGGCTGCTGCGTGCCATCGGGAGCCCGACGATAGCTCTGCACGGTGTAGCTGCCCGTGGTGGTGGAGGTGTAGGCTGCGGCAGCAGGGTCGGTAACAACTAACTGGTATTGCCATGTGGAGGTGTTCTGCGACAGGGCATAGGTCTTCGTGGTGCCGGGCTTCCATGTGCCGGAGAGGTTCGCGCTGATGGGCGTGGAGCCGTCGGCAAAGTGGATTTTCACACTCACGCCGGAAAGCGACTGCGGTATCATGTAGAAGGTATAGTTGTCGCCCGTGTTACCCATGATGATATGGTTCACGGCTGCGGAGGTGCTCACGTTCACCGTGCCGTCACCGCCGAGGGTAAAGGTCTGCGGGTCGCTCTGGTTGCTCCAGCCGGCACCCGCGCCAGTCTCGTCGGTTGGCAGGGTGTATTTGCCCTTGCTCATGGCTCCGATAATCTCCACCTTGTCGATGGTCTTGTTCCAAGAGAGGTTGGAACCCACCTTGAAGCGTACGGCGGTGAGGGCGTGGCGGAACCTGAGGTTGGTCTCGGGAGCGACGAAGCGGGTGGCATATTGCACCACGCCCGAGCAGGCCGTCATCAGATCCTTCTGCTTCTTCACGTCCTGCTCCACCTCGAACTCCACATACGGCGTGGAGGTGTAGCTTGCACCGGAAACGGTGAGCTTGTTGTAGGCAGTAGTTACCTGCGGAGAGATACCATAGAAGCGGCCGTAGGGCTGCTCCCACGCCCAACGGATATCCTCTACGAGCGTGCCGTCGGAATTAGTCTCCTTGTTGTGGAACCACGGTGTGTTGCTGATGCCGGCCGCAGTGGTGCCGCGGTAGCCGATGGAGGAAAACTTGTCAGTAATAGCCGTAGAGATGTTGGCACGGGTCTGAGCCCCTGTGTGCTTCACGGGATTAACGCCCGCCACGGTGGTCTCGATGAGGCATGTGTTGCCGTCACCGCCCAGCACGGGCAGCTTCTGCGTGGTGAGATCTTCGGGCGTGAGACCCTGCATGGAGAGCGCGTTGGTAAACCCCGCGCGGGTGACTTCTCCGCTGAAGGCGCGGGTGCTGCCGGCGACAGGTGCCATCATGGCGTTTTGAGCGTCCTCCTGCGCGTCGCTCAAAGTGAAGGTTACGGCAGTGCCGCGGTCGCCGTCTTCTTTCCCACCACCGTTGGTAAGGTCGTCGTCGGCACAAGAGGCAAGCATGCCAAGTGAGGCAAAGATGCCCAATGATAATAGGAATTTCGTTGTTTTCATTATCTTGTTGTTTTTATCTGTCCATTTTTAATTTGTTCATCTATTTTTCCTGAATACGGAGCGTGCTGGAAATGCCGCATGGAATATGTCAATCCTCCCATTCGCTCCACATATTGAACTTCTTGGCGCCTGAGATTTCCTCATCGTCGTCCTCTGTAGGCGGTTCTACAGTGACACCGGGCTGCACGGCGGGGCTGCCGGCCAGCATCTGGTCTTCGATATTCACTCTAACTACCTCGATAGTAGGCTTGATATACGCTTTTTCCTTCTTGAATTCTTTTTTGTCCATAATTCTCAATATTTCGTTAAAATTTATGCTGCATCAGCAGCAAATTCCTGTTAGAGTTTTGTCCACTTACTACAGTAAGTAGGCCTTCGAGTTCTATAGGGATGATATGACAAACTGGTGCAATGTATTTCTTTCTTTTTTTATAAGAAATTTGATATTCGTCCTACAGGTTGAAAAAACGAATAAAAGAAATAGGGAATAAGTAATGCCTTTTTGCAAAGGCGACATGTTGCAAACGGCAGCATTGTTGAGAAAAATAGAAAGGATTTCTAAGAAATCCGTGCAAGTACATATACACAGAAAACAAAGAATGCCAAATTGCAGCATTCCTGTTAAATGGCGATAAATACGTGGGGGGGTGTAAAATTCATTTTAATTATGCAAATATTTTAGGTTAAAAAATATAAAAACAGATGCTTTCTTTTTTGATTAATCTTCGTTTCTTTTTATGAAACACATTTACTGTCAGGAACTTTCTTTTTTTCTTTTAACTGTTCTATTTGCCGGCAAAGTTACACATATTCCGAATATAAGCAAAATATTTTTTGAAATAATGCCATTTTTGAGTGAAATCTCCCCACATGGAGGGCATTAACGAAAAAGTAGCCAAACGCTAACAAGATGCAACGTGTATGGCTGAATGGCTGCGGCATGATGAACCTACATACGAATTTACTTGACAACAAGCGTCTGTATCCTTGGCGTATTTGCAAACTCACTTGGTCGTGGTTGCAAATACGCAAAATATGAGCGATTTTTATAAAGTATTGTCACACAAAACATTAGAATTTACTACCGTAAAGAAGTGCCTATTTCTCGACCATTTTACGCCTAAAAGCATGCTTTAAAGGCGGCTATTTGCATGCTTTTGCGGTTCAAGCGCATGCTAGTTGACCGACAAAGTGATGCTTTTAATAGAGTCAACTCATAGGATTTGCGAAAAAAGCCGATGAATCCTGCAAAACAAAAGCAAATTTGCACCTGCTTTGCCTATTATTTTTTTCCAGATTGAAAGTTTGGGAGAGCCGTTTTAAGGGCCTTTTTAGATAAAAAAAATGAACAGAATTTGTTTGTCAGCAGTCGAGGGCTTGGGGTAATATATTCCGCAACAGGGACACAAAAATCGATCTAAAAATGCGGCGGAACATGATGAACCAAGCTTCTATCAGTAAAAGAATAGTGTGTCAAAACGAAGATACTCCTTTTTGACACACCTCCCCACACTCCAACAGAAGCAATCACTTGATTGGAGTGTGACTAAATGACGTGGATGTAGGCTGCCTCCCTATTTCAATGAGAAGACCACCTGTACATCTGTGCTGATTTCGTTTTGGCCCGTTGGAACAGTCGCCATGTCGTTTGATTTGTATTCAAGTTTTGCACGATTACTCAACAAGGCAGACGAGACGTCATCTCCGCTGTTTTCTACAATGGCAACCACCTTGCCCAACTTCCTGCCACATAATGCCGCATACTGTTCGGCCTTTTCATGCGCTTTGCGATAAGCCAGCTCGCGACTTTGCTTGAACAATTCTGTTTTCTGGTCGATGTCAAAGCTGATGTCATTGATTTCCACGTTGCTGATGGCAGCCAACTTATCCAACAACGTTGAAAGGCGTCCGCCATCTTTGACAATATTCCTGACAGTAATTTCGACGTTTTGCTGTGCGCTCTGTCCCAAGCGTACACGCCGACCGTTTCTGTACTCATAGTCAGCTTCATAACTGAGGGCGGTTGTTTTCAGGCTTTTAGCGTCAATTTTCTCGTCCTGCAAGATTTTGGTTATTGCCTTCAGCGTCTGATCGGCCAGTTTCTTTGCTTCTTGGGTGGTTGCCGCCGTATGGGCGAAGCTGACGTTAATTTGCGCCATGTCGGGCTGCGCCTTTACGGTTCCCGTCCCCATGACGGCAACTGTATTTTGCTTTTCTCCAGAACCGGTGCTACATGAAACCAGTGAGAGGCCCATCAGGGCCATACCCACAGCGTACATTGTCATTCGTTTCATCTCGTTTTTCGTTTTTAAGGTTTATACTATAGGTGCATGCTTTTCACTTCTTCGGTAAAAAGCAGTGCGGTGTTAATCAGCGCTAAATGTGAGTAAGCCTGCGGAAAATTACCAAGTTGCTCTTTGGTTTCAAAATCCAGATCCTCGCTGAACAGCCCCAAATGGTTCGAATAAGTGAGCAACTCGTCGAACAAGCTGCGGGCTTCCTCCTTCTCACCTGTGACGAACAAAGCACGAATCAGCCAAAACGTGCAGATGGTAAAGGCCGACTTGGGCTGTCCGAAATCGTCTTCTACGTTGTATCGGTACATCAAGCCATTGTGGAAGAGTGCCTTCTTGATGGCTTTCACCGTTTTATGGAAATAGATGTCGTCGGCATCAATAAAGCCATAATGCTCCATGAGCAGCAATGAAGAGTCGAGCGAGGTGCTGCCATAGGCTTGCGTAAAGCTCTGCAACTGCTCATTCCAGCCGTTCGCCCACACGTCTTCTTTCACCTTATCGGCCTCTTCACGCCAGCGTTTTGCGTAGTCGTACTTCTCCAAGAGCGAGGCAATTCGCACTCCACGGTCTAATGCCACCCAGCACATCACCTTTGAAGAAACAAAGTGCTGAGCCTCGCCACGAATCTCCCAGATACCCTTATCGGGCTTGCGCCAGTCGTCCATGACGGTTCGCATGATGTTCTTCACCATGTCCCAGAGATTCTCTACATCATCTAATGAACCGGGAATCAGACTGAAATACTGGTAAATCAGATTCATGAGGTAGCCGAAAGAGTCGTTTTGCTTCTGATGATAGGCCGCGTTACCGATTCGCACGGGCTTTGAATTGAGGTATCCGGAGAAGTGGTCCAGATGTTCTTCCACCAAGTCGCGCTCTCCCCTGATACCATACATGATTTGAAAACCATTATGATTACCAACGAACGTAGACTCCACGAACCGCATGAAGCGCTTTGCAGAACGGGTATGTCCCAAGTTAATGTGCGTCTCAATGGTCATCGATGCATCCCTCAGCCAGCAAAAGCGGTAATCCCAATTGCGCACTTCTCCTGGCGTTTCAGGCAGACTGGTGGTCAAAGCGGCCAACACAGCACCGTTGTAAAAGGACAACAGTTTTAAGGTTAGGAAACTTCGCTCGATGACATCGTTATAGTGGGTGAACTTCTTTGTCATGTTCGACCAGTTCAACCAATAGACCAACGTACGACAATAATCCATCTTCTCTCGTTCAAGATCTATCTTAACCACCTTCTCATTGGATGCCAACAAGAAGAATTCGTCTTTCTCAAGTTCAAAGACAACCCCATCCAAGACGTCCTGCAACGGGAGCGAAGAATACAGATACTGTCGGTCTTTGCTGTTGGATGACGACATTGATTCGATATATTGCTCCGTCATGTTATAGATGGTCTTACCACGAGCATAATCAGGACGCGGTTGATAGTTGACAGCAAACTTTGGATGCCCGCTGAGCAGCCGGATATACCGATACACCTCAGCCGGGTTGTAGTTTTCATCACTATGATCTTTTCGGTAACAAGGCATGAAATCAACGACAGCGAAAGCCCCTTCTTCCGAGGTGAATGTTGTTGACAATATATTGGTATGCGGTATATAGGCCTGTGTCACTTCGTACTCTTCTCCTACTTCGAAGCCAAACGACCCTCCCTTTTCTTGATCCAACAAAGATGCAAAGACCGAAGGAGAGTCAAAATTAGGCATACAAAGCCAGTCTATCGAGGCACGGTCAGAGACCAATGCCGCCGTACAACTGTTGCCTATCACGCCGTAGTTTAATTTCATATTTTGATTGGTTGTCAGTTTGTTTTAGATGTTCTTCAACAGTCATATTGCTTTTAAACCATGCATTTGACTGCTTTTTATATTTAAGTTGATCAAAGTCTTGTTTAGCACAAACCTCTTGCTCACGACAGTAGATTATTCAAGAAAGGCAGCACATCTTTCTGTTCCAACAGGTTATAACGGGCATCATCACAAGCATAACCCACCTTGATGGTCACAGCTTCTTCTGGTAAAGCCCTGAACATGTCCTCATCGGTCACGTCATCACCAATGGCTAGGATAAAATCATAAGAACGTTGATTCAAGATACGTTGTACTTCCGAGCCTTTTGAATATTCGGCAGGCTTTACCTCCACAATCTTGTTGCCTCGCATAATCTGGAGGTTGTTTTGAGAACATATCGGTATCAAGGCATGCATCAACTGTTGCGCCCTGAACATCCCTATCCAATTGTCCACCTTACGATAATGCCATGCCACGGCCGTAGCTTTGACCTCCAAACGCGAGTTAGGTGTTTTGTCCTCAAATTCGCGAAGGATACTCATGAGCCGTTCATCCCAAGCCTGTGGCTCTACATTCTCGTGCCACACGCCGTTTTCCTTATAGAATGCACCATGCTCGGCTGCAAACGACAGGGGTAGGTCACCCAGCCACTTATCAAGTGTACGGTGATCGCGACCACTGTTGATGACCACCGTATTGCGTTCGTCATCACACAGCTTCCGCAACATGTTCTTCACCTCGGTGGTGGGAGATGCTTTTTCAGGATCTCTACGGAAAGCAGCCAACGTACCATCATAATCCAACATGATGAGTCTATGTTTGCTGGCATTGTACTTTTGCTTGATGTCCAAAGACATCTCCTTAGATATATATTTCTTCATGAGCGTTTCATTGCGCTCAATAACTTCTTTCCACGCATCTACAAAGTCGCCTGCCCATTTCTTAACGGTCTGCTTACCAACAATGTCTTGCATGTTCTGCAGTCGTTCTTTCTGCTCCTCTTCAGGCATTTCCAGCGCCTCGCAGATGGCCATGCTAATCTGGTCGGTATCATTTGGGTTGATTTGGATGGCATCCGAAAGTTCCGAAGACGCACCGGCCATCTCGCTCAATATCAATACACCAAGGTCATTGTCTTTCGTAGCGACATACTCCTTAGCCACCAAATTCATACCATCACGCAGCGGAGTGACCAAAGCGACATCAGCCAACTTGTACATCGCCACCAAATCTTCGAAAGGAAAAGCGTGATAGTAATAACATACTGGTGTCCAACCGATGCCTGCATATTTGCCATTGATGGCACCAATGCGCTCATCAATGCGACGTTTCATCTCAGCATAACTGCTCACTTTGTCGCGCGAGGGCACAATAATCATGGCCAGCGTCACCTTGTTTTGATACTCCGGATGCTTTTCCAAGAACGTTTCAAAGCCCACCAATCGATGCAAGATGCCCTTACTGTAATCCAATCGGTCTACGGATAAAATGATTTTGTGTTTACCAAACTGACTCTTCATGCGTTTTATGGCATCCTTCACAGGGCGCTTCTTTGGAGCTTCATGATACAACTCGTAGTTGATTCCCATTGGTAAGGCATCTACATGCACAGCACGTCCGTCTACCATGACCTCGTTCAACTTGAACTCAAGATGCAAGGTACGCTCCACGGCACTGATGAAATGTCGCATGTAGTCGTGGGTGTGGAAAGCAATGAAGTCGGCACCCAGCAGTCCTCTCAACAAGTTACGACGTTCGGGCAGCACCCTAAACAACTCGTACGAGGGGAACGGAATATGATGAAAATAGCCTATCTTCAACGATGCCTTCCCATCACGCAACATCCCAGGCAACAACATCAGCTGGTAATCCTGCACCCATATCATGCTATCGTCATCAATATGTTTGAGTACCTCCTTGCAGAACAGTCTGTTCACGTCCTGATAGGCCTGCCAAAAACCTCTACGGTACTTGGAGAACTCGTAGAAATAGTGGCACAGCGGCCAGATGGTACTGTTGCTGTACCCCTCATAATAATTATTGTATTGGGTTGCACTCAAGAACACCGGATGATAATTGAATTGCTCCAACTCCTCCTTGATTATCCTCTCATCGGCCTTCCGCTTCAAACAAACGCCCGGCCATCCTATCCAATGCTGTTCATAGGATGTTTGCAATGAGTTCAAACCCGTTGCCAAGCCGCCTTCACTACGTTCAAATTCAAAATGACCTTCACTGGTTTCCTTTGCCTTCACGGGCAAACGATTCGATACAATAAACAATTTTTTCCGCTTCATATTCCTCTGTTTTAGGTGCCTAAAACATGAGTAGCGACAACAGCTACCTACATTTCACGCTTTAGGCTACTATGCAAATATACGAAAAAAAATAGTGAAAAGGAAGAATATTTAAAATGAACTCATGAATTAATAGTAAATTCATGAGTTCATTCCGATTATACAGACAACTTATCCTGATGCTGTGTGACTTTTAAAATAAAGCAAGTTGATTATCACGATTACCTTTTATATATACTCGGAAGATGCGTCATATATACATGAAAGATACTGCCGAACCCCAGCAAAGCCACATCAACGTGAGAATGTAAACATTGATGGTCAGCTCCGTGAATGGCAAACCGTTTCATAGAAACACACATTCACTGGGGCTTTGCAGGCAATCCACTAACAATTTTCACTCAGATTGATTTTACTCAATAACCAGGATTTTGCTTCAGATTCTTATTCAAGCTCATCACATCGTAAGGAATAGGATAGATGGTGGTATAACCTTGTGTATCATTCAGATAGTTTCCTGCTACAGCATTGTGCCACACTCCCTCATACCGATCTTTTGTAGGCTGCGTGAAGATACCATATCGGATGGCATCCATACGACGCACACCCTCCCAAGCTAGTTCTTTCAAACGTTCATTCGAAATAACATTCAGTGTAAGAGAGGTCAATGCTGGGGCGCCAACACGTGCCCGAACAGTGTTGATGGCAGCTAATGCCGCACCCGTATTGCCCAAACGATATTCAGCCTCGGCCTTTAATAGCAACGCATCTGCATAGCGCCATACCACAAGGTCATTGTTTGTAATACCATTTGTACTCGAAGTAAGGTCAAGTTGATACTTCTTCATACGCGCTCCCGCACATTTCACGTCATGCGCATTGGCACCTGCGGGGAAGTCAACCTGTGGCTTGAGTGGCAAATATTCAAGATCTTGTCCTGTAGCTCCGTCCTCCACTGGTTTACCCGTATCTTCCATGTAGTCCTTATCCGTATAATAGTTAAGCTTTAGACGGGGGTCAACATCAGCCGTTCCATATCCATAAACATTCATGGCAAACACAGTGGCACAGGCACCGTTCCAAGCACTATACCCGATAGCGCCCGCATGGTTGTAGTGCAATGAGCGCATTAAGTTATAATCATAATACCGGTAAGTCTTGTCATCATTAGGACGTGTAAAGATGTTCTCCTTAGAGTTCTGGTTGCTAATAGTGAAATTGTCTGCATAATTTGGTTGTAAAGTATAACCTAATGCTTCCAACTTTTCCACACAATATTTCACGGTTTCCCACGCATTACGCGCTTTCCCGTCAACTGTGATACTAACCTTTTTACCCAACTCTGTAACATTCGCTCCTAGCGTTTCACTCACTGTATTATTCCCACTCATGTCATTTCCGACAAAAGCCTGATAACTAGTTGCCGATGTAGGATTGATGGTATATAAAGGAGAGTTCATCGCACACTTGACCAAGCACATGTAAACCACAGGTTTGGTAATGCGTCCATAATATTTCCCTTCATTCTGACTCATGTCATCGGCCAAATGAGGCAAGCAAGTTTCAAGCTCAGTTACAACAAACTTGAACACATCCGCACGATTACTCTGAACCACATCATTGGTATTAATTTTAGATGATGTCACCAAAGGCACCTGTCCCCACAAGTCCATCAAGTAATAATAGAAGATGGCACGCAAGGCACGCAACTCATACACATAAGTAGCAGCATCTTCATTATTCTGTAAACCATTTAACTTATCGATGCCCTTATTACTTTGCCCAATAATGGTGTATATCTGGTTCCAGATATTTCGATACATATCCACAGACGAATCGAAGTTGTGCAAAAAGAAATTTTGCCACTTACCGCCATCCACCCAGTCACCTTGTCGGCCAGGTATCATTGATTCGTCACTTGAATATTGCTCCAGGGTGTGTATTGCCCCCGCAGCTTCTCCATAGATATAATTCTGTATAGACGAATATACATTCGCTACGGAATTAGCATAAATCAGCGTGGATGACTTGAAAGCTTCTTGTTCACTAAATGCACTTTTAGGTGTTTCGTCCAGTGAGCATCCCGACAACAACGCCGTTAAAAGAAACAATGTTCCAAAAATATATTTTTTCATAATTTGATTCCTTTCTTATTTTAGACGGTTAGAAATTGACAGACACATTGAATGAGAATGTACGTACCAATGGATAGATTCGTTTATTATCAACACCCAGCGTCCCAGTTTTTCCTGTTCCTTCGTCTATACGACCCAATGACGCAGAGTTAATCATGGGCGTCAGACCGCTGTAACCTGTGAATGTACATACATTGTTGACAGCCAAGCCAAGATGAAGGTTCTGAATCCAATTCATCTTCAGCTGTTCTTTCTTAAATGTATAGCCTAAGTTGATATATTCGAAGTTTACATAGTCGCCTTTCTCCAACCAATAATCAGAGATCTGAATGTCATGGATATTCTTTTCAGGTGCACTAGCCAATATGTTATAGGTCGGGAAGTTGTTCATGTTACTATAGGTCATAGATGTTCCATTGTAAATCTTGTGACCAAAGGCTCCGTTGAATTGCATGGTTAAATCCCAATTCTTGTAACTCAAGGTGAAATCCCAACCCAGATAAGCCTTGGGGATAGCCTGTCCGGCTACACGGCGGTCGCCTGCATCACCGGTATCAATTTTACCATCTTTGACGATATCTTCCAGTTCATACTGACCTGTTTTAGAGATCCCTGTGCAATGAGGAATGTAGAATGTTCCTATCGGCTCGCCTTCAATCAGATAGGTAACACCTGTATTCTGTGTCAAGCCAGCGGATCCAGCGTCTGCCACTACAATGTGTTCGCTGGTTGTCAACTTCTGTCCTTTGTACGTTCCACTTAGAGAGTTAAGCTTGTTCTTTTGGAAAGAAAGATTCAGCCCCGAGTTGAAAGTAAAGTCTTTCGTACGAACGATATCACCGCGCAGTCCAATTTCAAGTCCATTATTGGTCATTTCACCCATGTTAGCCAACAGGGTATTGTAGGTAAATGGAGGAACAGGAACGGTATAGGTGTATAACAAGTCCTTTGTCTTAGATGTGTACCAATCCAGTGTTAACTTCAAACGACTATCAAAAGCAGCAAAGTCCAAGCCCACGTCAAATGTATGCTTCACCTCCCATTTCAAATCAGGGTTATCATTACTCTGAATGGCAAAGGTGGTTGTATTGGCGCCATTGTATGGCGTTACCCCATTGGGTTTATAGAGAGCCAACGAATTGTACGGATCAATTGCATCCTGATTACCTGTCACACCGTAGCCAGCACGTAGCTTCAAGTTATCAATCCATTTAGCCTGTTTAATGAAATCTTCCTCTGACAGCACCCATGCCAACGATGCTGATGGGAACCAACCCCACTTATGCCCGCTGCCAAGCTTGGATGAACCATCTGCACGCACATTGACAGTTGCGATATATCGGTTAGCATACATATAATTGATACGAGCCATATACGAGTTCAGCATATATTCTTTTGAGTCACTTTGGTTATCACCCCATGAAACATTGGCTCCAGCCTTCATGTTGTTCACACCAAAGTAATTAGTTTCAAAGCCTCGCGCTTCAGAACTGTTCCAAAAGGTTTTATAACTCTGTCCTTCCACCAAAGCCAAAGCATCAATATGATGAGCGCCAAAATCTTTCTTGTACGTCAGCTGGATGTTTCCCATCAAATCCTGGCGTCTCTTATTTCTTAAGTAAGCCCATCCATTACCATTATCAATACCTTGTTTAATATCATTGGGAAGATAACGCTGAAGCTCTACGTTGAACTTCGTGTAACTGCCGAACGCACTCAAGAACAAGCCATCGAGCAATGTCCATGTAGCTTTGCCATGTACATTCTGATTACTGCCAGTATATTGATTCTGAATCTCCAACTGTCCAAGTGGATTATACACCTCATTGGCCAAATAATCCTCATCCCAAATGCCTTGAGCATTCTTGCGGGTAGGATAAGTAGGATTGTAAGCTGCGGCCGAGTAGAACATGCGGTACATGTCGTACTGATGCTTGCCTTTACGCTCACCTACTTGCAAGCCTAGTTCCAACTTCAGTTTCTTGTTAAATCCAAACTGGGTTGCATCTAATTTAGCGGTATAGTTTTGCATTTCCGACCCACGAATGGCACCTTGAAGCTGTATATATCCCAAGCTAGCTCTATAATTTCCCTTGTCATTACCAGACGAGAACGAAACATGATGATTCTGCGTCACACCCGTCGAACGCTCTACAGCATCCAGCCAATTGGTGTTAGCCTTCATATCGGTAAAGGTCAGGTTGCGTTCTTTCGCTAAATTACGATAAGCTGAAGCATCAAGCATTTCTATATTTTTAAATACAGAATTGATACCAATGGTTCCATTATAGCTGATATTCGAGAATCCGCTCTTGCCTCGCTTCGTAGCTACCACAATGACACCGGCAGCACCGCGCGAACCATACTGTGCAGTTTCAGATGCGTCCTTCAAGATGGTCATACTCTCAATGTCGTTAGGCTGCAAAGCATTGAACATCGCCATGTCAGTAAAGATACCATCAATGATCACCAACGGATCGTTTCCACCTGAAAGAGAAGAGGTTCCACGGATGCGTACATTGGCTGTTCCCATGGGGTCGCCACCTGCACTACTGATCACCACGCCACTCACCTTGCCTTTCAATGCGTCGGTTGCGTCGGTCACAACGCCCTTGTTCATATCCTTTTCTCCCACACGGTCAATGGCACCCGAAACATTTCGTTTGGTTCCAACGGCGTAACCCACGACAATAATCTCGTCAAGATCGCGCCTGTCAGTTTCCATGGTCACATTGATTTGCGTTTGACCTTTCACGGCAATCTCTTGGGTTGCGTAACCCACATAGGTAAATACCAGCGTTGCGTTTTCTTTCACATTAGTCAAGCGATAGTTACCATCAATATCGGTAACCGTTCCACCCTGCTCTCCCTTCACTTGGATGGTGGCTCCAATCAAGGGTTCACCTACCTCGTCTTTAACAGTTCCTTGAACCGTAGACTGAGCATAACTGCTCAGTGTGCAAAGCAGACTAAACAAGAAGAGCGTAGCTCCTCGAAAAAACTTTTGTTTACTCATATCGTATTAATTCAAGAATGTTTAGATTTCTCATTTATACTGGCTTACGCCAAACAAGGTATGATCTAATTATAGCTGTGTTTTTTGATCAAGTTGTGCATCCCATGAGTATTCACGCTGTAAATATACATAGAATATTTGAAATAAAAAAGATTAATTAAAATTATTTTCAAAGTACACACATAGGATGTGCATGAGATCACTAAGACTAATGGGGCATGTATTTTAAATTCAGACACGAAGTCTATTTTTACTGAAATATATTGACAATCGTCTTCTGAATACTCAAATATTTTTCACGAGATCACCACTTAATCACATATACGCTAAAAATGCATATCATTGACTAACAACGTCTTACAGAAAAGAAGTACTTTCAAGAAGCATCAAAAGCTATGCAAATGCACGAAAACCGTCCATTTTTCGGCTGCAAAAGCAATGAGGTTTCCTATCAAAGGCATTGAGTTTGAACATCAAACTCAATGCCTTTGTGCAGGAAAGTCAATACGATGACCATTTCAGCGCCTAAAAGTGGCGAATATAGTGCATTTTAATTGCATGAAAAGTACCAGCGTTTTCTAGAATCAACTTTTTGAGATACCTATTTTTTGAACATAAAATCTGACAAAAACAACGATTCTGAATCACAATTCTCTGTGCTTTGAATGACCGATAATTGCCAACAACATGTCGTCATCACAACGCATGCAGAAGAACGAGTTGGTCAAAACTTTTGATGGCTGTCGGCACTCCTCTTGTCCTATATATTTTTGGTGGCTTCTGCCAGCCACTCGTTCTCTTCGTCCGAAAGATGGGGTGAGAGTTGCCGGTACACCTCGGCGTGATAGGCGTTGAGCCATGCCTTCTCCTCCTCAAGCAGCATGTCCATGAGGATGGGCGTGGTGTCGATGGGTGCCAGCGTGAGCGATTCGAATTGTAGGAACGTGCCAAACTCGGTTTCCTTGTAGGGGGTGACGAGCAACGTATTCTCTATTCGCACACCAAACTTACCCTCCATGTAGATGCCCGGCTCATCAGTAACGGTCATGCCGGCAAGCAGGGGAGCCGGTCGCCACTCCATACGAATCTGGTGAGGACCCTCATGTACGTTGAGATAGCTGCCCACGCCATGTCCGGTGCCATGCATGAAGTTCATTCCCTCGCGCCACATGGGCTGTCGTGCCAATGCGTCGAGCTGCGAGCCACACGCCCCCGACGGGAATTTGCACAGCTCCAGTTGGATGTGTCCCCGCAGCACCAGCGTGTACACGCGGCGCTGCTCGTCGGTCAGCTCACCCAAGGCGATGGTTCGGGTGATGTCGGTAGTGCCGTCCTGGTACTGCCCACCGCTGTCAATCAGTACCAATCCCCGCGGCTCTATGGGCGCATCGGTAGCGGGTGTGGCCTCGTAATGCACGATGGCGCCATGCTCCTCGTAGCCCACGATGGTATCGAAGGACACGCCCCTGAACAGGTCTTGCTCGGAACGGAAGCCGGTTAACTTCTCATCGAGCGACATCTCAGTCTGTCCCCCGGCCTCAACGGCAGGATTGAGCCATCGCAGGAATTTCACCATCGCCACGCCATCACGCACCATGGCGGCACGGAAGCCGGCTATTTCGGCTTGGTTCTTCACCGCTTTCAACACGGGGATGGGACTGGTAAGCGGGAGTATCTTCGGGCCGCTCACCCGCTCAAAAAGGTCATGATTGATCTGCTGCGGATCCAATGCGATGTTGTATTCGCCATAACCAGCCAGTACATCCTTCACCTGGTCATAGCGGCTCACCTCCACACCCTCACCTTTCAGGTACGCTTTCACGTCGGGCGTGAGCTTGTCGGGGTCGATGCACAGGGTGGCTTTGTTAGTACTAATCAGCAGGTAGGCCACGAACACGGGGTTACAATGCACGTCGGTGCCGCGCAGGTTCAAAGTCCAGGCAATATCATCGAGGGCAGAAACCAGGGTACCATCAGCATGTTGTTGGCGCAGGGCCTGACGAATGCGGGTCAGTTTGTCAGCGGTTCGCTCGCCTGCATACCGCAAGGGCTGAATCTGCACCGTATCTTTCGGGATGTCGGGACGGTCTTTCCAGATGATTGCCAGTGGGTCCAGGTTCGTCCGAATGGTGATGCCGCCCCGCTCACGCATGTCCAGTTTCATCTGCATCACAAATTGGTGTGCGTTCACCTGACCGTCCATACCGATTTCGGTGCTGTCGCTTTGCTGGAGTTCGGCACCCAGCCAATCAGCTATGGTGGGCGTCTCGGGCAAGCCCTGCTTCATCAATTGAAACTCCGTTCCAGCCAGTTGGTTGGCCGCAGCGATGAAGTAGCGCGAGTCGGTCCACAGCGCAGCATGGTTCATCGTAACGACTGCCACGCCGGCCGAGCCGTCAAAACCAGATATCCACTCGCGCCCTTTCCAATGGTCGGGCACATACTCGCTGTTATGGGGGTCGGTACTTGGAAAGATAAATGCGGCCAGTCGCTCACGTTTCATCACCTCTCGCAACGCTGAAAGTCGGTCTGCAATCTCTGTTTTCATAGTCATTCTGTTTTGTTTATTCTATCGCAAAGATAGTTTTTTGCTGGCACAGCGACAAATAAAATTCTTCAAATTGGCAAGCACGGATGACAAACAAAGCCAGTTTTAGAATAAATAACAAATTAAAAAGCAATTAAAGACCAGTATGTTCCCACTTTTTATTAACTTTGTGGTCACAAGCAATAGGACATTTACAGTAACATTTATAAATATTCAAATTAAATTATGGCATTTTTGACAAACGAAAAATTGACCATCGTCGGCGCAGCCGGAATGATTGGTTCCAACATGGTTCAGACAGCATTGTCTATGGGTCTTACAAACAACATCTGTCTTTATGACGTATTCTCACCAGAGGGCGTGGCTGAGGAGATGCGCCAGAGTGGCTTCGATGCAGTGAACATCGTTGCGACAACAGACGTTAAAGAGGCGTTCACCGATGCCAAGTACATCATCTCTTCAGGTGGTGCTCCCCGCAAGGCAGGCATGACACGTGAGGATTTGCTCAAAGGTAACTGTGAGATTGCAGAGGGCTTGGGCAAGGATATCAAGAAGTACTGCCCCGACGTAAAGCATGTCGTGATTATCTTCAACCCGGCCGACCTCACCGGTTTGGTAACGCTTCTTTATTCAGGTTTGAAACCCTCACAGGTTACAACCTTGGCAGCTCTTGACTCTACCCGACTACAGAGCGCGCTGGCAAAGAAGTTCAACGTGATGCAAACAGAGGTGAAGGGTGCTGCTACCTATGGTGGACACGGCGAGCAGATGGCCGTTTACGGCAGTCATGTTACCATTTCGGGTAAGCCCCTGACAGAGATTATCGGCACACCTGAGTTCACCAACGAGGAGTGGGAGCAGATGAAGAAGGACGTAACCAAAGGTGGTGCCAAGATTATTGAGCTCCGTGGACGCTCTTCTTTCCAAAGCCCAGCCTACCTGTCGGTAGAGATGATTCGCTCGGTGATGGGCGGTGAGCCTTTCCGTTTCCCCGTCGGCACCTATGTAAGCACTGACAAGTACAACCACATCATGATGGCCATGAAGACAACACTCGACAAAACGGGTGCACACTACGAGGTTCCACAGGGCACAGCCGAGGAGAATGCCAAGCTGGATGCAAGCTACGAGCACCTTTGCAAGATGCGCGACGAGCTGGTAACACTGAACATCGTTCCGGCAATCTCGGAATGGTCGAGCATCAACCCGAATCTCTAAACGCTGTCGTCTGAACAGACAGACAAACGCTTATAACAGAAGGATGCAGCCAAGAAGATGCTGCATCCTTCTTTTTATTTGTATCTCGCCCGACGGACATGCACGGGAAGAAAACGAAAGGTGTACTTGGGCTATTCGGCTTATTATTAGTACCTTTGCACTTGAAACTAAACATGATAGATGAAAATGGAATTGATAAAAGGTAAAGAGTTTGGAGGCGAACGGCCGCTCTTCGGCATTCACGATACACGGCTCGAAGATGTTACGATTACAGAGGGCGAGTCGGGAATCAAGAAATGCCACAACATAGAGGCCGACCACTGTCGCTTCATTGGCAAATATCCATGGTGGCATGTGGACCACTCGGTGATTACCAACTGCTATTTTGAGACCGGATCGCGCTCGGCGATATGGTACTCCAACGATATGGTGATGAGTGACACCATCATTGATGCGCCTAAACTGTTTCGTGAGATGAGCGGACTGAAGCTGGTCAACGTGCAGATTAACGATGCTGACGAAACTTTCTGGAAGGTAGACCACCTTACCCTGCGCGACGTGAAGCTGCACGGCGGAACCTATCCCTTCATGTTCTGCAACCATGTTGACGTGGACGGACTGGAAAGCGACAGCTTGTATGTGTTCCAATATGTGAAGGACGCCGTGATACGCAACGCCAAAATCACCACCAGAGACTCGTTTTGGGAAACGGAGAACGTCACGGTGTATGATTCGGAGCTGAACGGTGAGTTCCTCGGATGGCACTCTAAAAATCTCAAGCTGGTGAATTGTCACATCACGGGCGAACAACCCTTGTGCTATTGCCAAGGTCTCGTCTTGGAAAACTGTACGTTTGGGGCAGATTGCGACCGCATGTTTGAGGAGACTACCCTCGTGGCCGACATCCGCGGGGCGGTGACCAACATCAAGAATCCCACATCGGGACGCATCGTGGCCGACGCCATCGGTTCGGTGACCATCGACGAACATGTGCTGCAACCCAACGACTGCGAGATCGTCATACGCAACGAACCAACAAACGACAAATAAAGATGAAATACGATTTTGACGAGATTGTGAACCGCCGCGGCACCAACTCGGTGAAATGGGACGAGGTGAAAGAAGAGGGTGTCATCCCTATGTGGGTGGCCGACATGGACTTCAAGGCTGCGCCCTGCATCCTCAAGGCACTGAAAAAGCGTGTAGACCATGGCGTGTTTGGTTACACCATCGTGCCCGACAGCTATTACGAGAGCATCATTTCGTGGTTTGAAAGGCGCCACCAATGGCATATCGAGCGCGACTGGATCATCTACACTTCCGGTGTAGTTCCTGCCATTTCAGCCATTATCAAGGCACTAACGGAGCCTGGGGACAAGGTGCTGGTGCAAACGCCGGTGTACAATTGTTTCTTCTCGTCTATCCGCAACAATGGCTGCACCACCGCCGAGAATGCGCTGGTGCGCAAAGGTAACTCGTATGAAATCGACTTTGACGACTTTGAGAGACAGGCAGCAGATGAGAAGACAAAAGTGTTCTTGCTCTGCAACCCTCACAATCCGGCCGGACGAGTGTGGACACCAGAGGAGCTGAGCCGCATGAACGACATCTGTCTCAGGCATGGCGTGAAGGTGATTGCCGACGAAATTCATTGCGAACTCGTCATGCCAGGACACGAGTTCACACCCTTTGCCGCCGTTTCCAAAGCGTGTCAGGACAATTGCATCACAACTAATTCGCCCACTAAATCGTTCAATATTGCTGGATTACAGATCGCCAACATCATCACCAGCAATGCAGAAGACCGGCAAAAGATTGACCGCGCCATCAATATCAATGAGGTGTGCGACGTCAATCCGTTCGGTGTGATCGCCCTGCAGGCAGCCTACAACGAGGGCGAGGATTGGATTGATCAACTCAATGTCTATCTCTGGGAGAACTACCAGGCACTGAAAACATTCTTCAAAGACAACCTCCCCCAACTCGAGGTCATCGACCTGGAGGGTACATACCTTGTCTGGATGAATGTTCGGGCAACGGGAATGTCCGGCGATGAACTGACCGACAAATTGCTGAAAGAAGGGAAAGTCTTTGTGAATCGTGGCACCATGTACGGTAAAACCGCAGGAGCAGATTACATCCGAATCAACATTGCCATGCCTCGCAGCCTCATGCTTGAAGGATTGAAACGAATTATTGCTGTCCGGTAAAACTTTTTCAAACAAAATAAATTAGGGCTGACACATCTCACGAGGTATCAGCCCTTTTGGTTATCTTTGTTTTCGCAATATAATAAATATAACCATGAGCAAAGATAGTCATTTTACCGGACAGCCGGTCTATAGTCAAGTATTAAAGTTACTCGACAAAGAGAAAATTCTTCAGATAAGCTGCGAAACGAAAGGAAGCTAGGCTTACGTGAAGCGCTTTGACGGCTACCAACATCTCGTCGTAATGCTGTTCGGCATACTCAAACACTTTGATTCTCTGCGCGAACTTGAAATAGGCATGAAGGCTGAGGCTCACAAGCTCAGACACCTCGGAATGAGTTATTTGGTTCGTCGCAGCACGCTTGCTGAGGCCAATATACGCCGCCCTTAGGAGTTCTTTGCAAGTGTTTATGCGTATCTTTTGGAGAAGTATGCCAAATTTTTAGCGGACAGCCGCCCTTCCAAGTGCTATAAGGGGCAGACACACGAGCCTAAAGACTGGGAGAAGTTGCTTTACATGATGGATTCTACCACTATAACGCTCTTTGACAACATACTCAAATATTACTGTCCGCTAAACTTTTGGGTAAGATACAAATTTAGGGCTGACACTTCTCACGAGGTATCAGCCCTTTTTGTTATCTTTGCTTTTGCTTCCAAACTCAGATAACATGGGCAAAAGTACACATTTCTTCGGACAGCCGGTATATGGTCAGCTGATAAAATCTCTCGACCATGATAAAATAGTTGAAATAAGCCGCCGAAACGGCGGTGAGCGGTATGTGAAGACCTTTGACGGCTTCACCCATCTTCTTACGATGCTGTATGCAGTCATCATGCGCTTCGACTCCCTGCGCGAGATAGAGGCGGCGATGACGGCCGAGGTGCGCAAGCTTCACCACATAGGCATTGACAGGGTTCCTAAGCGCAGTACCCTGTCAGACGCGAACGCCAGACGCTCGGAGAAGTTCTTTGAGGACGTGTACCGCGACCTTTACGAGTCCAATAAGGACAGACTTTCTTCGGACAGCCGACGCAATGGTACGGAGGAATGGATAAAACGCCTGAGAATCATCGATTCCACCACGATATCCCTGTTCTCTAACGTCATCTTCAAGGGCGTGGGCCGTCATCCTAAGACGGGAAAGAAGAAGGGAGGCATAAAAGTGCATTCCGTCATTCATGCAAACGAAGGAGTTCACTGTGACGTGAAGTTCACTTCTGCCGCTACCAACGATTCCTTTATGCTCGCCCCCAGCCATTTTAAGCATGATGAAATCATTGCCCTGGATCGTGCATATATCAATTATGAAAAGTTTGAGGAACTGACCGAGAGGAACGTCGTCTATGTCACCAAGATGAAGAAAAATCTCAAATACGAGGTGTTGGTAGACTGCATGGATATGAACGAGGATGGGCTGATGGAATATCGTGAGCAGGTGGTGGTGTTCAGGAAGGGCGGTATCAACCATATAGCGCGTATCGTCACCTATGTGGATATCAAGAAGGGAAAGACGCCAAAGTTGGTGTCCTTGCTTACCAACGACTTTGACATGTCCATGGAGACTATCGTAGCCATCTACCGCAGGAGGTGGCAGATAGAGACTCTTTTCAAGCAGATAAAACAGAACTTCCCACTTAGATACTTCTATGGGGAGAGTGCCAACGCTATCAAGATACAGATTTGGGTTACAATCATTGCCAATCTATTACTGTCACTGTTGCAAAGCTCATTGCAGAGGCGGTGGAGTTTCTCAGGGCTGGCTACTATGGTGCGCATTGTACTTATGGAATACCTCAACATGAATAATTTCTTCAACATGCCGGATGCCGACATGAAACTCATGCTTGAAGCCGCGGCTGAATCGCCACCCGAGGTAACAGAAAATGAATAAGGGGGCTTGTCACTAACATGCTGTCATCCGAACTATTGTGTCTCAATGAGTTGGAATGAGGATTTCTATGTTTAGCGGACAGTAATAGAAACGAATGAAGAATGTGATAGACAAGATTGTATGAGATACTGAATCGTTGAGAGAAAACTACAATGAATGATGCAAAAAGGGGAAGTTGCCAAGTAGCAGCTTCCCCTTTTTGCTTCAATTGTCATCAACAATCTATGCTGATGCGTGGTTTTCTTAGAAGAAATAGGCCACACCTACACGCCAAGAGTTGGCCTGGGTCTTGTGGTTTTCTACGCTTTCCTTCACACCTTTCCATGTAATGTCACCCGTCTTTCCGACACCTACATTGTAGTTGGCTGTAACTTGGAAATGCGTGGCGATGGTCAAGCCAACACCAGCATTGACACTGAAGTTAGATGACTTCATTGTCCATTCAGCTGCTTGATCTTTAAGCTCTGATATTTTCTTCACCTTATCACCTATATTGAAAGCAATCTGCGGACCTGCAAACACGAAAATATTAGCTGCACTACCCATACCAATACTATATTTTACGTTCACAGGAACTATCAGTTGTTGCTGTTTCAAAACGGTATTGAACTTGTTGTTGATGCCTTCAACCTTAGCTTCTTGCCTGTTGTACAATGCAGACAGGTCCAAACCAAGACCAGGAGCAGGCAAACCCATTTTTAAAGTTGGACCAATGAAGAAGCCAGCACGATTGGTTGTGTTGAAAACATCTTTGTCTAACGACATTTGACTGAGGTTCATACCTCCCTTGATACCTAACTTTACTTGTGCACTAACTGGTAAAACTGTTACCATGGCCAAAACCATGATAAGTGAGATAATACTTTTTTTCATTTCTTTGTGTATTTATTTAAATAAGAAAAAATAATCAATCTTTTAATGACGTTGCCGCCTAACGGTTACACGTGCAGGCGAATTGCTTGACGAAGAGGAAGTACGACGGCTTCTACTACTCTTGACAGTTGTTTCCTTGCCCGCCGCCCTTCGATTACGTTTCACACGCTTTGACTTGACATCCTTAGGATTGAGCTTGGCTATGCTGTCCAAAGAGTCCTTGCGAGCCTGGTCTCCCCACATATTCTTTTCAAAGAGTTTTATTTCTGCCTCAATGCGCTTCTGTGCGTTCGCCATGGCCGAATCAGTGGGATATTCTTGAGATAACGTTCGTCCCAACATGTTGTTGGTCTTGTAAATCTTTCCTTTATATAGATTCTTTGTAAAATAATCATCCACACTCATCACGGCTGCATTGTTGAGGTTGCTCGTCATGATGGTTTGCTTGGACAAGAATGGAGCCAAATCTTCATACTTCACCCAGAACAAGGGATAGGATGTGGCACCATCACCAAAGTCATCTACCCGCTTCATAATGGGACATAAGGCCAAGACTTTGGTGTGGAATGTGGCCGTAGCTTGATCATAATAAGCACTTTCCTTGATGTAATAGGCCGTTACCTCACGTGAAGGAATATCACTATCATCAATCCGAATACCTCGATCAGTGCGCTCATAATAGACATGATAGTTGTCCAAAAACGCCAAAGGTTTCACCCTGGCAGAATCTTCGAACGTTTCATTACCATCCAACCGATACTCATACGCACGGATGTTGCCTGTCATCATCAGCTTGAAAATGTAGCAAAACAGGTTCATCTGCGTGCCCATAGGCTCCACAGGATAGTACAAGCCCGCATTGGCATCTTGCGTCAAGTCGAGCTCACGATAGATGTCGCGTCGCCATACCACATCCTCAGCCATCTTAGCTTCTGTGGGATACGACAGTTGGGCGCGCATGCTAATCGTATTAGCGTTTGACTGCTGTGCGCGTTGTTGCTGCGCTCTTCGAGCCGGTGGCTGTGCAACGGTGAACTGAACGACACACAATAACAGGGATATGAATAATAATTTCTTCTTCATTTTATTTCTGATTATACAGCTTGTCGAGGTGATGTCACCCATATTTATTTGACGATAATTTCCATAGACGCAGGCAATCGACGGGTTAACCCATCAGGACCAACTGCCGTGACATGTGATATATAGAACCGACGATTACGAGACAGCTTGCGGAATTCATTACGTTGCCGCGCCGAGAAGCGTGCCCCATCGGAAGTCATAGGAACGGCATTGCCCATGCTGTCAAAGAAAACGGTTTCAAAACTAACCACCTTAAACTGGATATCCAACAAACCATCGTCGATGGCAGCGTTGATACCCGTGGCTCCCATCAAGGAGGCTTTGGCTAAACCGCCACCTTTAAACCGATCGGTTCCCATGGCAATGTATGCAATAGGATCAGGCAACTTGCGCACATGAAACGTGAATTTGCCCACTTGTCGTGACACACCATTATAATTGGACGACACTTGAATGGTGACATCTTTACCAACAGCCGTTGGACGAGCAATGTACTTACCAGCTCCTACTGACCTAAATCCTCCACCAGTCATCGATGCAGAAACAGATGTTAACGGCACACCAGGAATGCTGATGCTGATGGGATTCTCATAACCAGCGTACAACACGTTCATCAAGTCAGCCGACACGGTTGCGCTGGGCGCCACAACAGAATACTTTTGCGTGAAATCACGCCGTATTACATCACCGCTTCCATTGCGCATCGTGATGTAACCACTGAACGAATGTTCGCCAACGCCACCAGCAGTAAACTGGTATGTGTTGTTTCGTAAGTTTACTTTCCTTCCACCTATATATATTTCAGGTTGACGAGTGGTATCCACTGCCGCCATAACAATCTGTGCAGAGAACCGGTCACCACTGACAACAGTGCGTGACTCGGGAATAACAAAGGCGTTCAACTTATTGACACGAATGTCCTTGACGTCGACATTGGCCACGAGTGCGTGCAGCACTTCTCCCTCGGCATAACGCACATCACTTTGCAATTTGGATAACATCGTGACGGCAGCCGACACAGGCATGTTTTCAAACATATACTCCTGCCAATTCTTCCCCATAGCCTTGGCGCGTTTGGACAGTTGCGTTGTGAGGTTGCTCTCTATCGTCTTGCGCTGGTGTTCGTCGGTTATCATCTTCAAAATTTGCTCGCGATAATGATTCACTCGCTCATAAAGCAGCTTTCCCTTGCCTGTCCCAGGAGCCAACATAACGTGCGAGGCGGCTTCAAGGTCATCCTTGTGTTTGATGTCGAACACGTTTCCATCGGGGCCGTCAGCCTCTTTAACGATATTTTCCTTGAGCTGTTGCGCAAAATCATACAGTGAGTCACTCATGCGTTTCACCGTCGTAGCCTTGTCAAACCACGCTTGCACCTTCTCTGGATTTGACTTAAACTGCTCCGAGAGCTGGTGATAGATAGACACATTCTCCCTTGACGAGTTGTCCGTTGTACGGTTCAGGCTCTCCTCTACCACGGCGAATCCCTCTAAGACTTCCGTGGAAACGTTCAGAGCCAGCATCGCCATCAAGACGACATACATGAGGTTAATCATCTTTTGGCGCGGAGATAACGGTCTTTTCTTTATTGCCATTCTGAGTTGGTGAGTTTATGAGTTCTTGAGTTTATAAGTTGGTGAGTTCTTGAGTTGGTGAGTTCTTGAGTTGATAAGTTCATGAGTTGTTTACTCTTGCGACGGCTCTAACCCCGGATTGGCTGCGCGCATGTTCACGGTCATGGCCTCAATCATGCGAGCATATATCTTGTTGAGCTGCTCAATTTGTTGTGCCATCTTGCGGGTCTGGTCATTGATTTGGTCAATGGTGCCTATCTGCTGACTGGCACCCTTCAACTGCATTTCGTAAACTTTGGATATACCCGTCAACGTACGGTTCAGGTTTTCCATTTCCTCACTATCCCGGGTCAGTCTTACACTCTGCTCTGATACCTTCCCCAACGTCTCCGTCAGTCGTTTCAGCGCATCAACATAGTTGTCTTGCGCCTCGGCCAAAGTCTGCAATTGCTGTGCATTCTCAACCTGTTGAACTTGACTTCCCAAGGGAACCTCTGCAGATACTTCCCCTACAGTCTGCTCTGCAGTAGACGGATGTCCAACAACAGCGTGACGTGGGGCTGAGGCAACAGGCCTTGATGCATTCACAGCTTGTGCGGGAGTCGTATCATAGTCATACGTTACCTGCCCCGTTTCCAAATACTCTTCCGTCACTCGCGTTGGGATATCACGACCGTCAGCCGTTTTATCAAACGGACGGTCAAAAGCTGAGAGAAAGAACACGAAGACCTCAGTACCCATGCCTATGAACAACATGAGGTTGCCACCAGACAAGTGAGTAAGCTTGAACAAAGCTCCCAGGATGACCAATGAGGCACCCCAACTGTAAGCATAGTTCAAGAACGTCTGCCCCGGAACACTGTCCATCCACTTTTGCAGACGATAAATCATATTGAATTTGCTGTATCCACTCATTTTCTTTTGCCTTTCTTCTGTTTAGTACTGGTTGTGTTTGCCAAGCTGCGTACGCATCTGAACCCGATGTACGAACGAGGTTGATTTTGATATTCCCACGTACGCCAAGCACTTCTGATGTACGATTCTGGGTCTTTCCACGATCCGCCGCGTACACTTTTTTTCTTCAATTTGTACGGATCTTCCAACGCTGCCTTATATTCCAACTGCGGATTCAAATCGTTCATCGCATCAACACCAGCCTCAGTATAAATGGTACTCGTCCATTCAGCCACATTGCCCGCCATGTCGTACAAACCGTTGGAGTTAGCACCGTAGATGCCTACCTTACTGGTAATGAGGTTGCCGTCCTTGGTATAGTTGCCACGGTCGGGCTTGAAATTGGCATAGAAACAACCCTCACCTGAGGCTACTGCCTCATTTTCCCACGGGAATTCCGTGCCGTCCTTGCCACGAGCCGCGTATTCCCACTCTGCTTCTGTTGGCAGACGATAGCGTTGTATGTAACGAGCCTCTCCACCCAATCCTTTTAACAGATAATCGGTTCGCCATGCGCAGAAGGCGTTGGCCTGCTCCCAGGTAACGCCCACGACAGGATAATCGTTGTACGCCGGATTGCTGAAATAGTTACGGAGATAAGTCTCGTTGTCCGAATTTTGGAAATCATTCACCCAACAGGTGGTGTCTGGATATACGTTGACGATATAAGTATTGAGGAAATCCCATGGACCCGATCGTGGTCGGTTGATGGTTTCGCTCACAATCTGTCCGTTGTCATCAACGTATGCGGTGTCCTTGGAAATCATCACCACTTCATCAGGATCAACGGTCAGATCGGTATTAAGATTACGCTCTTGAGGCAACATTCTGTTTTTTCTCAAGGCAGCGGTTGTATAGTCGTACACCTCGTAGCGATAGTTCAGCTGACGATAGTCGAGCAACTTCTCGCCCGTCACCGGGTTGGTTACATACATACTCTCCAAGGCGCGCTGCTCATCCTCATTCATCTTACGGGGAAGCGCTTTTTTCCAGTTCAGATGAGGTTTAACAGGGTCACCGTTTTTGTCCTCTGTAATGAGATAAGTTTCGTCACCCGCATAGGCTGGATCAGCCAAACGGGTACGCAAGATGCTGTCGCGAACCCAGGTGACAAACTGTTTGTATTCAGAGTTTGTCACTTCTGTTTCATCCATCCAGAACCCGTCTACAGAGATATCTTTCTGCGAAAACTGTTTGCCCCAAAGGCTATCCTGCTTTTCAAGCCCCATCTTCAAATAGCCACGGCTTACCCTTGTCATTCCGTATGGCGTGGGTTCGGTGAAGGCTTTTCCGCCGACACCCACTACTTCGCCGCCTTTACCCATAGAAGCAGACTTGCTACCGAAGCAACCTGTCAGCATCATCAAGCCTAATACGGCCAAGCCGAATATCATGTTTCTCTTCATATATCTGAATTTCATTTTTCCACGATGGTCATTATAGAAGTCTTACACTTTTGTGCTTGTTTCTTCCTTTCTTAGCCAGATTGACATCCATCTGGTACCCAACAAACAGTTCGTGACTGCCGTTGCCCGGTTGGATGGCCGATGTGTACAACTCATAACTATAACCCAGCACGATGCCATGAAAGCTACCGCCTACCAAGAACGTGACTGAGTTGGTGGGACTATAAGCTACACCCCCGTACATCATTTTCTTCTCATGCTGATACACCAGGCGGGTTGTAAGGTCGCCACGGTAGGCTACCCCGTCTGTACGGACCAACACAGATGGTTGTATTGTAAGAAACGGATTTCTCAATTGTATATTGTATCCACCTGTTAAATAATATGTAGGATCGATTTGTAATTGATTTTTCTCATTAAACTCAATGAGTGGTGAAGTAAGATGCAACGCTGACACACCTACATACCACGACCGATGCGAATAATACACGCCCGCACCGAGATCGAAGGCATTACCTTCGCCCTTTGTATTGATGAAGGCCGGGTCGTTGGCATCACCTAAATTGAGCCTGGTGCCATCAAACGCCTCACTCAACAAGCCTGCCTGCGCGCCAACCGCAAGTCGACCTCCGAACAATTTGAATCGAAGGGCATACTGCAAAGCCAAACGTTGATGGGTAAAAAGACCAATCTGATCGTTCATCAGCTGTACGCCACCTCCATGATATGCCTTGAGAAAATAAAAAGGCATATCAGCAGCAGCATACATCGTTCGTGGGTTATTCTTAAATCCAACGAAGCTCATGGCGTAAGCCGCATTGATGTTGAGTTTGTTCTGCTTGCCCACTGCAGCGGGGTTGAACGAAGGTTGCATGTCAAAATAATGGCTGAACGCCACATCGTATTGCGCCCTTGCCGGCCCAACCATCCACAACAGCAGACAGAGTAACGTGATTTTCTTGCATTGCACGTCTGCATAACGCACATTTTTACGTTTTATTGTCAAGACAATGGGATGAAGTTGGAAGAAATGACAAACGTCTGACATACCATAACGTTCTACAGGTGGGTTAATAAAAAAGAGCCTCGTTATTACGCAGAACAACAAGACTCTCGGTGTGGGCGTTGACGGATTCGAACCGCCGACCCTCTGCTTGTAAGGCAGATGCTCTAAACCAGCTGAGCTAAACGCCCATTCTTTATCCAGAATGTGGGTGCAAAGGTAATTTGTTTTTGTGAAAACTCCAAACTTTTTTCCATATTTTTCATCAAATCCTGGCTCAGCTCATTCACGGAAGGGGCCTGCTGCGGAACGACAGATGATGCGGAGGATGTAAACATGAACATGAATGCCTGTGTTCATCGAGCCCTCCTGCGATTCGTTCCCATCATGGGATTCAATGTAAAAACCATCGCTCCACAGAACTATCGTCAATTGGTTTCGCACCCACAGAATGTGTATTATTTTTACCAAATAATGCCCCAAAAACGGCACTTGAAAACCTTCAAAATAGAAAAAATCAATAGGTCGGCAGGATGCAAATAAGAGTTGTTTTGAGAAGAATTATCGACTTTTAACTGAAAAGCAATGAGATGGGCACATTAAAAGCATCATCTTGGCGGACAATCTACATGGTATTATGGCGCAAAAGCATGGAGATAACACCCTAAAAGCTATGCTTTTGATGCGAAAAAATGAAGAAACAGAGGGTTAAAAGCTACAAAATCTGCGTAATATCTTCAATCACAAAGAATTACAAAAATCGCTCATATTTAGCGTATTTGCAAGCAGAAGTAAGGTTGATGGATTTCAAGCCAAAGATAAAAAAGATGATTGTCAAGAAAATTCATCCTCATCACAGTTGCGTAGGTGGTGCAGATGTTGCGCACACTACGCTTCTTCAGCGATGCTATCAACATCGCCAGTTCACGGTTGTGCATTCGGGGTACGGCTCTACCCCATCGGGTTTCAGCCACTATTCACGATAGGAAAGTGGCTGAATGCCGTTCATGACTCTACGAATTGCTTGAGTTCTTCCAACGAATGGGCCACCTTGATTTGTTGATGATAATCGCCCCTGATCACGCCTTTGGCCGTTAGGTCGTCCAAAAGAGCTACAAGCGAATCCCAAAAGCCGTTAATGTTGTAAAGAATAACTTGTTGTTGATGGTAGCCAATGCTGTGTGCGGCTACCACCGAGAATATCTCATCCAAGGTGCCAACACCACCCGGAAGAGCGATGGAGACATCACTTTGCGCCAACATTAGCTCTTTGCGGTCGCTCAGGTTGTCGCAAGGAATCTCCACATCAACATAGTCGGACACTCTTCCACGCTCCTCTATGATAGACGGCACCACGCCAATGGTTTGTCCACCGCCCTCATGTACGGCCTTTGCGACACACTCCATGAGGCCCAGGTTGCAACCGCCGAACACGAGTGAATGACCTTGCTCGGCCATCCACTTCCCCAGTTGTTCGGTCAATGTGAAATATTCGGGGGCAATAGTATCATTTGCTGAACAAAAAACAGCAATTTTCATGATTGGTTGTATTGAAGGGTGATTGGCGAATGGCTCGCCTTACATATTTTCTCTTGCAAGCCGATCGCCTTGGAAAAACAAATTAAAGTTTTTGAAACTCGCCGTAGATGCGGTCGGCAATCGACTTGAATTCTTCTTCAGAAAGTTTCAAATGCTCTTTTCTAAAGTTCACATCGGCCTCGCTATTCATGGGAATGAGGTGGATATGCGCATGTGGCACTTCCAATCCTAGTACCACTTGCGCCACTTTTTTACACGGGAAAGCGCGCTTCAAGGCCACAGCTACCTTTTTGGCAAACACCTGATATTCGGCCAACTCATCATCTTCCATATCGAAAATGTAATCCACCTCGCGACGTGGAATAACCAACGTGTGTCCTTTTTGCAACGGACTGATGTCTAAAAAAGCATAAAACTTCTCGCTCTCTGCACACTTGTAGCTGGGAATTTCGCCAGCTGCAATTTTAGAAAAGATGTCCATGGTCTTAACGTTTTTTATTCAACTGTTATCTTGTCAATGCGTAGTTTGATGGTGCCGGCTGGTATCTTGATATCCACCTCATCACCCACTTTCTTGTTTAGAAGCCCTTGTGCGATAGGCGTTTTGATGGATATCTTCCCCGCCTTGAGGTCAGCCTCGCTCTCACTGACGATGGTATATACCATTTTTGACTTCGTCTTCATGTTCGTCATCTCGACTTTGGACAAGATCTGCACTGTGTCGGCACTGAGACGAGACACGTCAACGATTTTCGCCTCGGCGATGGTCAATTTCATTTTATTGATTTTATCTTCGAGATGCGCCTGCGCTTCTTTGGCAGCGTCATATTCAGAGTTCTCACTCAAATCACCCTTATCACGCGCTTCTGCGATGGCAGCTGATGCCTTCGGGCGCTCAATAGATTCGAGCCTGGTAAGCTCGGCTACAAGATTGTCGTAGCCTTCTTGTGACATATAAGCCATAACGTTATAAGTATTTTTGTTAATAATTGCTGTTGGTGAAGACGATAAAAGAAAGAATTCCGACATCTACCAAAGTGTCGGAATTCCTTTTCCTAAGTCTTCTCTTGTTGTTTACTTTTCGCAAAGTTAGGCATTCTTTTCTAATAAACAAGTTTTTTCACATTATTTATTAAATGATTGGGACGTGTTCTGACAACGGATAATTTACTTCTCGAATTGATTTACATCAAGAAACGAGCATTAAAACCAAATTGTTTGCGCAAACAGTTGCTAATATGCTTAGCCGGCTGTATCTTTGCATCGTGTTTTTCATAGTATTAGATTTAAGGTTAACAAAGATTGGGACTCGGCGGAGCCCCTTTTTTTATGTCCATACGTCAAGTGTGTTGGCATGCTGACAGAAGAAAAAAGGCAACCATTACTGGTTGCCTCAGTGTATAGTTTGGCAGATACTGCCGTGTATCTTA
This sequence comes from Prevotella sp. BV3P1, assembly GCF_000479005.1. Taxonomy (GTDB): domain Bacteria; phylum Bacteroidota; class Bacteroidia; order Bacteroidales; family Bacteroidaceae; genus Prevotella. The sequence continues at coordinate 107,966 of NZ_AWXC01000037.1, read as the reverse complement.
CAAATCAAACTTGTAACCCAGTGTTACCTGGAACACGCTGTTCTTAGCATTGACATTGTCGAAAACCTTAGTTACACCCCAATTGTAGCGTCCGTCGATAACGACATTGGCGAACTCATAGGAGAGACCCACTGGGATAGCGAGGTCGAAGCCCTTGGCATCGGTGCCGCCTTTGTCCACTGCAAATGCTGGCTGAACACCCAATTTCACTGCCAATCCAGGCACAACGTATACGTTTGCCATGACAGGCACGTTGATGTAAGCCAGATTAGTCTTTGCATCTTTTATCTCAAACTTTTTATTTCCAATTTTGAAGTCAACGCCAGTATCAAACTTCACGCCTTCTTGTGCGTACATTACACCTCCAGAAAGGCTGAAAATGTCAGATACCTGGTACTCCAGTTCTGCACCAGCAGTGAAACCAACCTTCATCTTTGTCTTTTCAAACTCGGTCATGGTAGCACCCACAACACCTACCTGTGGCTTCAAAGAAACTGTTCCTACTGCGCGTTGCGCAAATGTTGCTACGGAAGAAAGCAGTACAACTGCTGTTAAAATCATTTTTTTCATAAATGTTCTAGTTTTTGTAAATAAATCCTGATTTGTAAATCTTTTATTTGAACTCACAAGCAAATGTAAGCTGTTTTCGGGTAACAACCATACATTTGTCTTGTTTTTTTATTTAATTATGACTATATTCTGATTTGTTAACACAATCGTACGGGAATGTTATCAATTAATAATTTGAATAACGGATTAGCCGACAGCACCGCCTCATTGCCCAACACAATTAGCTGTTTTCGGGCTCTTGTCAGGGCTACATTCAACTTGCGATCTATCCAAGCCTGCCCTTCCAGGAAGCTATTGGCTGTGAGAAAATCCAACTGGTATCGGTTCTGAACGGTGAAAGAGTAGATGATAACGTCGCGTTGACTGCCCTGATAACGCTCCACGGTGTCGACATCCACTTGCATGAGCTGAGCGATGCCCGTCTTTTCTATCTCTTTTCTAACCATTGCTATCTGGTTGCGATAAGGCACTATCACCCCCACCGTCTTCTGTACGTCAAACTTATCTTTCGCCAACCGATGGATGCGGCGCAACAAGTCGGCCACCTTTCGTGCCTCGTCTGGATTCACTTTGTCAGAGAGTCGCACGTTCTGTGTGAAGTGGGAGGGATAGTAAAGCAGCCGATGGCTCACCAACAAAGCGTCCGTCTCATCCTGCGGCACCGCCGTATAACCGATGTCTTCGCCCACCTGGTGCGGCAATGGAACGGGCTGCAGCTGCTCCTTGGCATAGAACATCTTGTTGGGAAAGGCGGCAATGGCTGGATGCATGCGGCCTTGTTTGCGCAGCGTGTCCACAAAGTCGGTACGTCCCTGTCGCTCCTCCCATCGAATAAGTCGTTCGAAGAGTGAGTTTCGGCAGTCGGTCAGGCAGATGTTTTGCAAGTCGGCATCGGTCACTTGCGATTCTGACACATCTTGCTGAACCACGGCGGGCAACTGTTTGTAATCGCCAATGAGGATGAACTTGTCGATATTGGGTTGATGATCAAGAGCCAAACTGGCGCCTCCCACCCTCGAAACGTGGCTCGACAGAATGCCTACAAGGTTAGGTTCCAATATCTGACTGGCCTCATCGATGAGTGCCAGACTGAAATGTTTGATGGAAAAGATGAAGGGCTTGCTCATCATCATCGACGTAGTGCTCACGATGAGGCGCATGCCTGCGAACCGCTGCCGCAGGTCGTTCAGCTTGGGATGGTCATCAATGGTCTGCCCCAAGAGATGACTCTTGAAGCGTGGGTCACAGCTGTACTCGTTGCCCAGACGAATAAAATCGAGGCCTTCGTCGCACAACATACCACAAATTTCATCCACTGCACGGTTGGTGTAGGCCATGAGAAGAATGTTCGCATCAGGGTTTTCCAACTCTTCCAGCACCATATAACGCAGAGCCATCGATGTTTTACCCGTTCCTGGAGGCCCCACCAGCAGGAAATAGTCTTGTGCCTGTTTGGCTTTCAGCACCATGTCATCATAGTCAGGATGATAGCTTCGGGACAGCGTCAGGGCGTGATTGGCTCGTGGTTCACGCTGTCCCAACAACAAGTCGCGCCGCTCTTTCGAGGTAGTCATCAGCGTATGCAGGGCATGTATGGCTGACGCGCCACCCGCATCTGACGCACTATGCTCTACTGCGTACACCAAAGGCGTGTGATGGGCAAGCAGCTTTCCTTCTTCCACCGTATATAAGAGGTCATCATTCTGTTGTGCATCCGTCAGATGAACGGCTATCTCATCGGTCTTGACGTACATGATGAAGCCCTTGAACAGGATGCTCCGACGCACGTCAGGCTCACTATCGGGATGATAGCCGTACAGATATACCATGTCGCCCCGTCTGAAATTGGGCAGGAAGTCTTCACCCTGGTCGGGAACGGCGAGCGTGATTTCATCAAATCCACGGCTGCGGGTGCGTTTCTTCTGCGTGATGGTGAGGCCGGTATAGATGTTTCCCATCTCCTTTTTCTCGCTCAACGGCATGTTCCACAGGTCAGCGCTGCTGCGCCCGCTTCCATCAACGCCACCGGTTTTCGAGATGAGTTGTTCTTTCAGCACGAAGGTCATCATGCGGCAGAAATATGCTTTCTCCAACTTATTCATTTGCTCCAGCGGCACCGTGATGGCCTCTATCTGCGGCAGTAAGAAACGATTGTAGAAGTAAGTGTTGGTATTCTCCGTGTTCAGCGTTTGCGGATTGAGCTGCGGCAGCATGCCTTCAAATCCCTCGAGGGCACTCGTGTAATCGGCAGCCACGATGAGATTGCGCAGTTTGAGGGCTTCATGGATGAGCATGTCCAACCTACTGACGTCCATTAAGCCTGTAGGCAACGCGTATTTCGAGTACAACAGAAAGATGCTGGTGGCTTTGTCGGACAGGCGGAAGTTGTATCTCAGCACGCCATAGTACAGCAGTGCCTGCACATAGTGCGCCTCAACGTGCTGATTGCCGTGTCGGTTGTGACGGCCATATTCCAGATTCATGTTCTTTCCCGACTTCTGTTCGACCAGCAATCTGAAGTCGGTAGTCATCATGTCCACACGTCCTTGTATACCCAACTGCTCACACACGAAGGAAGGTTCCAGCAAGGCTCGCTCCCGGTTGTAGGTCTTGAACAGTTCTGTAACGATTTGTTGCAGGTTCCGCACCTGCTTCATGGCCTCCACTTTAAACGCCACTGGGTCCAGGTCGGTGCATGTACAGTATTCCAAAGCCTTCTCCCTGTAGTTGTCTTTCAGTGTTTCTGCCATGTCAAACGCACGCTCTCCACGCGCATGGATGATGTCATCGAGCGCACTACCGGCAAAATTTCCCAAAATGGTATGCCGCGTATTGGGTTTATCCTTCATGCGGTTGATGGTGAAGAGGGCTGGATGATGGCCATATTCCGTAAAACATGTCGCCAGTGAACTGATGTCAACCAGATAGTCGGGGATGACGATGATGCGACGTGACGTAACCAGATGATCCTTCACCTGACAGTCCAAGAGATTCAACGGCATGCCCTTGCGCAAGATGTCATGAAGATACGACAGGTCGGCAAACTGCTCATCACTGGTATATTCTACTTGCAAAAGACGCTCATCGGTTTCCCCATCGGGCATCACCCAGATGAAGTGTTCGTTCCATTGCCTCACGATGCAACGGATATAGCGTTCGTCCAACCGCAATGTTTGTCGCGTTTGTTGAGCCCGAACGGGTATTTTGCCGACTAAAAAAGAAGGAACAGCCTCTCTGAACACTGCCGAGATGAAGACACAAAGCGCACGAACATCGTAGGTAAGGTCTTCTGGTAAGATGGGCGATGACGAGTTGGAGTGACGCCGCATCTGGTGAATAGCGCGTGTATCGGCTGCCGATAAGCCACGCTGGGTACACAGATGATCCACGCGAGCGTTGAGGTCGCCAAAGCTATAGGAGGTGTTTCTCAAGCCGGCGGCACACGCCATCACCAACGTCTCGTGCAACATTTTATTGACCGGCGCACCCTCTTGAGAGCCAGCCTCAAGGATTTGGGCTGCGCGCTGATAGAGTTCGTTGGCTGTAATGTAAGTTTGTGATTGCTGCATGTCGTGGTTCTAGGGTCGTCCTCGCATGTGGGTTAAAAAGTGTTTCGTTTGGGCTTGGCCTGCACGCGTGTTGCAAAGATAATCAAAAATATGGTACTGCCCCTCCCCTTTTCATGGCATTTTGCGTATATTTGTCATCACAATAACATTCTTTATTCAAAACAAATCATTGATGAATCAACAAGATATCATGCGCAGGGCTATCGCCCTGTCTGAAAAAAGTGTACGCACGGGCGGCGGACCTTTCGGTGCCGTGATTGCCAAAGATGGAGAAATCATTGCCGAAGCATCCAATACCGTTACCTTAGACCACGACCCCACGGCACACGCCGAGGTGAATGTCATCAGACAAGCCGCACGCAAGTTAGGCACGTTCGACCTCACTGGTTGCGATATCTACACCTCCTGCGAGCCTTGTCCCATGTGTTTAGGTGCCATCTATTGGGCTCATCTGGATCGCATCTATTACGCCAACGATCGCAAGGATGCTGCACGCATAGGGTTTGACGACGACTTTATCTACCACGAGATTGCCCTCCAACCAGCCGATCGGCATAAACAAATGCAGATTTTGCTGCCCGAAGAGGCACGAAAAGCGTTTGACATGTGGATGGAAAGCAAGGACAAGACAACTTATTAGGCAGCGAATGATGGCAAAAAAGATAAGTCATTCGGTGCGTCAAATGCACATTCTCCAACACTGCTTATCGTTTCTGATGATAGTATTGACCTGCTCTGGCTGCGCCGTGAATAGAGATTCGGCTGACAAGGTGGTCGCCGAACAGCGGGCAGGAACACGCTACAGCAAGAATACCTTGATGGTATTCTACGACACACATATCGGCAAAGAACCACTATTGAACGCTTTCAAAAAGATGAATTGTGAGGTGTTGCACGAATACCGGTTATCATGCGGGTTCGCTATCAAGGTTCCTGATGGAAAGAGCTTGCGAAAAACAGCCAAACGATTGACCAAGGTTCATGGTGTAACCTATGTGACACGCGACCAAATACAGAAGCTACAATAACAGAATTGGCTACTGTCCACCCAGGCGGTCGAAGTACACAATGAGTTCTTCCCACGTCTTAAACTCATCACTTCCATAAGCCAAACAAGTTCCCATAAAGCCTTTTTGCGCCTTGGGGGCGATGAGATAGTCGCCATAGAGCAGCTGCGGCTGATTGGTGAAGATTACCCGATTGTAGGCCGGAGCCGACAGATACTCCTCCACCCACGCCTGCACCTCGCCCATATAAGCATGGTTGTTAGTAGGTGCTGCGGCCACCACATAGACATCATACCGCTCGATAAGCATCTCATAGGCCTTGCGCATGCTCGACGTGGCCTTGCCGTAACTGTCGTGCAGCGTCGCGTAGTCGATGTAAACGATGGGGCGTTCGCGTCCTTCTTGCTGGTCATCAATCCAGCGAATCACAGGAATGAGATAGTGGAAGGCCACCTTGTCGGTGAGCCTATGGGCGCCATGGAAGTGGATAGCCTGTGGATAGTGCTCGCGAAAAAGGTCGAAAGTATGCACCAGCAGGTCCTTGTCGCCAAAGAGACCGTACACCCGTCTTTGCTCCTCAGGCGTGACATTGGCGAAACACTGTTCCGTGATGTCCTTGAACTCGTTGACCAACGCCTTGGTGACAATCAACTCAGTTTCGCCGTCCTTGCGGGGATTCTGGAAAACTTGCTTGCCCATCATGCCGTGGTCGTGCATGGTCAGACCCATCTGGAAGGCCGGATTCACCAATATGCGGTCGTAACCCGTGAGCATCTCGGTATACATGCCGCCCATGGAGGTACCTATAATGAGGTCGGGCTGATGGCTTTGGCACAGTTGCCTCAGCAGATCCATCGCCTCGGCGGGATGCACCGGCAGGTCTTCTGCCACGACGTTCGCCTGGGGCAGCAGCTCCCTAAGCATGGCTACCGTGCCAGATTGGCCCGACGACATGAAGCCGTGGACATACATAAGGGTCTTGCCCTTCATTAAATCAGGATATTGTTTCTTAGTTGGATTTTCCATTTCTATACCTTTTTTCTTTACCACTGAACAGATTTGTCAGATGCGTCTTCGGCCTTGGCAAAAGCCTTCTTGAGATACGACAGGCGCATCTTGCGGTTATCAACAAATGACACGAAGGCACGCGAGATTCCATCCGGGCCCTCAACCCTTATGCCCGTACATATCGTCAACGCCCCACTGGTCCATTCGTACAAAGGTTCCACCACGCCACTCTCACCAAACAACGGTGTGAAGCATGGCTTGTAGAGCCGTTGCGAAAAGGCTTTACTTGGCTTACCGTACTTCTTTGTCAGGCTAACCACAATAGAATCAACGGTTTGCCTCAACACCCGATAAGGTTCATCGGCTTTCAGACGGTCTATGGAAAGGCCATATTCACCTTCGTAATTGAGCGTCTTGGTGGTGACGGAAACAATGAAAAAAGAAACCAGAGAGTCGTTGAGGAAGTTTACGGCTGGTGCAGAAGAGATCACCTCATCTTTATATTGTGCCGCATCCTCCAGCTGATTCTCCATGATATTGTTGCAGCAAATGGTAGAAAACAAGGGATATCCATTGTAAAAAACAAACGGAATATTGTCTATTTTAAAGCATCTCCCCTCACTCAAATCGCTCTTCGTGTAGTTGGTACACTTATCTTTATTGAACTGCTCCACCGCTTGGATGAAGCTGCCGTACTGTTCCATGCCAAGCGAAAAATATCCCAAGATTTCTTTTCCCTCGCTCCTGTTTCCCGATGAGGGTGCCGAATTTTGTACCAGAGGCGACACCTTATTAGATAACGCACTGGCAGAACTGGCAAACAAACACGATAGAAAAACGATGAACAACTTTTTCATGATGTCTCATTTGGATGGTTTTGTTAATGCAAATATAGAGATTTAGCGGCGAATGAACAAGTTTTTCCACAACAAAAGCCAAAGACTCCCAACATAAAAATAGGAAACAAGGCGAAGGGCAGCAGGCAGGTCAGGATGGCGGGTGATGATGATTTTTCTTGACAAACAAGTTATTCATGCTTCGCGTATTTTCAAACACAAGAGCACTCGTTCGCAAATACGCTAAAAATGAGCGAAATTTGTATTGAACTAACACACAAACATTTACAAACGTAGGCCTTCCTATTCCACCTTTTCCTCAACGTTTTCACTACCAAAAGCATTGCTTTTGTGCGACAATCTGCATGCTTTTGGAGGAAAAGAGCATGCAAATTGACAGGTAAGATGATGCTTTTTACCCCAAAAACGCCTTGTTTTAATGTAAAAATACGATTTATTTGGCAGCGTAAACCTTATCTTGCATCCTCCCTGCCTATTGATTTTTTCTGGTTTGAAAGTTTGTACATGCCGTTTTAAAGGCTTTTTTCAGGCAAAATATTGAACAAAAGCAAGGATAGGAAAGAAAATGAATGCGCCAACGAATGACACAGAAAATTTGCAGAATAGCCAAAAACACACTATCTTTGCGACATACAACAAGGACCAAACAATCGCCCGCCGGGGCAGCTAACCCAAAAATCCAAATTGATGAAAAAAACGTTGATCGCGGCCTCTTTGGCCATTTTGTCCACACTGCCAGCCAGTGCCGACCTTACGCCTGTTATCAAAAAGGACATGCCTACCGATACAGAGTGGCACGACTTGCAGGTGAACGAAGTGAACAGACTGAAACTGCACACCAATTATTTCGCCTACGAATCGGCCGAGAAGGCGCTTGCCGGCGACCCGAAGGCATCGGCCAATTATCTCTCGCTGAACGGAACGTGGAAGTTTCATTTTGCCGAAGCTCCCAACAAGCGGCCTTCGGGCTTCTTCGAAACCAGCTATGACGACGCAGCATGGAAGACCATCAGCGTGCCGGGAATATGGGAACTCAACGGCTATGGCGACCCGGTATATGTGAACGTCGGCTTCGCTTGGCGCGGACATTTCAAGAACAATCCGCCCCATGTACCGCTGAAAAACAACCATGTGGGCAGCTACCGCCGAATCATCAACATACCCAACAGCTGGGACGGCAAGCAGATTATCGCCCACTTTGGCAGCGTGACGTCCAACATCTACCTGTATGTCAACGGCATGTATGTGGGCTATGCTGAGGATTCTAAGGTGGCCGCCGAGTTCGACATCACGCCCTATGTGAAGAAGGGCGACAACCTGATTGCCTTCCAGACCTTCCGCTGGTGCGATGGCTCGTACAGTGAGGACCAGGACTTCTGGCGGCTGAGCGGCGTGGCGCGCGACAGTTATCTTTATGCCCGCAACGAAAAGATGCAGGTGAGCAACATCAAACTGACGGCCGACCTGGTGAACAACTACCAAGACGGAGTGCTGTCGGTAGACTTGGACGTGAAGGGAAGTCCCACGGTAGACTTCGACCTGCTGAACGCCAACGGCATCTCCGTGAGCAAGCACAGCGTTGATTTCAAGGGACAGCGTCACGGTAACGTGGCTTTCAACATCAAGAACGTGAAGCCTTGGACCGCCGAGACACCCTATCTATTCACCCTTGTCACCACAGTGAAGAAGGGCGGAAAGGTCATTGAAGTGATTCCGCAGAAGGTGGGGTTCAGGAAAGTGGAGATTAGAAATAGTCAATTGCTGGTCAATGGGCAACCCATCTATATAAAAGGTGCCAACAGACACGAGATGGATCCAGACGGTGGCTACATCGTCAGTCGTGAGCGGATGATACAGGACATCAAGATTATGAAGCAATTCAACATCAATGCCGTACGCACCTGTCACTACCCCGATGACCCACAGTGGTATGAGCTGTGCGATGAGTATGGTCTTTATGTGGTGGCTGAGGCCAACCAGGAGGGTCATGGATTTGGCTACGGGGATGACGCGGCTACCAAAAAGCCCATGTTTGCCAAACAAATCCTGGAACGCAACCAGCACAATGTGGAAATGTTTTACAACCATCCCAGTATCATCATTTGGTCATTGGGCAACGAGACGGCCGATGGTCCCAATTTTACAGCGGCATTCAATTGGATTAAGAGCGTGGATTCCTCGCGTCCGATACACTGGGAGCGGGCAGAAAAGGGGCCGAACACCGAGTTGTATTGCCCCATGTACCTCTCTCAAAAAGCGTGCGAGGAATACGCACAGTCCACAGCTAAAGAGGACCAGAAGCCGCTCATACAGTGCGAGTACAACCATGCCATGGGCAATTCGGGCGGTGGTTTGAAGGAATACTGGGACTTGGTGCGCAAATATCCTAAGTTTCAAGGTGGCTTTGTATGGGACTTTGTGGATCAAGCCTTGCGCGACACAAAGCGTGGCATCTACGCCTATGGCGGCGATTACAACACATACGATCCCAGCGACAACAACTTCAACTGCAACGGACTCATCAGTCCCGACCGCGTACCCAACCCACACATGTATGAGGTGGGCTATGAATACCAGAACATCTGGGTACAACCGACTGACTTGATGCAAGGAAAAATAAAGGTGAGGAACGAGTACTTCTTTCGTGACCTGGGCAACTATGCCCTGCAATGGAAGATTCTCGTCAATGGTAAGGAGGCGCAGAAGGGCATCGTAAGCGACCTGCAAGTGCAGCCACAACAAACGGCTGACCTGACGCTGCCGTACAACTTGAACCCACTGTTGGCCGACCCGCAAAGCAAGGACGTGCAGCTTAACATAGACTTTGTGTTGAAGCAGCCCGAGCCTCTCATGGATAAGGGGCAGGTGGTGGCCCATCAGCAGCTTCCTATAAAAGACTATTATTTAGAAAAAAGCACGAACCCAGAACCCGAGATGGAAACACTTGCGTGGTTTGGAAAATTGAAGAAAACCAGCAAGAAGAAAGACAAACAGGTGACGATAGAAAACCAACAGGTGTCTATCTCGTTTGACAAGCAAACGGGTTTGATGACAAGATATGTTGTGGGAGATGTGTCTTATCTGGCTGACGGCGGCGTCTTAAAGCCTTGTTTCTGGCGTGCCGTGACGGATAATGACATGGGAGCGGGCATCAACAAGAAGTACAGCGTATGGCGCAACCCTGCCATGACGGTGAAAAACATCAACGTGAAGAAGGTCAAACTGCTGGGCAACAACTCCATGTTGGTGACGGTGCACTATGACATGCCTGACGTGAAGTCGCGCATGACGATTGAATATCTTATCACAACGTCTGGAAAAATAGAGGTGGCGCAGACGCTCATTCCAGACGCTGGTGCCCAGGTTCCCGGCATGTTGCGCTATGGCATGGTGATGCAGCTGCCCTACGACATGGACAAGAGCGAGTATTTTGGCCGCGGACCCATTGAGAATTATGCCGATCGGAAGTTCTCTCAACGGTTCGGCATCTACCTACAGACGGCCGATGAGCAGTTCTATCCATACATACGCCCGCAAGAAACGGGAACCAAGAGCGATATGCGCTGGTGGAAACAGACTGGCGAAAAAGGCATGGGGTTGCTGGTTCGTTCGGACAAGCCGTTCTATGCTTCGGCCTTGCATTATACGGTTGAGGACTTGGATGATGGTGACAAGAAGGAACAACGCCACATACAGGAGGTTCCAAAGTCGAAGTTTACGAACCTACACATCGACGGTGAGATGGCTGGCGTTGGCGGTATTGACTCGTGGAGCGGCCATGCCGAGGCATTGGAGGAATACCGTGTGCCGTTTGGACACAAGAGGTTCCAGTTTACGCTGACTCCTATGGGAAGGTAAGTCGGTACACCCGACTTATCTCCTTTCGTGCTGTTGAACGGGTTGGGCTTCTACTTCAGCTGGCGATTTCTTCAGGATGAGCAGCACCACGGCGGCGAGAATCAGCACAAAGCCAATGGCGATGCTCGTGGTGAACGGCTCACCAAAGACGGCAATGCCGATGCACATGGCGGTCAGTGGCTCGAAAGCGCCGAGGATGGCCACCAGGGTGCTGCCGATACTCTTCAGTGCCAAGATGAGGGTGATGTTGCTTACTACTGTTGGAAGCAAGCCCAAGAGGAAGAGATTGAGCAGAGTCGTACCCGTATGAATGGCTGGCAACCCACCAGATGTGAATATGGCGTATAACGTGAGCAGTAGCATCGTGAAGAAGAAAATATAAAAGTTAACTTTTATGGTGGGCATGTTGCGTATGTTCATCGTAGGGTAGGCAACCATATAAATAGCGTATGACAGTCCTGACAAAAGCTCTAAGCAGATGCCCAAAACAGAGATATTGCCTACACCGTTCTCAATTCCTGATAAGAAACATACACCTGCTACGGCCAGTCCAATGGCTGAAAAGGTTGTAACCGAAGCCTTTTCACCCCTAAAAATCATCATTAAGAGAGCGGTCCACGCAGGATATGAAAACATAATGACGGTTGCGATGCCGCTGGACAGATAACGATAGCCCTCAATAAGGAAAACAGCCGACCCCGTGTAGACGACGGATAGCAGCATGAGGCGAAGCGATTCGCCAAAGTGAAGGTGTAGACTTTGCCGTTGATACATCAGCACAATAAGCATAATGAGGCAGGCAAAAGCGAAGCGATACACCAACACTGCGGTGGAGGGCATACCTGTTGCTAATACTGGAAGACTAAAGAGTGGTATAAGCCCAAAGGCCGTTGCAGATGTGATGGCACCTACAAAACCATGTAGTTTGTTCATTGGATATTCTTTTTTAGTTGACGAGGTGACGAGTTTACAAGTTGACGAGGTGATAGTTGGTTTAGTTGATGAGTTGACAAGTAGACAAGTAAACGAGTTGAAAGCGTTTTACTCAAGATGTTTACGCATTTACAAGTTCACAAGTTTATAGCCATTAACTTGTCAACTCGTCAACTTCTCACCTTGTCAACTATCACCTTGTCAACTCGTCAACTCATAAACCCTCAATACAGCAGCATCAATCCTGCGAATGCCGCATAGCATATCATCCGGATAGGGTTAATCTTCATATATTTTGTTCCGATGAAAGTGGCGCAGAAGAGAGCCACACTGATCCAGAATTGCCATGGGTTTTTAATCATAGAGCCAAAGTTCTCCTCGTTCATGAGTAGCAGGGTGGCAGCGCCAAGCAACCCCACAACGGCGGGTCGCAGTCCGCTAAAGACATTCTGCACGGGCTCTGTGTCCATGTACTTCATGAACATTTTACTGATGAGAATCATGAGGATGAGTGATGGCAGCACCAAGGCAAAGGTGGCGGTGGCAGATCCCAGGATGGCCATGGGCATGCCGTAGCCCGCATTGTGCATAGCCGCATAGCCGCAATAGGTGGCCGAGTTGATGCCAATGGGGCCGGGTGTCATCTGGCTGATGGCCACAATGTTGGTGAACTCGGCACTGTTGAGCCAATGATGGTGTATCACCGTCTCTGTCTGAATGAGCGAAAGCATGCCGTAGCCGCCACCGAAACCAAACAAACCTATCTGGAAGAAGGTCAGAAAAAGATAGAGATAAATCATGCTACTCGGTGGGTTTGATGAATTGTCCGTAAATGTATCCACCGATACCTGCGGCAATAATGATGAAAATAGGATTCACTCCGATGGCCCATATCAACAGAGCTGAGATGATGGGTATCCAGCAATTGACCAGTGTGATGCCAGCACTCTTGGCCAAGTTGAACGTGGGAACAGCAATCAATGCCACCACAGCCGGGCGAATGCCGTTGAACATGGCGGCAATCCATGGCACTTCCATGAAACTATGGAAGAACATGGCGATCAACAGGATGATGAGAAACGAGGGCAACGACGCACCCATGGCGGTGCAGACGGCTCCCCAAGTTCCTCGCAACTTATAGCCTATGAAGATGCTGATGTTAACAGCGAACACGCCAGGACAGCTTTGTGCGATGGCAATAAGGTCGAGAAACTCGTCCTTGTCAATCCACTTGTGCCGGTCAACCACTTCTGCTTCAATGATTGGTATCATGGCATAGCCCCCGCCAAGGGTAAACGCTCCTATCTTGACAAATGTCTTAAAGAGCGTTAACCATCGCTGGTTGTCCTGCGATGTCTCTACCGTGTTGGGAATTTTGATAGGATTGCCCATGCGCTGTGAATGGTGATTGTTTCCTTACTAATGAATACTTTGTTTTATTATGTAGCCGACTTGTTAACTCGTAAACTTGTCAACTCGTCTACTTAACCTGTTTCTCCACCCACTCTCTCGCATTCACAAACGCCTCTATCCATGGCGTTACCTCGTCCATGTGCCGCTTGTGGGGGTAATAGGCGTTCTGCCATGGGAAGATGGAGCGTTCCAGATGGGGCATCATAGCTAAGTGTCGCCCGTCCTTGGAGCAGATGCCGGCCACGCTGTAGTCACTGCCATTCGGATTGCCTGGATATGTGTCGTAGCTGTATTTGGCAATGATGTGGTAGTTCTCCTCACCCTCAGGCAGACTGAATTTACCCTCTCCGTGGGCAACCCAAATGCCGAGCTTACTGCCTGAGAGGCTTCCAAGCATCACACTGTTGTTCTCTGGGATGGTCAACCCAAGGAATGCACTCTCAAACTTGTGCGAGTCGTTGTGCAACATGCGGGTTCTTTGCTGATGTTCGGGATTGATCAAGTTGAGCTCAACCATGAGCTGACAACCGTTGCAGATGCCCAGCGACAGCGTGTCCTTGCGGGCATAGAACCTGTCGAGGGCTTCCTTGGCCTTGGGATTGTACAGGAATGCCCCTGCCCATCCTTTGGCCGAGCCGAGCACGTCACTGTTGGAGAAACCGCCACAGAACACAATGAGGTTGATGTCTTCCAGCGTCTCGCGGCCGCTGATCAAGTCGGTCATCATCACATCCTTCACGTCAAAGCCCGCCAGATACAAGGCGTAAGCCATCTCGCGCTCGCCGTTGGTTCCTTTCTCCCGGATGATAGCCGCCCTGATACCTGAAGGTGTGCGGCGGCCGGCGTTGAGCTGGTATTGTGAGAGCTTGCCCGTGAAGGCATCGTTGAACCGCAGTTGCAGTGGCTGCTCTTTGTAGTTGCGGTGACGCTGGTCGGCCATGCCGTTCATGCTCTGCCGCTTGTCCAGCTCGTATGATGTCTGATACCACGCCTCGCGCAAGGCATCGATATCGAACTCGTGCTGCCATTCATTCTTCTTCACGACAATCTTGCGCTCCTTCGGTGTGGGGTAGCCTATCTTGGCATAGCCAATACCCTCGCTTTCTAAGTATTCACGCAGCGCATGCTTGTGCAGGTCAGACACCTGAATCACCACTCCGGGATTCTCTGCAAACAGGTTTTTCACCACGTCCTCACCGTTCACATCGTACAAGTTCACATGGATGCCGCCCTGTTGGTTGGCAAAAGTCATCTCCAACAGCGTGGTTATCAGACCACCGGCACTGATGTCATGACCGGCCATCACCCACCCTTTGTTGATGAGCGTCTGTATTGCCCCGAAACAGTCGGCAAAGTATTCAGGGTTTTTCACCGTCGGAACGTCGCTGCCTACCTTTCCTAAGCTCTGTGCGAAGGCACTGCCGCCGAGGCGTTGGTCATCGAACGAGAAGTCGATGTAATAGAGTGACGAGTTCTTGTTGTTCACCAAAACCGGCGAAACAACCTTCCTGACATCCTTCACCTCGCCCCCCGCACTGACAATGACGGTTCCGGGAGAGATGATTTTCTCGCCGTTTGGATATTTCTGGGTAAGCGACAGCGAGTCTTTTCCCGTGGGTACGTTGATGTGGAGCGAGCAACAGAAGTCGCTCAAGGCCTCCACTGCGGCATACAGGCGTGCGTCTTCGCCCTTTTGTGCACGGCATGGCCACATCCAGTTGGCTGACAATGAGACGCCCTCCAGTCCATCTTCGAGCGGTGCCCACACGATATTGGTAAGCGATTCGGCCACACTCAGCACGCTACCGGCCTCTGGCGACGCCAGTCCGGCTTGTGGAGCATGTCCCAAGGCGGTGGCGATACCCCGCTTGCCGCGGTAGTCCAAAGCCACCACGCCACAGTCGGAGAGCGGCAATTGTATTTCGCCTTGGCACTGCTGGCGTGCTATCTTGCCCGTTACCGAGCGGTCCACCTTGTTGGTGAGCCAGTCTTTGCACGCCACGGCCTCCAGCTGCAACACCTTGTTTATATAACTATCTATCTGGTCAGTGCTATAGGTCACATCCTCATAGTGGCGCGTCACGGTCTCATCGGTCATGATAGTCTTGGGCGAGTGTCCAAACATCTGTGCCACATCCAGGTCGAAAGGCTTCACGCCATCAGCCTGTACGAATGAGAAGTGGGCGTCGCCGGTGGTCTCACCCACCACATACAGCGGTGCCCGCTCACGCTCGGCGATGGCCTTGACGTGATCCAGATGCCGCTCGTCGATGAGCAGTCCCATGCGCTCCTGACTCTCGTTGGCGATGATTTCCTTGGCACTGAGCGTCTTGTCACCGATAGGCAACTTGGTCATATCAATCTCTCCGCCACACTCTTCCACGAGTTCCGACAGACAGTTCAGGTGACCGGCACTGCCATGGTCATGGATGGACACCACCGGATTTTCCTTTTCCTCCACCAAGGCGCGCACCAAGTTGTAGGCGCGCTTCTGCATTTCCGGGTTCGCACGCTGTATGGCGTTCAGCTCAATGCCGCTGGTATAGCGCCCTGTGTCAACGGACGACACGCTACCGCCACCCAGTCCGATGCGGTAGTTGTCGCCCCCAACCACCACGACCTTGTTTCCTTTCTGTGGTTCTTTCTTCAAACAGTCGCGTTTCTTGCCGTAGCCAACGCCCCCAGCCAGCATGATAACCTTGTCGTAAGCCAGCTTCTGACCATCTTCCTGATGTTCGAACGTCAGCACCGAACCGCAGATGAGCGGTTGTCCGAACTTGTTTCCGAAGTCGCTGGCACCGTTCGAGGCCTTGATAAGTATTTGTTCGGGTGTCTGATACAGCCACTTCCGCACGGGCAGGATGTCCTCCCAGGTGCGAGATTCGCCTTCCAAACGCGGATAGGCGGTCATGTACACCGCCGTTCCGGCTAATGGCCAAGAGCCTACGCCACCGCCCATACGGTCGCGAATCTCGCCTCCCGTACCCGTCGCGGCACCGTTGAACGGCTCCACAGTGGTGGGGAAGTTGTGGGTTTCGGCCTTCAGTGAAATCACACTCTCAATGTCTTCCACCTGGAAATAGTCGCTGGTAGACTGGTCAGCGGGTGCGAACTGCTCGACGACCGGGCCTTGTGCAAAGGCCACGTTGTCCTTGTAGGCCGACAAAATCTTGCCGGGATTCTCCTGTGTGGTGCGTTTGATCATCGCAAAGAGCGACGACTCTTTCTCCTCCCCGTCGATGATGAAGGTGCCACTAAATATCTTATGCCGACAATGTTCCGAGTTTATCTGTGCGAATCCGAATATCTCGCTGTCGGTGAGCGGCCATCCGTTCTGCTTTTCTATGGTGTGCAAGTACGCCATCTCCTCGGGCGAAAGGGCCAATCCCTCGTCTTCATTGTACTGCTCCAGATTCTCCACATGCCTGATGGGCTCCGGCTCACGGTTTACGGTGAACAGCCTTTGGTCTAGACCCTCGTACATACGTTGCAACATTGGGTCGTGCGTGGCCTCCTTGGAGCTTACCGGGAAGTATTCCTCGATACGCGTGATGCCTGTGAGATTCATGTTTTCTGTAATCTCAACGGCATTTGTACTCCATGGTGTCACCATCTCGCGGCGCGGCCCCACATAGATTCCATCAAGCTGTTGTGTGTCTATACATTCTGCTCCACCAAAAAGCCAGCACAGTTTGTTGGTTTCTTCTTGAGAGGGTTGATGGTCCATCTCGGTGGCAATAATGGTTTCTTGCGGGGTTTTAAAGAAAAGAATCATATATCTTTATTATTAGTTTGGCGAATATTCTTTTATGCAAAGATAGCGCGATCCGAACGGAATCAAGCTTGTTTGTAATTGCTGAGGCGAAGTCTCTTTTATGCAAAGACGGCACAAGCCGAAGGCAAAGGAAATTTACTTCCTTTGCTGAGGCGCAGCCTATCTTATGCAAAGATACTGCAAACTAAGCGCGTAACAAAATAAAATGATTGGAAAATTTCCGGAGCAGCAGAAACAACTCAATGATCAGAAAGCTTCAACGATTCAAATACACCCACATCCTCGCCAAAATAGAAATTATTACAAAAGAAAACAATAACAGTATAAATATAAACTTTTTATCACCAAAATATAGATTTTCATTTACAAATAACCAGAAAGTAACTTTATTTTATAAATTTTTCATATCTTTGCAAACACTTCGTATAACATGGTTAGCCGCTAACCAAGAAGCTTGTATATCCCTCTAACGATCAACCGAAGGAACCCATGTTTCAAGTAATAGAAATATAATTGTCAAACCAATAAAATACAAAAAGGAAAAAAATGAAAAGTATTAAGAACGTGTTGTTGCTTCTGTTGCTGGCGACGGTATCGTCTGTGGCACTCGCACAAGAAAGCACATGGAGTTTCACTTGGGATAAGAGTAAGACAAAAGGAGGGCAGGGATTTTACAACTTCGGCTCTAATTACCTAAATCAGGATAGTATTACCACCGAATTGAATGGACTAAATTGGACTATCACCTCGCCAGAAACCAACTATTATACATTTGTACCCAAATCAGGACAAGCCATAGGCAAGCCAACAAAGCCAGCCAGTCATGCAACAATGTTTACGACAGACTTGATAGGAAAGGTAACAAAAATCAAAGTAACAGCCAGAAAGTTGAAAGATGAAACGGCCGCAGAGCTGTCAGCTTCGGTCAATGGTGTGGCTTATGGTTCTAAGATTTCCCTGACAAACGATTTAAAGGAATATGAATTCACGGTTCCCGATGCACCGCAAGAAGGAAAGATAGAAATCGTCATCAACCAGACATCAAAAGTGAAGAGCACGCTATATATTAAGTCGCTGGCCATTACCTACAAAAAGGATAAGGCTGCTGCTGGGCTGGTTGCACCAACATTCTCATTGGCAGGCGGGAGATACGACGAAGCACAAGAAAACACGATTACCGTCGAGGGTATGGAAGCAGGCACATACAAGGTGCTGTATACCTTGGATGGCAGCAACCCTAAGCTGGAAGGATCAAAACGAATGACCTACACATCCCCCATCAAGGTAGACAAGAGTATGACCATCAAAGCCGTCACAATCAAGGAAGGCAAGTATAGTGAGGTGACAGAAGCCAGATATGTGGTGCGGCAAGACGCAGGTTTCCACTTCGTTGCCGACAGCTATACCATCGAAAGTCCGGATAATGAACATGGTTTGGAACTTAAAAATCCAAATGGTGTGAAACCCATCAAATATGCCAGTTCGGATGAGAGCGTTTGCGTTGTTGATCAGTATGGCGACCTATATTCAGTAAAGCCGGGTGTTACCACGATTACGGCCAGCTACTTGGGCGACGCAGTTTACAGGCCAACCATCGCAAGTTATGTGCTCACCGTCAAAGCCAAAAAGCCGTTGAAGGCCCCGAGAGTATCTCCCATGGGAGGAACATTCAACGGACCCGTTGAGGTGTTAGTCGACGCCGACGATGAAAGAGCTCTTACCATCTGGCTGTCCACGACTGCCAAGGACTCAACAGAACTGGTTAATAAACCAAAAATTTTGCCATCAAAAGCTGCAAAAATCATCGTCCAGGAAAGCTGCAGATTGCTTATTATCGCCGCTGGCGACAATGTGTTCAGCCCGGTTGTAGAGGCCAACTTTGTAATCAACACAACTGGCATCGAGGCTCTTGAGCAGAAAGTCAGCCAGAAAAAGACCGAAATATACACTCTGGATGGCAAGAAAGTCACCAACATCACTCAGCCAGGCATCTATATCGTCAACGGCAAAAAAATGATGTTGCAAAAGGCAGCCGGCATCAAATAGCTGTCGCAAACAGAAAACTGAGCAGATGAAAACATAGTGGTTAACATACGAAATATGTTGACAACCGCGAAAAATACTCGCATATTTGCAACCAAACAGGTCATTGGTCGCAAATATGCTATTTATCTATATCTATAATTTTCAACAACTTACGATCAATAGTTACATCGGTGCACAGGCAAAAGCAATGCTTTAAGGCTGGAAAAGCATACAGATAGGGATATCAAAGCATTGAGTTTGAGGGACAATCTGCATGCTATAGAAAGGCAAACTGCATGCTATTGCATCAAAACAGACCGACGGTTGTGCAAAAAAGTGCTAAACAACATCCAAAAAGAGCATAATTTTTCTAGAATGAACTTTTTGAAAATACCAAAAATATGAACAATTATTGGAAAACCGAGATTATTGCCTGGAAGATAAGGCCGCAAGCATAAACACCGACGAAGCTAATCGACTCCCATGTTGAGTCATCAATCTTTAATGTTGTACGATGGGGATGGAAAGGATTGGCATAGAAGGTTGCCGCCCATGCACAAACGACGTGAATGAACAATGCCCCCTGGAATGCGAGAAAACATTCCAGGGGGCATTGCTTTGGTTAGTGCCTTATCGAACGAACAGCTTGCGATGGTTCACCACATACACGCCTTTTTGCAATCCTTGCAGACTCTTGTTCTCGCTTACTTGCGAGCGAACAAGGCGTCCATCCAGTGCGTATACATTCACTTTGCGTTGGCCTGTCTGTGCTGAGGACACCTTGTCAATGCCCGTCACCACACCTTTCTTGCCAGAGGTAAAGTCGTAGTAGCCGCCGTTAACAAATTCCAAGTTGGCGGTTTGCTTGCTTCCGTTGTCACAGTTGAAGATGATGCCGGCGTCGGGGTTGTTGACAGGCTTGGTCTGCTTGTTCCAACTCCATTTGTAAACCTTGTTGCCAGCCTTGGTCGTTCCTACGTACCGGCAGTCCGTGCCGGGCCATGAGCCACCGGTGTAGTTGGCTTTTTGGTCCCACTGCCAGCAGCGCACGTCGCCTGTCCAGAAGCTCGGGGCCTCGAAGAAAGCGCATCGCTCGTCGTTGTCGATGGTGCAGAACGCGGGCGGCGTAAACGTTTGCGGCTTCTCGTCGGCGATAGCTTGGACGGCCGAAATGTCCACGTTGTCGGCCACATAGTATTTATAGCCATCCCCCTCCACGGCTATTTTGTAGCCGTTGGCGTCATAGCTGTCGGGTGTTCCCAAGGCCAGCAGCACGTTGCCATTCTCGCCTCGCACGTTCACGATATAGCCATTGCCATGTCGCTCGGACTTGAGGATGGCGCTTTGGTTGGAAATGCCGGCGGCTTTGCGAGCCAAGATGAGCTTCTTGAGTTGGGTTTTGAACTGTTTCCAATGGGTGAGAAACACGCAGGGAGTGCCTGGCATGGCCATGATGTAGGCGTTGGCGGCTATGTGGTTGGCCACGAGGCGGTTGTTGTCGCGGTCGGTGTCGTGGTTGTCCACGAAGGTCACGGCGTACCTGCTGTATGCGGGGTCCTTGGCTGGGCAGTCGCCGTCCAGACGATTCCATTGGCCGCTGCCGAGCGCGTCTTTGATGTAATATTTCAGTGCGAAGTCGAACGCCGCGCTCTGTATCTTTCCATCTACCTTGGTGCCGTCTAACCAGCTTTTCAGTTTGGCGGGATCACCGTCCCAGTATTCGCCCACGGAGTAGGTGGGTTGGGCCGAAGCGTTATACTCGCCAATGTATTTTGCGGAGAAACCCTTCACCATGTCGTAACGAAAGCCGGTGTAGCCAAGTTCTTCTTTGAGAAACCGCAAGTATAGTTTCACGTTCTTTCGCACGTTGTCCGAGGTGTGGTCAAGGTCTCGGCATCCGGAAAAGTCGTCGCCGGTGTCCATCGCTCCCGACACGTCGTAGCCGTTTCGCTTGGTGTTTCCGCCATCATCGTTTTGGCAGATGTCGGCCAGTGACCAGTGCATGGTTTGCCCTTTCCATGTCTCCTCGGGAAAGTTGCACCAGTTGGTGTTGCCATTTCGGTGGTTGATGACCACGTCTTCGATGATACCAGTGCCTTTTTCTTTGAAGGTCTTGATCATCTTGCGCAGTTGGTCCTCTGTGCCAAACGCGCTCTTGTGGTTGAACCACCAAATGGGGGCGTAGCCCATCTGGTCTTGCAGCTTGTTGCAATAGCCCGACTGCGGCACCCATATCAGGTCGAAATATTGCGACAGCTCGTCGGCCTGGCTCTCGAGATTGGTCCACTGCGTGTCGCTGTAGCTGTCCCAATAAAACGCTTGCAACATCACGCCCTTGTAATCTTTGGGCCAACCTTGTGCGAAAAGAGGCGCAGGAATAGCCAAGAATAGGAATAAAAAGGTTTTAAATAGTTTCATAGTGTTAGTTGATTTTGCTGATATACAGCTTAATGACAATTCACTTTGTGCAGTTCAAAAAAAACATGATAGATTCACACCTTGAATCCTCCTGCAAGAAATTGCAACCTGATGTCAGTCACAGGTGACTAAACGAAAAGGCCGTCTCCATTACGGAGACTTGCCTTTCCTACTTGATTATATTACTCACTAAATATAACTCTCGTATGGTTATTGATATTTACCAGTTCCCTTTGAGAAATTTAGATAAGCTTTCTGACCCGCTTTAACATTCACTCGTGTTTGGTCTCCGCCCTTGCCACGGTAATCGATCTTTCCTTTTGCGGTGACAATGAACTCAGATTGCCACCAGTCATGTCCAGGAACACTGACGCACATACGTACTTCGTCTGCTTTTGCGAAAGCCTTTGAAACAAAAACACCGTCTTCCGTGGTAGGCTCCGTGAAGAGATTTGCATCCTCAATGCCCCACGAACCAACTGTATTCCCAATGAGGTACACTTTTGGTTTACTGATGGTGACGCTTCTGGAAGCACCGTTTGTTACGGTCAGTTGATACCATCCAGCATTGGCAATGGTAATGTTACCGTCAGTATCACTGACACCTGCATTGGCCTCATCATGAATGGTTGCCTGCATACCGAAGTCGTTGCCCCAATTTGCTTGCGGTGCAAACTTGAATTGTTCGCCAGCATGGAGATAAACGATAGTCCAGAACAAATCAGTAGTACCGTAGACAGGAACTAACTGTTTCCATGTTTTTCCCCAACCGTAATGGTTGCCTGTGAGGTAAAGCTCTGGATCGCTCATCGGGGTTACCTTGAATGTGAGATCAAGCATGTTGAACTCCAGCTTGTAATATTTGGCATTTTCAACTGCCTCAACTTTCAGATTGCCTCCAGCGTTGCCACCTGCAATCTTTCCTTCTGCTTCATCTTTTGATGCCGTATAACATTTATCCCAAGAACCGATGCCCGAAACAGGATTCAACTTAAATTCTACGCCATTACCTACTTGCGCAGCTGTCAGGGTAATGGTAAAGACCGGATCTTTATAGACATCATCTTCGTTGTTGACAACAGGGAAATCTTTATTGTTATTATCCCATCCATTGATGCTGCCTACAAGGTAGTAAGTATTCTCGATAACGGGTGCTTCGGGTGTGATAATAGCCTTAGTGCTGGCTTGGTTTTTGATGCTTTGCCCCTCAATAATGGTGAATGCCGTAACATCCAAATCAATGGTTCGCGCCACTGGACGATGTCCAAAAAGCTGAAGTACCGCTTCTTCCAATTCTGCGGATTTAACCTTTCCCAGCGCATCGGCCTTCAAAGTTTTAGAATCAGACTTGTTTGTATTGTACAGCACAACGGTATAAGTGTTCACACTGCCCTCAGCAGCTTTGACAACGGGTGTGAAAAGTTGCACAGAGTCGGTCGTCAACTTGGCAAAATCAATGGCCTCGGCAGGTTGAATGGTCAAACTTACTGTCGCTGGGTCTTCATGATTTGACTGTGGATTTGCCCAATCTGTATAATCGTTGGAGCAACTTGCCATCAGCAAGAAGAGCCCCATTGTATAGAATAGCTTTTTCATTTTATATCTTTTTGAAGTGGCTGGGAGACTCAAAAGAGCCTCCTTTCTGCCACAAATTCAATTATTGGGCGACAAACTGGTATGAACCGAGAATGTCGTTAAAATAAACTTTATAGGTTCCCTTTTTGTAGCGAATGTTCTTTCCGCCACCTGTGCCTGTACCCAAGGGGAAATCTTCAGCGCCCCAATTCACATCCCAAGAACCATTGGTGAACTTCACACCTTCGTCATTGCTGATGTTTGCATCGGCATCAAAGTTTACCGTAGTGGTCCAGTCATGATTTTCTCCACCAGTAGTGACTTTTGTCAAAGCATTCTTCTCTGGTTTCCAACCCTGATAGGTTCCAGGAAGAGTGATGGTAGGATAGGTCGTTACAGCAGCCGTGTACAGCTCCATTTTTGCCGTATGTTCAGTGGTGTTGACCGTGATTTTATAATAACCCGCATCTTTCACCTTGATATTACCAGGATCATCACCTCCATTGCGATAAACAAAGTGTCCGTCTTTATCACCGCACATACCGTAATCCCAACTACCAGGCTTCTCTATAATTTTGAACTCGCCACCAGCGGGGAAATAACCCACATACTGAATAAGACCACCTCCTGTAACTTTGTCATAGCTTTCGCCTGCAATGGTATACATAGGAATCATGGAAACCCCTATCGCATCTGAGCCATTAGACCATTTTCCGTCAGCGATGCAACCACCGATGAGATACCAAATCTGTGGCGCAGCATCCTTCAGTTCGACATAATAAGGACTAACGTTGATTTTTACCGTGTTTGAATAAATCTGAGAAACTGTCTTCAATACAGCTTTAGCACGCACATACACGGTTTGTGTAGCAGGAACAGCTCCGTCAGCCCATTTGGCTATTTGCTGAAAAGCCTTAGCCAGTTCTGTCACATTGACATCCGCACTACATACATTATACACGGTTGTCAGTTCTTTATAGTTAGCCTTAGTAGCCCCACTCTTATCAGCTTGCTCTTGAGCATAGGACGTTGTGAAGTTACCATCAAGCGACACTTGCAACTGGTAGTCCACCTTAGCAGGAAAACCATAATCGGGTTGTGACCAGGTAAAGTGCAACGTTTCTGATGATGCCATATCGATGGTAGATGTGGCATAAGCCGGTGTGTTCAACATGAATGTGGCTGGCTCCTGTACCACAGGGTTCGAGCCGCGGTCGTCATCGCAGGCCGTCAACAGACCAGCAGTGCAACACAACAGCAATATTGATTTTAAAATTGTTTTCATATCTGTTTTCGTTGAATGTTAATAACCTGTGTTTTGTTTCAAATTCTCATTCACAGAAAGATCGCTGTACGGCAACGGGAAGATGTTTCGCTGTGCATTGAAATTGCGTCCGTTGGCAGCACCGCCCTTCCATGACCATACATAATCGCTGTTACCTCCGAATTTGCCGTAGCGTATCAAGTCAACACGTCGCTGACCCTCGAAATAAAATTCTCTGCTTCGCTCGTCCAAAATATCATTGATGCTGTATCCAGCTTTAGTAGAAGCATGCGAACGTTGACGAAGTTCGTTCAACAAGGCCACTCCTTCAGCTGTTGCTACATTATTGTTCATACGAGCTGTTGCCTCTGCATAGGTGAGATAAGCTTCAGCTGTACGGAAAAAGAAGAAGTCTGTGTCAGCAAATCCTGTATTCGTAGCAGCTGCACCGTCACTCTTCACATTGGTGAATTTCATGACAGAATAGCCCTTTTTGAAATCAACGATATCTTTTACGGATTCAATCTCAAGGGTACGATTTTTTCCCCAGAAAATGGCTCGGTCGTCACCTGCCTGCTTGATCATAACCGCAGGTTCGGCCTGTGGTGCATTTCCACTTGGGAAAAACTTTGAGACAAGTTCTTTTCTAGCACGGTTACCACCCCATGTGCCAGTGGTTCCATTGCTTGGCATGTCGTTCTTATAAGAGGACGCTATCATGAATGTCGTACATCCATAAGCGGCAGTCTTGTCTCCTTGCTGTAGAATGGGGAAAATTGCTTCGACAGATGAACCATTTTCACCATTATCACCCATGAACATCAACTGGTAAGCGCTGTATCCTCCTTTGGCTGTCTTACTTAACTGATAGGGAGAGTCAATGACCTTCTTGGCGTATTCAGCAGCCTTAGTCCATTGCGGTGTACCTGTATAGATCTGTGCATTGAGGTACAATCTGGACAGAAGCATCCATGCTGCCGCTTTGTCAATACGTCCATAACCTGCGTCTTTCGATGTCTTTGGTTTAGCATCCGACAAATTTGGTTCTATTTCCAACAACTCTTTCTCGAGCCACTGATACACTTCTGCTTGTGTTTTCTGTGTGGGTTTCTCTGGAGTGATGGCTGTTGGCAAAGGTATGTTCCCAAAGGCGTCCATCGCCAAGTAAAACTGTAGGGCACGCAAGAACCGTATCTCAGCTGTCTGTGTGGCATTCACATCACTCGCAACCCCCAAGTATTGGTTACAAATGGAGATACCATAATACAGACGATTATAATAGATGCTGAGCATCATGTTGCTGGCATCTTGCTCGTTGGTATTGAGTGTTGTTACTCCAGGGTCGGGCCAAGCACAGATAGCTTCATCGGTTGTCAGTTCGTTGGCATTGAACATCTGACGCACCAATCCTGCTGTTCCTCCATCATCGGCTGCGATATTGGCTTTTCCAGGACCTTCAATGCCTTCCAAGCCAAAGTTGGCATAGCACATATTGAACAGCGCAGTTGGATCGAGCTTTGTGTTCTTATTCGGATCGATGGGTGTGACATCCAGGTCACCCACACAAGATCCCATTCCCATTGTCAGCAACAAGATTGCCACGGGAAAAATCTTTTTTGTATATTTGATGATATATCTTTTCATGACGTACTATCTTTATGAATGATTAGAAATTCAAATTGAGACCAAAAATGAATGAAATAGGGCGTGGATACAGCTCATAATCAATACCGCTGAATACCTCTGGATCCAGTCCTTCATATTTGGTGACCGTAAAGACATTGGAAACCGTTCCATACAAACGGCCACTCAGCCCTCGTCCATTTCCACTCTTGAAGAGATTAGCGAAGCTATAGCCCAAGGTAATGTTATCCATCTTCAGGAACGAAGCATTGCGGATAAAGTAATCACTTTGCATCCACTCGCTTGACTGCCAATTCAGTTTGACGGCAGCTTTAGGTCTTTGTTCCAAGAAAGATGATGGTGCCCATAGCTGACTCATATTGCTTCGACTGGCCAATACGTCATTATAAACATAATTACCGATATTCGCACGCAGGGAGAAACCCAAGTCCCAGTTCTTGTATTCCAAGCGAGAAGCCAGCCCCATAGTGACGGGTGCAGCACCTTGTTTATAGAAATAGCGATCATCGTCCGTGATAGAGCCGTCACCATTACGGTCTACCACTACGCCTTCGATGGCATTTCCGTCTTTATCGTATGCTTGTTGATAAGCCCAGAAAGCAGAGGATGGGTGACCTACTGCGAAAGCTTGAATCTTCTTTCCAATACCAGTATGCAATCCATTACCACTTTCTATCGGTTTTGTATTGGCACCCGTCAGTGCTGTAATGGTATTATTGTTGTAGGTAAAGTTATAGTCTATAGTCCAATACCAATCGTTTGATTGTATCGCCTTCCAACTGACTGAAGCCTCAACACCAGTGTTTTTCAACGAACCAATATTGGTCATCACTCTGTTGTCGAAGTTAGTTCCAGCAGCAGCGGGTGCAGAGTTCAACAAGTCTGTCGTCTTACGGTAGTACCAATCTACACTACCAGTCAAACGTTGGTTGAAGAGTCCCCAATCAAGACCGATGTTATAAGTGGTCGTTGTTTCCCATTTCAAGTTTTCATCGTAAGCCTGAGGTGTATACAGATTGCCGTTTCCAAGCAGAGGATAGAACGACTGTGTACCTGTATTCATTTTATAGATGGCAAAATAGTTATAATCACCGATGCCTTCCTGCTGACCTGTCATACCCCAACCTAAACGCAGCTTCAGGTCAGACAGCCATTTGATATTGCGGAACTTGTTCTCATCATTAATTTTCCATGCGAATGCAAAAGATGGGAACCATGCCCAATGCTGTTTGAAACGTGACGCACCATCGGCACGAACCGTTGCCGTGAGATAGTATCTATTCATCAATGTATAGTTGGAACGACCGAAGAAAGAAACTAAATAGTTCTCTGTTTCTGTAAAGAACGGTGTATGGTCGGTTTCCTCACCAGGTTTAATCGTACTCGTTTTCTGATAGTACCCAGTATAATCATTCTTTTCATTATGCCAGAAGTGCTGCCACTCATAACCTGCCATCACATCAAAGTGATGATTCACGTCAAAGTCTTTGAAATACTGTCCGTAAGCACTGAGTGACAAGTTGCGTTTCAACTTCTCCTCAGCGCCATAGCTTCCATAATAGAAAGCCTCAAGAGCGGTAGGGCCGACATTCTTAGTTTGTCGTCCTTTTGAGATGTCCGCACCCAGCGTGGCGTGAAAACGAAGGTCTTCAAAACCATGAACCTTATAGTCAATGTCAGCACTTCCCACAAACGATCGGCTGTAAGCTTTCTCATGATGTAAGTCAAGAGCTGCCACAGGGTTTCCTGGAGCCAAGCTATTGTAAGTTGTCTTGTAGGTGGGGTCAATATCAGTGACACCTCCTTTGCTTTTCCATTGGAAATACCCACCGTAATGCGCAGCATCTTCTCCATTGTCATAAATGCTCTGCGTTGGATCAAAACGGAAAGCATCACTAATGGCTGCATAATTGGCATACTGCGTCTCTGCATACATTCCTTTCGCATTCAGGTTCAATGTCAAATGGTCTTGGAAGAATGATGGGTTCAAGTTCACCGCAGCTGTAGCACGATTAAAGTCCGTTGTCTTCAAGATACCCTGCTGTCCAGTATATCCTATTGACACACGATAGGGCAATCCTTTCACGGCTCCCTGTACAGCCACATTATGATCGTGGCTGATGGCAGTGCGATAGATTTCCTTCTGCCAATCAGTGTTGGAGGTGCCAAGGGCTTTTGCGGCATCGCTATCTTTACCATAGTGATTGATAATAAAGCTGCGATATTCGTCGGCATTCATCAATTCGAGCGAGCCATTCTTCTGACTTACCGTTACGTTACCGTTGTAACTAACCTGAACTGGCATGCCCTTCCGTCCTTTCTTGGTTGTGATGATGATGACACCATTCGAACCACGACTACCATAGATGGCGGTTGCGGAAGCATCTTTCAGCACGTTGAACGACTCAATATCCTGCGGATTGACCATCGAAAGCGGATTGGAAAGCCCCTGTACGCCATTATTGTCCATGGCGATACCGTCAATGACAATCAATGGATTATTACTGGCATTCAGTGAAGAACCACCGCGTACACGAATGTTAGCTCCGCTACCCGGTGCACCACCGTCACTGGTGATATTGACACCAGCCACCTTTCCTGCTAACATGTCCTGAGGTGTCACCACCAAACCCTTATTTTTACTGTCGGGTTTCAAGGCTGTTACGGAACCTGTAAGATCGCTTTTCTTCACCATACCGTAACCGATAACAACTACTTCGTTCAACGACTGCCCGCCTGCTTCTTTCAACGTGATGACCACATCCGCGGCTGCGGCAACTTCGGCCTTTTCGTAACCGATGTAATTCACCGTAATCATCGCACCAGCATTGGCTTTGAGCACGAAGTTTCCATCAATATCAGTAACCACGCCTCCATCTTGTCCTGAGACTCTAACGGTGGCACCAATAATGGGTTCGCCGGTTTCATCCTTCACATGGCCTTTCACGTCAATTTGTTGCGCGAAGGCACTGACTGATAACACCAACACACATAACAGCGTTAGCATTCTCAGCGGCAATGTAAAATTTACCTGCTTCATCTTTCTTGTTTTTAGTTAATGTAAATATAATAAATTTAGTGTATCGCTTAGGTCGTGCTCCCTGATGTTCATGATCCGTCATGACTCATTTGTTTGTGCCTTTCACATGAAGGCCAGGGAAATGCTATGAGGAGACTTGATGTTTCTCTTATCTGTCCGGTTAGTAGCTCCTCTCTGCGTGCAAAGTTAGTATTGTTTAACCTTTAACATACTATTTTTCCTGCAAATTCGTTGTTTTAGTAGCGCAAACGTTTGCATGAAAGATTTGATTAGAAATCAAAGACTTGCTTTCCTGCATTCTCAGTTTTTGCATACATTTGTATCACTAATAACAACCTAAATGGATATTTTGTCACCGCTCACAATGAAAGACATTGCAAAAGAACTGGGTGTTTCTGTTGCAACGGTTTCGCGTGCGTTGAAAGATAACCCGAGCATCAGCAAAGAACAACGGGAAAAGATACAGGCCTACGCGCGCGAACATAATTTCTATCCCAACGTCATCGCCGAGTCGCTGCGCAACAGCAAGGTGAAACCGCTGAGAGTCATTGGCGTCATCGTTCCACAGCTGTCACATTTTTACTTCTCCAGTATCCTCTCCGGTATCGAAGAGGAAGCCAGTGCCCGCGGCTATCGCATTATGGTGGCGCAGAGCAATGAGAAGTACGATCGTGAAGTACGCATCTGCCAGGATTACTTTGAGAACAAGGTGTGCGGCGTCATCGTCTCACAAGCCAAAGACACCGTACGCTACGAACATTTCCAGAAACTCATAGACCACGGCATGCCACTTGTGTTTTACGACCGTATTTGTACGGGCGTGGAATGTAGTAGAGTGGTGGTAGATGACTATATGGGTGCCTTCAATGCGGTCACGCACCTCATACAGACTGGCTGCCGACGCATTGCTTACTACGGCACACTGATGACCATGGAGATTTCCAAGAACCGTTACAACGGCTACCGTGATGCCATCACCAAGTACGGACTGAAGGCTGACGACCGTTTTTTCCGAATCTGCGACAACCGCGCCGACGCTGAGCTAATCACCCCCGAGCTTCTAAGCCAGGAGGAAGCCCCCGATGCTTTCTTCGCTGTAAACGATGACACGGCCGTGGGCATTCTCTACGCTGCCAAGCGCATGGGCTATCGGATACCCGAGGATATCTCCATCTGTGGCTTTACCAATGGTGACCGTGCCAAGGCCTGCGACCCCATGCTCACCACCGTAGAGCAACGTGGCGTGCGGGTAGGCGAAGAGGCGGCTAACATCCTCATTTCTCGTGTGGAGGGTTTCATTCCACCTGATAAGATTGAAAAGAGAATCGTCAGAACAAAACTTATCATCAGAGGAACAACGAGATAATGTTTAGTTGACGAGTTAACAAGTTGACAAGTTGACGAGTCAATAGATTGATTAGTTGACAAGCTAACAAACTGACAAGTTAATGGTTAACAAAAGCGAATCTCAACAATATATTACTTGATAAGTTATCAACTGTCGACTAAAAAAACTATCAACTCGTAAACTCGTAAACTAACAACTCGCAAACTAACAACTCGCAAACTAATAAAACTATCAACTCGTGAACTCGTAAACTATTAACTCGTAAACTATATGAATGAATTAAAAAAGAAGCCCGACATGAGCTTTTGGAAACTTTGGAATTTAAGTTTCGGATTTTTCGGTGTACAGATTGCGTACGCGCTGCAGAGTGCAAACATCTCACGTATCTTTGCCACATTAGGTGCCGACCCACACAATCTTAGTTATTTTTGGATATTACCTCCCCTCATGGGAATCGTAGTACAACCCATCATTGGTACTTGTTCAGATCGCACATGGACCAGATACGGACGCCGCATACCCTACTTGTTCATCGGCGCAGCGGTTGCGGTACTGGTGATGTGCCTGTTGCCCCACTCCGGCTCGTTTGGGATGACGGCATCGGAGGCTATGATTTTCGGACTTGTCATGCTCATGTTCCTCGACACCTCTATCAACATGGCCATGCAACCGTTTAAGATGCTCGTGGGCGACATGGTGAACGAACGACAGAAAGCCAAGGCCTATTCCATTCAGAGCTTGCTGTGCAATGCTGGTTCGTTAGTGGGTTATCTGTTTCCATTCTTCTTTGCGCTGTTGGGCATCGCCAACACAGCACCCAAGGGCGTCATCCCCGACTCGGTGATCTACAGCTTTATCGTGGGTGCGGGCATCCTCATTCTCTGCGTCAACTACACCATCTCCAAGGTACGGGAGTGGCCACCGCAGGAGTACGAGCAGTACAACGGCAGTTTGAAGTCGGACACGGAGAAGAAAGAAAACTGGATTAGTCTACTCAAGCATGCACCCTCCACTTTCTGGAAGGTAGGCATCGTGCAGTTCTTCAGTTGGATAGCCTTCATGTACATGTGGACCTATACGCACGGCACCGTAGCCGCCAACGTTTGGGGCACCACCGACATGGCCAGCGAGGGAGCACAAGAGGCTGGCAACTGGGTAGGCGTGCTGTTCGCCGTGCAGGCCATCGGCTCTGTGCTATGGGCACCGCTGCTCCCCAAACTCGGTAGTAGGAAGACCGCCTACGCCCTTAGTCTGGCATTGGGTGCCATTGGTTTTGCGGCCTGTACCGTAGTACACGACCAGTATTTGTTGTTCATTCCGTTCCTCCTCATAGGCTGTGCGTGGGCCGCCATCCTGGCCATGCCGTTCACTTTTGTCACCAATGCCTTGCAAGGTTATGGCCACATGGGTGCCTATCTCGGCCTGTTCAATGGCACCATCTGTATTCCGCAAATCGTGGCTGCGTTAATAGGAGGCACACTCCTCAGTCTTGTAGGCTCGGTACAAAGCCACATGATGTTCGTTGCGGGCATCTCACTGTTACTGGGTGCCGCCGCCGTATCGCTCATCAAGGATGTCAAGGCCTGACATTGGTTAGGAAGTGATTATTACAGAATTAGCTGTTGGCAGTTAACACTCGACCACAGTGGTAACGACCGCCTTCGAGAACAAATTTTTGCAGCAAGTTTTCATCCGTTCCGAGGAATATCATTTTTCTCCTTAAACGCAGGTGTAAAACGCCACTAAACGGAGGTGTAAAAGTGTCAAAAATATTGACATGCGCCCTCAATACTCGCGTATTTGCAAGCAACCAGTAGGTTGGCGGCAAATACGCGAATTTTGTATATCGTTCATTATCAAAACATTGTATATGACGAGTATTTTCGGTCGGCAGCAAACTCCATGCTATTGACTGCCAAAAGCATGGAGTTTGCAGGTCAACCACCATCACTTTTCTCTTCAAAAACATTGTTCTGTGCAGCCAAACTCTATGCTTTTGGCGCGACAAGGTGTAAAAACCGACCTTTAAAAGATTAAAAGCACCCTCTTGAGAAGCTAAAATGAGAATTTTGAAATGACCAAATAACCTAACAAAACCCTCCTTCAAAACACCTGCATTTGGAAGCAGAAAACAGTATTAATGCAAACGATTGCACAATATTTTTCTAATAATTAGACTTCTAAACTAACTTCACCTTACTTATTATTTATACATTTGCATATATTAAGAACCAAACCTAAAGTTACTCAACTACTATCCCTTAGTCTATGCATTTACAATTTAACATTGAATACAAAACGGTTTTTGGGGAAGACCTCATCTTGAATGTAGCGAATGATGGTCAGCCTGTAGATGGGCTTTATACCCCTTATAGAATGTACACCACCGACGGACTGCACTGGAAGTGCGACCTCAAGCTGCCTGCAACCGCAGACCATGCTTCCCTTTGCTACTACTACTCGGTAGAATGTGACGGAAAGGTAACGCGCAAGGAATGGACCACTCTAACCCACCGCCTTGACCTTACGGCAGCCAAAGCGAAGCAATACCATGTGTACGACCATTGGATGCAGATACCAGAAGACTCGTACTTGTATTCTTCAGCTTTCACCGACTGCCTTCACCGCAGCACATTGCAAGCCCTGCAGCCCACGGCTTACGAAAAGACGGTGCGCATCATTGTACGTTCTCCACAACTCAAACCCGACCAATATTTAGTGCTGTCGGGCGACACCGAGGCCTTGGGCGAGTGGAACATCAGCAAGGCACTGCCCATGACTCAGCACCAGCACAACGAATGGGTGGTAGACGTGGACGCTGAAACACTGAGCGAGCAGCACATAGAACTAAAGTTTGCTGCCCTGTCGTACTCCCTTCCCACGAACGACCCCATGTGGGAACCGTGCTTCAACCGCACCATTGACGTACCCAAGCTCAACCGTGGCGACGTAGTGGTGTACCACTTGGATCAGGCTTTCATGCCCATGCCCAACACAAAGGTGGCTGGAACATTGGTTCCCGTATTCTCACTACGCAGCAAAGGCAGCTTTGGCGTGGGCGACTTTGGCGACCTCAAGGCAATGATTGACTTTGTGGAAGCCACCGGGCAGCACGTCCTTCAGCTGTTGCCCATCAACGACACCACAGCCACCTATACTTACACAGACTCTTACCCTTACAGCTGCATCAGCGTATTTGCGTTGCATCCGCTCTATTGTGACTTGCGCCAACTGCCCAAGCTCAACGACAAGGCGCAACAAGCGCAATTTGACGCTTTGCAAGAAGAGCTGAACTGTCTGCCACAGATAGACTATGTGCGCGTGATGAAAGGCAAGATGGATTTCTTACAGCTACTCTTCAAGCAAGAGGGCAAACGCGCCATGGGCACCAAGGCGTACAAGGCGTTCTTCGAAAAGAGCGCGCGCTGGCTGGTGCCTTACGCACAGTTCTGCTACCTGCGCGACCAATACGGCACGGCAGACGCTACACAATGGCGCGACCACCACACATGGAACGAGGCAGACCGCAAGGCGTTAAGCACCCCAAGCAACAAGGCATATCAACAAGTAGCGTTCTACTACTTCGTGCAGTTTGTGCTATACACCCAAATGAAGGAGGCGCACGCTTATGCGCAAAGCAAGCGCATCGTACTCAAAGGCGACGTGCCGATTGGTGTCAGTCGCCACGGTTGTGACGTTTGGGTAGAACCCAAATACTTCAACATGGACGGACAGGCTGGTGCGCCACCCGATGATTTCTCCGTAAACGGACAGAATTGGGGGTTCCCCACCTACAACTGGGACGAGATGTTGAAAGACGGATGCGCCTGGTGGGAACGCCGTTTCAAGAACATGGCAGAGTTCTTCGACGCTTACCGCATCGACCATGTGCTGGGATTCTTCCGCATTTGGGAAATACCTATTAGCTGTGTCAACGGCTTGTGCGGTCAGTTTTCGCCATCGTTGGGCATGTCGCGCGAGGAGATAGCATCCTACGGACTCAACTTCCAAGAAGATTTGTTTACGAAGCCTTACGTCCGCAACTGGGTCATCGACAGAGTGTTTGGCGAACATCGGGAAGAGGTAATCGCCAAATATCTCAACCATATTCACGACGACGTGTTTGAGTTGAACGAGCATTTCAACACCGAGCGCAAGATTGAAGCAGCTTTCGAGGGGCAAGAAATGGACGAGAAGAACACTTGGATACGCGACGGACTGTATGCACTTGCCAACGATGTGTTGTTTGTTCGTGACAAGAAGAATCCCCATCTGTTCCACCCACGCATCACGGCACAGTTCAACTTCATCTACGAAAGTCTGTGGGATGTGGACAAACAGGCATTCAACCGTTTGTACAACGAGTACTACTATCGCCGCAACAATCAGTTCTGGTATCACGAGGCGATGAAGAAATTGCCTAAATTGGTACAGGCTACCCGCATGTTGGTGTGTGCCGAAGACTTGGGGATGGTGCCCGATTGCGTGGCATGGGTGATGAATGAGTTGCGTATCTTAAGTCTTGAAGTGCAGTCGATGCCCAAAGACCCAAAGGTAACCTTTGGCTATTTGCCTGGCAACCCCTACAGAAGCGTGGCTACCATATCCTCACACGACATGCCAACGCTGCGCCAATGGTGGGACGAGGACTACCCTCGCACACAGCATTATTACAACACCATGCTGGGAAAGGAAGGACCTGCCCCTCACCCACTGCCGGGTTGGTTGGCTCGCGACATCATTTGGCAACACTTGGCATCGCCCTCCATGCTCTGCATCCTGTCCATACAAGACTGGTTGTCCATGGACGAACGACTCCGATTGGACGATGCCAACGCCGAACGCATCAACATTCCTGCCAATCCAAAGCATTATTGGCGTTATCGGATGCACCTGAACATAGAAGACATGCTGACCGACAACAGCTTGGTGAGCAATCTATGTGAGCTGAACTCACAGTCGGGAAGGGCTTGACACCCTACCCCTCACACCTATAGCCACAAGGGTTTGCGCCCTTGTGGCATACCTTTGAACCACAACATCATGAAGAAAATCAATCTTATCCTTTTGTTTTTTATGCTGCCAATGGCACTGTTGGCACAAGTAGTCAAATCGCCCAATGGCAATGTAAGCGTCAACTTCAGTCTGCAAGGCAACGGGGTACCCACCTATTCCATGACCTACAAAGGCAAAGCTGTGGTGAAACCGTCGCACTTGGGATTGGAGCTCATGAAGGACAAGCACGCCTCCAAGGGGCTTCGGGAAACCGACTTGATGAATGGGTTTACGGTTAAAGACACGCAGACATCCACCTTTGACGAGACATGGAAACCTGTTTGGGGGGAGACCGCAACCATCAGAAACCAATATAACGAATTGGCGGTAACGTTGCATCAAGCCTCTTCGCAGCGTAATATCATTGTTCGGTTCCGTGTTTACAACGAGGGAATGGGATTGCGCTATGAATTTCCACAGCAAGACAGCTTGACCTATTTCCTCATTAAAGAAGAACATACACAGTTTGCCATGGCTGGCGACCATACGGCATGGTGGATTCCAGGCGACTATGACACGCAAGAGCAAAAGACACAGCAAAGCAAACTCTCCGAAATAAGGGGGCGTTTTCATGATGCAGTGAACTGGGGAAACTCGTCGGTGGCAGTGTTCTCACCCACAGGCGTACAGACCTCGCTGCAAATGAAAAGCCAAGATGGGCTGTACATCAACATCCACGAGGCAGCTTGTGTGGACTATTCTACCATGCACCTCAACTTGGACGACAAGACAATGACATTTGAAAGCTGGCTCACCCCAGACGCATACGGTGCCAAAGGGTGCATGCAAACCCCTTGTAAGAGTCCGTGGCGAACGGTAATGGTGAGCGATGACGCACGCGATATGTTGTCGAGCAACCTCATACTGAACCTCAACGAGCCGTGCAAGATAGAAGACACGAGTTGGATTCATCCCACAAAATATTGTGGTGTGTGGTGGGAAATGATTGTTGGCAAAAGCGCATGGAACTACACCGACGAGTTTCCGTCTATCAAACTTGACCAGATAGACTGGAGCAAAGCGAAGCCAAACGGACGCCATGCGGCTAACACAGACAAGGTGAAGCGATACATCGACTTCGCTGCCAAGAACGGATTGGACGAAGTTTTGGTGGAGGGATGGAACGTAGGTTGGGAAGATTGGGCGAACCATTGGAAGCAAGACGTGTTCGACTTCGTTACACCTTACCCCGATTTCGACCTGAAAGGACTCAACGAGTATGCCCATTCCAAGGGTGTAAAACTCTTGATGCACCACGAGACATCATCCAGTGCGGTGAATTATGAACGACATTTGGAGGAAGCCTTCAATCTCATGAACAAATACGGATATGATGCCGTGAAGACAGGATATGTAGGTGACATCATTCCTCGCGGCGACCACCACTTCTCTCAATCCATGAACGACCATTATATGTATGTGGTGAAGCAAGCCGCCAAGCACCATATCATGGTGAACGCGCACGAAGCGACACGTCCAACGGGCTTATGCCGAACATGGCCGAACATGGTTGGCAACGAAAGTGCAAGGGGTGGAGAGTACGAAGCCTTTGGAGGAAACAATCCAGACCATACCACTATCCTGCCCTTTACTCGCTTACAGGGCGGTCCGATGGACTACACGCCTGGTATTTTTGTAACGAAACTGTCAGAATGGAGCAACAATACCAGCTTTGTACACTCCACCTTGGCAGGACAGCTGGCACTCTATGTCACCATGTACAGCCCACTGCAAATGGCTGCCGACTTGCCCGAACACTACGAGAAGTACGATGATGCATTCCAATTCATACGGGATGTGGCTGTTGACTGGGACGACAGCAAGTATTTAGAGGCTGAACCCGGCGACTATATCACTGTGGCTCGCAAGGCAAAAGGTACCAACAACTGGTTTATCGGGGGCAAATGCGACGAGAATGGACATAAGAGTGTCATCAAACTCGACTTCCTCGACAAGGGTAAGAAGTACAAGTGCACGATTTATGCCGATGCTAAAAATGCCCATTACGACCACAACCCACAAGCTTATGTCATCACGCACAAAACCGTGAAGCGTGGAGACGTGTTGAAAATCAATCAAGCCAGCGGTGGCGGATTTGCCGTTTCGCTCATGGCGCAATAATCAATAACACCCTTACTTATGAGACATTATCAGCATTATATTTTCCTGTTGTTGGCTTTTCTCATGCCAACGGGCAAGTCACCTTTATCTGCCAAAGTGTTCGACGAGATGGTTTATTCGCCTCAAAAGACAGCTTTCAAGCTCAATGCTCCAAGCACAGCCAAGCGTGTCGTGCTGCGTTTGTACAAAGAAGGCGAAGGTGGAAAGCCCACAAAGACCGTCAAAATGAAGTCAATGGGCAACGATGTGTGGGCAAAAGAGATCAAGGGCGACCTGAAAGGTATGTACTACACCTTTGAAGTGTTGGGTTACCAACAGCACAAAGGAGGCGAGACACCAGGCGCGTTTGCCAAGGCTGTGGGCATCAATGGCAACAGAGGAGCCATCATTGACCTGAAGACAACCAACCCCGAGGGGTGGGAAAACGATAAGAGCCCCACACTCTCATCGCCCTCCGACTTGGTGTTATACGAGATGCACGTACGCGATTACACCGATTCGCCTACCTCTCCTGCCGTTCATAAGGGCAAGTTTGTGGGATTGGCTGAACCAAAAGCCATTGCCCACCTCAAAGAGTTAGGGGTGAATGCGGTACACTTGTTGCCTTCATTCGACTTTGCTTCGGTGGATGAACACCAAACCTCCAATGCCAACTACAACTGGGGATACGACCCAAAGAACTACAATGTGCCAGAGGGGTCGTACAGTACCAACGCCAAAGACCCGAAAGTGCGCATCAAGGAGTTCAAACAAATGGTGCAAGCCCTGCACAAGGCGGGCATTCGCGTCATCCTCGACGTGGTGTACAACCACACGTTCGACATCGAAAACAGTAACTTTCAGCGTACTTACCCCGATTACTATTACCGCAAAGACGCTGAAGGCAAGTATTCAAACGGGTCGGGATGCGGCAACGAAACAGCCTCGGACAAACCTCTGATGCGGCAATTCATGTTAGAATCGGTAAAATATTGGACTGACGAATATCACATCGACGGCTTTCGTTTCGACCTCATGGGCATTCACGACATAGCAACCATGAACGCCATTCGACAGGAAGTGGACAAGATAGACCCGTCTATTTATATCTATGGTGAGGGATGGAGCGCAGGCACTTGTGCTTATCCTGCGGACAAACTCGCTATGAAAGCCAACATCCAACAACTGCCAGGCATTGCAGCATTCAGCGATGAATTGCGCGACGCCTTGCGCGGTCCCTTCAGTGACGACAGGAAAGGAGCGTTCCTTGCAGGCATCGCCGGCGAGGAAGAGAGCATTAAGTTTGGCATCGCCGGTGCCATAGCACATCCACAAGTAGACATGAGCAAAGTGAACTACAGCAAAGCGGCATGGGCAACCGAACCCACACAGATGGTTAGTTATGTAAGTTGCCACGACGACATGTGCTTGGTGGACCGGCTGAAGGCCTCCATTCCCAACATTTCTACCGAAGAAATCATCCGATTGGACTTGCTTGCACAAACGGCAGTGTTCACTTCGCAAGGCGTTCCGTTTATGTTGAGTGGCGAAGAGATGCTCCGCGACAAGCAAGGGGTGCACAACTCGTTTAACTCTCCCATTGAAGTCAACCGATTGGATTGGAACAATTTGCAGCGTTACCCGCAGGTGTTCAGCTACTACAAGGGTCTCATAGCACTGCGAAAGAAATACCATGCGTTCCGTCTGGGCACTGCAGAAGCTGTGCGTCGAAACCTAAAGTTCTTGCCGACGCAACCATGCGTGGTGGCCTATCGGCTGTTGGACGAGCCTACCGACTGCTTCATATACGTATTGCTCAATGCCAATAAAACCGATAAGGAGATGGCT
This sequence comes from Prevotella sp. BV3P1, assembly GCF_000479005.1. Taxonomy (GTDB): domain Bacteria; phylum Bacteroidota; class Bacteroidia; order Bacteroidales; family Bacteroidaceae; genus Prevotella. The sequence goes on along the minus strand of NZ_AWXC01000037.1, from coordinate 68,659 downwards.
ATGCCACATGGTTTGTACGACGTGCTGTGCTATGAAGGCGTTGTTGATGCGGACGGCATAGAGAAGTTGGTGATTGGGGAAGGCACCGACAAGGTGGTAATTCCTGCCCAATCGGCCTTGATTCTAAAGGAAACCATATTTAAAACCAAATGATATGAAGAAGCTATTATTTACCTTTTGTCTTTTGGCACAGACTTTCACGACGTATGCCCAAATGAAAATAACACGCATAGATCCTACCGACTGGTACGTGGGCATGAAGGACGCCAGTCTGCAACTCATGTTCTACGGCAACAATTTGCAAGGCGCGAGCGTTACCACTGATTATGAGGGGGTAAGCGTAGACAGCGTGGTCTCGTTGCCCAACACACATTATCTGCTGGCCTATCTCAACCTGCGTGATGCCAAGCCAGGCATGATGACCCTCAAGCTAACCAAGGGAAAGACCGCCAAGAACGTGAAATACGAGCTGAAGCAGCGCGAGATGAGTGGCGACAAGCGCATGGGATTCACCAATGCCGACGTGCTGTACATGCTCATGCCCGACCGGTTTGCCAACGGAGACACCAAGAACGACCAGATAAAAGGCATGAACAAATATGTTTGCGACCGCACGAAACCCAGTCTGAGACATGGGGGCGACTTGGAGGGCATTCGCAAACACCTCGACTATTTCACCAATCTGGGAGTAACCGCCCTATGGTTCACGCCCGTACTGGAGAACAATTCGCCCGACACCAACGGCTTCAGCACCTACCACGGATATGCCACGACAGATTATTATAAAGTAGACCCGCGCTTTGGCACCAACGAGGAATACCGCAAGCTCATTGACGAAGCCCACCGAAAGGGGCTCAAAGTGGTGATGGACATGATTTTCAACCACTGCGGATTTGAACATCCGTGGCTCAAAGAGCTGCCCTCTGACGATTGGCTGAATGAGCCTGAGTGGCTCAAGGAAGGCACCGGCTCGGGGCGTGATGAGAAGACCGGCATGCCAAATGGCACGAAAACTAACTCCAAGTATTTGCAGACCAGCTACAAACTCACGCCGGTGCTCGACCCATACGCGTCGAAAATAGACCTGAAGGAAACCGTCGACGGATGGTTTGTGCCCTCCATGCCCGACCTGAACCAACGCAATCCGCACGTCATCAAGTACCTCATCCAAAACAGTATATGGTGGATTGAGACCGCAGGCATCAACGGCATCCGGATGGACACCTATCCTTATGCCGACCGTAAAGCCATGGCACAGTGGATGAAGACGCTCAACGAGGAGTATCCCAACTTCAACGTGGTGGGCGAAACATGGAACACAGAACCCGCTTATACGGCAGCTTGGCAAAAAGACAGTAAGCTGTCGGACATCAACAGCAACCTGAAAACAGTCATGGACTTTAGCTTCTTCGAGAAAATCAACAAGGCGAAGAATGAAGAAACCGATGGATGGTGGGACGGACTGAACAGGGTTTACAACTCGCTGGCGGAAGATTACCTGTACGAAAATCCAAGAGACGTCATGGTGTTTATTGAGAATCACGACACCGACCGTTTCTTGGGACACGGACAAGATGTAGCCGCACTGAAGCAGGCCTTAGCCCTCTTGCTCACCATGAACCGCATTCCACAGCTATATTATGGAACAGAGGTGCTGCTGAATGGCACCAAAGAGATAACAGATGGTTATGTACGTCAGGATTTCCCCGGTAGTTTCCCAGGCGATGTACACACGGCATTCACGGCAGAAGGCAGGTCAAAAGCACAAAACGAAATGTTCAACTGGCTCAGCAAGCTGCTGCATTGGCGACAGGGCAATGAAGTGATAGTCCAAGGCAAGCAGATTCAGTTCATCCCTCACCAAGGGGTGTACGTCCTGGCACGCCAGTATCAGGGTAGGTCTGTGCTGACCATACTCAACGGAACATCGAAAGAAGCCCAGTTGGACGTGAAGCGATATGCCGAAGTCATCGGCAAATCAACTGCTGCTCATGACGTCATTACCGGCGAAAACGTAGACATGAGCAAAGACATCAAGTTAGCTCCACACCAAACGCTTGTCATTGAATTATAGGTAAAAAGGGAGTTAACAGGAGTTAGAGTGGAGTTAGAAAGAAGTGAACGGACATTAGTTCAACTGAGCTTAGAAAGCGAATGCTTTTGTAGTCAATCACAAAAAGCTATTGTCAACTAACTCCCTCTTAACTCCACGCTAACTCCTTTTTAACTCCTCAGCCACTCATTTTTAACTCCCTGCTATCTCCTGTTAACTCCCTGTTGACTCCCGATATCTCCCATTAACCTTCCGTAGCCCCCACCCTTTGCCCTCGTTGCGAGATGTCAAGAAGAATCTTCCATAGGTAAAGCCGAGATATTTTTCTTTACAAACATACCTTTCATAATTTCATTATTTGACAACAGCAGATTGTTTGGCTTCAAATACGCCAAGGATAAGCAACGTTTATATCTCATTGTAACACAATTTATTACAGTATTTCGAGCGTAAAAAACAATCCTCTCATCAGTCTTATTTTCTCAAAAGCATTGCCTTAGTGCGCTAATATGCATGCTTTTGGCGTACAAAGTCATGTTCGTTGAGGTGTTAAGTGATGCTTCTGTGCGTGTAATATCATTGTTTTTAGATCGAAAAACAGAATTCTGAGGAAAAACAGCTCCTTGTTTTCATCCGGCAAGCCTATTGTTTTTCTCCAGAATGAAAATTCAGAAGGACTGTTTTTGGGCCTTTTTTTGGTAAAAATAATTGAAGTTTTCTGTCTGTACCCCCTTCGCTTCACTTTATTTTTGGGTGTTCAACCAATTTCTCCAATAAGTAGATTTTAACCCAAGTGAATAGCGTTAATAAATCGTAATATAATTAATAAATTATAAAATAATAGCTATTGAGAGAGTCTAATGTTGGCTATGTTTATAGATATGTGTATTTTTGCAGACCGATTATTTCGGGGATGAACTTAGAGTCCCCTGTGCGGATGTGTTAATAGTGGTGCTTTTGGCCGAGCATCACGGTTAGTGAATCGTTCGTACATGAGTGAAATAAAAACGTTTTTTAGTAGTAAAATTTAAATTTTTAATGGACACATTAAGTTACAAGACTATTTCCGTCAACAAGGAAACAGCTCAAAAAGAGTGGGTCGTAGTAGACGCAACCGACCAGATTGTTGGTCGCCTTTGCTCAAAGGTCGCTAAGTTGCTGCGTGGCAAGTACAAGCCAACTTTCACTCCTCATGTTGATTGTGGAGACAACGTCATTATCATCAATGCCGAGAAAATTAAGTTCTCTGGCAAGAAAGAGACAGACAAACTTTATACACGTTATACCGGTTATCCTGGTGGACAGCGTTTCAACACTCCTGCCGAGCTTCGTACTCGCAAGAACGGTGTTGACAAAATTGTTCGTCATGCCGTAAAAGGTATGCTGCCAAAGGGTCCGTTGGGACGTTCTTTGCTGAGCAACCTGTATGTATTCGAAGGTGCTGAGCACGACAAGGCTGCCCAGAAGCCTAAGGCTATCGATATTAACCAGTATAAATAATAAGGAAAGATGGAAGTAATCAATGCAATAGGCCGTCGCAAGAGCGCCATCGCTCGCGTATACCTGACTGAAGGTACCGGCAAAATAACGATTAACAAAAAAGATATTGAAACCTATTTCCCATCAGCTATCTTGCGTTATGTGGTTAAACAGCCATTGGAAACACTTGAGGTTGAAGGAAAATATGACATCAAGGCCAACCTTGATGGTGGCGGATTCACAGGTCAGAGCCAGGCACTTCGCCTCGCCATTGCCCGTGCGCTCGTCAAGTTGAATGCTGAAGATAAGAAGGTGTTGAAGGACAATGGATTCTTGACACGTGACAGCCGTGCTGTTGAGCGTAAGAAGCCAGGACAGCCCAAGGCCCGTCGTCGCTTCCAGTTCAGTAAGCGTTAATGAGGAGAGTAGTTGACAAGTTCACGAGTAGACAAGTTGACGAGGTGATACTTCTAAACTTGTAAACGATTAACTCGTACACTTTCAAGCTATCAACTCGTAAACTTGTAAACTGTTTACTTGTAAACTTGTAAACTTGTAAACTATCAACTCGTAAACTGATCACCCGTTTAGTATCTAAATCCTCGAGATTTCCCATGCGTGACGAACTACTCGAAGATTGGTTCTAATCAACTAAAAAGAAAGTAAACAATTTAAAGAAAAGAAAAATGTCAAGAACAAATTTTGACCAATTATTGCAGGCAGGTAGCCACTTCGGACACCTCCGTCGCAAATGGAATCCAGCCATGGCTCCTTATATCTTCATGGAGCGCAATGGTATTCACATCATCGACCTGAACAAAACGGTTGCAAAGATTGACGAAGCAGCCGAAGCTTTGAAACAGATTGCGAAGTCTGGTAGGAAGATTTTGTTTGTCGCTACTAAAAAACAAGCTAAGGACATCGTAGCCGAGAAGGCTGCATCTGTAAACATGCCATACGTGAACGAGCGTTGGGCTGGTGGTACACTGACCAACTTCCCAACCATTCGTAAGGCTGTGAAGAAAATGACAAACATCGACAAGTTGATGGCTGATGGCACGTTCGAAAACATCTCCAAGCGTGAGTTGCTTCAGATTACACGCCAACGCGCCAAGTTGGAGAAGAACTTGGGTTCTATTGCCGACCTTACTCGCTTGCCTTCCGCATTGTTCGTTGTAGACGTATGCAAGGAACACATCGCAGTGAAGGAAGCCAATCGCTTGGGCATCCCCGTGTTCGCTATCGTTGACACCAACTCAGATCCTAAGAACATCGACTTCGTGATTCCCGCAAATGATGATGCGAAAGATTCTGTAGAAGTAATCTTGACTGCTTGCTGTCAAGCCATCGCTGAGGGTTTGGAGGAACGCAAGGCTGAAAAGGCTGACGAAAAGGCTGCTGCCGAGCAGCAAGAAGAAGCTGCAGAGGCTAAGCCAAAGCGTGCTCGCAAGGCTCGCAAGCAGACCGAAGAGTCTGAGAAGGCTGAAGCAACAGAGGAAGTAGCTGACAAAGCTGAACCTGCAAAGGAAGAAAACAAGGAAGCTGAAGCTAAAGAAGAAGCTCCTGCTGCTGAATAATCGTATTGAATAGAGAAGAACGAAGGGGGGAAAGGTATGTTCTTAACATATCTGGTGGTCTCTTCATTCTTCTCTGTCCTTTTTATAAAAGAATAATATTAACCCAATAAATAAGATTTTTATATTATGGCTGTAACAATTGCTGATATACAAAAGCTTCGTAAACTGACCGGCGCTGGTCTGGCTGATTGCAAGAAAGCGTTGACCGAAGCTGCTGGTGACATGGACAAGGCTGTTGAGTTGGTTCGTGAACGCGGACTGGCTATCGCTGCCAAACGTTCTGATCGTGAGACCTCAAACGGTTGTGTGCTCGTGAAAGTTGACAAAGACTTCGCTGCAATGATTGCCTTGAAGTGCGAAACCGACTTTGTGGCTAACGGCAAGGACTTTATCGAGTGTACACAAAACATCCTCGACGCTGCCGTTGCTGCTAAGGCCAAGACCATTGATGAAATCCTGACTTTGAAGCTTGCAGATGGAAAAGATGTTGCCACAACCGTTAAACTTCGTTCTGGTATCACAGGCGAGAAGATGGAGTTGGATGGCTATCGTTTCCTCGAAGGAGAAAACATTGAGGCATACAACCACATGAACAAGAACATCCTGTGCACAATGGTTCAGACCAATAAACCTGCCGAAGAGCAGGCTCATAACATCGCCATGCAGGTTGCTGCGATGAACCCTGTGGCCTTGAATGAAGAAAACGTTTCGCAAGAAGTGAAAGATGCTGAGTACAAGGTGGCTGTAGAGAAGACCAAAGAAGAGCAGATTGAGAAAGCTGTTTCGGCAGCATTGAAGAAAGCTGGCTTCAACTTGTATATCGCTGAGAGCGAGGAACACATGGAGGAAGGCATCCGCAAGGGTGAAATTACCGCTGAGCAAGCAGACGAGATTCGTAAGATTAAGGCTGAAACAGCAGCTGACAAGAAGGAGCATTTGCAAGAAAACATGATCCAGAATATTGCCAAAGGCCGTATGAACAAGTTCTTCAAGGAAAACTGCTTGTTGAACCAAGAATATATCCAGGACAGCAAAATCACTGTTTCTGAATATCTGAAACAGGCTGACAAGGATTTGGAAATCGTCGATTTCAAGCGTTTTAGCTTGCGTGCAGATTAATAAACAACTTCCAAGAAAGGAAGTTTTGTGACATAGAAAAGTCCGGTTGAGAACCTCTCAATCGGGCTTTTTCCGTGTTGAGCGTAAGCAGTGCAGGATAGATTTGCCTAAATACTTCTCATTAGTTTTTTTATAAAAATGAATGACAACACAGCGCTACGAGGTATAAAAACACTTCATTTGTAAATATATGTTAATTACATTACTATTTATTTACAACATTGTGTTATTTTGGTTAAAACAAGTAACTTTGTCTGCGGTATATAAAGCCATTAATATGGTAACCAAACAATCCTGACATTTCTGTAGCTGAAACCAATTATTTACAAATATTTAAATCTCATTCTAACCTATGAAAATATTGATTAATGGTGGGTAATAATCCACATACTGAGAAACTTATGCAACAAAAACTTAACCCATGAAGGGTTAACCTAATATTACTAATTAAACTTACTTCAATCATATGGAAAATATTTCATGTAAGAAGCCTTGTATGCCCCAGTTCAAACGAATGGGCAAGATTGCATTGCTCGCTTTACTATTCATGGCCGGAGGAACATCTCACGCTCTGTCGGAGAAAATACATTCATCCGCTATGAGGACTGCACAGCAATCTGAAAAAACAGTGAAAGGAACAATAGTTGATGCACACGGAGAACCTTTGACAGGTGTCACTGTGGCAGAACAGGGAACTCAAAACGGAGCCATAACTGATATAGATGGCAATTTTAGTATTACCGTTTCGTCTGCAAAACCAGTGTTGTCGATTTCATATGTAGGTTACAAGACACAAAATGTGAATGTAGCCAATCGTAACACCATCAAAGTGACGATGCAGGAAGATAATCAGACTTTGACAGAAGTTGTCGTTACCGGTTTCGGTATGCAACAGAAAAAGGAGTCGTTGACAGGTGCTATCTCTAGCATTAACGATAAAGACATCTCGCGTTCAGTGGCTACCACTGTTTCAGGCACCCTGGTTGGTAAGATTGCCGGTGTCAATAGCCGCCAGGCTGATGGTAGACCAGGCTCTTCAACTTCTTTACAGATTCGCAACATGGGAACGCCGTTGTATGTGATCGACGGTGTGGTGAAGGACGAAGGTCAATTTAACAACTTAGATGCTAACGATATCGAACAAGTTAGTGTGCTGAAAGATGCTTCGGCTGCTATTTATGGTGTGCGTGCAGCCAATGGCGTTGTCGTCGTAACAACCAAGCATGGTCGGCTCAACACTGCTCCGCAGTTTGAGGTAAACGGATACTATGGTTGGCAGCACATTTCTAAGTTTGCGAAGCCTGCAACACTGAAGACTTATATGGAGCGATTTATAGGTAGTCAGACTATACAAGGAACAAACTACACCTATTCGAAGGAGGATTACCAAAAATGGATGCAAGGCACAGAGAAAGGCTATCGGCCTTTTGATTGGTACGATTATGTATGGACGACGTCTCCACAGACCTATGTCAGCATGAATGCATCAGGCGGCTCTGACAAAATCAATTATTATTTCTCTGTTAGCAATTTGGTACAGGAAGCTGCTATACGTAACTATGGCGGTTTCTATAGAACCAACGTTCAGATGAACATTGACGCACAAATCACTAATAAGTTGAAAGTTGGTGCGTCTGTAAATGGTCGTATTGAGAAGAGACGTCAGCCCGGTGTTCCTGGGATGGATGACTATTGGCTGCCGATCTTTGCAACCTACCGGAATCTTCCGACACGACGTCCTTTTGCCAACGACAATCCAAAGTATCCACAACGAACATCTGCTAACACAGACACCAACTTTGCATTTCTAAATTACGAAAGGTCTGGTGTTTATACCGATAAGTGGCGTGTCATTCAGATGAATGCTAATGCTAGTTATGATATACTCGATGGGTTGAAAGCTTCTTGGTTGGTTGGCTATTACCTCGGCTATCATCAGTTGAACAACCAAGAGTATACCTACTCATTGTATCGCTATGATGAAGCTACGGACACATACCCTGTTGATTTCTACAATGGGAATCCATGGCGTGAGCGTACATTGGGACATGTTGAAGAGTTGTCTTCAAACATGCGGTTGACTTACGATAAGTATTTCGGCGATCACCACGTATCAGCTTTGTTTGGTTTTGATGCAACAAAACGTAGGACACCTTCTGTCTGGGTTCACTCTATTCCCTATGCAAATGCGATGCATCTGATCGACTTCACGACATTGGATACATACAATGATTACGGAAACAGAACGGAAGCGCGACTAGGATATATGATGAAGTTAAATTATGACTTTGCCAACAAGTATCTCATCGAGCTGTCTGCTCGTAGGGACGGTGCTTGGAAATGGGCTCCCGGACATCGATGGGGCTGGTTCCCGGCAGCCTCTTTGGGATGGCGAATCTCTGAAGAAGGCTTTTGGAAAGGTTCAAAACTGGGTTCTGTTTTTGACGACTTGAAGCTACGTGCATCATACGGTGTCGTAGGCGATGACAATGTAGAGGGGTATGCTGCATACGACTATATGATGGGCTATAACTACAAGGACGGAGGTTCTGCGATTGATGGTAATTACGTAATAGGTTCACGTGCACGTAATCTTCCTGCGACTACCTTTACTTGGATGAAGGCGCACATACTTGACATTGGTATCGACTTTGCTTTCCTTGGACAAAGACTATCAGGAACGTTAGACTACTTTGATCGCAACCGTACAGGTTTGCCAGAAAGACGATACGATGTGCTAATACCTGCTGAAGTAGGTTTCAACTTGCCCAAAGAGAACCTGAACTCCGACGTTCGTCGTGGATTTGATGGATCGGTTAATTGGCGTGATAAAGTAGGTGATTTCCAGTATAGGATTGGTCTTAACTTTACCTACGCCCGTCGATATAACTGGGAACAATACAAACCTCGCTTCAGCAATTCGTGGGATGAGTATTGCAACACGAGATGGCATCGTTTTGATGGCATCTACTGGGGATTGAAGAATGATGGTCAATTCCAGTCATGGGAAGAAATCGCTAAATGGCCAATTGACAACGACCGTCATGGCAATAAGACTTTGCGCCCTGGTGACATTAAATATAAGGACCTGAACAATGATGGAGTCATCAATGGCATGGACGCACGTCCTATCGGATACCGCAATGGTGGTACTCCGAACTTAAACTACGGTTTTAACTTTGGCATCAACTGGAAAGGCATAGACTTCGCTTTTGACCTCACTGGAGGTTCCGGCATGTCGTTCTGGACAAACTGGGAACAGATGCTTCCTTTCCATGATGGTGGCAACAATCCGCAGTACCTGTTGGAAGATAGCTGGCACTTGAGTGATATGTGGGATGCAAACAGTGAACTAATCCCCGGCAAGTATCCAATGCCGTTGATTGGTAACAGTGGACACAGCAATTATTGGGGCAGTGACTTTTGGTTGCAAAACGTACGTTATGTAAAGTTGCGTAATTTTGAAATTGGATATACCTTCCCAACGGTTTGGATGCAGAAGCTTTCCCTGAAATCATTGCGCGTTTACATAGCAGGACAGAATGTTTTGACGTTCTCCAATAAACCAGGCTTCGATCCTGAGCAGGAGAGTGCAAGTGGTTTACAATACCCTACAATGCGTGTCATCAATGTTGGTTTCAATCTTAAATTTTAAATCATTATGAATAAAATAAAATATATATTTGCTTCAGCTCTCGCAGCGTTGGCTATGACAGGCTGCAGTGGATTCCTGGATCAAAATCCAGACAACATCTACACCAATGATCAAATCTACGGTGATAAGAACATGATAAAGTCTGTTCTGGCAAACTTGTACGGACGTATCACTTACGGACAACATTTGGACGATACATGGCAGTTTACCTTGATTGATGAGGCTGCAAAAAGCGAAAGTGGTCCAGATAACTATTCGACCTTTGAAAACTATCGTTGGCGTGTGTACGACTATGTGATGATCAGGAATTGTAACCAGTTCTTGGAAGGACTTCGTAACACTCACGTCATGTCTGATATCGAAAAAGCTCCTCTTGAGGGTGAAGTTCGTTTCATTCGGGCTTGGGTGTATTTCAACATGTGCCGTAGCTTGGGTGGTGTTTCTTTGATGGGCGATAGTGTGTATGGTTATACTGGCCCAGATGACATTAATTCACTTTTGAAGGCAAGGTCGACAGAGGCTCAGACCTATGACTATATCATTAAAGAATGTAAAGAAGCAGCAAAAATGTTAGGTGCTGACAAGACTGTCCATTCTGCTCGTGCAAATAAATGGGCGGCCAAAATGTTACAGGCACGCGCAGCCATTTATGCGGCTTCTTTGGCTAAGTATAACAATCAGATGACTAATCCTATCAAGACAGCTGGAGGCGAGGTTGGTATTCCTGCAGATAAAGCAAATGGATATTATCATGAGGCTTTGGCTGCTGCTAAGGATGTCATTGAAAACAGTCCTTACAAATTACAGGACAATTATCCCAATGATAAGGGCAAGAACTTCTATGAGGCAGTTACTTCTAAGGAAAACAATTCGGAGGTAATCTGGGCACGCGACTACTACTATCCTGGCTCTACCCATGGTTTTACACAAAGTAACATCCCAGCTTCCCATGCAGAGGATATCGACAATAGCTATGCTGGTCCAACATTAAACTTGGTTGAAATGTTCGAGCCCTTAAACACACCTACACCCGGGCAGGCGCAAAAGATAGAAACGAAATTGGCTGATGGGTCTTACAAGTTTTATGACAAGGCTACTGATCCCTTCTCTAATCGTGACCCTCGTCTTTATGGTTCTGTGATTTATCCCGGTGCTCCGTTTAAAGGTTCCGAAGTAATTCTTCAGGCAGGCCAACTGAGAATGAATAATGGGAAATGGGAATTGAAAACAGGCAAATTGGATTCTAAGGATGAGCAAGGCAACCTGTTGACTTCGCAAAATGGACCTATGCAAAGCAATGACCAGCACATCAATAAAACAGGATTCTATTTTCGTAAGTTCTTGGATGAGACACCAGGTGCGTCAACTCGCGGACGTCGTGCGGACACATGGTGGCCTTATTTCAGAATCGCTGAGGCTTACATGATTGCCTGTGAGGCATCGTTCGAATTAGGTAATTCCTCTGATGCGCTTTCTTATATCAACAAGGTTCGTCAGCGTGCGGGTGTTCAGGATTTGCACTCTCTTAATTTCAACCAGATTGTTCATGAGAATGCCGTAGAGTTCGCATTCGAGTTCCATCGTTGGTGGGATTTGAAACGTTGGCGTCTGGCAGATAAGATATTCAATGGAAATCCCAATGACGAACATGCACGTCATCGTAGGTTATGGCCGTATCGGGTTGTCGCTCCTGGAAATCCCAATGATGGGAAATGGGTGTTTGTTGAAGACTTCTTCTTCATGTCTCCAAACGCACGTTATTTCAAGATTCAGAACTATTACAATTTCTATGACAATAGTTGGTTAAATAGAAATCCACTTCTTGTTAAGAACCCATATCAATAATCTTAAATAGATAGAAATATGAAAAAAGTAATTTTAAATATATCATTATTTGTCGCTGGTGTACTCAGTTTCACATCATGTGGATTAGATAACATGGATGAACCCGAATCGATGTTGACAGGTAATGTACAATACAAAGGACAGAACCTCAACTTGCAAGGTACAGGTGAAGCCATCCAGTTACAGCTTTATCAAGACAATTATCAGCTTCATTCTCCTATTACTGTTTATGTTGATCAACAAGGAAGATTCAGTGCCAAATTGTTCAACGGCACCTACAAACTTGTTACAAAAGACGGTAATGGGCCTTGGGTGAACAAACGTGACACTACCGTAGTTAACCTTAATGGAGCAGCTGAGGTTAATCTCGAAGTAACACCTTATTTCATAGTGTCAGATGCCAAGGCAAATCTGTCAGGAAATAGCATTTCTGTTACATTTAAGCTGTCCAAGATTGTAGAAACGGCCACAATAGACAAGGGAATTATATCTGTAGGCTCCACAGGACTGATTGATGGCCAGAATGCTTTCCGTGCAAAGAATATCAAGGCAGATGCCATCAAAGTAGGAACGAATACGTTCACACTTGATTTGAAGAGCGAGCAATTGTCTGCATTAAAGTCTAAACCACGGATGACTGTACGCATTGGCGTGAAGGCTTCACAAGCCGATCAAGCCATCTACTCGCCGGTAATGGATTTGAAATAATTAGATTGGGATTCAAGATAACTGGCCTATCTGGCCCGCTTGAATGATATCTAACTGACAGGATGGATGCATGAAATAATGCGTCCATCCTGTTTCCGTATCCTACCCTTCGACGAAAGCAATGCCATCGTTCGCTACTTATTCTAATTTGTAGTATCTTTGCAGCATACCAAATTGCAGCTGCTGGCTGTGAAGAATCAATAGAAAAAATCAAAGAGATGAAGATATTTGCCGTTGGAATGAATTACGCACAGCACAATAAAGAGCTGTTGGGAACGTTATCAAAAACAGAGAATCCTGTGATTTTCATGAAGCCTGATTCGGCTTTGCTCAAAGATCATAAGCCGTTCTTCATTCCCGATGACTTGGGGAGGATAGAATACGAGGCCGAAGTGGTCGTACGGATTTGTCGATTAGGTAAGACTATCTCAGAACGATTTGCCCATCGTTACTACGATGCTGTTACCGTAGGAATAGATTTTACAGCTCGTGAACTGCAACAAAAGTTACGCACAGCAGGGCAGCCTTGGGAGCTATCCAAAGGATTTGATGGTGCGGCTGCGTTGGGTGACTGGGTAGATGTAGGCAAGTTTCGCGACGTGCAGACGCTCAACTTCCATCTTGATATCAATGGACAGACGGTGCAAGAAGGGTTCACGGGTGACATGTTGTACAAGATTGATGAGCTGATAGCTTATATCAGTCGATATTTCACCTTAAAAACTGGTGACATCTTGTACACCGGTACGCCTGCGGGAACAGGTCCTGTGGAGGTAAACGACCATTTAGAGGGGTATCTGGCAGACCGAAAGGTGCTTGAAATGAATTGTAAATAAACTCAGAATTAGAAAGCGTGTTGAGAGAAATCAAATTTCTTGTTATTGGTTTTTTGTCGCTTTTGTGCTTGAGTGTTTCTGCTCAAGAGCGTTTCTTTAACTTGACGGCAGCTGACGTGAAGATAGATTCACGGTTGCCTCATTTCTCCCATTCCTTTGCGCTGGGCAATCAATACGCTGACTCTTCCTATGCCGTTTCTATTCTCTACCCCGAATTCATAGACATGACGTCGGCCGATATTGCACGATACAGACAGCTGTCTGACGCGCCATTGCCAGCCTTACCACCTATCCGACAGCGGTTGGCTTTGGATAGAAAGAAAGGTTCGTTGGAGGTAGACTTCTGCCCTTTGGTGTTTCGTGACGGCAAATATCAAATTTTAGTCAGCTTCATGCTGCGATTAGAAGCCCAGCCACGCAAGCAATCGCTGCGACATGCAGCAGTACGGACAAGGGCAGGCGGCACGAGTCGTTATGCTGCTCACTCGGTATTGGCGTCAGGCAAGTGGGCAAAAATACGCGTACCCGCATCGGGCGTGTACCGATTGACGGATGACTTGATTCGTAAGGCCGGCTTTACAGATATTAATAAGGTGAAAGTTTATGGCTATGGCGGTAGGTTACAAAACGAGAAACTGGTTGCTGAAGAGTTGGTGGCAACCGATGATTTGAAGGAAGTTCCCACCTGTTGGGTTGATGGGCGTCGATTGTTTTATGCATACGGGCCAGTGTCATGGGAATCCAACACAGCCACTCGTCGCACTCGCAACCCCTATTCAGACTATGGCTATTACTTTCTGACGCAGACAGATGATGCGCCCACGTCTGTCGATTCTACGGCGTTTCTGGCATCTTTCTATCCCTCGCCTGACGATTATCACACCCTTTACGAAGTTGACGGTCATGCATGGTATGCTGGCGGACGCAACTTGTTTGACCCCAATCCCATCCCAGCAGGTTCTTCCAAGACATTTATCATCCCGTCTAAGGCGGGTCAAGGCCGTGCTAAGATGTCAGTCAATCTATCTGCTGGCACCGCATCTCTGGCAGCCGTGACCTATCAGAATGCCGAATTGGGGACGTTGAACATCCGTTTAAGAGATCATGACAGTGGAAATGAAGCGGGTGCGGTATATGAAATCAACAGAACATGGACGACTGATTCTGTCAAGATAACCACAAACTCAGGCGGTCCGGTTCGCTTGGATTATATTTCTTTAATATGGCAAAAGCCTCTGCCGGCACCACAACTCAAAGGAACCTCCTTCCCCGTTCCTGAATATGTTTACAACATTACCAACCAAGACTTGCATGGAGATGGCTTCGTCGACATGGTCATCATCATTCCCACCAGTCAAAAGCTTCGCACGCAGGCTGAACGTTTGAAGGCTTTCCACGAACAAAACGATGGCATGCGGGTACGCATCGTGCCGGCTGATGAACTTTACAACGAGTTCTCGAGCGGTACTCCTGACGCCAATGCCTACCGCAGATACCTCAAGATGTTGTACGATCGGGCACAGACTGATGCTGACATGCCGAAATATCTGTTGCTGTTTGGCGATTGTGTCTGGGACAACCGAATGCTAACGCCCAACTGCCGCAATCTCAATCCTGATGATTACCTGCTTTGTTTTGAGAGTGAAAATTCGTTCAGTGCCCTTCATTGCTATGTAGACGATGGCTTCTTTTGTGCTTTGGACGACGGAGAAGGTTTGAATACCAATTTCTCTGATAAGCAAGATGTCGCCGTGGGCCGTTTCCCTGTGAAGACAGAAGCCGAGGCCAAGGTGATGGTTGATAAGGTTATCAACTATGTGAAAAACAAAAATGGCGGTGCATGGCAAAACACTTTGGTATTCATGGGTGATGATGGCGAGGACAATCTGCACATGCGTGGCATCAATACCACGGCCGATGCCATCTCAACACAGTATCCTGGCTATTTGGTCAAGAAAATCATGTGGGATGCATACGTTCGCGAAACTTCGTCTACTGGACATGCCTACCCAGAGGTAACTCGACTGATTAAACAGCAGCAGGCGGCAGGAGCCCTCATCATGGATTACGGTGGACATGGGTCAGAAATGCAGATTTCCCATGAAAAGGTGTTGAATTTAAGTGATTTCCAGTCGTTCAATAATCCTAATCTTCCCTTGTGGGTCACTGCTGCGTGTGACATTATGCCTTTCGATGGCACCGTTCCAACCATTGGTGAGGCAGCCGTACTCAATCCGAAGGGCGGCGCTTTGGCTTTCTTTGGCACAACTCGTACCGTTTGGGCTTATTACAACGCCCAGATCAACACCTCTTTCCTGCGGCATGTGTTGAACAAGGACCGTGCTGGGAAACCGATTACGATAGGTGAAGCTCAACGCTTGGCCAAGAATGAGATGATTGATACTAAACGCGACTTGACAGACAACAAACTGCAATATTCATTGTTGGGCGACCCAGCCGTGGCACTTCATCAGCCCACCTTAAAGGTGGTTGTCGATTCCATCAATGGCTCGCCCGTGTCAACTGATGTCAAAACTTCTCTCAAAGCTGGTGGAATAGCCAAAGTGACGGGGCATGTAGAACACGCCGCCGACTTCAATGGAACGGTAACTGTGACCGTTCGGGATAGCCAAGAAAAAATTGTTTGCCGAATGAACGATGCGGCTGACATCACCAGTCCGTTTACCTATTACGATCGCACCAAGACATTGTTCAACGGGTCTGGCAACGTTGTTGGTGGAAGGTTTACGCTAACTTTCGCCATTCCGCGGGACATCAATTACACGGATGGCACGGGACTAATGAATTTGTATGCCTTGAGTGATGACCATCAGTTGAAGGCACACGGTACCAGCGAGGCGTTTACGATTGGTGGCACAGCAGATGTGGCCAACGATTCCATCGGACCATCCATTTACTGTTATCTCAACTCGCCGTCGTTCACCAATGGCGATAAGGTGAACAGCACGCCTTATTTCGTTGCGAAAATTACCGATGAGAATGGAATCAATAGCGCTGGAAGCGGCATTGGGCACGACTTGCAGTTGATTATCGATGGAGAAATGTCAAAAACATATAACCTCAACGATCATTTCGTGTACGACTTTGGCAGTTATACCACCGGAACCACGTATTACAACATCCCCGAATTGGCTCCTGGTCCGCACAGGCTACAATTCAGAGCATGGGATGTTCTGAACAATTCTTCGACCGCAGAACTGACATTCCATGTCGTCAAGGGCATGCAACCCAATCTGTTTTCGGTCGATTGCACGCATAATCCCGCACGAACCACTACGACCTTCATCATCAACCACGACAGGGTGGGCGGACAGGTGGATGTGGAAATTGACGTGTTCGACATGAGTGGCCGCCAACTATGGAAGCATCAGGAACGTGGCGTGAGTACTAATGATGCTTATACCATTGACTGGGATTTGAGAGTAGACAGTGGGGCACGCTTGCAAACTGGCGTTTATCTCTATCGTGTGCTGCTCTCTTCTGAGGGCAGTCAGAAGGTTTCCAAAGCGAAGAAACTCATCGTGATAGGCAATAATTAACCATCCCATGCGTTTTTAATCAATAACAGAAAAGAGTTACAGTACAGAATGAATAGATTTCCAAGAATATTTTGCATGCTGTTGTTTGTCTGCTTTGCTCTTTCATTGTCGGCGCAGGACAAACGAAACATGTTTAATCCAGTCCACTCATCGGTCACTTCACAAATGATTGCACCCGATGCTCGCTCGGCCGGCTTGGGTGATGTGGGTGCGGCTACCGATCCTGACGTGGTTTCACAATATTGGAACCCAGCCAAATATCCCTTCACCATCAGTCGTGCTGGTGTGGCACTCAACTACACGCCATGGCTCCGACAGTTGGTCAACGACATCGATTTGGCCTATTTGGCAGGCTACTATCGCATCGGTGACTATAGTGCCATGTCTGGTTCGCTGCGCTATTTCTCACTGGGCGAGGTGACAACCAATGTTGACAGAGATGGCAAAGGGGGTGGGATGACCATCAACCCATACGAAATGTCATTGGATGTAGCCTACTCGTTGATGTTGAGTGAGCGATTTTCATTAGGTGCTGCCGTGCGTTGGATTTACTCTGACTTAACTTACGACTTTAAGGATGAAACCACTCCTGGCTCGGCTTTCGCCGCAGACATCTCGGCCTATTATCAAAATTATATCAACCTTGGGGAACGTGAAAGCCAGTTGGGCATCGGCCTCAACATCTCAAACATTGGTAGTAAGATTACTTTTGGTGGCAGCGACAACAGTGAGTTCATTCCCACCAACCTGCGGTTGGGTGCTTCTCTGATGATTCCCATCGATGAATATAACCGATTTACCGTGGCAGCCGATGCCAACAAATTGTTGGTACCCACCTACCCAAAACAGAATGAGGGCGAGAGTACGGAGGACTACCAGGAGCGTGTTCAGAAAGAATATTATGATGTGTCGAGCATCAGCGGTATTTTCAAAAGCTTCAGCGATGCCCCCAATGGTGTGAGAGAAGAGTTGCAGGAAATACAATGGAGCGTAGGTGCCGAGTATGTTTATCACGATCAGTTCGCACTGCGGGCGGGTTATCATCATCAAGCAGAGAATAAAGGTAACCTAAAATACTTTACGGTGGGTGCCGGTTTCAAGATGAGTGTGTTCTCACTGGATGCAGGTTACGTGATTGCCATGGCAAAGAGCAATCCGCTTGACCAAACCCTTCGCTTCTCATTGAACTTTGATATGGATGGGATTAAAGACTTGTTTAGGAGGTAAGAATGGCAGCCTCTCCCCCAACCCCTCTACAGCCTCTCCCCCAACCCCTCCCCGAAGGGGAGGGGAGTGATTAGCAAGGCTATCAACTTGTAAACTGGTAATCTAGGAGCCTAGAAAATCTAGAACATCTAGGAATTCTAGGAATCCTAGGAAATCTAGGAAAACTAGATAATTAGGAAAACTAAACAACTAGAAATCTATATACTTGTCAACTCGTAAACTCGTCAACTCGTCAACTAAAAAACTTCTACCTTATGCTTCCTATTTTTCGTGTTGGTTTTGGCTATGATGTCCACAAATTAGTGGAAGGGCGCGACCTTTGGCTCGGTGGCATCAAGATAGAGCATTCGATGGGACTGTTGGGACACAGCGATGCCGATGTGCTGATTCATGCCATCTGCGATGCTTTGCTGGGAGCAGCCAACATGCGTGACATCGGTTATCACTTCCCCGACACCTCAGATGAAACCCTCAACATGGACAGCAAGGTAATCTTGCAGAAAACCATGGCACTCATCGCCACCAAAGGGTATCAACTCGGCAATGTCGATGCCACCGTTTGTGCCGAACAACCCAAGATTAATCCCCACATACCCGCCATGAAGAGTTGTTTGGCCAGGCTGATGCAAACCGATGAAGACAACATCTCTATCAAGGCTACCACCAGTGAACGCATGGGTTTTGTGGGTCGTCAGGAGGGAATGGCTGCATACGCTACCGTGTTGATAGTGAAGGCATAAGCGTTGGCATTGTTCGTCAACGCTTCTATGAGGCAAGTGGTTGGGCGGTTTAGCCGAGCCATGAACGCTTGCCGTTCTTAGCAACGTCCATAAGAAGAGGTATGCTTAGCAGGGATGAACACCTTTGTTTCACTTTACGAAACAAGGAAATGAAAGACAACCGCCATCGTCACAACCCTCCTGATTTGTGCCAGCGCAGCTGAAATGTGTGTTTCCACGGTGCGTTTACTGATATTCAAGGCTTGTGCAATTTCTTGATTTGTCATGCCTTGCAATCTGCTCATGGTGAATACTCTGCGCCGCTGATCGGGCATTTTGCTGATAACGTTTTCTATAATCGCCTTGAGCTCTTCACTGAAAATCATTTCTTCCAAAGAATTTTCTTCGGGTATACCGGCCTCTGGGTAACTTCTTAAATTGTGTTCATGCATCTTCTGTTTGAGGGCATTCAGTGTGCAGTTGCGTGCCATAGCGAACAAATAGGCGTCCCAATTGTCAACGATTCCTATTTTATCGCGTTGAATCCACAATTTAAGAAAGATCTCCTGAGCAATGTCTTCAGCCTCATTTTCGTCTTTGACGATGGCATAAACAAAGTTTCTCACTTTGGCATAATAACGTGTAAATAGCACATCGTATGCTTTTAGGCATTCGATATCCTGGGGGCTGGTTTGCCCTACCGTTATTATTTTCTTAGACATTGAAAGGTGCTTATAAGTATTCTTTTGCGCAAATATACGATAAAAAACAACATCTTAAAAAATATTACATTGATTTTACAAACCCTTCGTGTTGAAAAGCAACTGCTTGTCTGGCGTGATGAGTTGCTGTCAAACGAGCTGTCGGTAGTAGTGTGAATCTTCGTGTGTCGCCCTGAATTTCGCATGAAAAGTTAATTTTTTGTCACAAAAACTGCCCTAAAAATGGCCAGTTTAAACTTTCAATATAGAAAAAATCAATAGGCAACCAGCATGCAAAAAATGAGATGAGCGGGCAAGAAAATTCGACTTTGGGCGCAAAAGCAATGAGTTGACTGCTCAAGCTACATGACTTTGATGAGCTATCTACATGCTCTAACCTGTAAAAAGCATGCAGATAACACCCTTAACGCAATGCTTTTGCCCTAAAAGGTGGTGAAATGCAAGCCTAAAATCACCTACCAAATTCACAACACATTGATTGATAGGAAAATACAAAAGTTGCGAATGCTTGGCGAATTTGCGACCAAATGAATGACTGTTTGCAAATACGCAAAATATTAAGAAGTTCTTTGTCAAAAAAAATCAAATGAGTTACCAGGATGATGGCAAGCTTTTGTCTTCACAAGAAATACCCTTTTGTGGTAACCAAAGGCAGAGTTTTATCTTCAAATTACCATTTAACATTTCTTAACTGCGTGTGATGGCCGTTATCTTTGTCTATTGAGTAAAACCCTAAATCATGAACAAGGAAACCGCATACAAAATCATTAGATATTTTGCAGATGGACTGATTCCGTCTCGCTATCGTCAACAAGTGATGGCGTGGCTCATTGACGAGGTGGACAGAGAGGCGAAAAACGAAGCTTTGAAGCGCGTTTGGGATGAAACCGATGACGTGATAAACGCCGACGCCATGTCGCAATCGGTTCTGCGAAATCAAGCTCTTCGTTCTCATCATGGCCATCAGGAGCGTGCCCGCCAAATACGTTTAAAGGTATTGAAGTATGCTGCTGTTATTTTCCTACCCATTGCTTTATGCCTGGGCACTTGGTTTATGGCTTCTAACCAGATGGCTTCCCAAGCCATGCTCACCGAATGTCATGTGGAAAACGGGCAAACTAAAGTCTTGCTCTTGTCCGATGGAACCCAGGTACGCCTCAACGCAGGTTCTTCCTTGTTTTATCCCCAACGCTTTAGTCGATTGTTTTCTCGGCGTGATGTCTATTTAGACGGAGAGGCACATTTTGATGTTGCTAAAAATAGCAGTCAGCCTTTTATCGTACATGTGGGCAATTTGAAGGTCAAGGTGCTGGGAACTCATTTTAACGTGAAGGCCTACCCTGCCGAAGAACTGGTTACCACAACCTTGGAACAAGGTAAGGTGAAAGTTTATGGAGACAAAATCGCCATGGCGCTGTTGCCCAATGAACAGGCCGTGTACAATCGCATCAGTGGTAAGATGACGAAGCGTAGCGTGAACAGCGGCAATTACAATCAATGGATGGATGGTAAATTGTTGTTCGACCAAACGCCTTTGAAAGCAATCATTGCTGATTTGCAGCGTCGATACAACGTCAGTATCAAGACCACTCCGGCGGTTGATTTGTCACAGCAATTCACCATGGCTTTCAGGGCAGACGAAGGCATTGACGACGTGATGAAAGTGCTGACGAAAATATCTGGAAACTTAGATTATATTCATCAACAACATACAATTACACTTAATGTGAAGAAAGGAGGACACAAGGCGGGCAATATGAAAAAATAACATGTGAATATTGAGGCCGCATCGGGGTGATAACTTGAATAGCAATCACGGATGCGAGCGATTAACGAATCTATATTAAAACTATCAATTTATTTTATTTACACAAAGTAATGAAACCTAAGGCTAAAAAAACACTATTAACGATGATGCCATTCAGCAAAACTTTTTTGGTTGGCGCATTGTTATTTATTTCATCAGCAGGGTTTGCACAAAATCAAATCATCAAGTTGCAGCAGCGCAAAGCAACGCTGAAGACTTTGATTACTGCGATTGAAAAACAGACCAACAAATCAGTGGACTATGGACAAAATGTCATCAATTTGAAGAAGGTAGTCCAAGTAAGTTCTGACAAGATGAAGTTGTCCGATCTCTTACAAGAACTTTTCAAGGGCACCAACGTCGATTACACTATTACCGATCACCACATCTTAATTAGTGAGAAACCTAAAGCGAAAGTAAGCACTTCTGCGCAAAACCAGGCTACCATTAAGGTGACAGGACAAGTGACAGATGCGAATGGCGAATCACTCCCAGGCGTTACGGTGAGAGTGAAGGGAACGAAGAATGCCACCGTTACCGACGTAGATGGCAACTATGTTTTGTCGGCAGCAAAGAATAGCATGATTGAGTTCTCTTATGTAGGCTTTGCGACAAAAGAGTTTAAAGCAACTGACATCACAGCGCAGACCGTCCTTTCAGAAAGTTCTAAAGAGTTGAACGAAGTGGTGGTTACCGCATTGGGTATCAAGCGCGAAGAGAAGGCCTTGAGCTACAATGTACAACAGGTAAAAGGAGAAGACTTGCTGACCAACAAAGACGCAAACTTTATCAACTCATTAAACGGTAAAGTGGCGGGTGTTAACATCAATGCGTCTTCGTCTGGTGTTGGCGGCGCTTCCAAGGTAGTTATGCGTGGTATGCGTTCTATCTCACAATCAAGCAATGTGTTGTATGTGATAGATGGTATTCCCATGCTCAATGCAGGCAGAGAAGGTGGAAAGGAGTTTGATTCGCGTGGTACTTCTGAGGGTATTGCGGACATTAACCCCGAAGATATCGAAAGCATGTCGGTCTTGACAGGTGCTGCGGCAGCTGCTCTGTATGGAGAAAAGGCATCCAACGGTGCCATTGTCATTACTACCAAGAAAGGAAAAGCGGGCAAAACCGTATTTACGGTTTCGCAAACAACAGAGTTGTCGGATGCGTTCGCCATGCCGCGTTTTCAGAATCGGTATGGAACAGGTTCCATGCTTCGTGAGAATGGGGCAAATTCATACAGCTGGGGCAAATTGCTCAATGAAGCCAATCATCAAGGTTACAATCCCGTTACAGATTACTTGAAGACAGGAATCGTGACAACAGAGGCCGTTACCTTGTCGACAGGAACGGATCGCAATCAGACATTCTTGTCGGCCAGTGCCCTGAATGCTAATGGCATTGTGCCCAACAACCATTACAACCGATATAATTTCACGGCGCGTAACACCACTAATTTGCTCAATGATAAACTGACTCTTGATTTGGGAGCAAGTTTTATCTTGCAAAACGATTGCAACATGATTAACCAGGGTGTATACAACAACCCTCTGATTACGGCCTATCTTTATCCTCGCGGCAACTCGTACGAAAATATGGCTATGTTTGAGCGATATGACAGTCAACGACGTATTTATGTGCAAAATTGGGGTGATTTAATCAGTGAATTCGTTGGACAAAACCCATATTGGATTAATTATCGTACACCACGCACCACATCGAAACATCGTTATATGATGAATGCTGGCGCAACTTATGCGGTTACTTCATGGCTCAATTTGTCGGCGCGTATTCGTATTGATCACAACGCATCGAGTTACGATGAGCGTTTTTACGCTACTACCAACAAGACGCTCACGGGAAGTGAAAACGGACTGTATGGTATTTCAAAGACAACTAATCGTCAGACTTATGGAGATGTGATGGCAACGGTAAACAAGCGCTTCTTTGAAGACAGGTTGTCATTGAATGCTAACCTGGGTGCATCATTGCAAGACCAGCGTGAAGACTTGTTGGGTGTGCGCGGACCGATAAGTGAGAAGCTGATTCCCAACGTGTTCACCATTACACAGATTGACCGCACGCAATTAAAGCCCGAACCCGCCGGCTATCACGATCAAACGAAATCTGTATTCGCAAGTATGGAATTGGGCTGGAAGAGTCAGTATTATCTTACCCTGACAGGTCGTAACGACTGGCCTTCTATGTTGGCTGGCCCTCACTCCAACGTGAAATCATTCTTCTATCCATCGGTCGGTGGTTCGTGGATTGTGTCAGAAACCTTCAAGTTGCCCAAACAAATCAATTATCTTAAACTGCGTTCTTCTTTTGCAAGTGTAGGTTTGTCGTTCCCACGTTGGTATGCGAATCCAATGTACGAATGGGATGAAACGAACAAGCAATGGAGCAGTCAGACAGCTTATCCTGTATATGACTTAAAGCCCGAACGTACTAACTCATGGGAATTTGGTTTGCAGACCAAACTCTTTGACCATTTTAATTTGAATGTTACTTATTACAGCACATCAACTTTTAACCAAACATTTGACCCTAAAATATCTGCCTCGTCAGGATTTAGTAAAATGTACATACAGACGGGTGATGTAAGCAACCGTGGTGTGGAGTTCGCATTGGGATACAACAACCAATGGGGGCATTTCTCATGGGAAAGTAATTACACGTTGAGTGCGAACGAAAACAAGATTAACGAGTTGGTTACCCAATATAATGTACCGGGAACTAACAGCGTTATTTCACTTGATAAACTTGACCAACTGGGTCTGGGCGCAGCACACTTCATCTTAAAGAAGGGCGGAACCTTGGGCGACTTGTATTCGCTGGCAGACATACAACGCGATGATAAGGGGAAGGTTTACGTTGATCCTGCTGGCAAGGTATATAAGAACTCAAGTGTTGAGGAAATAAAATTAGGGTCGGTACTTCCAAAGTGTAATATGTCGTGGCGCAACGATTTCGCTTGGCGCAACCTTCATTTTGGCTTCATGGTGACAGCTCGTTTCGGCGGTATCGCTTACTCTGCCACACAGGCTGCACTCGATTATTACGGAGTGTCAGAAGCTACGGCTGCAGCTCGTGATAAAGGTTATGTAAGTGTTAACAACGGACAGAATTTCATCAATCCGGAAACATGGTATACTGCCATTGGAGCAGCAGACGGCATACCACAATATTACACTTATAGTGCAACCAATGTACGTTTGCAAGAAGCAAACATTGGTTATACCTTCAAGAGAAACCTTCTTTTTGGAATTGGCGATTTAAGTGTTTCTGTAGTTGGGCGTAATCTGCTGATGTTCTATTGCAAAGCACCTTTCGACCCCGAGGCTACAGCCACCACCGGTAACTATTATCAAGGAATTGATAAGTTTATGACGCCAAGTACGCGAAATATAGGTTTTAATGTTAAACTTACTTTCTAATCAGACTAAAATGATGACATATAATATAAAATCAATGATGCCTGCTTTGGCTGCGGGCATGCTTCTTACGACAGCCATAGGTTGTACTGATGGGTATGATGACTTCAACCGTAATCCGTATGGCGCGACAAAAGAAGAGATGCAACGTGACGCATACGACATCGCGGGTGCTATGAATAGTTTGGAAGCATGGATTGTTCCAAATCAAGAAAACACTTGCCAATTCACAGAATGTCTTTTGGGTGGTAGCTATGGAGGATACTTTGCTGATTCTAATTCAGGATTCGCTGGTAAAAACTTTGCGCAATATAGTCCTGCCAATGATTGGGCACGCGTGCCATTTAATGATATCATTCCAAAGGTCTTCATTAACTACAATGAGGTAAAACGACTTGCGACAGACGACATAATTCCATCTGTTGCAGAAATTGTGAAGGTGGCAAGTTTACATCGTATTGCGGATGCTTATGGGCCAATACCTTATTCTAAAGTAGGTAAAGATGGAGATATAAAAGCACCTTACGATACACAAGAAGATGTGTATAAGTCCATGCTTTCTGAACTTGAAGAGGCTATAACCAAACTTACAGCACATCGTACAAGTGATTTTAGTGCAAATGCAGACAATATATACGGAGGAAAAGTTGAAAAATGGATTAAGTATGCAAACTCGTTAAAGTTGAGATTAGCTATGCGTATGGCCAATGTAAACCCAACATTAGCGAAAAAGTATGCGGAAGAGGCTGTGGCTCACGAAGTGGGTGTGATGACTTCTGTTGGCGATAATGCAGAATTTACAACTACAAAAAATCCTCTTTATGTTGTGATGTATATGTACAATGGAGGTGATTCGCGCGTTAGTGCCGACATTACATCTTATATGAATGGATATAACGATCCAAGACGAGCAGCCATGTTCACCAAGACAACATTTGAAAACCTTGAAAATGAGTATAATGGTTTACGCACAGGTATTGCTATTCCAGATGGTAAGGAGGCTCATGCTTATTCAAATTACAATGTGAAAATTGACTCTAAAATCATGTTGATGAATGCTGCGGAGGTGGCATTCTTACGAGCTGAAGGCGCTTTGCGTGGTTGGAATATGAACGGTAAAGCAAAGGATCTTTATAATGAGGGCGTTAGATTAAGTTTTCAGCAGTGGGGTGTTACAGGAGCAGACAGCTATCTGAATGATGCAACACGCACGCCAGCGGCCTACATTGATCCCCTGGAACAAAATTCTATAAGTGCGCCTATGTCTTCTGTTACTATCGCATGGGATGATAATGCGAAAATGGAAGAAAACCTTGAACGCATCATTACCCAAAAATGGATTGCCAACTTTCCTCTCGGACAAGAGGCATGGGCAGAATATCGCCGTACAGGCTATCCTCGTCTGATGCCAGTAGTGGTAAACAACAGTGGCGGTATTGTAGACAGTAAACGAGGAGCGCGTCGTATTTACTACCCACAAGAGGAACGTACTAACAACCTTGAGAACTATAAGGATGGCGTAAAACTTTTGGGAGGTAAAGACAATATGGCTACAGATGTATGGTGGGCAAAGAAAAACTAAGCCTAAGTACACTACAACTTAATATGTTTTATTAATGATATTTTGTATTATGAATTTTATGAATATAAAGAAAATATCTTCGATGATTTGCCTTTCAGCTTTTGTTTCATTGACAAGCTGCGATACCGATATTGAATCGGTTGGCATCAATGAGCCTACTATCGAAGAACAAAATCCTACGATGCACACTGCTTATCTGCAGCAGTTGCTCCAATACAAGCAACAACCTCATCAGGTTGTGTTTGGTTGGTTTGATAATGCAGACAAACAACCTGCATCACAAGGCCAATTGATAAGTGCCGTACCCGATAGTTTGGATTATATCGTACTTACTCATCCAGACAGTCTTACGGCCAACGAACACAAGAGCATGCGTTCTCTTCGCCAAGAAAAAGGCACACGCACTCTCTATGAAATCAATTTCAAGCAATTTGTTGAGCGTTATGATGCGCTGAAACAAGCGTTTTCAGAAGACCCTGCGAACAAAGGAAAGGAATTTAAACTACAATTAAATACTTTCCTCGTTGACAGTATTCAGTATCGTCTGTCCTTAGCTGACCGATATGGTTATGACGGTGTCGTGATGAATTTCTCTGCACAACTGCCCCTGTATATGACACCTATGGAGCAAGACTTTTATCTCGCTTTAGAGAATGATGTTCTCGGTATAGCTAAAGATTGGAAAGAACGCCATTCTGATAAGATGTTGGTGTTGTCGGGTATGCCTACGTTTATTAAAGACAAATCGGTGTTGAAACTGGCAAGTTACATCATCATACCGGCACAGAGTACTACCAACGCGGGCGCTTTACGTTATCTGATTAACAAAGCCATGGCAGATGATGTGCCTACCAACAAGTTCGTTCCAATGGTAGACCTCTACTCGTTGGATAAGGCAGATGTAAAGACTGGTTATTGGGGGAAGACTTTCGCAGCCATAGGTGCGGCGCGAGTTGTTGCTATGGCAAGCGAAGGTTACCAGTTGGCTGGCTTGGCATTGGGTAACATCAATAATGATTATTACCATGCGGCATTCACTTATCCAGTTGTTCGTCAGGCTATATCTATTATTAATCCTTCAGTAAAAAAATAAAACATCATGAAAAAGATATTTCTAAAATATATGCCTTTTGCTGCGATAGCTTTTCTGTTGGCAGCTTGTCAGAATAATGATGAGGAGAATTTTGCCAACAAAGGTTTCATAGATGAAACATCTATGGTGGCCGAAACCATTGTAAAAGGTAATGTCGCATCGCAGACCAAGACGTTTCATGTAGCATTGGCACGTCCTGCCCAAACGGCAGTTTCAATGACGGCTCATGTAAATACCGCTCTTGTAAGCACCTACAATCAAGCCTATTACACCAATGCCGAACTTTTGCCCGATACTTGTTATCGTGTGGATGTAGACAAAATGAATATAGCCGAAGGTGCAATAAAAAGTACAGAAGCCCAATTCTCCTTTCTAAACTTGGGTGGATTGGACAGAAGTAAAATTTATGTCTTGCCAGTTGAGATAGAAAGTCATACCGTCGAACTGCTGAACACGGCTAAAAGATATTACTTCGTATTTCGCGCGGGTGCTCTTATCAATACCGTGGCAGATATAGAGAAAAACTATCTTGAGATTTCTCCGTGGGCTACGCCCGACAGAGTGAGCCGAATGAAAGAAGTTACCTTAGAAGCGCTTATCTATCCTCGTGAATTTGGTAAACTTATTTCTACCGTCATGGGTATTGAGGGCACGTTCTTGATGCGTATTGGTGATGCGGGTGTTCCCGACAACCAAATTCAAATTGCAACCCACAATGGAAACTTCACCAGTGCGAAATTGCAGTTAGAAACTAATAAATGGCAGCATGTGGCAATGACATATAGCCAGGCAACACAAGAGATGAAAGTGTATGTCAACGGACGTATGATGGCAGAAACCAAGATGCAATGTATTCCTCATCTTGTCGGTAATGGTTCTGATCGCAATTTCCTTATTGGAAAATCGTATGATGACAACCGTTGGCTGTCGGGCTGTATTTCAGAGGCGCGTGTATGGGATGTTGTCCGTACCCCCGAACAGATAGCCGGCAATATCTATACCGTTGACCCCAAGACCCCAGGGCTGGTTGCTTATTGGAAGTTTGATGATAATTCTTCGCTTGAAGTTAAAGACTACACGGGTAATGGTAATACCTTGAAAGCGAATGATAAACTAAAGTGGAAAGCGGTATCACTACCTGAAAAGAAATAACATTTTTAATCTTCATTGAGGCGTGAAGGTGTGCCAAATGCCTTCCGCACTCAATAAACTATAAAATTTAATCTATAATGGTTACTAAATATCTTAAACAATGGGGAGTGGCAGCCATGGCGGTTGTTCTCACGGTCGCTTGCTCCGATAGCATTGATGTCGCACATGTAGACGAGGCGATGTATGAAACAAGCAATGAAAGTGTAGCTTTCATTACTGACAAATACGGATTGAGCCAGGCTGACAGTTTGATGTTCAACGAACAAGGTTCAACGGATTTTTATGTAAACTTGGCTAAACCTGCAGAGAAAGATCTCACATTCATGCTGAGTTATGATGCTGCGGTGCTTGAGCGTTATAATACAAAGCACAATACCACCATTCAGGCTTTACCTAAAAACTTAATACAGTTTGACGGAAACGTGAATGTAAAGAAAGCTGAGAGAAAGTCTGCACCAGTTAAAATTGCCTATAAGTCTGATGAGGCATTGCAAAAGAATGGCGTGTATGCCATTCCTTTGAAGCTAACAGGAGACGTAAAGGCTTCTGAAGAAAAAGGTGAATTTGTTCTCCTTGTACGCGATATTACAAAGATGCCTAATTGTCATAAAGAGGGTGGCTTGCAGGTAATATCTTGTATGGAAATCAATGATGCGAATCCGTTATACAATATCTGTTTCACATTGGAGAAAAGTGGAAAATATTTCTTTGATCAGGTAATCCTCTTCTCGGGAAATATCAATTATAACCCTGAGACACATGAGGTTTACAATTTCAACAATGAAAATATTTCGGCAGTTCTCAACTTCCGTGAAAAATATCTTGCACCATTGCAGCAGAAAGGCATGAAAGTGATACTTGGTATTTTAGGAAATCACGACCGTGCCGGTGTGACCAATCTGTCTGATGAAGGTTGTAAGCACTTTGCCCAAGAACTTAAAAATAAAGTAGAGGCTTATCAACTTGACGGTGTTTTCTTTGACGATGAGTGGTCTAAGCCTGGAAATTATCCTGGCTTTGAGAATGACAAGAATAACGCATCGCGACTGGCTTACGAAACAAAGAAGGCAATGCCTGATAAGTTGGTAGAAGTATATGTATATAGTGGCACTCAATCTCTACATAGTGTTGAGGGAAAACAGCCAGGTGAGTTTATTGATTTTGCCATTCATGATTATGGTCGCAATTACGATTTGAGTAAAAACTACCCAGGTTTGAGCAAAAAAGGAATGATCATGGCTTCTATCAATTGTACCAGCATGTATTATCTTGGCTCAAATGCGTATCGTAATATAAAAACTCAAGGATATGGTGGTACCATGTTTTATGCGTTACAACCAGGAGCACGTACTTCCCTGGAGGCTATGTCTATGGTATCACAGGCTTTCTTTGGCGAGAATGTCGTTCAACAAGGAGTATTTAATAAAGATTGGTAATCATAAAAATAGAAGATATGAAATCAAAATATTTAGCATTAGCTTGTCTTCTTTTTTCCGCATCATTCATTTCTTGTGATAAAGATGAGGTAGAAGAACAAGAACAGATTGTAGAAACGTCTAAAGCTCAATTGCAGTTAGACAAGGATGTTCTTGAGATAAAGGAAGGAGAGACTGCATCTTTTAATGTATTAAAAGGTGGAGGAGACTATAAGGTGATTAATGAAAATCCCAATATAGCAGTTGGTAAAATTACAGGTACCACTGTGACGGTAGAAGGAAAACGGCTTGGAATAGCTGGACTGATTTTATCCGATGCTTCAGGTAACTATCGGCGAATCACCGTAAAGACCATGCGCTTTTTCAAATTGAAATTGGATAAAGAAACAATTGATTTAGGCATTAAATTAGGACATACTGATGGCTATGCCAAGATTTCTGTCCTTGAAGGTAACGGCGGGTATGTCGTGAAAAGTAGCAATGATGATGTTGTCAAAGTGTCTTCTGTAAGTGATGGCGGAGTAATCGTTCTTGCTGGTATTGCGAGTGGCACTGCAAATGTTACGATTACCGACATGATGGGAACAAGCAAGACGGTCCCTGTTAAGGTTGAAGAGACAACCATACCGTATTCTGAGGATGAAATTACGGAGTTCCTTAGCCATAAAAATTTGATTGTATCATGGGATAATGAAAAAAGTTATCCTGCCTATGGTGAACACAAGGCTACATGTAAAGATGGAAAAGGACATGTATATTGGAAATATTTTAGCTATATGTGGTGCGACGTGTATTTTGATGGTGACTTAACTGTCGGGAAAAAGACGAATGGTGTCATCAAACACCGTTTCCAATTTGGCTCTAATGAATCTGTTGTGCAACCTATTAATGTTGAAATACTTCAAGTTAAAGATGGTTATGTTTGGGGTATGATGTCTGTCGTAAAAGACAACTATTTACATTATGGAAAATTCTGTGTCAAGCTGTAAATCATATTCTTTACACAGTAAGAATTAACAATTAGTTGATTTCTGAATAAATAAAGAGGGTGCATCGAAATGATGCATCCTCTTTTTGCATGTCGTCAGCTTAATACTGTTGCGTATCAAACTCAATAATAGTGCACTCCAAACTCTATGACATTGGATATCACCCCCAAAACCAATACGAAAAATAATAGATAGGAAATATAGAATTGAATATTTTCCTGACTTCGTCACTCAAGAAATACGTATTTTACAACTAATTGATAAACTGTGTTTTGTATCTTTGCGTCACCTAATTTTGTGTGACGCAAAGACGAAGTCAGGAGACTTTCATGATACGTGCCGAATATATCGGCATTGGTATCTTACTGCTTTTAATGATCGTAGCCAACTTGAATGACGTATTGCGCTGGCTGGGAATCATCACCTATTAAGTCAATACGCCCGTAATCTATATGTGAAGAGGCAAGGTGCGCGAGATTGTCCGCACCTTGCCTCTTCGCATTTTATGCTTATTCTGCAGATTTCTATTCGTCATTTTACTTTCTTTCCCAAGAACATGAAAAGAAAGTAAAAGGCAACGCCCGATACGAATCCGGCGATGGCGTCTATCACATAGTGGGCTTGGATGTACACCGTGGCCAGACAAAGAAACACATAGAAGGGCATCAACAGCCAGAGTAGCTTGCGGTTGCGCGTGTGTCCAATCAACAACATGCATACCGTGGCGATGCCTACATGTGAACTGGGAAAGGCTGCCGTGGGTCGTTCGCCTGCCGCTTTGGCATCCTCCACCAGGTGATAGAACAGCCCTTCTTGATAACCGGGACTGACCAGGCATCCTTGATGATAGTTGAAATAGTCGTTCACGCTTGGGAATATTCCCTTCGCCGCATTCTCCAGTCCGATAGCCTTGAAGTAGAACGTAGGCCCAACGACGGGCAGCAAATCGTAGATGGCATAGTAAGCGAAAAATGATGCGACGAGGACCCAGGTGCAACGCTGAAATTCTTTCTGCCGGCACACAAAGTAAAAAAGAGCGGTAAGGGCTATCATTGGGTAGAAAGAGGCGTAGCCGAGGTCGATCAGCTCGCTGAAGATGGGCGACGAAAACGCCTTGGAGAAGACCAATGCCGGCTGCATACCAAAGATGGCTTGCTCGCAACTGGCAAAGATATGGTCAAGATTGGGCAGCACCCGGTTCAGTTCGTAGGTGTCTGGATACCACCATGCAAGCAGTCCCATCTGTGCGAAGATGCGGGCTGAGAGCGTCAGTCGGCAAGGCAGCAGACGGTATACTCCCCACAAAGCCAATGTCATGGCGGCCACTTGTATGCGCCCAATGATCATCGAATGTGGATTGACCAGTTTGGTGTAGGTGAAGAATATCATGAGAAAGGTGAACCCCATGTAAGCAAACATGGCCCACTCGATAGGTAGGAGTCCGCGCTTGGGTTTCTTCTCGATGGAGAATAGTTCAGAAAAGAAGTACTTCATCAGAATGCGTTCATTAGTTTTTAGGGGCAGCTTTGCTGGAAAGCCAGTGATTCTCGCGATACCATTTAACGGTTTCTTTCACACCTTGTTCCAAGTTGTAGTGTGGATGATACCCCAGCTCATCCATGGTTGGCTCGATGTTGCAGCGCCAGTTTCGTTGTCGTAGTATGTTGTATTTGTCGTTGTTCAGTGCAATGGGCTTTCCCGTTTTTCTGCCTACGAGTTCACCACACGCCGTGATAATGCGCAAGAGCCATAGCGGTGCTTTCAGGCGCACGCACCATGGATTGCCCAACTCTTGGCGGATGAGGTCGCTGAACGTGTCTGATTGGTATACGCCTCCATCGGTGAGGAAGTATTTGCGACCGCTCATGCCGCGGTCGATGGCCAGAAATACGGCCTGAACCACATCGAGGATGTACACGAAGGTGATGTCTTGCCGACTGTATCCGGCTGCGAAATCCAGATGGCGCGCAATGCTTTTAACCATCAGGAAATAATCCTTCTCGCGTGGACCGTAGATGCCTGTCGGCCGAAGAATGATGTATGGAAAGTCGTTCCCGATGGCATCGAGGTAGCGTTCGGCCTCCAATTTGCTTTTGCCATACGCCGTGTTGGGCAGGGGAGTATCGTGCTCGTTGATTTCGGTAAACGGTTTCTGTTCCCTGATGGCACCAAACACACCCAGCGTACTGATGTAGATGAAGCGCTTGATGGGCATCTTCAGCTTCAGAATGGCATTCACCAAGTGCTGGGTACCTTCGGTGTTGACACGGTGAAAATCGTCTGGATGAACACATTTGGTGACACCGGCGGCATGAACGACATAGTCGAATGCATGCCCCTCGAGCTGTTGAACCAATTTCTCTTCCGATGAAAAGTCCAACTTAATGAAGTGAATGCGCTCATCCTGGAGGTATCGACGTGAACTGGATGGCCTGACAGCCGCCCAAACCTCCATACCCCGTTGTAAGGCTTCGTCAACAAGATGACTGCCGACGAACCCCGATGCACCAGTGATCAGAATGCTCATTGAAAAATTGTAATTACGCTGCAAAATTAGACAATTTTTCCGAATAATCGGTTTGTTCGGATAAAAAACGGCCTATTGTGCCACGGCTCTCTCCTGGAAGAATGGTTGATTACTGTTTAAAACAAGTATTTGCGCTGGTTTCAACAACCAAAATCAAGGTTGAAAGGAATCACCTTGTTCGCCCTCAATGCTCGCAGGCGTTTGGATGAAAAAAGTGGACTTGCAAACGCATAACTATTTAGCTGAAAAAAACATGATATTCCCCCGCATTCTAAACCCATTGACTTTACCTGCTAAACCCATTGACTTTGGAGCCCAAACCCATTGACTTTAGCGGCCAAACTCAATGAGATTGGATGCCCATGTATTTTCATGCCTGGAACAGACTCGCTAATGTTGTATAACATTCTGACAATCATGAATTTATAAAAATTCGCAGGATTTTCTCAAATGGCTACCAATTAATGATGTCAGTTGTCATCTGTCGTAAAACAAAAAAAGATGTATCAGCAATTTGATACACCTTTTTTATATAGGGCTAATTATTCGTCAGGCAAGAAAGACTATCCTATCTGCCGCAAGAGATAGGCGCACTTTTCAGCATCCCCTGTGGTTTTGCCCTTGTCGCACGACAACTTAACACAATCGTGCCATTCGCGTTTCTCCGTGATTCGGCTGCGCGTAAGTTTCACGACGATGTTCATAGGCTCGGCATTCGCTACGTCACAGGTCAGAAAGGTGCCCACGCCATAGCTGTCTTGCATGCGCCCATTGACGTATTTGTGTATTCGGATGGCCTTCTCAATGTCCAGTCCGTTGCTGTACACCACCTGTTTAGTTGCCGGGTTGATGCCCAGACTCTCGTATTTCTCGATGATTTTGTCAGTCTGTTCATTCTCATCGCCACTATCTACGCGCAGTCCTACGAACATCATCGCCATGCGCTTGGACAGGTTGTTGAAGAACACTTTGTCGCCGAAGCAGTCGTACAGATAGATACCATTGTCGCCATCGTACACGTCACTGAACTTTTTCATCACGTTGAAGTTGCACTCAAAGACACCGCTGACATTCTCCTCAAACTGGATGAGTTGATGACTCATGGTGCCAATGGGCGTGAGATGGTGCTTCATGGCCAGGTATACGTTGCTGGTTCCGGTGAATCTGCCCGACCAGCGGTGGTGTCCGTCGTCGTCATCGTAGCCACCTTGCTCGTACACCTCTTTCATCACGCGCAACACCATGTCGTGATGATCGAACGAGAAGCGCCGGCGCGTGCCCATATCTCCCAGCACCAGGCCATTCTTGAGAATCTCAACCGCTTTCTGTCGGGTGCGCTCAGCCTCGCGTTTCGGATCGTATGCATCACGCTCTCCACGCAGGTTGTGCATCAATTCTGACACGATGGAGAGGACAGGCATCTCCCACATGATGGCCGAATACCACTTGCCGCGCACCGTAATGTCCAGATGTCCCTGCTCATCCTGTGACACGGTGACCTCGTGAGGATTGAAGCGGTAGCCGCGAAGGAAGGTGAAATACCATTCGGGAAGATAATACATCTTTTTCTTCATGAACTCAATCTCCTCCGAGGTGATCATAACTTGCGGCATGTAGCCCAGTTGTTCTTCCACCAAGGCGGTGAATCCCTTTGGATAAACGGTGTGGTTGCGGTCGAAGAACGTGTACTCAACCTCTGCACGAGGATACTTCTGCAGAACGTAATATTGACAACTGAAGGTGTAAGCGTCGTTGTCGGTGAGGTGACTGATAATCTGTTTCATCGTTTTTTCTTATGTTGTGTCTTTGGCAAAGATAGTGCAAGCCGAAGGCAAAGGAAACCTGTTTGCTTTGTTGAGGCGCAGCCTATCTTATGCAAAGATACGTTTTTCCTTGCAATAATCATGTAAGTTGGTCGATTATTGAATGTTAACGAAATATTTTTCGGATAGTTTTTGGAAAGCAGTACCTTTGCAGATAGATGGTCATGGAACTACAACAAAGGTATGTGTCGTTATCTGTTTTCCCACTGTTTAATATTGATTTTTGATGAAACAACCCAAAATAAAAGCTTTATTTTTTGACATCGACGGTACGTTGGTGAGTTTTAAAACCCACAAGATTCCCGCCTCAACCACAGAATCTCTGAAAAGAGCAAAGGCAAACGGCGTGGAAATATACATCTCTACGGGTCGTCCAACACCGCTCATCACCGTTCTGGGCGACATCGAACATTTGATAGACGGCTACATCACGAGCAATGGAGCCTACTGTTTTGCCCACAACGAGGACATTTGTCTGCACGCCATCCCTGCGAACGATGTTGAAACGATGGTGGAAGAGGCCACCCTGCGACATTTTTCCTGCGTGCTGGTTGGTACAAAGAACCTGTGTATTTACCAGCCGGACGAGAAGTTTCGACGCATCTTCGTGGACATGCTGCAAGTGAAAGCCTTTGAGCAAGGGGTCACTATCGATGAGATTCTTAAAGAACCCATCCTGCAAATGAGTCCGTTCATCACGCCGCAGCAAGAAGAAGAACTCATGCAAAAACTCACTGGATGCCTCTCCGGCCGTTGGCATCCGGAGTTTACTGACGTCACTTCACGATGGGCCGACAAGGGACAGGGACTGCATGCCATGGCCCGTCACCTGGGCTTCTCGATGGAAGAGACGATGGCGTTTGGTGATGGCGGCAATGACATATCCATCATCAAGCAAGCCGCCGTTGGCGTAGCGATGGGCAATGGAGTGCCTGAATTGAAGAAAGTGGCCGACTACGTCACCACGTCGGTGGACGAAGATGGTGTGAAGAACGCGCTCGAACGGTACGGCGTGATTTAAAGACGGTACGCCGAACGACAGCTGCTAGCATGCTGCTGTTTGCCTGTTCGTTTACATCAGCATGCAAAGTTGAACGGCCTCGGCTTTTCATTTTTCGTCTTTTTGTTTCACGCTCTTTTGTCCTTTTACTGAAATGTCGTAACTTTGCAAATAGATAACAACACGAATGACTTATGGAACAAAAACTTTTTGTCTACAATACGCTGACCCGCAGGAAGGAACTTTTCAAGCCAGTGCATGCCCCCAACGTGGGTATGTATGTGTGTGGCCCCACGGTTTACGGTGATCCTCACTTGGGGCATGCGCGCCCGGCCATTACGTTCGACATCCTTTTCCGTTATCTCAAGCACTTGGGATATAAGGTGCGCTATGTGCGTAACATCACGGACGTAGGTCATTTGGAACACGATGCCGACGAGGGGGATGACAAGATAGAGAAGAAGGCTCGCTTGGAGCAACTCGAACCGATGGAGATTGCGCAGCACTATACCAACCGATATCATGCGGCCATGGATGCGCTAAACGTGCTGCCTCCCAGCATTGAGCCTCATGCCACGGGACACATCATTGAGCAAGAAGAGCTGGTGAAACAAATCATGGCGAATGGTTACGCCTACGAGAGCAATGGTTCGGTGTATTTCGACATAGAGAGGTACAATAAAGACCATCGCTACGGCATTCTGTCGGGACGCAACTTAGACGACGTCATCAACAACAGTCGTGAGTTGGATGGCGTAGGCGAGAAGCGCAACCAAGTGGATTTTGCACTATGGAAGCGCGCCATGCCCGAACATATCATGCGCTGGCCCAGTCCGTGGAGTGACGGATTTCCCGGTTGGCACTGTGAGTGTACGGCCATGGGACGTAAGTATCTGGGCGATCATTTTGACATTCACGGCGGCGGAATGGACTTGGTTTTCCCGCATCACGAGTGCGAGATTGCACAAGCCGTAGCCAGTCAGGGCGACCAGATGGTGCGCTATTGGATGCACAACAACATGATTACCATTAACGGACAGAAGATGGGAAAGAGTTTGGGCAACTTCATCACCCTTGAACAGTTCTTTACAGGCGAGCACGATGGTTTGGAACAAGCGTATTCGCCCATGACCATTCGGTTCTTCATCCTGTCGGCTCACTACCGCAGTACTGTTGACTTCTCGAATGAAGCTTTACAGGCAAGTCAGAAAGGGTTGGAGCGTTTGATGAACGGCATCAACGACTTGGAGCGCATTCAGACAGCACCTACATCGGATGAGGCTACCCATCAGCTGGTTATGGCTTTACGGCAGAAGTGCCATGAGGCGATGAATGATGACTTGCAGACACCAACCGTCATCAGTAACTTGTTTGAAGCATGTCACACCATCAACTCCCTGCTCGACCACAAAGGCAGCATCAACGCGGAAGACCTTACCGAACTGAAGGATGTGATGCAGCTATTCGCCTTCGACTTGCTTGGTCTTAAGAGCGAGAGGGGAAGTGACAACGATGCGCGCGAGGCGGCTTACGGCAAGGTGGTTGACATGGTTTTGGCACTCAGAGCTAAGGCCAAGGCTGAGAAAGACTGGGCTACGAGCGACCAGATACGCGACGCTTTAGCAGAAAATGGATTTGAGGTGAAAGACACCAAAGACGGGGTGACGTGGAAACTGAATAGATAAGGTAGGTGCCAATCGGGTTCTTTGGTTGAAGATGTACAATTGTTTGCACGGCAAACACCGTACCGATACATGATAATATCGTCATGTTCCCACGCACACTGTCGTAGTATAGTCGTTTTAAATGATGAATAAGGAGAAAGAAACCAACAGCTCAAGTCGAACCAGATGAACGCCGCGGTTTTGACAAATAAAGCAAATGAAAAAAGGTGTAGGCACGCATATCCCATGCGTTTCTACACCTTTTTCAGTCAATGACAGCAACTGTCATGTTTACGGTCAGCTATCATCTTGCTGATGATGAATGAAGCTAATCACTCCCCTCACCTTTGGAGAAGGGCGGGGGGGTGAGGCTTTCTTTCTTATAACGCCTCTCCAAACAACGTCGCTGACGTGCTGGCGACAATGCGCACGCGCACGGTTTCGCCGATATGGTGATTTGCTTTGTCGAATACCACCATCTTGTTTTGCTCCGTTCTACCGCAAAGTTGCTCTCTGCTGCGTTTGCTGAACCCCTCTACAAGCACGTCGAAAGTCTTGCCTTCGTCCTTTTTGTTGGAGACGGCGCTTAGTTCTGTTTGCAGATGTATCATCTCGTTCAGGCGCTGTATCTTCTCTTCTTCGGGTACATCGTCTGGTAAATGCTTCGATGCATAGGTGCCTGGACGCTCGGAATACTTGAACATGAAAGCCGAGTCGTAACCAACGGCACGCATTAAGGCCAGCGATTGTTGGTGGTCTTCATCCGTTTCGCCATGATACCCCACGAACATGTCGGTAGAAACGCCGCAATCTGGAATGATGCGACGAATGGCATTGATGCGATCCATGTACCACTCAACCGTGTATTTGCGGTTCATCAGCTTCAATATCTTGTTGCTGCCGCTCTGCACCGGCAGGTGAATGTGCTTGCAAACATTAGGCTCTTCGGCAATTACGCGCAGCGTATCGTCGCTCATGTCCTTAGGATGCGACGAGGTAAAGCGAATGCGTACGCCGGGAACTTCGTGTGCCACGCGGCGCAAGAGCTTTGGAAAATCAATGGTTTCTGCCGCGATTGTTTCGCCTGTTGCCGACAAATGTTCGGGAATGGTAAAACAATAAGAATTGACGTTTTGCCCCAACAGCGTAATTTCCTTGTAGTGCTTGTCGCGCAAGTCGCGCACTTCTCGCAAGATACTCTCTACATCTCTTGACCTTTCTCTACCTCTTGTGTAGGGTACGATGCAGTAGTGGCAGAAGTTGTTGCATCCCCTCATAATACTTACAAAGCCTCCTATCTTGCCTAAGAGAAGCCGTTGAGGAACCACATCCTTATAGGTTTCGGTCTTCGAGAGTTCTATATCGATTGCTTTGTTGCCCGTTTCAGCTTGCGCAATCATGTCGGGAAGGTTCAAATACGAATCGGGGCCACACACCAAGTCGGTGTGATGGTTATTCAACAAATCGTCTTTCACCCGTTCGGCCATACAGCCCAACACGCCTAATATCAGGCTTCTGCCCTTCTTTCGCTCTGCGTGAAGCGAGTCAAGTCGGTTGTATATCTTGTTCTCAGCATTCTCTCTGACACTGCATGTGTTCAGAAAAATGGCGTCAGCCTCGTCCTCCTTGTCGCATATCTCATACCCCGCCATCCGCATGACCGATGCAACTACCTCGCTGTCGGCCACGTTCATTTGGCATCCGTATGTCTCTATATAAAGCTTCTTCATTGTCTTTGATTTTGGATTACAAAGGTACAAAATTTCTTCCACATGCTGATTGAAACGCATAAAATGCGAGAATAAAAAAATACGCTGCAACTCTCAACGAGCTACAGCGTATAGTATGTTTAACTAAAAATCTTTCTCAGTAAATGAAAACCTCACGGCCTTCATTGTTACCTGTTAAACAATCTGTTTAATTTACCTTAAACCTAATAACTAAAAACCTAAATCTATTACTACTAACCTAAACAATCTATTAACCTTTTTGGTACTGCAAAGGTAGGCAGATTTACCACTCGTTCCAAATAAGTGAGCCATTTTAGTGTTCAAAACGCCTCTTTCTTGACCTATGTCAATATTTTGTGTCCGTACACAATATACAAAACAAGACTTCTTCTACCCTTTCGTTATAAACAAACATGTATCACTTTTGCCACGCACATACGATGCAAATGGGAAGAATGACGCAAGTTCAAGGGTGAAATGGGCTAAAAACAGGCGAAATACTTGTTGGTGTTTCCGATTTAGCGTACCTTTACATCAGAATCAAAACGACCTATATGCGCGTTCTTATTGTGAATACCAGCGAGAAAACGGGGGGTGCCGCAGTGGCTTCCAACCGATTGATGCAGGCCTTGAACCAGTCGGGTGTCAAGGCCAAGATGTTGGTAAAGGATAAAGAAACCGACCATCTCACCGTTACGCAGTTGCCTCATCAAGCACTGAAAAGGTTGCATTTTCTATGGGAACGTTGGTGTATATTTTGCCATTTGCATTTCTGTAAGCGTCATTTGTTCCATGTTGACATGGCCAATGTGGGCTCTGACATCACGTCGTTGCCCGAATTTCAAGAGGCTGACATCATTCATTTGGAGTGGATCAACCAAGGAATGTTATCGTTGCGTAATATTCAAAAGATTCTTGAGAGTGGCAAACCGGTGGTATGGACCCTGCATGACATGTGGCCGGCAACGGGTATTTGTCACCTTACCCTGTCGTGCCAGAACTTTAAAACGCAGTGTGGCAACTGCATGTACCTACCCCATCATGGTTCACAAAACGACCTCTCGCACAGGGTGTGGAAACGAAAACAAAAGGTATATGCATCGGGCAACATCCGTTTTGTGGCGTGTAGCAACTGGCTTGCCGCACAGGCAAAGGCAAGCGGACTATTGCAGAACCATGCGGTGACAGTCATTCCGAATCCCATCGACACCCACCTTTTTGCGCCTAACGATAAGGTAGCGGCTGCCAGGCGCTTGGGGTTGCCTGCCGATAAACAGCTTGTTTTGTTCGCATCACAGCGCGTAACGAACGAGAATAAGGGCATTCGGTACCTCATTGAGGCTTGCAACCAACTCGTAGCGGTTCATCCTGATATGAAAGACAGGGTTGGATTGGTGATGTTGGGCGGCCATGCGGAGGAGTTGGATGGTGCGTTTAGCTTGCCAACTTATTCGCTCGGATATGTCAACGACACCAAGAAGATAGTGGACGTGTACAATGCAGTGGACGTATTTGTGCTGCCTTCGCTCTCAGAAAATCTCCCCAATACCATCATGGAGGCCATGTCATGTGGCGTACCCTGTGT
The DNA here is from genome assembly GCF_000479005.1 of Prevotella sp. BV3P1. Classification (GTDB taxonomy): domain Bacteria; phylum Bacteroidota; class Bacteroidia; order Bacteroidales; family Bacteroidaceae; genus Prevotella. Next base: position 27,337 of record NZ_AWXC01000037.1, on the reverse strand, counting down.
TGGTTTTGATGTCGGAGGCATTCCCGAGATGATTGATCATTTGCAAAACGGCTATGTGGCTCGCTACAAAGATGCCGCATCGTTGGCCGAAGGTATCGCGTGGATACTTGACAAAGATACGAATGGTGCGGAACTGAGTAGGCGGTGCATCCATAAAGTGCAAACCGCTTATGCGCAACAACATGTGGCAAAGCGCTATCTGGGGATTTATCAAGAGGCGATGGAGGAAGGCAGAAGGTTGTGAACTGGAGTTATTGGGAGTGATCAGGAGTTAATAGGAGTTATCGGACATGATCTTTCTCGATAAAAAAAACTATTGTCTGTTAACTCCCGATTACTCCCCCGTAACTCCCATTAACTCCCTAAACAAAAAGAGATATGATAAAATTCAGCGTCATCACCTGCACCTATCAGGCAGAAAAAGAATTGCAACGAACGCTTGACAGTGTGCTGATGCAAAGATACAAAAACGTGGAACACTTGATAGTTGACGGTGCTTCTACAGATGAAACAGTGCGTATGGCCAAGCGTTACGCCGCACTTTCTGCCGAGATGGAAACCGGACACGAGGTGGTGGTGGTTTCAGAACCTGACCATGGCTTGTACGATGCCATGAACAAAGGAATACAGAGGGCTACGGGCGACTATGTGTTGTTTCTCAATGCCGGTGACAGCTTTCCGGCAAACGACACGCTGGAGCTTGTGGCTGGTAGCGTGGGCACATACGATGTCTTGCCCGCCGTGCTGTATGGTGATACCCATATCGTTGATGACAAGGGCCAATTTGTACGTCGTCGGCGCTTAACTCCACCGCGCCATCTCACCTGGCGCTCGTTCTTACACGGCATGCTGGTGTGCCATCAGGCTTTTTATGCACGCACCGACATTGCCAAGGTTACGCCTTACCTGACGAAGTATCGCTATTCTGCCGATGTTGATTGGTGTATACGAATCATGAAAGAGGCGGCTCGTAGACACTTGCCCTTGCGCAATGTGCAGGCTGTGGTGGCGAATTATCTGGATGGCGGCATGACCAATCAAAACCACCACGCATCGCTCAAAGAGCGTTTTCACGTCATGGCGTCGCATTATGGCTACCTGCCAACCCTCGTGATGCACGGCTGGTTTGTGCTAAGAAGCGTTTTCAAACGATGAATTGACGGTGACCTTGCATGCCGATGACAGGTCTGTTAACGTGCGTAGTGCCAACCAGAGAGGTAAACCTGCGACACTTTTCATGTTTCTCACACACTGAAAACATCAACAAATCTGCACATAGCGGTTATATCTTCAGTTACGTTCAAATAATAAAAACAGTTCCTCCTTGTTAGAAAGAACTGCGATTGTGACGTTTTCTTGTGCCTTTGTGTCGGCCAGATGATATGCCCTTTTTTGCACAAGTGGGCGTTAAACTGCTACAAGTGAACGTTAAGTTGCTGTTTATTCGTGCCGCATTCTGATGTTAAGAGTATCTCAAGATGCTTCCTGGCTTAAGCTTCGCAGATTTACTGATATGGCTCAGCCTACAAATCTGCTCAACCGTTACACCGCGTTTGCGCGCAATCGAGGAGAGTGTTTCGCCTGCCATCACCTTATGGTATTGTACCTGGGTAGGCATGACCATCTCATTGTCTTCGTTCTTGTAGGCTAATTCACCACGAACCTCTTCTGGTGAATATCTTCCGTTTCCTACTACACCACGCAGACGAGTGGCTTCTGCAGACTCTCGTTGATAGGAATTGTTTCTGAACATATAGAAATCGCCTGTGACATCTTGAGCCCTGAAGTCAAACAAGAGTGCGGGATTCAGAGCCACGCCGCATAATCTGGTTTCAAAATGAAGGTGAGATCCGGTACTTCTACCCGTATTCCCCCCCAGTCCAATCACGTCGCCTGCTCGTACTTCCTGATTCTCTTGCACTAATTGTTTCGACAAGTGACCGTAAATAGTCTCCAATCCGTTGTTGTGGCGGATGACGATATAGTTACCATATCCACGTGCCTCATAGCGGACAATCCGCACTTTGCCACTGAAGGCAGCACGGATTGTGTCTCCGATGTACACCTTAATGTCCAAACCTTTGTGCTGACGTCCCCAACGAGAACCAAAGTTACTCGTCACCACGCGGCTGGGTGTGGGCATGTAGAAGTGGCGAAGATCTATCTTGAATGAATCTGGAAGAGCTGTCGCACGGTGTGCATAACGGTTTTCCCATTCGTCATACAACTGGGCAGCAGGTGACTCTGTATTTTCTTTTTCAATGATGCTATGCAGCAAAAGCGTATCTACGGCTTTCATCTTCCGGTCTACGGGAGCCTGTTTGGCAAGTAAATCTTGCGCTGTTGCTGATTGAGCGATTGTCCCAAAGACTGCAATAAAAGCAAATGTTTTTATCTTGTTTATAAATGCCATACAAATTTTGTTAGTTTTAGGTCTCCCAAAAGAGCTAATCAAAAATGTTTTTTAAAGATTTACCAGATGCTGTAAGAAATCCTTCAACTTTAAAAAGTGGTTGTGCAAATATAACGATTATATTGCAAAGTTGTTACGTCATTAACAGAATTTATAACGGTTTTAACTAACTTGTAATGAGTACAAACAGTTACTAAGAGATTGATGCCCAATTGATATTGGTCTTTCTCAGCTCATTGAGTCTGTTCCAAAGCAGGCTGTACTCTGTCTTTTCGCAAAGCGGGTCGGCCTCTATGATTTTTTGTGCTTCGTCACGAGCGAGCTGTATGATTTGTCCATCGCGTGCGATGTCGGCTATCTTGAGGTCGAAGGCAATACCACTTTGCTGCGTACCCTCCAGATCTCCAGGTCCACGGAGCTTCAAATCGGCCTCTGCAATCTGAAAGCCATCGCACGTTTCGCACATGATGTCAATGCGTCTGCGGGTTTCTTTCGACAGTTTGTGACTGGTTACCAAGATGCAATAACTCTGTTCGGCGCCTCGTCCCACACGTCCTCTGAGCTGATGAAGCTGTGAAAGTCCAAATCGATGAGCATCAAGAATCACCATGACCGAGGCGTTTGGCACGTCCACACCCACCTCTATCACCGTCGTAGCCACCAGGATTTGAGTTTCTCCACGACTGAACCTCTGCATTTCGGCATCCTTTTCTTTCGGTTTCATCTTGCCATGTACCTTGCTAAGTTTAAAGTCTGGGAAGATTGTACATAGCGATTCGAACCCTGCTTCCAGGTTTTTCAGATCAATTTTCTCGCTCTCAGTAATCAGCGGAAAGACGATATATACCTGTCGGCCCTGTTGGATTTGCTTCCGTATGCCTTGGTACAGACTCGTCATCTGATTGTCGTATTGATGAATAGTCTGTATGGGTTTACGCCCAGGTGGCAATTCATCGATGACACTTACGTCCAGATCGCCATAAATGGTCATAGCCAAGGTGCGTGGAATGGGTGTCGCCGTCATCACGAGGATATGGGGTGGCCGTTCGCTCTTACCCCACAATTTGGCTCTTTGCGCCACGCCAAACCGGTGCTGCTCATCGACAACGGCCATTCCTAGGTGTGAAAATCGCACGTTATCTTCGATAACTGCATGCGTTCCTACCAAGATATGAACCTCTCCGGTGAGCAATCCGTGGAACACTTCGTTGCGTTTTTTGCCTTTCACCATGCCCGTGAGCAGTTCCACGCGCACATCCATTCCTCCTAAAAACTTCTTGATGGTGGCAAAATGTTGTTCGGCCAGAATCTCCGTAGGGGCCATCATGCATGCCTGATAACCATTGTCAATGGCTATGAGCATGGACATCAGGGCCACTAATGTCTTGCCCGAACCCACGTCACCCTGCACCAACCGGTTCATTTGTCGGCCGGTTGTCATGTCCTTGCGTATCTCATGCATCACTCGTTTCTGCGCGTTTGTCAACTCAAAAGGCAGGTTGTTCTTGTAAAAATGATGAAACTGTGACCCCACATGGTTGAAAACGTAGCCCTGGTACTTACGTTTGCGGTCGTTGGCATAGCGCAGGATGTTGAGCTGAACGTAAAACAATTCTTCAAACTTGAGGCGTAGTTGGGCGCGCTGCACGTCATCAAGACTCTTTGGATAATGAATCTTTGCCATGGCTTCGGCGCGTGAAATAAAACGCAGAGGCCCCGTGATGAACGGAGGAAGCGTTTCGGGCAGGTCGTTCTCGCCGAGCTTATCAACCAGCGTCTTGGTGAGTTTCTCAATGGCATGCGACTGCAATCCCGACTTTTTCATGCGCTCTGTCGTCATGTAATAGGGTTGCATGCCCATTTCGGACAGCTGGATGTCGGCCGCTTTATCAATGTCAGGATGCGCAAACTGGTATCGCCCGCCATAGATGGTTGGCTTGCCGAAAACGACATACTCTTCGTTTACCTTATAATTCTTGTAAACATACTGAGTGCCTTGAAACCAAACAAGGTCGGCAATGCCAGTACCATCGCTGAAATGAGCCACCACCCGCTTCTTCCTCGGACTCATAGTGAACTCTTCAAAACTCAGAATCTTGCCTTTGAGTTGCACGAAAGGCAGGTCGCCTTGTAAGTCGATGATACGGTAGATGCGACTTCTGTCAACGTATTTGTAAGGATAATACTCGAGCAAATCGCCCCATGTAGCGATGTTGGCCTCTTTATCCAATATCGCCTTACGCTTGGGTCCAACCCCCGGTAGGTATTTGATGTCTTGCTCGAGTATGGATGACATGGTTTCAATGAAATAAGCATTTACCCTCTTTGGTCAGCTTCTGCTGGCTCTTGCGCAGACTGCTTGCCGCCGCATTTCCCTTTTTCTCCAGCGTTAGCGTGGGGCGTTTGGCCGTGCTGAAGCATGGCTTCGGCAAGAACGAGGTCAAAGGGCGTGGTAATCTTGATATTCTCTCGGTTGCCGTCTACCATGCTGACGCTGTGCCCGCATGCCTCAATCACCGAAGCATCGTCGGTGAACGATTCCTGGTCAGGTTGTCCGAAGGCTCGCTTGGCCAATGCGATATCAAAGACTTGCGGCGTCTGTACGATGCGGTACTCACTGCGCAGCACGTTCTTTCCGCCGCCTTGTCCGCCGACGTGGCGCAGGGTGTCGGTCACGGGCAGTGTGGGGATGACGGCTTTTTCGGCTCTGGCAGTTTCAAAACAACGCTCGATAACTTCAACTGACACAAACGGACGAACGCCATCGTGGAACCCTACCACGCCATCGGCAGCATCGGGAATGGCAGCCAAACCGTTCTGACACGATTCATAGCGCGTGCTTCCTCCATCTGCAATGGTGTGCGCAAGGTCAAAGTGGTGACGCTCACACAGTGTTCTCCATTGAGCTTGTTGTTCGCGAGGCAACACCACGATGACGTTCAGCTCCTTGCTGTATTGGTAAAAACGCTCGATGGTGCGCATCAGAACAGGTTTCCCGCCAATGGGCAGAAACTGTTTCGGCGTATCGTTTCCCATGCGAAGGCCTTTTCCTCCGGCAACGATAATGACGTAGTTCATGAGTTCATGAGTTCATTATTTATGAGTTGGTGAGTTCATGAGTTTATGAGTTGGTGAGTTTTTCCTCACCGCTCCATCAAATGGGCGTATTGCATTTTTTGCTGCAACTCCTTCGTCTTGGCTTCACCCACGAACATCTTCAGGATTTCGTATGCGTATGGGAACGTTGCAGCGGGACCCTCTCCCGTGATGATGTTGCCATCGACGGTGTACAATTCAGCCGTGTATTCTGCACCCTCGAGGTACTTCTCAAAGCCCGGAGAGCATGTCGCCTTGCGGCCTTTCAGCAGTCCTAAGCTGCCTAAGACCATCGGTGCGGCACAGATGGCACCAATATGCTTGCCCTTGGCGTTATGGGCCAGCAGTGCTTCTCTCACGCCCGCATGCTCGTTCAGGTTGGTCGCACCGGGCAAGCCGCCGGGAAGCATCAGCATGTCGGCATCGTTAAAGTCGCGCATGTCTTCAAATTTCACGTCGGCCTTGATGGTTACGCCATGGGAAGATTCCACCCACTCGGAGCCTGTAACGCTCACTGTCTTGATTTCAACACCGGCTCTGCGGAAAATGTCTACGGGTGCCAAGGCTTCAACTTCTTCGAAACCATTGGCCAAAAATTCATATACCTTTGCCATATTTGTTATGTTTAGGAGCCTTTTGAACTCCTTGGTTAGCTATTTAATAATTGTCATTGCAAATATAATAAAAATATTTCAATGCTGCGCATCACATCTCCTGTCATTTGGGAATGATTGACGCAGGTTAACGTTGTTTTAGATTCGTCATCCTTTCTTTCAAACACGCAGAGATATCTCCATGCTCCATTGTAAAACAGAGGTTCATACAACGATTGGCACCATCGCAAAAAACGATACGCTTTGCCTGGCGCATGCGGACTGAAAATATCCAACTTTTTTACCAAAAAACGGCCCAAAAACGGCCCTTCGCAATTCTCATTCTGGAGAAAAACAATAGGCTTGGCGGATGAAAACAAGGAGCTTTTTTGCCTCGAAATAGTGGTTTTCGTCCCAAAAACGATGATACTACCTTTCAACATACACCACTTTGCTACCTTAGAACCATGCAATTGAACGCCAAAAGCATAGCAATTGCATCGCAAAAGACATGCTATTGGCTTGCTGGAACGTGAAAACTAGTCGCAAACAGACAGCCGATATCTACAAAAAACTGATTACCAGCATGTTATAAAAACCGCTTCATTTTCGGCTTATTTGCAATCTGAGGCGGGGTTGGTTACAAATAAGCAAATATGGAGAAGCTCTTTGTCAAGACTATTCACACAATTTGTTCACAAAGTCTTCATGCAGCTGACAAAACATAAATGCTCAAAAGAGGCATCACTGTATGTAAAACAGATAGATACCAGTAGAATACATATTTTTTATATTTACATGATGTAGTACAAATGATACCTCGCCAGCACTACCTTAGAATAACTTCGAAACATGATTTTAATGCAAAATAATCGTAATAAATACGTGTTGTGTCAATTATTTTTTGTTAATTTGCAATAAGTATCATAAAACACGGAACAAGATGGGAAAAGGGAAAAAAGGTGGCAAACGCATGACCAAAAAGCAATTGGCTGAAAAGCTGGAAGGGTTCTTTACAACACAACCGGAAAAAACATTCAGCTACAAAGAGATATTCCGTACACTCAAACTGAACACACATCCGTTAAAGATGCTCGCCATCGACCTGATGGAAGAGATGGCTTGGGATGATTTCTTGACAAAGGTGTCTGACCATTCATACCGTCTCAACCAGATGGGGCAGGTGGTGGAAGGAATCTTTCGGCGCAAAGGAAACGGAAAAAACTCGTTCATCCCCGATGGAAGCGACAAACCCATCTTTGTTTCCGAGCGCAACTCGATGTCGGCACTCAATGGTGACCGTGTGAAAGTGTCGCTCATGGCACGTCGTCAAAAGCATATCAAAGAGGCACAGGTCATCGAGATTCTGCAACGTTCGCGTAATCAGTTCGTGGGTAAACTGCGAGTTGAAAAGAACATCGCCTTCCTGGTGACACAGGAAAACTTGTTTGCCAATGACATCTTGATTCCAAGAAACAAGTTGAAGGGCGGCCAAACCAATGACAAGGTGGTGGTGAAAGTGAGCAAATGGCCCGATGAGAATCACAAAAACATCATAGGAGAGATTATAGACGTGCTGGGCAAGACTGGCGATAACGATGCGGAGATGCACACCATCTTGGCGCAATACGGCTTGCCATACAAGTATCCAAAGGCTGTTGAAGACGCTGCAGAGCGAATTAGTGGCGAGATTACCAAGCAGGATTTGGCTGAAAGAGAAGACTTCCGGCCAGTATTCACCTGCACGATTGACCCCAAAGATGCCAAGGATTTCGACGATGCCTTGTCTATCCGTGAGGTAAGCAAAGGCATTTGGGAAGTTGGTATTCACATTGCTGACGTGACACACTATGTCACTGAAAATTCCATCATTGACAAAGAGGCACAGAAGCGTGCCACATCCGTGTATCTGGTAGACCGTACCATCCCGATGTTGCCCGAGCGATTGTGCAACTTTATCTGCTCCCTTCGCCCCGATGAGGAGAAACTTTGCTACAGCGTTATCGTGGAGATGGATGTCGATGGGTTCATTCGGAGCCAGCGTATCGTGCATACTGTCATCAAGAGTAATCGCAGATATGCCTACGAAGAGGTGCAGCAGTTGCTTGAAGACAATGGTGTGGTAGATGGAACGGGGCAGCCAGCACCGGCCCCGCGCAAGGGGGGATACAAGGGAGAGCATGCTAAGGAGCTGATTATGCTGGATACCTTGGCCAAGAAGTTGCGTGAGGAACGCTTCAAGAACGGTGCGGTGAAGTTTGATTCTGAAGAACTTCATTTCGATGTTGATGAGAAGGGTAAGCCCGTGCGCTGCTATTTTAAACGTTCAAAAGACGCCAACAAGCTGATAGAAGAGTTCATGTTGCTGGCCAACCGCACGGTGGCAGAGAGCGTGGGGAAGGTGAAGAAGGGTGCCAAAGCCAAGACTTTGCCTTACCGTGTACACGACAATCCCGACCCACAGAAGCTGGAGAGCCTGAAAGACTTCATCGTGAAGTTCGGCTACAAGATCAAGACGGCAGGAACAAAGGGGCAGACGGCCCGCAGTCTTAACCACCTGATGGAAGCCGTTGACGGAACGGATGAGCAGAAACTCATACAGACCGTCGCCCTCAGAGCGATGATGAAGGCGAAGTACACCATTTATAATATAGGCCATTTTGGCTTGGCTTTCGACTATTACACCCACTTCACATCGCCCATCCGGCGTTATCCAGACATGATGGTTCACCGCCTGTTGACACGATATGCGAAGGGTGGCCGCAGCGCCAACAAGGACTATTACGAGCGTTTGTGCGAGCATAGTTCTGACATGGAGCAGGTCGCAGCTAATGCCGAGCGTGACTCCATCAAGTACAAGATGGTGGAATTCATGGGTGAGCATATCGGTGAAGAGTTTGATGCGCACATCAGTGGCATCCAAAGCTATGGCATCTATTGCGAAATCGATGAGAATCATTGCGAAGGAATGGTGCCCATGCGCGATTTGGATGACGATTATTACGACTTTGATGAGAAGAACTATTGCCTCGTTGGCCGTAGACACCACCACAAATACCAGCTGGGAGATCCCATCAGGATTAAGGTGGCACAGGCCAATTTGGAGAAGAGACAGCTCGACTTCACACTGGTAGATTGACAGTTTTCCATCAAATCGAAAAAATAGAGTTGACTAATCATTTTTGTTTAACTAACTTAATCATGATATGAATCTCACAAATAAATTACCATTGCAGTTGCTTGCATGGCTGCTGTGCCTTATCTCGGTTTCTCCAACTCATGTAGATGCGAAGGACATCAAGGTCATAGAGACCAACATTCCCAAACGTCCTGCCGGACAAAAGGACGTGCTACAGCTCACTACTCCCAAGCTACAAACGGTTCGCGTGGGCTTTGTTGGCCTGGGAATGCGCGGAATCAGTGCCGTAGAGCGATGGAGCCAGATTCCTGGAACAGACATCGTGGCGCTCTGTGACGTAGAGGCTGACCGTGTAGAGCTTAGCCAGAAGAGGCTTGATAAGCACGGACGACACCGCGCTGTGGCCTACAGTGGCAGTATAGATGCATACAAGAAGATGTGCGAACGCAAGAACATCGACATCATCTACATCGCAACCGACTGGGTTCATCATGTGCCGATAGCACTTTATGCCATGAATCATGGGAAGCATGTGGCCATTGAAGTACCCGCAGCTACCAACATGGACGAGATTTGGGCATTAATCAATACAGCTGAACGAACACGCAAGCATTGCATGATGTTGGAAAACTGCGTGTACGACTTCTTCGAGTTGTCCACCCTCAACATGGCACAACAAGGTCTCTTCGGTGAGGTTTTGCATGTAGAAGGTGCCTATATCCACAACTTAGAGGACTTTTGGGGCGAATATTGGCACAACTGGCGACTTGATTTCAACCGCAAGAATCGAGGAGATGTTTATCCTACTCACGGCATTGGCCCTGACTGTCAGGTGCTGAACATTCATCGTGGTGATCGCATGGAATATCTCGTTGCCATGGATACCAAAGCTACCATTGGCCCTAAGCTCGTTGAAAAGCAGACCGGAAAACCATGTAACGACTTCCAAAACGGTGATCAAACCTCAACGTTGATTCGCACTGTCAAGGGAAAGACCATGCTCATTCAGCATAATGTGATGACACCACGGCCGTACAACCGGATGTATCAGGTGGTTGGAACCGATGGCTACGCCAGCAAATATCCTGTTGGCGAACTGGCTTTCAGACCCAAACAGTTGGCTACCAACGAGAAGATTAGCCACGAAAACCTCACAGCTCATGCTGCAGTAGCAGAGAAAGTTCGTGACGAGTTGCTGCAACAATACACGCCACAGTTTGTCAAAGATCTTCAAGAGAAGGCTAAGAAGGTGGGTGGACACGGCGGTATGGACTACATCATGGACTATCGTTTGGTTTATTGCCTACAGAATGGACTTCCGCTCGACATGGATGTGTACGACTTAGCCGAATGGTGCTGTCTGGGAGAACTTACGAGATTATCTATCGAAAACAATTCGGCACCAGTCGCCATACCCGACTTTACGCGTGGAGCTTGGAAGCGCATCAACGGTTTTCAATATCATTTCGCTCCATAACACCCCCTCAAAAAGTCTCGCTAAGAATTGATTATTGTAATATGGGATATATCGATAAAAGTTTGATGGAGGGCGAACGTGTCGTTTACCGCCCACGATTACACTCGGCAATTTACTGGCGTTCGGCATCATTGGCCGCCGTTGGGATTCTCTTGTTGGTCTTTCCAACCGAGGGAACTCTTTTCCATCTTCAAATCGCAGCTTGCCTGTTGCTCGTGCTATTCGCCGTCCTGGGTTCTATATCAGCAAACGGAGGGCGGCAATACGCACTGACCAACAAGCGTATTATCGCCAAAAAAGGAATCGTTGAGCGCAATTCTTTGGAGTTGATGCTCCGCAAGTGCGAAGGCGTGCAGATCAAACAGACCATGTTAGGGCGTATCTTCAACTACGGTACTGTCTATGTAACAACCGGAGAAGCAACCAACAGTTTCGAGTATATCCAAGACCCCATCGTGTTCAGCACGAAGATTCATCAGATGATAGACGCACTGAAAGCATCTGAATAAAGACTCCCTACACGGCATCAGGACGTTTACGGATATATCACATGCTGCCATGTAGAAACTTTCTTAATTGAACTTCCTTGGTTTAAATAAAACTAAAATAATTGTTCGGTATGGTTTATTTTCGTATCTTTGAAATCTAATCAACAACTAACCATACCATCATGTCAGATAGCCAATATTGTGTCATTCTGGCCGGAGGAAAAGGTAAACGCCTTTGGCCTTGCAGTCGTGAAGCCACGCCGAAACAATTCATCGACTTCTTTGGTACAGGACGTACGCTTTTGCAGCAAACATACGACCGGATGCTCAAGGTGGTTCCATCCAATAACATCTTCATCAGCACCAATCAGTCATACCTTGATGACGTTCATCAGCAGTTGCCCGACATCCCGAAAGATCGCATCTTGGCCGAACCTATCCATCGTAACACTGCGCCAAGCGTGGCATGGGCTGCACATCGCATCATGCGATTCAACCCCGACGCGAACCTATTGGTGACGCCGTCCGACCAAATGATTCAGAACGAGGACGCCTTTGTAAGCGACATCCAGGAGGGATTTGTTTTCGTCAGTCAGAGAGATGAGCTGCTAACCCTGGGTATCAAGCCCACCAGACCAGAACCCGGATATGGCTACATTCAGCTGGGCGAACCGGCGGGGAATGGCGTTTACCAGGTACAGTCGTTCACCGAAAAACCCGAAAGAGATTTTGCCAAGATGTTTGTGGAGAGCGGTGAGTTTTATTGGAACACGGGCATGTTCATGGCAAACATACGTTATTTGAGCCATTGTATGTACAGGTTGCTACCCTCTGTGTTGCGCAATCTCGATGCCATGACGCCCCATTGGACCATCGAAGAGGAGAACCGCTTTGTCAACAAAAACTTCCCACTGTACCCCAACCTATCGGTTGACAACGGCGTGCTGGAGAAATCAGAACGGGTGTACGTCATGAAATGCAACTTTGGTTGGGCCGACATCGGCACGTGGCACAGCATCTACGAGGCCATGCAGAAGAGCGAATCGGACAATGTAGTGATTGACAGCGAAGTCATCCTTGAAGATTGCCAAAACAACGTCATCAAGTTGCCGAAGAATAAACTGGCCATCCTCAACGGACTGGAAGGGTATATCATTGCCGAACATGGCAACGTATTGCTCATTTGCAAGAAAGAAGACTCGTCAGCACTGGTGAGAAAATATGTCAATGAGGTGCAAATCAAGAAAGGAACAGACTATATATAGACGTTCTTTGATTTGACCTTACCTTTTAATCATATAAGAACAATTAGACGAACGATTTCACATGATGAAGAAAATCATCTTGATCACACTTGTGCTATGCGCCACCCTGACAGTCCATGCACAAACAGTGATACCCATTGTCATCGAACAACACCCACCACGACAAGTGATTGCCGCAACAACGGCCATTGAATTTCGCTTAAAAATGCCCTAGCCATTACTTCCTCATCACCTTTCTGGTTGAACCATCACTGTATTTCAAGATGTTCAACCCATGCTGCAGGGTAGAGAGTTTCAGACCACTAGCATTGTATATCCCAATCAATTGATTGCCCGCCACACCATTCTTATTACGTAAATAGGTATGGTCGATAGCTGTTTCTGCAGAAGTGAGCTGCCTAGAGAAGGCAAAGATAGAAGCCACTGCGTCACGCTTTTGTTTGAAAGTAACACTTTCTACCTCCTTATTCTCATCAACCTCCAGGTAATTTTCGCTAATTGAATAATGGGGTGAGTGCGTGATATAGCCGTCGGTACGGATGCGTCCAAGTCGAGATAGCGCTTCCGTTCCTGTCAAATCACGATGAGCCCAATCGGGAGCCATGCAGACCTGCACGTCACTGTGCGTACCATCTTTGTAATGAACGGTTGCTTCTAGCATCGTAACGCCATTGCCACTGGACAAGAGAAAATAAAGAATTGGCGTCTTGAAGGGTTTCGCAAAGTGGATTGTCCCAGCCGAACCGTTATAGGATAAGCACAATCCATTGCTTTCATCATAAGCAGCTAACTGGTAATGTATCTTTTCGTTTTCAGAGATAATCGCCCCATCTTCGGGAATAGCACCAAGTTTTTTGACGCCTTTCGTATAGAAGTTACTGCGTTCACGGTCTAAACCAGCAGTGGTATATTGGTTAGATGGCTGAGCCTCAGCGATGAGATCGGCATTGAAACCGCTCTTTACTTCTACGGCTTCGGTAGCGATTGGTTGGGTAGTTGTTACCCCCAACTGCTTATCCATAAACCTGATTCGCCTTTTAATCCAACTCTTCAGATAGTTTATTTCATCCTGATAAGAGCTGCCGACATACGCATTTGGCCAAACATGTCGACCAATGATTTCGTAAGCTTGTTGATTTCGGTCTATAGCTCCACCTGATAACAGCAAGTTGGCAATAGAGTCTATCTTATTCATTACACGCTCTGTATCATAAGATCCTTGTCGATATTCGGCCCACCGTGCCTTCATTTCACTGACATACCGTGGATCTTGCAGCAAATACGACCAGTAGAACGGAACCAACTCGCCATCATTACTGTTCCGACTATTAAAATCATATTGCCACACATCTGTCGATTCGCCCCAGTTATAGTTTGCATTCCCGTAGGCTATGTTGAAATCCCACAGGGTCATCTTCCACCGATGGTCCTGCTTTTTCGCTTTCGCTTTGGCTTCACTGTATTTGTAGAGTTTGGTACTGAGGCGATAACCGTCTATATTCAAGGCAAACTCTGTAGCCAACATGTAATCGATAAACGAGGTTACGTCAATGTATTTCCGATACCCAGTCAATGGATCTCGGTAGGAAGATGTGAGAAAAGAGTTCTCCATCAGGTTGATCTGCCGAATTAATTCCGTTTTTGTTCCGACGGGAAGGTCGCGAAATTCGTCCTCTTTAGGGTGTTTGTATTGGTATTTAATGGTTCTATTCTTCAACTCAGTACCACCATAATGCGTGATAGGGTGATGCGGTGACGGATAATTGGAATCATCATTTCGATCGATCTCCACTAGATAATCGCCAGTCAGGTCTTCGTATTTTTCACCCGGATCATCCAAGTTTAGCCGCTTACTGCCTTTCGTGGGGCGTTCTGTCATGATATAAATGCCGTAGTATGTACCATCCAAGATAAGTTCACAGTATCGAGCACTCGGCACATAATCGAAATAATGACGTGCCAACTCAAAGGTCAATACATCGCGCATCATCGACTTATCGGAGTAAGGAGCCAATAACGCCCAATCATTATCTTTACCCATACCCAGTATTTTCACCTTAGCTTTCTTGGCTTTCACATCGGGTGCCGTCAAAGGTCTGAACGAAAAGGGCTTTTTGTCTGATGCATTGAACGAAGAGTTGCCACGATATTTCAAGGCAACAAAGCCCTCATAATCTACATTTTGGTTTGGATAAGCAAGGGTATCGCCATGGTTTAGCTTTCCTGCACCATTGTTTATGACTTTGAGTTGTGCCAAGATGCGATCTTCCCTTTGTATCGTTTCGCCCTTCACATTGATGAAGACAAGGGGCAGATTGGAGCTCTCAACCTTTACATTTGAGTTCCATAACAAGCGTTTGTAGTTGCCTTGTTCCTGTGCTTGCAAGCCTAAAGCATTGATGCAAACATAGATTGCAAGGCATAACGTCATTTTTTTCATTGATCATCCAGTATTAAAAAAGAGTTATATCATTGATACAAAAGGTGTCATCGCGCAGACATCTCTTTCAATTTTACATTCAGTCCCGATATTTCCAACATCGGTTCACAACCACGAGTATCCTCCGTTTTCCACTTCACGGTCACCGTTTTCTGTTCACCGGGCATGAGGTGGAAATAATTGTCGCTATAATCAACCGGCAAAATTTGCAGGCCATCGTTGCCTTTTAAGTTGATGCGGTTCATCATGGCGGGTGTGTCACTCTCGTTTTTCAGCACAACCGTTGCCTGAGTTCCTTCCCATTTGACATGCGTGGTCAACGTTACCATGGGCAAACGCCTAAGTTCTTGCAGGTTTCCTTCATCGGTCGAGCAGACATAGAAGTTGTCTGACAGCACCTGGTTGTTATCGTCTACCAATTTCATTTTCAAAAAGTAGACCGCCCCTGGCATGTCTGGCTCTTCTATTTTCGTGCAGACAACGGTCGTATCAGGCTTGCTCTGCAACGCCATCTCATGGTAAGAAAGCCGTTTTCCGTGGATATCCAGCACCTCACATTGCGCCTTCAACGTCCCACTCACCACGCTATTTAGATTGACAACCTCCATGTTTCGCGTGCTTGCATTCCACTGTATGTGCAACGGTTCGCATGCTTTTCTCACACCAAAGAAGGCTGCTGTAGGTTCAAAGTAGTAGTCGTATGTCTGCCATGTCATGCTGGGCCAACACGAATGGCTCATCCATATCAACAAACCCAACCGATCCTTGCTACCTGACTCATACATAGCGCGATAGCCTTCATAGTTCACCCACTGCGCAAGAGCGGTGAACTGCTTGGCGTTTTGCACCTTTCCGAATGCTTTCTCGATGATTTTGTTGAACGAATCTCCTTGCTGCGCCCCTTGTAACGTGTAGTCATGCTGTCCCCATTGCGCATTCTGTGGCCACAAAGCTTCTGGACTCAGCGTCCTCGAGAGGCCCTCAAAGGTCATTACATTCGGCATTCCACGCTCCGAATGCAGCTTACCGGTCTGCTTTTCAAAGTATTCTTTCGAAGGCAAAGCACGGTATGGGCCATGCCCACTGATACCATCATCGGCCGAACTGGACACATAACAAAGTCCTGGATGCAACGTCTGTACAAATTGACGCAGCGCCCGATCGATCGTTTCTGGTGGATAACCCTCATTTCGTCCACAGTACAAACCGATACTCGGATGCTTTCTGATGCGGTAAACATAATCCTTTGCATTGTTCAGAAACATGCCCTCATCCATCGGATCAGGTCCATCGGCCGGATTAGCCAACCAGAAGTCTTGCCACACCATGATGCCATAGCGGTCACAAGCCTCGTAAAACTCCTCATCACCGGTCTGTCCTACCCAGTTGCGTATCATGTTATAATTCATGTCGCGGTGATACTTCACGGCAATATCGTATTCCCGACCCCGATAATTCAGATTGCTCTCGCTGAATCCCCAGTTGCCTCCAAGTGGCACGAAGCGTTTCCCATTGACATACATCGTCAGTCGAGTATCAACATCCCTATACCCCACTTCACGAATTCCGGCCTTGAACGTCAGCTCGTCCGACACCTTTCCATCCACCTCAAACCTAAATCCAGCATCGTAAAGATAAGGTGTTCCATAGCCGTTAGGCCACCACAAACGCAGACGACGGTTCTTCAAATCGGCGAATTTCGATGGGTCAAACGTTGTTTCCACCGTGCCCAATGCGGGCAAGGTCACGGTTTTTTCAAACATCACATCGCCTATCCAGCCCTTCAACCGTCCTGTCACAGCATGCGATTCATTGTTTTGCAGTACGATTGACGGTGTGACCGTAGCCAACGTATCCGGCAGATTCAAGCACGAAGTCACCACCGGATTCGCCAAACTCACCCCACCTTCAGCAGACAGATACACGTCATTCCAAATACCGATGTCACGCCCACGGATGGTAGAGATCCAATCCCATCCAATCGTGGCATGGAACGTAGGATTGTCATAACCCAAGATTCCGCCATTAAAATCGGTATTCGTCTCATTCTTTTCTTTAACAGCACCTGGATGTTGATTCTTCACAATCTCCACGGCCAGCACGTTCTCGCCCGCCACGAGCAGTTTGCTAACGTCGATTCTTCCACGAACAAATGCCCCTTCCATGCGATCTACCTTCTTTCCATTGAGGTAGATGTCGGCCTTCCAATTAATGCCATCAAAGTTCAGGAACACATGTCTGTCCAACATAGCCTGTGGAACGCGGAACGAACGACGATACCAAAAGTTGGAATTGAAGAACGATTCGGAAATCATAAACAGATGGTCGGCATAGTTTGGATTGGGTATGGCGCCGATGTTCATATAGCTCGACAGCACCGTTGCAGGCACTGTGGCCGTTATCCACTTACTGTCGTCAAAGGCTGCTTGCGCAATTTGTTCGCCCGTTGCGCGCACTTGCGAGGCACGCTGCAATCGCCATTGCCCCCCATTGAGCGAAAGTTGGTTGCCATCCAGACGTTTTTCCGCCTTGGGATGCGCCACCAATCCCCCACGACCCATTACTTCCAACTCACTGAGCGCATAGCGTTGTCCTGCCCGTGCACCCTGCATGTTCACACGCACATATCTGGCCGTGGCCTTGCAGTCGTACTCATCGAGGGCCGCATTCTTGGAAGACAACTTACATAGCGGCCGCCATCGTTGGGCATCATCAGACACTTCAAGCTGTCCTTGCTTGGCTTTTTGCACCCAATGCAAACGAATTTTGTCAAAAGAGGCCTTCACGCCCAAATCAATATACACCCATTGATTGCCGCCCTCCGCACTCATCCAACAGCTGTTGAAGGCTGAAGAAGGCAACAGGTCGGTCATTGGCCGCCCGTCTTGATAAAACTTCAGTTCGGTAACAGTCCAGTAAGCAGCGCCATCCATGTCCAACGCCAAGCGAAGGTCGCTGAAAGTTTTACCCTTGGTGTTGAGATTGAAGCTGATATTGACCTTTCGCGTAGGCAACATGTCACCGCCTGTATTCTTGTTAGGGTCGCTGTGTGCCTTGTATTTCGAAGCCTCTCCGGGCAATGCTTCTCCACGTTTCTCGTCCAACACCACCCACTGTCCTTTGCGATTCTTACCCATCACCTTGATGGAAAAGCCATTCTTGGCCTCTTGGGGCTGATAGGCTACGCTGGCAAACAGCTTCACTTGGTTGGCTTTGATGCCCATTCCCTGCCAGTGGTACTCCAACTTTGCCCGACTACCCATCAAGATATTGCGGGTATACTCTCCGCCATCAATGGCCCATTCGCGTTCTCGAAGGGGCAAAACGCCACTATTAGTGCTCGCCACCAGATAGGCAGGAACCTGACGAGTGATGATGCCATCGGTGAGCAATTGTGCCGTTAGGTTGTAATCGTACGATGAAGAGTGGAAAGCCTTGCGATGCAAAGCGATGTTACGATAGGTCTGATCGGGTTCCATCACAGGGGCTTCATTCTCCTGCGGATTACCGGGATACAATCCAATGCCGCGCGTATAGCGGTCGGCAAGTGCGGACTGCGATAACAAGGTCGCAGCCAACAGCAAAATCATGTGACACCATTTCATCATGTGGCGAAGGTTATAGGTTGTTCAGTTCAATCAAGTTCTATTCTCAAACATCATCGTATTTTCTCGATCCAGCCATCGAAAAAGCCGGCATTCCGTAAGAATAAACAGGACAAAGACTGTGTAAGCCAAACACAAAGCCTGTAAACTTGCTCTGTATAGGCCCAATCTGTCATCTACAAAGGTACGTAATATGTTTGAAAAACCAAGCAATTATTTTGCCGTTCCTGTGGATTATGCTATCTTTGTGCTGCTGCGATAGATAGATATCGGCACTCTGTAAGCGGTCAGCCTGTCATTGCACAACCTTTTTCTAACCACTTTTAACAACTCAACAGTTATTTACATGCCCCATCTTTGCCATCCTTTATCTGTGGAACAGAAGCTGCCTTGAAACAGATTCAACAGGCAGACACCATCTACTGGCAAACCAACATACACGTCGGAACCTTCTCGTATGCGCTAAAACGCAACGTGAAAAGCCGCAACCAAAAAGGCCATACGGCATACGGTAACCACATCAAGATGAAAACTCTCAAGGGGTTTGAAGACCAGTCGATACGGCAGAAAAAGTCTTTCAATACCAATCCCCTAACAAACTGATATATAGTTACTTATAAATATCAAGAATGTTGAAAGCCAAACTCATGGAGATTGGGCACCAAAGTCAATGAGTTTAGGCATCAAAGTCAATGAGTTTAAGCACCAAAGTCAATGCAATTAAAAACGTACCTACAAACTCAACCGTTTTGAAAAGATTAGGTGATTCGTTCACGGGTTCGTTCGTGGCTGCGCTGTTGAATGGCAAGCGCATGAGCGAAACCCACCAACTGGCTGTGGAAGTGAGTGCATACGTCTGCACACAGCATGGTGCCATGCCCACGCTTCCGACCGAATTGATAGAAAAAGCAAAAGGTTAGCCTCGGCGTAAGACTAACCTTTTACCAGCATTTAACTGAATGCGGCATGGAAAAGGCTCGTCAAATCTTAATGAGCTTTAATATTTTCTCGGTAGCTCCGGCACGCTCTACGACAAACGTTTCGGCCGCCTGCCCACACTGTTGCAAAACATCGGGCCGGGTCATGAATTGGGACATCACCGTTGCGAACGTCGTCTGATCGGTGATTTCAATCCCTGCATGAACGGGCTTGAGCTGCTGTGCTTCTTGGAAGCGTTGGTTGTTGGGGCCGAAGATGACCGGGATGCCCCACACGGCGGCTTCCAATACATTGTGAATACCTGCGCCAAATCCGCCTCCAACGTAGGCCACCTCACCGTAATGATAAACACTTGACAGCAGTCCGAAGCAGTCAATAATAAGGCATTGGGCATCGCGCGCCTCCTCTGGCGTGGTCTGCGTGTAGCGAACGGTGCGGAGTTGTAATTTCTGTTCAATCGTCTTCAGATGACTTTCGGCAATGACATGGGGCGCAATAATCAGTTTCCAATCCCGATGTTCGTTCATGAATGGGACGAAAACGTCTTCATCAGGCTCCCAACTTGAGCCTACTACGAACACCTTCCGACCATCCTTGAAAGCCTCGACGATGGGCAACTGCTTGGCCAACTCCTTGATTTGCAGTACCCGATCGAAACGCGTATCACCAACCACGTCGACCTTTCTGATGCCAAGACGGTTCAACAGCTCCACACTTTGATGGTTCTGTACGAAGAAATGGGTAAAGCATTTCAGCACGTGGCCATAGCCCATGCCGTACCAATGGAAAAAGATTTGGTTTTCACGGAAGATGCTACTGACACTGTAAACGGGTACATTGCGGTGCTTGAGGATGTGCAGGTAATTGTACCAAAACTCGTATTTGATGAAGAAGGCCATGCACGGACGCACCGTTCTCAAAAACCTGCGGGCGTTGCGGATGGTGTCTATGGGCAGATAGCACACAATGTCGGCATGCTCATAGTTCTTCCTCACCTCGTAACCCGAGGGCGAAAAAAACGTCAGCAGTATTTTATATTCAGGATAATCGGTGCGGATTCGCTCAATCAACGGCCGCCCTTGCTCGAATTCACCTAACGAAGCGGCATGGAACCAGATATATTGATGGTTGGGATTGACCTTGCTCTTGAGGATATCAAGGGTCTGGCGTTCGCCCTTCCACATCTTCTTAACTTTCTTACTGAAGATACTGACAACGGCAACACCGCACAGATAGAGGTATATGGCTACTTGGTACACGATGCAGAGAGGTTTTCCTATTCAGCGTTTTTGCATCAGGCAAGATGAGAAGCCACGGTGGGAATCTCCTCGATGGCCTTGCGCAAACGCCTTAATGTTTCGTTCTTACCCAGAAAAGCCGAGATGTCGAACATGCCCGGGCCTTTGCCTATTCCTACCAACGTCAGACGGAACGCATTCATAACATCACCCAGTTTGTAATCTTTCTCTTTAACCCAGTTCATGACATGCTGCTCTTGATTCTCAATGGAGAAATCGTCAAGACCTTCCAGTAAGTCGGCCAGCTCGGTCATCTGCTCTGCCGAATAGGGTTTCCAACGCTTGCGAACGGTCTTCATGTCGTACTCCAGCGGTGCTACGAAGAAGAAAGAACATAACGGCCAAAGCTCTTTTACAAAGTCGACACGGTCTTTCATCATGTGAACCACCTGGCGGATACGATCCATCGACTCATCAACGCCGTTGTTGGCGACGATGGGTGCGAAGAGATCGGCTATCTCATCATCACTCTTCTGCAACATGTATTCGTGGTTGAACCAAATGCCTTTCTGGTAATCATACTTGGCTCCGGCCTTGGAACAGCGTGTGATGTCGAAGGCATCAACCAACTCGCTGAGTGAAAAAATCTCTTGATCGGTTCCCGGATTCCACCCCAAAAGAGCCAGGAAGTTAACCACTGCCTCGGGGAAATAACCGCTCTCGCGGAATCCTGACGACACTTCACTCGTCTTGGGGTCGTGCCATTCCAGCGGAAAGACAGGGAAGCCCAGGCGATCACCATCACGTTTTGACAGCTTACCCTTGCCTTCCGGCTTCAACAATAGGGGCAGATGGGCAAACGAAGGCATGTTGTCGGTCCAGCCAAACGCCTCGTAGAGCAACACATGCAGGGGTGCACTGGGCAACCATTCCTCACCTCTGATGACGTGTGTAATCTCCATCAGATGGTCATCAACTATGTTGGCCAGATGGTAAGTGGGGAGCTCGTCAGCACTCTTATATAACACCTTGTCATCGAGGATGTCGCTTTTGACAATCACTTCGCCGCGAATCAAGTCCTGTACATGTATTTCACGACCAGGTTCTACCAAGAAACGCACCACATATTGCTCGCCATCCGCGATGCGTTGTTGGCACTCATCGAGCGTCATGGTTAACGAATTGCGCATCTGCATGCGCGTATGAGCATCGTATTGGAAGTTTTTTAATTCGTTTCTCTTGGCCTCCAACTCCTCCGGAGTGTCAAAGGCATAATAAGCCTTACCTGCATCCAGCAATTGCTGAACGTACGTCTTGTATATCTCGCGACGCTCGCTTTGACGATAAGGGCCATGCTCTCCGCCGAAAGAAACGCCTTCATCGAACTGGATGCCCAACCATTTGAATGACTCAAGGATATATTCTTCGGCTCCAGGAACGAAGCGATGAGAGTCGGTGTCCTCGATTCTAAACACGAGATCGCCACCATGCTGACGTGCGAAAAGATAATTATACAACGCTGTTCGTACTCCACCAATATGTAAAGCACCGGTAGGACTGGGTGCAAATCGCACCCTTACTTTTCTTTCTGCCATTTTTAATAAATGAAGATAAGATATTAAATTTTGTGCAAAAGTAGTCATTTTTTTGCATTATAGCGTATTTTTTTTGTATTTTCGCATGACATAAGGTAGAATGACCCTGTATCATGAACTGTCAAAAGGGTCATGGTACACATACGAGCCTTATAGGGATTACATCCCATCTATCAACACGTTTCAGAACAAGATACCTATTTTTTGTGACAAAATGAGTAAATTTAACATAGCAGATACGCAAAACTGGCAAAGCATTTTAACGAGGATTATACTCGTGGTGGTTACCGTTGTGCTCATTGTATGGAGCCTTCCACGCGACACGTCACAGCAGTTTCATTACGATGTGGACAAGCCTTGGATGTATCATTCATTCATTGCCACCTTTGATTTCCCCATTTATAAGACAGATGAGGCCATCCAACAGGAGAAAGACTCGCTGATGCAGTATTTCCAACCCTACTTCAATTATAAGGCAAGTGTGGAGAAAGAGCAGATAGAACGATTCAAAAACGACTTCAAGTTGGGCGTGCCAGGCTTGCCAGCGGCATACATGCACATCCTTTTGGATCGGTTTCATCGTCTCTATCAGACAGGCATTATCAACACACCCGAATATAATCGATTCGCAAAAGATTCGACCAACATGGTCAGAGTGGTAAATGGCAAGGCGGCACAGAGCGTCCAAGTCAATTGCGTTTACTCTACCTTGTCGGCCTACGAACAGCTGTTTGCCGACAACAAGCTGGCTCCTTATCGCCAATTATTGCAGCGATGCAACCTTAACTTCTACCTACAGCCCAACTTGATTTATGACAAAGACCGGAGTGAAACTGAACTCAACGACCTTTTGAGCAGCATTCCGATAGCCAGCGGCATGGTGATTAGTGGGCAAAAGATAATCGACCGGGGCGACATTGTTGATGAATACACCTATCGGGTATTGAACTCATACGAGCGAGAGATGCAGCGCAGAAACGTTTCTGAACAAGAAACCAAGACCACTTTTTATGGCCAACTGCTCTATGTGAGCATCCTCATCATTCTGTTCACGGTCTATTTATCGCTTTTCCGCAAAGATTATTTCAGCAAGCCGCGCAGCATCATGATGCTTTATGTGCTCATCACGCTGTTCCCCATCATCGTGTCACTGATGATGAAGCACAGTTTATTCAGCGTGTACATCCTGCCATTGGCCACCGCAGCCATCTTTGTACGCATGTTCATGGATTCAAGAACGGCATTTGTCACACAGTGCATCATCATCCTGATCTGTGCCGCAGCGGTGAAATATCAATACGAATTCATCATTATGCAAATCGTTGCGGCCCTGGTAGCCATCTATTCCCTTCGCGAACTCACACAACGATCGCAGGTATTTAAGACAGCTATCCTCGTAGGACTATCGTATGCGGTGGTTTATTTCGCGCTACAACTCATGCAAAACAGCTCGCTCGACAAGCTTGACATCGACATGTATTACCACTTTGCAGCTAATGCCGTACTGCTGTTGCTGTCTTATCCGCTGATGTATGTCATCGAAAAGATGTTTGGCTTCACATCCAATGTCACGCTATTCGAGCTGTCCAACACCAACCGGGGCATCCTTCGCAACCTCAGCGAGATAGCTCCTGGCACCTTCCAGCACTCCATTACCGTGGCCAACCTGGCCGCTGAGATTGCCAATAAGATTGAGGCCAACGCCCTATTGGTGCGTACCGGCGCCCTGTATCATGACATTGGGAAGATGAACAACCCCGCTTTTTTCACCGAAAATCAAGTAGGAGCCAACCCACACGATGGCCTGTCGCCGAAGGAGAGTGCCCGCATCATCGTGAGTCATGTGCCTGATGGCGTAAAATTGGCTGAGCAAAACAACCTGCCATCCTTTATCAAAGACTTCATATTGACCCATCATGGCACCAGCACGGCAAGTTATTTTTACATACAATACAAGAATGAACATCCCGATGAGGAGGTAGATCCTGCACCATTCTCCTATCCGGGACCCGATCCTTTCACGCGCGAACAAGCCATCTTGATGATGTCCGACTCTGTTGAGGCTGCCTCTCGTTCACTTCCCGAGTACACGGAAGAGAGCATAACAGAGCTCACCAACAAAATCATTGACGGACAAGTGAAGCGCGGTGCCTTCACCAATTGCCCCATTACCTTCAGGGATGTGTTACAAGCCAAGCAGGTATTGATAGAACGACTGAAGGCCATTTACCACACACGAATATCATATCCGGAAGAAGAGAAGAAGAAAGAGAAACCTCGTGAGGACTAAATCACGCTTCTTTCGCTAAAGGGCGTTTCTATAAATTAGCTTTGTCAGATTGCGAGGCTGTTTTTGCTGGTCAATTTGTTTGTGAGTGAAGGAGTATAGCGAGCTATACGACTGAACGAACAAGCAAATTGAACAAAAAAAAGACCGCAAGATGACAAAACGTAAACCGCCCAACATAAATAAAACTTTACGGTGGTAATTTATAGAACCGCCCTATAGCGGATCCACGTCATAGTACACTTGCAGGGCAGCATATCGCTTGTCCTGCAAGAGTTGTTGCTGCACGGTACGCAAGTAATGGCGCACGGCCTTTTGGTCGATACCGTTCTCCAATTTGATGACAATCTTGCGGATATGCAGGTTTTTAACGCGCGCTATCGAAGGTTTGTCAGGACCTAAAATACGATCACCCAATCCTTGTCTGAGCCTGCTGCCCATCTCTATGCCGGCCGACTCCACCACTTCGTCGTGCCGGTGACGCAAGAAAACGTATACCAACCGATGGAAGGGCGGATAAGAAAACATTCTCCGTTCATCCAACAGTGCCTCATAAAATCCTTGATAGTCATTTTCCACCACCTGTCTGATGATGGGTAGCTCCTTGTTTTTGGTCTGCAAAAACACTTTTCCCCGCTGCCCTTTACGCCCGGCCCTACCGCTTACCTGCGCCATCATCATGAAGGCGTGTTCGTAAGCGCGGAAGTCTGGATAGTTCAGCATGGCGTCGGCATTGAGTATTCCCACCACACTAACCCGGTCGAAGTCAAGTCCTTTGCTCACCATCTGCGTGCCGATGAGCAGATTGGTGCGACCGGAAGAGAAGTCATCGATAATCCTTCCGTAGGCGTTGCGGGTGCGGGTAGTGTCCAAGTCCATGCGGGCGACACGCGCCTCGGGGAACAATTGCCCCACATACTCCTCCACTTTCTCCGTTCCATAGCCACGACCACGCAGGTCGGTGCCGCCACATGCGGGGCAAACCGTGGGTATGCGATAGGTGTAACCACAATAATGACAGGTCAACAAATTCATGCTTTTGTGCATGGTGAGCGACACATCACAGTTGGTGCACTTTGGAACCCAACCGCAAGTGCGGCACTCTATCATCGGTGCGAAGCCTCGTCGGTTCTGAAAGAGAATGACTTGCTGCCCGCTCTTCAACGCATCGTTGACGGCAGCAATGAGCGGTGGCGAGAAAGGTCCCGTCATCATCTTGCGCCGTTGCAGATCCTTCGTGTCCACCACCCTAATCTCCGGCAGCTGAATATCCTTGTACCGCGAGGTCAAGGTCACCAGTCCATACTTGCCCTGGCAGGCGTTATAATAGCTTTCCACCGACGGAGTGGCCGTCCCTAACAAGGTCTTCGCGCCATACATCCTTGCCAACACGATGGCTGCCGACCGTGCATGATAGCGCGGCGAGGGGTCTTGTTGCTTGAAAGAGGTTTCGTGTTCTTCATCAATGATGACCAATCCAAGCCGCTGAAAAGGCAGAAACACGGCACTGCGCGCACCCAATACCACCTCGTATGGATGGTGCGAAAGCTGTTTTTTCCATATTTCAACACGTTCGGCATCACTATATTTAGAATGGTAGATGCCCAGTTTGTCGCCAAACACATGTCTTAGCCTACTGGTAATTTGCACCGTGAGGGCTATCTCAGGCAACAGATACAGCACCTGCTTCTTTTCCTCGAGTGCCTTTTTAATAAGGTGTATGTAGATTTCGGTTTTGCCACTGGAGGTGACGCCATGCAGCAAAACCACGTTTTTCTTGAGAAATTGAAAAACAATCTGGTTGTACGCTTCCTGTTGGGCCTCATTCAAACGTTTTACATTTTCAAGATGTTCCTCCCCATGGTCATTGAGCCGTCCCACCTCCCGCTCGTAGGTGAACAGTATTTTCCGCTCTACCAGACTCTTGATGACGGCATACGAACAGCGCGACACATTCATCAACTCCTCCCGGGTGATGTCGACCACCGGCTCTGCAGTCTGCGTTCCCTCAATCGTTTCCCAGTGTGAGATGTGCAAGAAGTGCATGAGAGCCTCGCGCTGGTTGCGCGCTCGCTTCAGCATGTCAAGGGCCACGTTCAGCGATTGTTCGTTGCGCAGCGGCTCGCACAGGTCGATATACGTCTCCGTACGAGGCTTATAATTCTCCTCCACCTTCAGTCCGGCAGGCAAAGCGGCATTGTACACATCACCGAGCGGGGCCATGTAGTACGCCGACAGCCACTGCCACAGCTGGTATTGCTGCTCCAGAAGCATGGGTTGGTCATCAATCACGTCAACGATGTCTTTAACGTTAAAGGCGGGTTTATCCTGATGCACCCTCACCACGATGGCGGTATGCACCTTCGAGGAACCAAACGTCACGGCCACACGCACGCCAAACCGCACCCTGTCAGCCAAGTTGTGCGGAACCGAATAGGTAAACGTGCCTTCCAAAGGCAGCGGAACAATGACATCTACATACTTCATGAGCATGCCGCAAAGTTAAGAAAAAGCACGGAAACAACAAAAACCCAGCGTTGCAACCCATAGCTATTACAATTAAAAAAGATTGCTTGTTGACAAAACAGTCATTTGATTTGCTTTAACAACGAATTGAACAAATGGAACGAATTCGATGGCTTGGTTCAATGAACGCAAGCGTTCACCAAATGAAACAAATTTGGCAAAGACACACAATATGTTTATGTCGGCTGTTTTGTTTAATTCGCAGAACGCTTGCGTTCATTGTCTTGTCTGGTTCA
>NZ_AWXC01000036.1 GCF_000479005.1 Prevotella sp. BV3P1 | reverse complement strand
CCTAAAATGGAGTATTCAAGGAGTGGATTCCAACGTTAATGAAACAAAGGTGTTATCCAATACCATTTGCTGGTTGTAAGTTGGGTTCTTGAGGGATAACTTACATAATATATCAATGAGTAGCAAAATAGACGACCAAAGCACTTGCTTTTGTGAAGATCTCAAATTTTGTGTGGTTTCACAGGATTTGGGAAATGGATTTATAATAGGACATATTTTTTTGTCTTGAAAAGAGATATTTTATCGAGGAAGAAGTTATCTTATCTTTTATCAATTACCAATACACTTTCTCGTAGTTTTCCAATCATCTTACTTTGTTGTGGACTAGCTTTTATATCACGAGCTTTTCTAATTTCACGAACACAAAAGCCATTTTTTTCAGCTATATCACCTATGATATAGTCAACAGGTACCTCTACTCCAAAATAAGCGGAATTAGCCACATTTAAGTAAATCACACCTCCTACACGCATTTTCTTCTTAAAAGCTGAGAAAAGTGTCTCCATATCTTCAAAATATCCACAAATCATATTGAGAATATCCGTATTCCAACTCTTTGTCTTTGAGTTTTTCATATCAGAAAGGCACTTTTCTAAACGTGAGTTATCTATTGGCTTTAATTCTGAATATTTTACTTGGACATGTGAGCGGAGAGTGCTCTTTCGAAGATTCCTTAAATCCTCGTGACTATTTACTAATTCTAGCACTTTTAATTCTAACATATAAATATCTGTATAGTCACGGGAGTTTAAATATGGAGGAGAAGTAATTATTAAGTCCAAAGAGTTATCTGGTACTTCCTCAATACCCTTACGAACATCACCCAAATAACATATATTCGTGTTATTCACTACCGTTGGTTTCGAAGAGATAATTTTAATATCCTCTGCGATAACACCGTCTAATTTAGCAAGAAAAAGTTTATGAATATCTATTCTGCTATAAATTCGCGTTTCCCAATCTTTTTTATATGACAAACATTTACCATTGCGAAACATATTGCTAGATTGCAAAATAATAGAAGCCAGAGCAATAGTAAATAGTTTTTTATATCTCTCATCATCAATTTCCATACGAATGGCATGACGGATATCAAGAATACCGTCAAGTGATGTGTTGTGAAAATTCCATTTTCTCATACCAGTTTTATACACAACCGTATGACCAAAGGGTACAGATTCCTTAGTTCGAATATCTTGTAATGGATTTGACAATGAGTCTGCTATTTTGTTTCTATAATATTTAAATGTTAATTCGTCGTAAGTCTGTTCAAGTTTGACTTTAGTCAAAAGATGCATAAAGGGACTCACCTCAAAACTATAACATTTAACGTTATGACTCTGTAATTCGACAGGGGTCGTACCACTCCCACAGAAAGGTTCCATAGCACATTTTGGGGGGGAAGGTAGTTCCTGGATAATCTCCTCTATAAACTCCTTAGAGTAACCCTCCACAAAAGGATACCATCTATGAACAAAAACATCCCTATTTTTGTCAAATACCATAATAGAGTTATATTTCTCTGTGTAATCTATCAAAGGATAATCTTTCATTCCCTATGTTTCCTTATCTGGGATTAATATTTTTGATACGGAAGTCTGGAAGTTTGAGAAACCTCGGAAAATGTTTCTTTAAATTTTCCGGATAGTCAGTTTCTTTTATTCCTCTACCGGTATCAACCTTATCCTCTTTGCGGGCATCAAAAACCGCGAGATAACCTATCTTCACATTTTTTTTCTCTGCCAATAAATTATCTATATAGCCAAGTACTTGTTTGATTGCTTCTGGTCTAATGCGTGGAGATGCTTTGTATTCAGTTCCTAATTTCTGACCATTGTTATGGATACTCTCACCAACCCATTTGACCTCTATAAAATACAAATCACTACCCATCTCGTCTGTTAGTACAATATCTAAGCGATCCAGATCTTCCAACATGACTTCACGCGAAACTACGACCCTCATGTGTTGTTTGATATACTCTCGCATATCTTCCCTAAATAATTCTTCGGGTTTATTGTTTAAAAGATGTTTATAATCCTCTAAAAAGGTCTTTTCATTTTCAGTTGATTTCATCGAAATTCGTAGGGCACGAAGACCGGCTTTGGGCACAAAGAACTTGAGGTAAGTATCTTGGTGAGTCAGGTTTACACGATACTCATCCAGAACCTTCTCTAACTGTTCTATAGGCTTTAATTCTTCATAACGACTCTGAGCCTCAAGTGTATAGAACACTCCATCTCCATAATCACTACCATCAATAAAATAATTAATAGTAGCATTAGGGGCTACATGGAAAGCTATCAGATCTTCAGCTGTATTCGACAAAGCCGCAAAATACCGACGGGCATCATTATTATTGTTAGGGAACACATCATTATTGTTATTCAGTACGCTAAAATTAGAATCCACACGTACCGTTCTATTGGTAAGAAAGGCATGAAGGTGGAATAACTCTTGCACCTTAACCTCTGCATCAGAACAAAGATTAAGTAAGTCTGTTTTGCTGATGAGAATCAGACGGTAATCGCACTCTTTGTTTTTTCGACGACATTCTGCAAACAGAGACAACAACTGCTGAAACTGCCATGTTTCTTGAATACCATCATTGGTACGCCGTAAGATATCTGATTGCTTCTCTTCAAGCATACGCATGAATTCAGGATTATTGGAAAATCTACCTATACTCATGATTTTCATCTCTTACTGATAATCTGACTGAAAAGATAGTCGAAATAAAGACTAATATATTCCTCTTTACTAATAGTTGACGTGTCAACCAATGTTCTCTCAAAAGCATTCTTGAAATCATGGAGGACTTTTAACGTATCATTCTCCAAATC
Source organism: Prevotella sp. BV3P1 (assembly GCF_000479005.1). Taxonomy (GTDB): domain Bacteria; phylum Bacteroidota; class Bacteroidia; order Bacteroidales; family Bacteroidaceae; genus Prevotella. Next base: position 17,203 of record NZ_AWXC01000036.1, on the reverse strand, counting down.
TGTACTAATCTCTGAACTGAGGTTAGCTTTAACAGACTGTTCGTATTGTGGATCATTGATAATAAAACTGAAAATTTTACTTTCCCCATATTTGCCAAGGATGAGAAAAATTACATCAATCCATTTTTGCTTCTCATCACTAACGGTATCAACACCGTCAGATGAATTTTGCCAAACATCACCATCTATATCACCCAACAAACGCTGAGATGACAAAAGAAAGGCAAGGCTTTTATATACCAAATCGGAATATGGTCCGAATATGGTGACACTAAAATGGTATAGCTTGAACTCATTCTCTGTATTATGACTAAAAGAGTATAACACCTTCATTAGATAGATTACACGCTGAAGAGTGCTAACGCTCATTGAATTCCAACCGATTTTCTTTGCATGGGCGACAATGGTCATCAGGTCTGCATTAGCCATCATCAACTCTTCTTTGTTACTCATTGTATTCTGTTTTTTATTTCATTATACATAGATTTTATCTGTTCGTTACCACCTTGAATAGACGATTGTTTGGCAATATCCAATAATCCTACCATTGACAAACGGATACCATGTTCTGAAATCAAATGATCTATAAACGAACTGTTATTAAGATTGGATGTCACAATCACGATATTAGGTTTCCGCAAAAATTGTAGGAAAACCTTAGCAGCATTCTTCTCATAAGATAGGTCAAGACTACTGTCCGGAGTCTCAACGATATAAAAAGATGGCGACTGATAAAAAAATGTTAGGATACTCATTCTAAACGAATGGTCAACGAAAAAACGCTGAGATTCAGACAATGATTCCTCTTGTTTCCTCACCTTACCATCAATAACGGGGTAAAAACGTTTGGGACGGTCATCATAACTATTGTATTCTAATGAACAAGAAACCCCAAGAAAACGTTCTGCAAATCCTGCAAAAATTGCAGAGAATCGAGTGACATTGGCTAGTATTTCTCCTTCAATTCTGTTTGTCAGTTCCAGAGATTTATTCCTAAATTCTTCACTTTTTTTCTGGTATTCTGCTTTTTCTCGTGAATACTTGTTATATTCATCATCTAAAGCCCGTAAATTGTCTGGTTCAGCAGCATCTGAGCGTTTATATTCTTGCTCGCGCAATCGCTGAAGTAAGATACGACGTTGTAGGTCTTTTTCGCGAAAGTCATTGTCAAGACGGTTCTGAGTCTCTTCTATAGCATTGATCTTACGTTGTTTATTTGTAATTCCTTGATAGAGACTATTGCGGGCAGAAATCACTTCTTTATATTTAGTAGAGAGGCCTACGTCTGTTGATACATGTATCTCATTTCCGCAGACGAAACAATTTGTGGAAGAATCATTCACCCTCTTCACTAGGTCTTCAACCTCATGACTACATATTGGGCACAAATGATTTAGTTGGATATTCTTGATAAACGCATTGTACATAGGATGAAGGGTTTCCCACATACTGGCATTCATCTCTTTTTCTATCTGTTTTTTTTCATCGTCAAGTTTAGTAGCATTAAGACTATCTCTATTTATCTCTCCTTGAAGGATACATATCTTTTTTGATAGAGATTTTTGAGTAGTCTGGATGGAGGCCAATTCTTCAACAACTAATTCTATGCGTCTTTTCAGTTCAATAATATCAATAGATGGAGATGCCTCGGTACTTTTATCTGATTTGGATACCTTAATTTTTTCCAGCAATTTAGTTATCACACGCATATCTTCTGACTTATGTCGAGATAAACTATCAAAATACTTGGCTTGACGTTGCATTTCCTGACGTTCTAGGTCTAACGCTGGCTCATTAAAATACTTGTTGAACAATTCGTTCTGGACATCTGTGCGTCCATCAATCCCATCGTTCCAAAGAACAGTATTATGATTCTCTCCAAAGAAGAGTATCTCGTTCACAAAAAAAATCAAGTCATCGAAAGTCAAATTGGAGAACTCTTGGATTTTTTTCTCATATTGATAAAGAAGATACTGAGTCTGTTCAGAATCATTTACTCGTTCATAGCGATTTTCGGTTATAGGGATACCTTCTAATGGTATTCCGTCTATTATAACAGACAACAAACGACCATCTTCCAAACTACGAGTCACCTCAAAACTTGTATTATTGATCTTAAATTTCAAAACTACTTGAGCAATACCATCCGTAGATATACTGTCATCCTTTCGAGCAGAGAAATAGTCTGATTCATACAATTGTCTTTTGACGATAGCTCGTTCCATATAGGTACGGGTTAAATCTTTCGCCTTTCTATAAAGACCAATTAAGCCAAATTTGATGATATTGACGAATGTTGTCTTACCCATACCATTACCCCCTAAAACGAGATTGACACCCTCGACAAAATCGTAAGTGTAATCTAACCCATTTGGGTATAAAGTATAATTCTTAATGCTTATACTTATCAATTCTGGTAAAAAAATTTGACGACTCATAAAGTTGGTCTTTTATAAACAGCAAATATACAACTTTTTTCGCGTCTATCAGAAATTTAATCAAGTTTTTTTAAACTAATCTATTTATGGAAAGAATTTATATGTATGTACTCCCGAAGGTGCAAGAGATTTCTTCGTGCGAGATTTTAGGGCAAAGCCCAATATTCGGTTACCATAATATACAGACAGGTTCCCGCTCTTTCTTCTTGTCTTTCGACGACAATGTACGATTGGAGGTGATGACCAAACCGCAAATGGCAGATGGCGAGAAAGAGAAAAACAGAACGGGCTTTATTCACCTTTCCTTCAGCGTGGGAAGTAAAGAACAAGTGGATACGCTAGCGGCTCAATTAAAGATAGATGGCTTTGAAGTGACTGATGGACCAAGAACTACCGTGATGGTTATTACGAGAGCTGTATTGTGGGCTTTGAGGGTAATTTGATAGAGATTACCGTTTAAATGAAATTTTTCATATGCCGGAAATACCGTTTTCAAGGCTCAAAAACACGACTTATAATGAGGTAGCCAAGTTCGATATGGATAATCTCTAATTCCTTTTAATCATTGCTTTGATCAAATGTTAAATTTTATACAAAAAGAGTAGTTTTTCGTATATTTCTTTGTATGTTACCGACAAGTAACGTATCTTTGCTGTTACTTATCGGTAACATTTTATTTAAGAATAAAATGAAAGACAGGGAACATACAGAAAAGAGAATCCTTGAAGCCGTCGGGAGTATTATTGAAAACGACGGTTTTGAAAAAATAGGCGTGAATGCAATAGCCCAAAGGGCAGGAGTTTCCAAAATGCTCATATACAGATATTTTGGAGGGATTGATGAATTGATTGCACAATATCTCCTCCAAAAAGATTATTGGGCGAATACGGATATGGACATAATCAAACCGTCTGACATCGGAGGAAGTCTTAAACGCCTGTTCAAAGAGCAAATCATACGGCTGAGGAATGATATTACATTAAAGCGATTGTGCAGATGGGAACTCTCCACTGAAAATGAGAATATTAGCCGTTTATGTGAAAGAAGAGAACAAAATGGCTGTAATTTGATAAAAAGAGTAAGTCAACTGACATGTTCTCAGGATTCAGAAGTGGCTTCGTTGGCAAGTATCATTTCTGCATCTATCAGTTATCTGTCTCTGATGGAAGAACGAAATCCGATATATAACGGTATCGACTTGCGAAGTGATAACGGATGGGAGCAGATAACAAAGGGGATAGATTCGATAATAGACTTATGGATAAAAGAAATTCAACAATGAGAAATTTATTTATAACATTTATTATATTCATAGGAACAATGAGCAACATATTCGCCCAAAACACAGATTATCTGTTTATGATAGAACATGCGGTAAAAGCTCCATCCGGACATAATACTCAGCCGTGGTTGTTTAAGATATGTAAATCGGTGATAGACATTTATCCAGACTTCACAAAATCGCTGCCGGCCGTAGATCCCAACAACCGGGAATTGTTTGTCAGTCTTGGTTGTGCTGCCGAAAACCTCTGTATCGCGGCGAGCCATAAAGGATATAAGACAAATGTGACGATTACGGAAAATGGTGTTATAAAAATCAGACTTTCGCAAGAAAACCTAAATAGTCGTCCCTTGAAAAGCAAATAACCTATTGATTATCAATAAAATAACATTTCTATTATTTGCATATATCTACAAGCTTTTGTATCTTTGCATAGTAAAATCTTGCAAATCAACAATGTATAAATCTCCATCCAACACCCATCAGGTATCAATGTTTTGGGACTTGGCATCCATGCTCAATCCCACCCATCCAATGTATAAACTTGCCAATCTGATAAATTGGGAAACCTTTGAGCGTTCCTTTGCCCCCTTGTACTGTAAGGACAACGGACGCATGGCCAAGCCTATCCGCCTGATGGTCGGTCTTATAGTGCTGAAGCATATTCGCAACGTCTCGGACGAGAGCGTCGTGGAGCAGTTCTCGGAGAACGCCTACTACCAGTATTTTTGCGGAATGGAATCCTTCACCATCGCCAAACCTTGCGTACCGACAGAACTCGTGGAGTTCCGCCATCGCATTGGCGAAGCGGGTATGGAGTTGATTCTCAAGGAGAGCATCCGGGTAAATCTGCTGCTTAACGACAAGCGGAAAGAGAATGAAAACAGAAATGACGGCAAGGACGGTCGTGGACGCAAGTCCGACACCGAGCAGACAGCCTTTATCGACTCTATCGTGCAGGAGAAGAACGTCACGTTCCCCACGGATTCGAAACTCCTCAATAAAATCATCGGTTTCTGCCGCGACGTGGCTCATGCAGAGCACCTCAAGGTGCGCCAAAGCTATGCCAGGGAAATCAAGAGACTTAAGCTTGTGCAGCGTTTCCGTGGCAGGAAGAACAGTTCAGTCAAGGTAAGGAAGGCCGACCGTCGGATGCGCACCATCGCCGGAAGACTGTTGCGCGAGCTGGTTCGAAATTTGCCCCCTGAGAACTCTTACCAAGAACGTATTGAGGTCTGCATGAAGTTCGTTAACGGCGAGAGAATGGACGGTCATAAGATCTACTCCCTTCATGAGCCGGACGTGTTGTGCATCAGCAAGGGGAAGGACCACAAGAAATACGAGTTCGGCAATAAAGTCTCCCTTGTCAGACTGTGGAATGGTCTCATTGTCGGTGCATTATCTTTCCGTAATGAATACGACGGTCATACGATAGACAAGGCAATGGAGCAGGTCGGCAGGGTCTATGGCAGGAAAATCAAAAGACTCGCGGGGGACAGAGGGTATCGCGGGCAGGAAACGTGCGGAGAGACGAACATCATGATACCCGGCGTTCCCAAGGCAAGCGACTCGCCACACACGAAAAAGAAAAAACAAAGGTTCTTCCGCAAGAGAGCAGGAATAGAGCCTGTCATAGGGCACTGCAAGGCAGATCATCGATTGGGGAGGAACTTCTACAAGGGTCTCTTGGGTGATGCCATCAACGTGATGCTCGCTGCGGCTGCATTTAACTTCAAAAGAGCCATGCGGTTTCTTTTGTGCCTTATTCGAACCATGATAAAATGGAGTATTCAAGGAGTGGGTTCCAACTTTAACGAAACAAAGGTGTTATCCAATACCTTTTGCTGGTTGTAAGTCGAGTTCTTGAGGGACGACTAGATAGTTGCGGGGGGCAAAGTCATTCCCTCGTCTTCATACTTTCGTATCACCTCTTCTATCCATATTTTGGGTCGAACCCAATAGTTGAAATAGTCTGTAACATACTGTACGGCTCGTTTTTCAAATCCCAAATAACTCTCTCCCTCAGAGAGCAAGCTCTCTAAGTTCGCTCCATCGGGAGAAACAACCATAACAATACCTGCAAACCCAATGTTGTAGGGATGTAGTATATAAACTCCCAACTTGGCACATAAGCGATCAAAAACGAAAGGAATGTCACTTTTGAAATCAAGAGCATTGATTGCCACATCATGCCCTGCGACAATATCCTCTATATTATTGTGATCAATAAATGTGTTTATGGTCGATATTTGTGCTTTAGGATTGATGCTGAGCAGTCGTTTTTTCAATGCCTCTACCTTAGGGATACCCAAATCTTCCTTCGTATAGTTCTGCCTATTGAGATTGCTCTCCTCCACCACATCTCCATCGACCAACGTTATAGTTTCAAATCCTATTCGCAACAAAGTTTCCGCAACATTGCTTCCTATTCCTGCACCAGCAAGTAAGACTCTAAAATCTTTGATTTTTATTTGATCTTCATCGGAAATGTAGATTCGATTTCGTTCGTATCGTTTCGTCTGAATATTATTTTGATTAGACATTTACGCTGGCAAAGTTCTCATCTTATATGCATTCCTGCAATACCCGAAAGGGTAATTCTATATGCGAGTATGATTTATTATGAGTTTTGCGAAGAGAAATTCAAGGTAATACAATCTCTTCTGCCCTAAAAGCAGTATCTTTGCGAGAGAATTAAGAGTTCTTTGAAGTGTTGCAGAATAAAGAGAGAAAGAGAAACTCGCTCGTTTCTTATTCGTTCCCCTTCGCCGAGTAAGCTTATTATTACCTTCTCAATTCCAGGTTATTAGCTCTCTACAATCCGATTTTATGCGGAGATTTGCGATTTTCGTACAGCCAAGGACATCGGTATCGACCGCCCTGAAAAGAATGAGATTCTGCATAATATACCACCCACGCCCGAACAGGAGGTGTTTATCGGCAAACTGATGGAGTTTGCCAAGAGTGGCGATGCTACAATCTTAGGACGTGCACCTCTGAGTGAGAGTGAGGAAAGGGCAAAGATGCTTATTGCAACAGACTACGCCCGCAAAAGATTCAAGAATACTGTATCTTTCAGATAGTCAATAAAATAAGAATAAATAAAGGGTAAATGGGTTACGAGATGGAAACGAGCGAGTTTCTTTCCCTCTCTTTATTCTGCAATGCCTCAAAGAACACTTAACCTTATATAATGCAAAGATAATCGTTTTTCGATGAAATACAATTCTAAAACAAGAATTTTATACGGAAAAATCAATTACTTTTAAATATGGTTGGAGAAACAACCTTAAAAGTGTATCTTTGTACTTACCTACTCTGCAATATACAATGATAAATCAACAGAAAAAGGCGATAAATAGGATTAAAGCTGTTTTGGCAGAAAAACAATTGTCTGGCAAATGGCTGGCGAATGAAATAGGTCGTACAGAGAATACCGTTTCTCGGTGGTGCTCCAATAAAGTGCAGCCGTCCCTTGAGAACCTTCTTGAAATCGCCAAGGTGCTAAAGGTTGATGTGAGAGAATTACTTAGGTCAACCGAAGAATAACCTTATATGTTAAACAAATAATAACTAAAGAATAATAAATATGCCAGTACAAAGTGAAGCTGCTCTTGAGAACGGACTCATTGCTACTCTTCAGCAAATGAACTATGAATATGTAGAGATTGAAGAAGAGAAAAATCTCTGGACAAATTTCAAAAGTCAACTTGAGAAACATAACAGGAAGAGACTGGAAGAGATTGGACGCACAGAGTTTACTGAAGCCGAATTTGAGAAAATCCTGATTTATCTTGAGGGTGGCACACGTTTTGAAAAGGCAAAAAAACTTCGTGACCTCTTTCCGCTAGAACTGGATGATGGAGAACGCCTGTGGGTCGAATTTCTGAACCACACCCACTGGTGTCAGAACGAGTTTCAGGTTTCCCATCAGATTACTGTTGAAGGAAGAAAGAAGTGTCGTTATGACGTGACGATACTGATAAATGGTTTACCTTTGGTCCAGATAGAATTGAAGCGCAGAGGGGTAGAGCTGAAACAGGCTTACAACCAGATACAACGTTATCATAAGACTTCGTTCCATGGCCTGTTTGACTATGTGCAGCTGTTTGTTATCTCCAACGGAGTGAACACGCGTTATTTTGCCAACAATTCGAATAGTGGTTACAAATTCACGTTCAATTGGACAGATGCGGCTAATGTTCCTTTCAATGAACTGGAAAAGTTTGCCACCAGCTTCTTTGATAAATGCACGTTAGGCAAGATTATAGGCAAGTATATCGTTCTGCACGAAGGAGATAAATGCCTGATGGTGTTGCGTCCTTACCAGTTCTATGCCGTTGAGAAGTTACTTGACCGTGTGAAAAATTCCAATAACAATGGCTATATATGGCATACAACTGGTGCGGGAAAAACGCTGACTTCATTTAAGGCTGCCCAGCTTGTAGCCGAATTGGACGATGTGAACAAGGTTATGTTTGTAGTTGACAGACACGACCTTGACACACAGACGCAGTCCGAATATGAGGCATTTGAGCCTGGTGCTGTTGACAGTACCGATAACACAGATGAACTTGTGAAGCGCCTTCATGGTAATTCCAAAATTATCATCACCACCATCCAGAAGCTCAATGCCGCTGTAAGTAAGCAGTGGTATAGCAGGCAGATTGAAGAAATCCGTCATGCTCGTATCGTGATGATTTTTGATGAGTGTCATCGTAGTCATTTCGGAGATTGCCACAAGAATATCGTCAGGTTTTTCGACAACACACAGATATTCGGATTTACAGGTACGCCAATCTTCGTTGAGAATGCTGTGGATGGTCATACAACAAAGGAAATCTTCGGCAATTGCCTCCACAAGTATCTGATAAAGGATGCTATTGCTGATGAAAATGTACTTGGTTTCCTCGTAGAATATTATCATGGCAATGCCGATGTAGACAATGCTAACCAAAACCGTATGACGGAAATTGCCAAATTTATCCTTAATAATTTCAATAAATCAACATTTGATGGCGAGTTTGATGCTTTGTTTGCCGTGCAGTCTGTGTCAACGCTTATTCGATATTATAAAATATTCAAGAGTCTTAATCCCAAAATAAGAATAGGAGCCGTGTTTACATACGCATCTAACAGCAGTCAGGACGATGCCCTTACAGGTATGAATACTGGTAGCTATGTGAGTGAAAGTACGGGCGAAGCAGATGAGTTACAGGCTATTATGGATGACTACAATGATATGTTCGGTACAAGTTTCACTACAGAAAACTTCCGTGCATATTATGATGACATCAATCTTCGTATGAAGAAAAAGAAAACAGACATGAAGCCACTTGACCTTTGTCTGGTAGTCGGCATGTTCCTAACGGGCTTTGACAGCAAGAAACTCAATACACTCTATGTGGATAAGAATATGGACTATCATGGATTATTACAAGCATTCAGTCGTACAAACCGTGTTTTGAATGAAAAGAAACGTTTTGGCAAGATTGTTTGCTTCCGCGATTTGAAAAGCAATGTGGATGCTTCTATCAAGCTTTTCAGTAACAGCAATAATCTTGAAGATATTGTCCGTCCGCCTTTTAATGAAGTCAAGAAGAATTATCAGGAACTTACGACAAACTTCTTAGAACAATACCCAACTCCCAGCAGCATAGATTTGTTGCAGAGTGAGAAAGATAAAAAGCAGTTTATCCTCGCATTCCGTGATGTCATTAAGAAACATGCAGAGATTCAGGTTTACGATGAATTTGAAGAAGATGCTGCAGATCTTGGTATGACAGAACAGCAATTTATGGACTTCCGAAGCAAATACCTTGATATTTACGATACATTTGCTGGTGGCTGTAAGCCTTCAGAAGAAAATCAAACGCCTGACGAAGATACAGAGTCCACGGAAACTTCAACAGAGTCAGGTATTGATGATATTGATTTCTGTTTGGAATTGTTGCATAGCGATATTATCAATGTAACTTACATACTTGAACTAATTGCTGATCTCAATCCTTACAGCGCAGATTATAAGGAAAAACGTACGTATATTATTGATACGATGATTAAAGATGCCGAGTTACGTAACAAAGCAAAACTGATTGATGGCTTTATACAGCAGAACGTGGATAATGACCGAGATAACTTTATGGCACGCAAACAGAAGTTTGACGGTACAAGCGACCTTGAAGAACGATTGAACAATTACATCACTACTGAGCGGAACAATGCAGTAGATAAACTTGCAAAAGAAGAGGGCTTGGATGTATCTGTTCTCAATCATTACTTATCTGAATATGACTACTTGCAAAAGGAACAACCAGAAATTATACAAGAGGCGTTGAAAGAGAAACATCTTGGTCTGATAAAGACTCGAAAATCTCTGACAAGGGTAATGGATAGATTACGTAGTATCATCAGAATATTTTCCTGGGACTAAAATAAAAATCGACATGGCATATTTTAATACAACAATCAAAGATTTAATATCTGAAAGAATAGGTAGAAACACATTTCTACCTGCTATACAGTGAGAATATGTATGGAATCCATACCAAGTAGAAAAACTATTTGATTCGATAATGTGTGGTTATCCTATTAGTTCTTTCTTATTTTGGAAAATAAGAGAAGAAAAGAAAAAGGATTGGACTTCCTATGAATTCATAAAGGATTTTGATCAAGCGACTCCTCACAACAAGGAGGCAAATCTTGATGGAGTTAATCAGGATATATATTTAGTTCTTGATGGACAACAGAGAATAACATCAATCAACATCGCCCTTCGTGGTACATATCGTTTTTTTTTATAGAAAATGGAGGACAACGAGACTTTACTTGAATCTTCTATGGGATAAAGGAGATGATAATCCAGAGGAAATGACTTATCAATTCCTTTTTAAGGAAAATAATCAAATATTACCACGAACAGACTATCCTCAACTGTGGTATCGAGTTGGTGATATATTGAATTATGACGATGCTGAAGATGCAAAGGATTCTATAGAAAATGACCTTAATGGATTTGACGAAGATACAAAAAAACGAGCAAGAAAAATGATTAGTAAATTGTTCAGTGTTGTCAATGTTACTCAAAATATCAACTATTACGAGGAAAAATCAGATGATTATGACAAAGTACTTGAAATATTTATCCGTACTAATACAGGTGGACAGAAATTAGAGTACAGCGATATTCTTCTATCAACAGCAACAGCTAAATGGCGAAACCTTAATGCAAGAGAAGAAATAAATAAATTTACAGATGAAATCAACAAAATAGGAAATGGTTATAATTTCGGCAAAGATTTTGTTATGAAAGGAGCGATGTATCTGACCGAAAATCTGCCCATACAATATAAAATAAGTTCTTTTACAAGAAAAAATCTTGAATGTATCGAAGACCATTGGGAAGAAACAAAAGATGCTATTTCTAATAGTATTCAGTTAATTAGTAAATATGGTTTTACTGACAAGAATTTAGTTGCAAGATTAACTTTACTTCCTGTGGCACAATATTTACAAAGGAAGCCAAAAGGCTATCTAACATCATCATACATTAAAGATGTTGAAGACCAAAATAATATTCAGAGATGGATTATAATGATGCTTCTTAAGGGTGCTTTAGGTAGTGCAACAGATAATAAATTGAATTTAATGCGTCCCGTTGTAAGAGCAACATCGGAATATTTCCCTTATGCTGAAATTAGCAAAGAACTTAAAACAGAGATGACATTCAATGATATGGAGATAGAGAATCTGTTGCAATATAATTATGGGACACGATATAGTTATCTTATTTTATCGTTGCTATATCCTGGTCGAGACTGGAAAGATAAGAAATACAATGAAGACCATATATTCCCTCAAAATGAATTTAAGATAAAAAATCTTCGTGCAAGAGGATATGATGACTCTACAATACAGAAATATACAAATTATTTTAATACAATATTAAACTTAGAGTTATTAGATGATTCTGAAAATAAGTCTAAGAATGCAAAACCATTTGACATTTGGCTTAAAAGTCGCGATACAAATTTCAAAAAGCGTCATCATATTCCAGAAATGAATGATTATAGTCTAGACTTCTTCCTTGAATTTATACAAAAGAGGAAAGAACTATTAACAAAACAGATTAAGGAATTTTATTTGCAATAACAAAAAAAACAATATGAGCGAAGAATTACAACAGAAACTCCGTGACCAACTTTGGGAAGTCGCAAACAAGTTGCGTGGCAATATGTCGGCAAGTGACTTCATGTATTTCACCCTTGGCTTTATCTTCTACAAGTATTTGTCGGAGAAGATAGAGAAACATGCCAATGACGCCTTAGTGGATGACGATGTTACCTTCAAAGAATTATGGGCAATGGAAAAAGATACCGATATAGAAGAGCTACAAGAGAGCGTAAAGACCGAATGTATCGAAAACATTGGCTATTTCATAGAACCTAACTTCTTGTTCTCATCCGTTATTGAGAGTATTAAAAAGAAAGATAATATCCTGCCGATACTTGAGCGTTCTTTGAAGCGTATTGAAGATAGTACTCTGGGGCAAGACAGTGAGGAGGACTTTGGCGGTTTGTTCTCAGACATAGACCTCGCCTCGCCTAAATTGGGAAAGACTGCCGAGGATAAAAATACATTGGTCAGTAACGTACTTCTTGCCCTCGATGACATAGATTTTGGCGTAGAGGCTTCACAAGAGATTGATATTCTTGGCGATGCTTATGAGTATATGATTAGCCAGTTTGCCGCCGGTGCAGGAAAGAAAGCCGGTGAGTTTTATACTCCGCAGGAAGTTAGCCGTATCTTGGCTGAAATTGTAACCATCGGCCATGCACGCCTTCGCAATGTTTATGATCCAACCTGCGGTAGCGGCTCTTTGCTGCTCCGTGCAGCAAGTATAGGACATGCTAATGAGATATTCGGACAGGAGAAGAATCCCACGACCTACAATCTTGCTCGCATGAATATGCTCCTTCATGGCATCAAATTCAGCAACTTCCGTATAGAGAATGGCGACACACTCGAAGCCGATGCCTTTGGTGACACTCAGTTTGATGCCGTTGTTGCCAACCCTCCGTTCTCAGCAGAGTGGAGTGCTGCTGATAAGTTCAACAATGATGACCGTTTCAGCAAGGCAGGACGGCTTGCTCCACGCAAGACAGCTGATTATGCGTTCATCCTCCACATGCTTTATCACTTAAACGAGGGTGGAACTATGGCTTGCGTTGCTCCTCATGGTGTTCTCTTCCGTGGAAATGCTGAGGGGGTAATCCGCCGCTTCCTCATTGAAAAGAAAAACTATGTGGATGCTATCATCGGTCTGCCTGCCAACATCTTCTATGGAACAAGCATCCCTACCTGTATTCTGGTGTTTAAGAAATGCCGTAAGGAAGACGACAGTATTCTCTTCATTGATGCCAGCAAGGATTTTGAGAAGATAAAGACACAAAACAAGCTCCGCCCACAGCATATTCAGAAGATTGTTGACACCTACCGTGATCGCAAGGAGATTGAGAAATACAGCCACCTTGCCACCTTGGAGGAGATAGCCGAAAACAACTACAACCTCAATATTCCACGTTACGTTGATACTTTCGAGGAGGAAGAACCTATTGACATCCATGCCGTGATGAAGGAAATCAAGGATCTGGAAGCCAAGCGTGCCGACCTTGACAAAGAAATTGAAGGGTATCTGAAAGAGTTAGGATTGGTTGAATAAAAACGAAAGGAACTAAGTATGAAAGGCTATGCAAAACCGTTATATGAATTTATAGAAGGCAATAAAATCCAATTTGTAATTCCTGTCTATCAGCGCAATTACGATTGGTTGATAGACAATTGCGACCAGCTGTTTAACGACTTGGTAAAGCTAAGTCGCTTAAACAGACATTCTCATTTCTTTGGTTCTATCGTCACATCGTCTGCCGATAATAATAGCTACAATAGGTTGGTAATAGATGGCCAACAACGTTTGACCACCATTTCACTTCTTCTTTTGGCTGGAATAAAGGCAGTGAAAGATGATGCTATAAAAATAAGTGATAAGAAGAGAATTGAAGAAGCTTATGAGGTTTTCTTGAATGCTAAGTTCTGTAACGCCGAACGTAAAATTAAATTAGTCCCTATTGAGAATGACCGAATTGCCTACGACAAGATTTTTAATGATGAGGACTCTTTTAATGAAGACTCTAAGATTACTCGCAATTATCGTCATTTCTATGAGAAGTTGACGAGAAGACCACAATTATTGTCATTTGACCAATTGCTTGATGCCATCGAACGCTTGCAAATCATTTCAATAGAATTGGACCAAGATGATGATGCACAGCTCATTTTTGAAAGTCTTAACTCTACTGGATTGGCTCTTACAGAGGCAGACAAGATACGCAATTATCTTCTGATGTCCTTGACACCAGAAGAGCAACTGGAGTGTTTCAAGAACTATTGGCAAAAGATAGAACTTGCAACAGAAAGCCAACCAACAAGATTTTTGCGCGATTATCTCACCATCAAGCAACAGCTACAACGCCCTGTTCGTTTGTCTAATATTTATTACGAATGGAAGAAGTACATGGAAGGGCATGACGGTAAAGAAGAATTGATTGAAATGTTGGACTATGCACATTACTATCAGCAAGTGGTGGAGGCAAAACTCTTCACCGCCAAACTTTCTGAGAAAATGCGTCATATCTGCAATATCGAAACAGACGTGGCCAATGTATTCTTCATTCAATTTTTGAAGTATGCCTCTACTAATGAACTTTCAGAAGCAGAAATGTACAAAGTGATTGACTTGGTGGAAAACTACTTGGCAAGACGTATTGTATGCAATATGCCTGGCAATGCACTTACACAGGTGTTCTGTGCTTTGCATAAGGATGTACTGAAAAGTCTTGAAGAATATGCCTCTGCTAATATTGAACTTGATTATTCTTATTCAGATATATTGACTTTTCACATTATGCGTCGTGATGGCAACTATCAGTTGCCAAGAGATGTACAGTTTGTGGAATCAATAAAGACCCGAGATGCCTATCACATGCTTAAGCCGTTCCAAATTTTCCTCTTTGAAAGGTTGGAGAATTCTGTGCATGGTGAATACAATGACGTAGCTATTGACATGAAAAAGAAGGATGCCACTATTGAACATATTATGCCGCAAACACTCAGTGGAGAGTGGAAAGCAATGCTTGGTGATAATTTTGAAGAGATACAAGAGAAATACCTTCACACATTTGCCAACCTGACATTGACAGGCATCAATAGCGAACTTAGCAACAAGCCTTTTGCTATAAAGCGTGATGGCAAGGCAATCGGAAATGAAATATATCCAGGTTACAGAAATTCCAAGTATCGCTTGACTAAAAATGTCACTTTGTGCGAGAAGTGGACTGAAACTGAGTTGCAAAATCGCAGCAATGAAATTGTGGCAATATTTTTGCGTCTCTATCCATTGCCACAAACCACATTCAAGCCATTGCCTAAGCCTGTTGATGAAGTGTCTCTGGAAGAGGAATCTTTCACTCCGACAAACAGGCAGCTAAAAGGCTTCCGTCTTTTTGGCAACGAATATACCGAGACAACATGGAAGGAAATGCTATTACGAGTGGTTAAGATGGTTGAACAACAATATACAGACATTGTAGATACACTCTATGATGCTGAAGGCTTCTTTTGGTCAGCCCAACAAGCTGATACAAGATATTGCACACAGATTGCTCCACAAAAATACTTGTGGACATCTATGGACAACAGAAGCAAGCTCCGCTGTTTACGATTCCTTTTTGAAAAGTGTGACATTGCCGAGTCTGAATTAGTAATGTTGCTTGAACCTATAAGAGAATAAAGTCATATGGAATATATAGATTTCAAGAAATTGATTGATGCTCTAACTGCCAAGCCAAAAGAAACAGAGTGGTTAGAGTTTAAGCACAATTTTCATTCTAAAGAAGAGGTAGGGAAAAGAATCTCAGCCTTGTCGAATAGTTCCTATTTGTGTAATATGCCATTTGGCTATATTGTATTCGGTGTTGATGATAAAAGTCATGATGTTGTTGGCACCGACTTGTACGGCAAACAAATAATGGTTTGCAACGAAGAACTTGAATCTTGGCTATCAACTCGCTTGAATCCTCGTATAGACTTCGAGATTATTGACGATTTCAATTATGAGGATAAAGGTCATGTCTGTATCTTCAAAATTCCAGCAACAATCAATCGCCCTGTAAGTTTCCTACATGAAGCATACGTTAGAGTCGGCACAATAACACGCAAGTTGAAGGACTTTCCTGCAAAGGAGGCTAAGATTTGGAAAGGCGATCGTAAATCTTTGGAAAAAATTGTCTTGAAAAATGGATTATCTGGTCAAGACGTTTTCTCCTACCTTAGTGCAGAAACTTATTTTGACATGATGCACTTACCTCTTCCACAAGATACAAATGGTATTTTGGATAGGTTTTTAGCTGAAAATTTGATAACGAAAGATGAGATTGGCTACAGTATTACTGAACTTGGGGCCATTCTGTTTGCCAAGCACCTATCTGATTTCGATGGTCTGAAGCGAAAAATGGTTAGAGTCATTGTCTATAAAGGCAAAAATAAGATTGAGACCATTCGTGAACAGACTTTCGATAAAGGCTATGCCATAGGCTTTGAAGAAATGGTTGCATGGATAAACAGCCAGCTGCCTGCCAATGAGGAGATAGGCATGGCTTTAAGAAAGGATGCTCGTATGTACCCGGAAATATCCATTCGAGAATTGGCGGCAAACATGATTATTCATCAAGATTTTGCTGTACAGGGCTTTCCGATGATTGAAATCTATTCTGATCGTATTGAATTTTCCAACCCAGGGCAACCCCTTATCAGTGTGGAGCGTTTCATAGATGAATATCAGTCAAGAAACGATACTCTTGCAGACATCATGCGCAGAATGGGCATTTGTGAGGAAAAAGGTAGTGGTATGGATAAGACCATATTCTATGTGGAACTGTATCAGTTACCACCAGTACGTTTCCAGCTCTATGAAAGCCGAACCACTGCAACGGTATTCTCTTATCGGAAATTTGCAGATTTGGATAAGTCCGAGAGAGTGAGGGCTTGTTATCAACATGCCTGTCTAAAATATGTCTCCAATGAAAAGATGAACAATCAATCTCTTCGCACACGCCTGGGCATAGAGGATAAGAATTATCCAATGGCATCAAGGATAATCAAGGATGCTTTGGAAGCGAAACTGATAAAAGAGGAAAATGCAGAGGGAGGTAATAGGCATAACTATATCCCATATTGGGCATAGGCCATGTAACTACCATGTAACTGAAGGTTCAAATAAGTGCCAAATTTAGCCCCAAACCCTCATATAATGGGGTATGGAGCATATACCGACCATGTAACTGGCATGTAACTGAGATATGATTGGCAACTAAAATTAAGGATTAAAAATGACAACAACGATAGATAACGAACAAAAGACACTTAA
>NZ_AWXC01000035.1 GCF_000479005.1 Prevotella sp. BV3P1 | reverse complement strand
CGTGAAGATAAAAGATGTGCTCAATTATCGAATGATTATTTGGTTTGCACCATAAAAATAAATATCATTTGTAAAATGAGAATTGTCATACAAAGAGTTTCAGAAGCATCGGTAAGCATCAAAGGCACGATGAAATCGGCCATTCAGCAAGGTTTTCTTATCCTTTTAGGGATAGGTGAAGATGATACCGAAGACGATATTGAATGGCTTGTAAAGAAGGTTGTCAACCTTCGTGTGTTCGATGATGAACAGGGGATTATGAACAAATCTATACTCGATATCAATGGCGAAATATTGGTGGTGAGCCAGTTTACCCTCATGGCATCATACAAAAAAGGCAACCGACCATCGTATATTCGAGCTGCAGGGCACGAGATTTCTATCCCACTCTACCAGTTGTTTTGCGAACGTTTGACTACCCAATTGGGAAAAGAGGTAGCCACTGGCGAGTTTGGTGCCGACATGCAGGTGAAATTAGTGAACGATGGTCCGGTAACCATCTGTATGGATACCAAAAATAAAGAGTAACGCAAACACCCCCAAATCAAGATTTAAGATATGGAAATCAAAGAAGCACAGCAACAAGTTGATCGCTGGATTAAGGAATATGGTGTACGCTATTTCTCCGAACTCACCAATATGGCGTGCCTCACCGAAGAGGTTGGCGAGTTGGCGCGCATCATCTCACGCACCTATGGCGACCAAAGTTTCAAGCCAGGAGAAACACCTAATCTTGCCGATGAAATGGCGGATGTTCTGTGGGTGCTCATTTGTTTGGCCAACCAAACAGGGGTTGACCTCACCCAAGCATTCGAAGAAAACATGAAAAAGAAAACAAAGAGAGATAAAACAAGACATATTAACAACCCAAAACTTCAATAAAAAATGGCTATCAAACAGAACATAGAAGCATCGAAAGAGCAATTGAACGCTAAGAATGCGCCCAAGCAAACAGTCGATAAGTACGAACAGGCTTTGAAAAAGTACAACACCAACCTTAACGATGATGAAGTACGAGAGGCGGTTAAGAAGATTATCGAAGAGAAAGTACATATCAATGACACCCCTGAGGTGAAGAAATTTCTGTTTGGAAGTATCGAACTGACCTCATTGAAATGCACTGATTCAGACGAAAGCATCATGGCTTTTACCGAAAAGGTAAACCAGTTTGACACAGAATACGCTGACTTACCCCATGTTGCCACTATCTGCGTGTATCCTTGTTTTGCTCAGGTGGTACACGATACCTTGGAGGTTGAAGGCGTTGAAATAGCCTGCGTATCGGGCAGTTTCCCCTCTTCACAAGCCCTCATCGAGGTAAAGGTAGCCGAAACGGCATTGGCAGTGAAAGATGGAGCTACGGAGATTGACATCGTAATGCCTGTAGGCAAATTCCTAAGCGGCAATTACGAAGAGATGTGCGAGGATATACAAGAGTTGAAAGAAACTTGCGGAGACGCAGCCATGAAGGTGATTTTAGAGACAGGATGCTTAAAAACAGCCTCAAACATCAAGAAAGCCTCTATCCTTTCCATGTATGCCGGAGCCGATTACATCAAGACTTCTACGGGCAAAGAGAAGGTGGCAGCCACGCCAGAAGCTGCGTATGTGATGTGCCAAGCCATCAAGGAATACTACGAAGAAACGGGCATTCAGATAGGTTTTAAGCCGGCAGGCGGCATCAACTCGGTAATGGACGCCCTCATCTACTACACCATTGTAAAAGAAGTGTTAGGCGAAAAATGGCTTACCAATAAATGGTTCCGCTTAGGTACCAGTCGCTTGGCGAACATGTTGCTCAGTGAGATTGAAGGAAAGGAAGTAAAATTCTTCTAAACATCGATAGAACCAGCTGAAAAAAATTGCCCTGCAAAAAAGCGGATATACACCTCAGAAATGTATATCCGCTTGAACTTTTTAGCGTGATCAAAGTGCCTTGATCCAATCAACGATGTCTTGCATCACTTCTGGCGCAAAGGTTTCTTCAATCAATCGATACTCCGTTGTCTGTCCCGTCGTACAGTGTTGGAACAGATGGTTCAGTCCTTCGTATTCTTTAATCAGGTTCTTTTTGTTGGGTTTCAAGCCTTTTCTCAAGGCAGAAAGATTGTCGCGCGCATCTACCTGCACATCTTTACTACCATTCACCGCCATGACAGGGCACTTGATTTTTGGAAGATAGCAAGCCATGTCGGTAGCGATGAAATCGAGAACCCATGGGGTTTGTATGGTGATAACGGGTAAAAAACTTTGCCGGCTCAATGCTGGGAGCGACACATTAGTTTGTTTCAACAAGGAGTCTAACACGGCTTCGGGGTGAGAAATGTCTTTCTTGGCATTTCTATAAGCATAAATAGCCCCCAACACCTTACAGTAATCGCGGGCGAAAGTGGCACCACCTCTTGCCTCCATCGCTTGATATACTTGCTTTAACATCAAGCTATCACCACGTCCAGCGACCCCAGCAAGACTCACAATAAAATCGGGTAAGCCCTCTGCTGCCAACATCATGGCAATACTACCACCCTCACTATGTCCCATAACACCTATCTTTCCAAACTTTTTCAGGCTTTTCAGGTAGTTGAAACCACAGCGCGCATCCTCCGCATTGTCTTTCATTGTCGATTGGGAAGCATCACCTGTAGACTTCGCAAACCCTCTGTCATCGTATCGAAGCGAAGCAATGCCATGGCGAGCCAAATAATCTGCCAAGACGAAGAAAGGCTGATGATCGAATATTTCCTCGTTTCTATTTTCCTGACCGCTACCTGTTACCATCAGTACCACAGGTACTTTCTGTTTATTCATCTGCTCATAACCCTCAGGATAAGTCAATGTTCCCGAGAAAACAGCATTCGCCTTGGCGTTTTGAAAGGTCACTTCCTCAGTTTGATATGGATAAGGCGCATGAGGAGTTTGCGGTCTTTTTAGTTCCTCGACACCACGATTGAGCATCAAGGGGAAAGACCTCCCAAACTGTGTAAACGTTCCTTGAATGTGGTCCCCCTGCTGTTTGCCGAGATACCGTGCTCCTATAGAGGAGATAACAATATCCACAGAGTCGGCTGTGAGGCTGTTCACTGTGGTTGGAACGCCTTTTACACTTTGGTCAGGACTATCCATCGTACCGATGAAACCGCTGTTTTTGTCCTTTTCAACGTGAAAGACTAGCGTTAATTGTGTACCTTGAACCAACAGTTTGCCCGTCCAACTACCTTCCAATTTCTGTGCATGCGATGCGCAAACGGAAGCACACAACAGGAGCATAAAAGTAAGAAATCTTGTTTTCATGACGATAAGAATATGATTTTTACAAGTTATCTATCACAATCAAAACAAAAACAAGGCTGGAAAAGGTGTGCGTACTCCTTATTTTGTACGCTTCACCACATAATCGATGTAGGCCTGCAAAGCCTTCTTAATATCGGCATCCGCCACATGAATGTCTATAAAAGCCAATGCCTGTTGATGCAATTCGTCCATGCGTTGCTCTGCATATTCAATGCCCCCCTGCTGCTTTGTGAAAGCTACCAATTGTGCGATTTCATCGGGTGTCACCGTGTTGTGCTTCACCTTATGTGCCAATTGGAGCATGGTGGCATTGCGCGTAGAATTCAAGGCATAAATAACGGGGAGGGTAAGTTTGCCCTCTGCCATGTCATTGCCAGTGGGTTTGCCAATCTCTTTCGATTCAAAATAATCGAAAATATCATCCCTAATCTGGAAAATAATACCCAACGTTTGTCCAAATTGACGAGCAGCCTCCACCTCTTCAGGTGTTGCTTTGCCCGCTTGTGCGCCAATCACGGCACACGATTCGAACAAGGCTGCCGTCTTTTGCTTGATGACTTGGTAATATACTTCTTCCGAAATGTCCTGATTTTGGATATTGCTCAGCTGCAAAATCTCACCATTCGACAAGGTTCTACCAAGGTTAGCAAGGTTTTGAATAATGGCTTCCGAATGAGTGAAAGAAACCTGTAACAAAGCTGTTGACAGGATATAATCGCCCACCAGCACCGCCACTTTATTGTCATAGGTAGCATTCACCGATGCCTGTCCACGGCGTTCGCCACTCTCATCCACCACATCATCGTGCACAAGGCTGGCGGTATGCAGCAGTTCCAAGCCCACCGCGGCATGCTGGGCGGTCGAGGTAATGCCATTAAAGTTCTTCGCTATTAACAAAATAAGCATGGGCCGCATACGCTTTCCCTTTCGTTGACGAATGTGAGAAAGTGCTTGCGAAAGCAGTCCATCACCGTGTGACAATGATTCATCATACAGGTAATCAAAGTCATTCAATTCATCGACAATAGGTTGTTGTATCAGGGATAAATAGTCCATGCTTGCTATTTTTGTCACAAAAATACGGAATAAATCCCTATTTGTTCTATTTTTTTCGTAATTTTACAATATATAATATACTAAAATATGGACAAACTGTTTCTCTTGGACGCCTATGCACTCATTTATAGGTCGTATTACGCATTCATCAATAACCCGCGTATCAACTCCAAAGGCCTCAATACATCGGCCGTCATGGGCTTTTGTAACACCCTCAACGAGGTGCTCACAAAAGAGAATCCCACGTATATAGGCGTGGCATTCGACCATGGACTTACCTTTAGGAACGAGGCTTTCCCCGCTTACAAGGCGCAACGGGAAGCTACACCAGAAGACATTAAGAAAGCGGTACCTATCATCAAACAAATATTGGAGGCCTATCACATTCCAAGTTTGCAAGTAGACGGCTTCGAAGCCGACGACATCATCGGCACATTAGCCACGAAATCGGGCAAAAAAGGCATAGACACCTATATGCTGACCCCTGACAAAGACTACGGACAACTGGTGGGAGAACATGTGTGGATGTACCGTCCACGGCACGGAGGTGGGTACGAAACGCTGGGTGAGAGAGAAATCTGCGACAAATACAACATCACCACCCCACTACAAGTCATCGACCTTTTAGCCCTCATGGGTGACACTGCCGACAACTTTCCGGGATGTCCGGGCGTGGGAGAAAAGACCGCTTCAAAACTTATCAACCAGTTCGGATCCATTGAGGAGCTGTTGAGACGAACCCCAGAGATTAAAGGTAAGTTGCGCGAGAAAGTGGAAAAGGCCATCGAGGATATTAAGATGTCACAATTCTTGGCAACCATCCGCACCGATGTGCCCATTAAGTTGAACCTGGATGACTTGACGCTGAAACAACCAGATGAAAATAAATTGGCCGAAATCTTCACCGAATTAGAATTCAAATCATTCGCCAACAGAATCCTTAACAAATCACAAAGAAATCCAAAAACAACAAACAAACAACTCAATCTCTTTGCAGAATCCCCGGCAATTGGGCAGGTTGAGCCAAAAAACGCGAGTTTTGAGAGCCTTAAAACGGGTCATTACGAATACAAACTCATTGATAGTCAGGAAGAAGTGCATCGGATTTGTGACTTTTTCTTAACAAATAAAATTCTCAGTTTAGACACTGAGACCACTTCAACCAACCCCATGGAGGCAGAATTGGTTGGTTTGAGCTTTGCCGTTGAGCCGAAAAAGGCATTTTACGTGCCTGTTCCTACCAATCGTGAAGATGCCATAAACCTTGTTAAAATATTCAAACCTCTCTATGAAAACGAGGAGATTGTGAAAGTAGGGCAAAACATCAAGTACGACATGGAGGTGCTTCGCAATTACGGTATCGAACTGAAAGGACCGATGTTCGACACCATGATTGCCCACTATGTGCTGCAACCCGAACTTCATCACAACATGGATTACATGGCAGAGGTGTACCTCAACTATCAAACCATACATATTGAAGAACTGATTGGCGAGCGAGGAAAAAACCAAAAGAACATGCGCGACCTCTCTCCTACCGACATCTATGAGTACGCTTGCGAAGATGCAGACATTACATTGCAACTTAAAAACGCGCTCGAACCTAAGCTCAAGGAAGCCGGAGTCGCTCATCTGTTCTACCAAATGGAAATGCCTTTGGTGAACGTACTGTCCGAGATGGAAATGAACGGCGTGCGCATAGATACCGAAGCGTTGAAGGAAACGTCAGAAAACTTCACCAAACGAATGCTGGATTTGGAGCATCAGATTCACGAACTGGCAGGCGAAGCGTTCAACGTGTCATCGCCCAAACAGGTGGGCGACGTTCTTTTCGACAAATTACACATAGCCGAAAAGCCCAAAAAGACCAAGAAAGGGCAATTCGTCACCAGTGAAGAGGAACTGCAAAAATATGCGGCTGGCAACGAAATAGTAACCCTCATTCTGGATTATCGTGGGCTGAAAAAGCTGTTGGGGACCTACGTTGACGCGCTGCCCAAGCTCATCAACCCCCGAACAGGGCACATTCATACCTCGTTCAACCAAACGGTAACGGCCACGGGACGGCTCTCCTCGAGCGATCCTAACCTGCAAAACATCCCCGTACGGGGCGAGGATGGAAAGGAAATCCGCAAGTGTTTCATCCCCGAAGACGGTTGTTTGTTCTTCTCCGCCGATTATAGTCAGATAGAATTGCGTGTCATGGCGCATCTCAGCGGCGACAAACACATGATCGAGGCCTTTCAACACGGCTACGACATCCATGCCGCCACCGCTGCCAAAATATACGGCAAGGACATGAAAGACGTGACGCGTGACGAACGAACCAAGGCCAAACGCGCCAACTTCGGCATCATCTATGGCATCACGGTGTTTGGCTTGGCAGAGCGATTGGGCATCGACCGGAGTGAAGCCAGAAAGCTTATCGACGGCTATTTCACCACCTTTCCGCAGGTATACGACTACATGGAACAGGCCAAAGCAACGGCTCGCGAGCAAGGATATGTGGAAACCTTCTTCCATCGCCGCCGCTATCTCCCCGACATCAACAGCCACAACGCCACCGTCCGTGGCTTTGCGGAGCGCAATGCCATCAACGCACCCATCCAAGGGTCGGCTGCCGACATCATCAAGGTGGCGATGATACGTATTTACGAACGGTTCAAACGAGAGAACATCCAATCAAAAATGATTCTTCAGGTACATGACGAACTCAATTTCAGCGTGCTGCCCGAGGAGAAAGAGCAGGTTGAACGCATCGTGATGGAAGAGATGCAAAACGCATATCCGCTGCGGGTTCCGCTGATAGCCGATGGCGGTTGGGGTAAAAACTGGCTGGAAGCGCACTGACAACCCATGCCGTCTGCGGGACAAAGCACGACGAACATTCAAACCCAAACGATTACTTACATGAAAATAATAGATATCGTAAGATACGCGACCGCCCCCGTCAGCTACATGGATGAAGTGGTCAACGCCAACGAAACGCTGTTGGTACAACGCCCTGAAGACAAGAGTGTGGTGATACTTTCCATGGAAGAGTACAACCGCCTGAAAGCCATCGAATGGCGACAGCAATCAAACGAGCCCCACTACTCCACCCAACAGCAACAAATAAACGAATGACGCCTTGAAGACGTTGGCCACGCCTGATAACCTCCCTCGCCGTTACATCACAACCAACTGAATAGCAATTGGTTACAAAACATCCAGGACACACCTTTCAAAAGCATTGAGTTTGAACTCCAAAAGCATTGAGTTTGGCCTCCAATAGCATTGAGTTTGGGCACCAAAAGCATAGAGATTAAACGGCAGAAGCATGGGGACGGAAAAAAATCATCCATACGTTGGGTGACGCATGGGTGAGGTTAGAAGACAGCTTGGCAGGCCCATCCGGCACCCGAGCGGTACGTTGTACCGCAAAGGGCGCAGCAAGACCTGCCAAGCTGTGCCGCGTCAAGCAGTTCGCAGAACTGCATTAGAACCAAAACCCCCTGCCGTCGTGGACGGGAACATCAGCCATATTCCAATAAAACTCTGCCAAAGCGGTTTTGATATCCTTGATACCAAAAGCCTTCATGAGCGACAGCACCGTTCTTTGGTCATGCTCGGAGAGGTCTTTCAGCTGGGTACTCTCCACCAAATTTGGATTCTCCCAAACCTCAAGGTCCAAGCCTTTTTCATTCCAGTCCATATACACGTTGACGGGAATCTTTATAACCGGCATCCATGCCTCTTTTGCTTCTTGCTGTGCTGAGGGCTCATAAAAAGGAGAAGGCTTGCCCCCTACCCTTTTTGACTGGTGCGCCCGCATGAGTCGAATGTTAAGTGTGAATTGCTTACGGCTGCGCAAAAAAGTAAAAAACCCCTTGATACCTATCGGGTTGTCGTCGTCCAAGAACGCAGCATCGTCAAAGTGTACGGTCTTGTTCCAAGGCTTTGTGTCGCAGTAAGTGTATTGGAAGAAATCAGGATGGTTGCCATCCGTCTTCTCCTCTACCCCACCATACGACGGTTTCACGTCGCTTACGGTGAAGAAATGCTGATAGTGCTGGTCCTCTCCTCCATTTACTATCTGCCCCGTTATATCCTCATGCTTGTCGTTGAAATAGCGCAAAGAGAACGCATATCGCACAAATTTATCAGCATTTCCCATCACATTAACCGACGTGGGATTTGACTTGTCTGCCACCCATTGATTGTTTTCCAACGTATATTTCAACCTATACGACTTGCCCAGGCATTGATTATTCTTTGAATATCCGTTTTGATGGAACGTCTTTTCGCCATGCAAATGCCCTTCATACACCTCTATTTCCACCGTTTTGGGTTGAAACAGCGACGCATCGAGGGGTTTTGCGTCCCCTTGAGCCACCTGTCCGTCTACGTCAAAGGGCAGCGACACCGTAATGTCCCACTGTCCGGTAGAGGTGAGAGCCGCGGCAGGAAGATAGAAAGGTGACAACCGGTTGTCCTTGTCATATTTGCTTTGAGCCGCATGCAGCAAGTCGACTGACAGGTTGAACGCCTCACTCGGATGCACAATCTGCAACAACCCGTCAAATCCAACGGGGTTGGTAGCCCCCATGTCTACCCCATTGTATTGGTCCACATAGCAATAATCGTAGGGCAATTGGCTCTTATCTGCCACGCGCGCCTTGCCTGTCTTACCCAATACCGTAGTGGTTTTGTACAGCGAAAAGAAGTGCTGATGTATCTTATCTTGTCCCAAATCGAAGAACTGGTGGTTGATTTTCTCACCCTTGCTGTTATAATATTCAATGGACAAGTGGTACACCACCGCCGGATTCGCCTTGACGCTCTTCACTTGAAAGTGCTTGAGCGCACTGCTGACGTGCCACCCCTCTTTGGGTGTTATTTCCCAAACGATTTGCTGCGCCGGCGTTGTCGATGGGGTAAAATCAGCCAACACCAACTGCTGGTTAAACGGTTTGTTACCCTTGATGGACCCCTCTTGCAAGGTAAACACGGCCTTCACCGGGTCTTCGTGCAACTTGTTCTTGAGTTCATCCACTGCCGCTTCGGGTTTACACGATGCTACTACAAATATCAACAACATACAGAGGTATGCGAAAATGGTTGAAAATATGGTCTTTGTTCTCATTGTTTTTGTTATTTTGATCATGTTTGTTTTTTTATAAAATGACGAATACGGTTATCGTTATTGATGAACCCGTAAACTATAAACTGGTCAACTTGTTAACTCGTAAACTTGTCAACTATCTCAATTAAACCTCCAACGAAGGGTGCAACGAATGTCCCTCCCAAGGTCGTGGGCGTAATACCGACTCCGATTGGTGTACTCCTTATACAATTGATTCAACACATTGGTTCCTTCAAAACACAAAGATAGCTGTTGGTGATGAGGCATTTGCCAGGTAACACCACAGTTAAAGCCCAACAAATGATATGCCGCCGGCGTATCGTCCACCAGGTCGGTAGCCGCATTAAACCTGCGTTGCTTGGCCACATAGCGGTGCTCGATGCCCACAGAAGGATGCCAAGCCCCGCTGACGGCAGGCTTCCACGACAGCTGCTGCGTGAGCTTAAACGACGGAATGTACGGCAAATATGCCTTTGTTCGTTGCTCGTTCGCCCATATCCACGATGCAAACACGCGGTAGTCTACCGTGCGCAAAGGGTAAAAATGCGTATCTACGTCCACTCCACGAAACAAGGCATTGGTCTGAACGTATTGAAATACGGGGTATGCTCCAGACACTACGACGATGTTCTCGCGCGTAGGATAATCGTAAATGTAATGATTGATCCATTGCAGATATCCATCCACCCGAGCTTGCACCCATGTGTTGGCGTAGCTGAGTGAGGTCACCCACTTGTAACTTTGCTCTGAACGGAGCGTGGAGTCGCCACGCACAAACATGCCGGAGCTTAGCTCGTTGCCATTACTAAACAGTTCGTAAACGTGTGGTGCGCGCCATGCCATGCCAAAATTGGTAGCCAATGTCAACAGATTTCCTAAATGCTGATGACCTCCTAACGTGAAAGTAACATTCTCAAAGTGCCTGCTTCCCCCATATCGGTGTCCGGTCCAATCGTAGCCATCGGCACGGGTAAGCTGGTAATCAAACCTTGTTCCACCCTCTACGCCCCATGTATCGCCCAAATATTTGCGCAACGCATAAGCGCCAAAGGTTGTTTCTGTATAGTTGGGTATTACGGGTACAACGCCCGTTCCACGCTCATTACTATTCTTCATGAGCATTCCTTGCGCCCCCCACTCTGTCTTCCAACGGTCAGACAGCTTACTCCAATGCCATTGTGATTGCAGTGATTGTAAGAAAAGACTAACCGAAGGGATGTCCGAATGGTTCATGCGACGGATGCGATTTTCACGCCTGTCGTCGGCTTGATAGGTGGTTTGCCAACTGCATTTCACGCTCCTACTTGGCTGATAATAAACATTGACAAAGGCGGTATGATGCGCTACACGCTGAAAGGGATAATCTATTTGATAGGTAAAAGGCGTAAACTCAACCGGTTGTCCTATCCTGATGCGCTCTTGCAACAGCTGCTCGTTGCCCATTTGCGCACTACGCATCACTCCCATTTTTTGCCAAAACAAGCTGTACCCCGTTTCTATGCGCCACTGGTCATGCTGATATCCCAGCGAGAACGCGGCGTTGCGTTGCCGCATGCCCGTGTTGTTGAGCAGATAAGCCGCCGTACTTCGGTCGCCCGACTGTTCAAAAGTGCCTTGCAAGCTCCACGCTATTTGGCGATTAAAAGGCAGCGTTCCCTGCATGAATCCTACCGTTCCCATCTGCCGTCCGTTGCTTCCATAGTAGCTCATCACGTCGGCTTGCACCTGAGGAGCGCCATACGGCAAGGGTTTGGCGTTCATCAAAATGATGCCACCCAACGCTTCCGCGCCATATCTCACCGACTCAGAGCCTTTCACTACCACCACATCGTTGAAGGCATTCTTGTCAATTTCTGGCGCATGGTCTATCCCCCACTGCTGTCCAGTAAGCCTTGCTCCCCTACTCACTACCAATATTCGGTTGCCATACATGCCGTGTATCACCGGCTTGGCAACATTGGAACCCGTCTGAAGCATACTCACCCCACTGACATTCTCTAACATCGAGGCCAGTGACTTGCCCGCTGCACGGGCAATGTCATCGTGGGTGAGTGTGGCACTCACACTATTGGGCGTAACGATTTGCCGTTTACTCTTCACCACTACCTCGCCCAAAGTAATGGTATCTTTTAGATGTTGCCGAGGTATGTGTTCTATATCCTGCGCATTCACAAACGTACTATTGCTCATCACCATACTCAATAATAGGATGATAAGCCATAATTTTTCCTTTTTATTCATTTGTATAATTTCTCCTTTTCATTCAATAGGCATCGCCTCAGCCATTCAATCATGATTGGATGGCCTTCAGTTTGCACTATTTTTCAATAAGATAGGCATCGCCTCAGCAATTACAAACAAGCTTGATTGCGTTCGGCTCGCACTATCTTTACATAAAACAGACTGCGCCTCAATATAGCAAGTAAACTCTCTCTATGCTCGGCTTGCGCTGTTTTTTAATAAAATAGGGGTATGAGCATCATCATTCTTCAGCCGAAAGAATGTTCTCTCCTCCGAATTATGAATTATGAATTAAGAATTATGAATTAAAAAAGGTGGCGAATGAGCGTTTACCGCTAGCGGTTCACGATAAACGATTTGAGCTGTAAAAAGCGGTTTAACAATACGTTTTACAAGCAACACAGGCTGCCAAACAAAGAGTTTGGGCATGCTCATCTTGCACAGGTCAAAGTTACAAATGTAACAATACGTCTGTACTGTGGTTTGGTGTTGCTCTGTTTGGTCTAACTGCTGGACAGTTACTCTGTGCGCATGAACGTCTTTAACGAGAAGAGCCGAGATGAAGGTAAGCACCATCATCCACGCCATCAATCTGCGTTTCATTCTTCTTGTCATCATTCGCACTAAAATAACTGTACAATCTTTAGTTCGCAAAAATAGACAAAATACGGTAATCGCATGATAAAGAAACCATTTTTATCGCTGTTTTTTCATTTATCTTAACAAAAATATTGTTTCTTTACAATCCTTCGGCAACCATCAAAACAGCTGCCCTCCGGCTACTTTTTGGTTTGAAACTGATCTATTTTGTTCAGATAATAAGTCTTGAATTCGTTCCAATGGTAATAGGGAGCGATGTCGGTCGGGAGAGGTAGAGTGACTTCGTCTTCGTTCAGAAGCACCTTCACGAGGATGTCATGCGGATGCGCTTGCGAGCGATAGAACACGAACTGCAGGTTGCAGGCCATGGGGAAGATGCGGTAATCCAGCCAGTTCTCATCATCCAAACGCTCCAAATCCTCAATCTGTTTGCCGTAACCATTGATGTCTAACAGGCACACCAGGGGCATCACCATCGTGTCGTGTCCGTAACGAAGCGTTGCGCCGGGGTGGGAGAGAGCCACGCAACTGTCGGCCTCGGTGATGATACGGCGCAGCAACATGCGTTGCGAATAGGGCTGAACAGCACCGTTCAGGGGTGACGGGCCATAGTTGATATACCACCACGCATTGGTTTTCAACCACGCATCGTACAACTCGTCGTGGGTAAAGAGGTCTAAGAGCGACAGCTGGTGGCGCAGTTCGGTGCTCTGCACGTTGCTGGCAAGGTTGTAAAGCTGGGTGTTTAATCGTGTTGCGTCAACGTGTTCGCGCCAATAGCTTTCATCCTTGAAAATTCGGTTCATCACCCCTACATGGTTGTCATGCCGCTTGGCAAAAGCCTCGTAGACGTTTTTTACCTTGCCTGGCATTTTGTTTTTGTATAAAGCCGTGTCGCCATACACCAAATAGGGCATGTCATACGCACTGGCATCGTGCGTAATGTGCAGCTGAGGATTAAGCCTTGCCAGTTGCTGCAACGCATTTTCCATGGACAAGATGCAGCGAATGACGGTGCTGCTCTTGGCATCTACGTTTCTTTTTCCACTCAGCACTTCGGGAAAACGCTCGAACATGCGGCGTGCTATCTGCTGATGTTGCTCGGCTCCGCGTAAGGTTAACTCGCCCAATCTACCTTTCGACTCGTTGCAAATCAGGGTTACTTTGCGCAACACCTCCTTGCCCAAAGGGGTGAGTTTGCCCAGGCTGTCGGCCTGTTGCAGCGTGCGAAGCGGACCGTTGTAATCGTTTGGGTCGATGAGATAGCGCGAACCGTGCCGCCCATAATGACTGATGTAAAACGGAACATAGCCCTTTGGTGCAGGCGTGAGCTGCGGTTTGAGCGGACCAGGATAAGCATAATAGCCGTTGGCAGCCAACAAAGGGTTGTTGCGAATCTCGCTTTTAGAAAGTTGAGCGTTGGAGGTAATCCAACAAAAGCACAAAGACAGGATGATTAAAGTTTTGTTCATCGTGGTAACTATTGATTCATGAATGATGCAAAAGTAATGCTTTTGCAAGAAAAAGCAAAGCGTTTACTTGATGCTTTGCAAAAGTTATGCTATCTTTGCCTCAAAGAGTTTTCGCAGCAACTGTGTAAAACATGCGTCCTTGCCACATGCATACGCTCTTTATTTCAAAACAATGAATGATCATGTCAATACCCAATGAATGGTCGGACGACTGTTGGTTGCTGTTGATGCAACTGTACCTGAAGAAGCCAGTTGGCGTGAAATCCTTGTATTCGCGCGCCATGGTTGACCTTAGCTTGGAACTACACATACCGCCACAGACCTTATATGAGCAGATGTTTCGGCTGAGACGACTGGACACGCCACGCTTGGAAAAGCTGTGGAACGAGTATGCCGAGCACCCTAACAAATTGGCTCGTGGGGTAAAGTTGCTGAAAAAGATGCGGGGATTTGGACAAGCTGCATCGTTTTACGATGGGGTAGAGGTGAACGAATCTTTTGAACACGACTTCAAACCGCTCGCGGCTGACGCGGAACTCACACCGATGATGCTCATCATCATCTTGGATTTGTATTTCAGGCTCGTACCCATTACCATGGTAGCCCAAACACCCGAGATTGTCAGTCTGGCCAAATTGATGCGCCTGAAACCAGGAAAAATCGTCGAAGTGATGACGGTTTTCAAATTCTGTGACCCATATCTGAATCGTGATGACATGATGATTCACCCACTACTTGTACCCTGTCAGGACATTTGGCAGCGTTATGGCAACGCCAATCCGGAACACTTGGCCGCACTGGCCGCACAACTCAAGGATTATTTTAAAGATTGATCGTAGACGTTTTCTCTGCGTGCGCCAACCGAAAGCGAACCTGCCGGCTGGGCAATCTTGGAAAATTACCCCCAAAAGAAGCGGATTATAAGAATATCTTTTGTATTTTTGCATGTGCGTCAACAGCGTGTGAAGAACGCACGCGAACAGCATCAGAAAGGACTGGATATACAGCAATGGCCAACAAACTCATACAAACTCAAGAGCAACGACAACAGCAGGTACAGCGACTCTCGCAACAACAAATGTTGCAAGTGAAGCTGCTGGAGATGCCGTTGACCGAACTGGAGGAGAGCGTCAACGCCGAATTGGATGACAATCCGGCGTTGGAGAAAGCCGAAGGGGAGGAACACCATGAGGATGAAACGGATGGCCGGGACGAACGGGAGGAAGACTTTGCCGAGCAAACTGAACGCGAAGAGCGCGAAGAAGCGTTGGACAAAGCCCTGGAAAACATCGGAAGAGATGATGAGATGCCTGACGCTTACGGGGCTTATCATCCGCAAGACAACGCCGACTATGAGGAGATTGTTTACGGAGACACCAAATCTTTCTACGACAAACTGAAAGAGCAAATGATGATGGAGAACCTCACGGACACGCAGAAAGACGTGATGGAATACCTCATCGGCTCGCTCGACGACGACGGTTACCTGCGAAAGGATGTTGAATCGATTAGTGACGAACTGGCCATCTACCACAACATCGACGTCACGCCCACGCAAATAGAGGAGGTGTTGTACATCCTGCAAGGGTTCGACCCTGCGGGCATCGGCGCCAGGTCGCTGCAAGAGTGTCTGCTGTTGCAGGTGGAAAGGCGTCCGGAGAGCAAACTTAAAGACATCTTGCAGCAAGTGGTGACCCGCCAGTTTGACGCGTTCACCAAGAAACATTGGGACAAAATACAGGCCAACCTCAAACTATCCGACTTGCAACTGCGGACGGTTCAAGAAGAGATACGCAAGCTCAATCCCAAACCCGGCGCATCAATGGGCGAGACCATGGGTAGGAACGTCCAGCAAATCACGCCAGACTTTATCATCGACGTGGATGACAACAACAACATATCGTTCACACTGAACCAAGGAAAAATTCCACAACTAACCATCTCTCCGGCGTTTTCCGACATGGTAGACACCTACAAGAACAACAAGGAGAACATGAACCGGCAGGAAAAGGAAGCGCTGTTGTACGCCAAACAGAAAATAGACAAGGCGCAAGGGTTCATCGATGCCATCAAACAACGCCGACACACGCTGTACATAACGATGAAAGCGATTATAGACTGGCAGCGTAAGTTCTTCCTCGACGGTGACGAGTCAGACCTCAAACCCATGATTCTGAAAAACATTGCCGACAAGACCGGACTGGACATCTCTACCATCTCGCGCGTAAGCAACATCAAGTATGCACAGACGAAATGGGGCACTTTCCCGCTCAGGTTCTTCTTCACCGACAGCTACACCACCGATGAAGGGGAAGAATTCTCTACCCGGAAAATCAAACTGGCACTGAAAGAAGTAATCGAACACGAGGACAAACACAAGCCGTTCAGTGACGAGGCGCTGGCCAAGGAACTGAGAAAGATGGGATTCCCCGTGGCCCGACGTACCGTAGCCAAGTACAGAGAGCAATTAGGACTATCGGTTGCGCGGCTCAGGAAAGAATGATTGACGCATCGTTTGTCATGAATGACGCTGAAACATGAAGAAGAAACCATCCGCAAAGACACAACCTGCGGATGACACAATATGAAAGAAAAGAACATTATTTTGGCCGCTCGGACGATAAGCATCGTCTTCACACCCTTCTATCTGCCCGTGCTCGGACTGGTAGCGCTGTTCATGTTGAGTTATCTCAACAGGCTGGTTCCTTGGTATTACAAGCTTACCGTCATCATGATGGTGTATCTTTTCACCGTGTTGCTGCCAACCTTGCTGATACACCTGTATCGAAAATACCAGGGATGGACACTGCACGAGCTGGGAATGAAGGAGAGACGAATGGTGCCTTACATCATCTCGATTGTGTGTTACTTCGCATGTTACTACATCATGAACCTGTATCACATCCCACATTTCATCAGCAGTATCCTCATCACGGCACTCGCCATCCAGATTATCTGTGCGCTCATCAACGTCTGGTGGAAGATATCTACCCACTCGGCAGCCATCGGTGGCGTAACAGGCGCATTGATGTCGTTTGCCTTGTTGTTTCACTTCAATCCTACTTGGTGGCTCTGTTTGGCCATCTTGTTCGCGGGATTGGTGGGATCGAGCCGCATCATTCTCAAGCAACACACACTTTCACAGGTGAATGTTGGATTCATTGTGGGTCTGATATCCGCCTTTTATATTATCTCAATGATTTGAAATCAAACTCTTAAAACAATATGAATATGAAACCATTAGTAAGCATCATCAT
The DNA here is from genome assembly GCF_000479005.1 of Prevotella sp. BV3P1. Classification (GTDB taxonomy): domain Bacteria; phylum Bacteroidota; class Bacteroidia; order Bacteroidales; family Bacteroidaceae; genus Prevotella. The sequence continues at coordinate 20,864 of NZ_AWXC01000035.1, read as the reverse complement.
GGGTAGCACAAGCGATCTCCCTGTCATGGAGAAAGCATGTAAGTTTCTAAACGACCTAAAAATACCCTTTGAAGTGAACGCTTTGTCGGCTCACCGCACGCCCGCTGCCGTTGAAGAGTTTGCCAAAGAGGCCGCAAACAGAGGTATCAAAGTAATTATAGCCGCTGCCGGAATGGCTGCTGCGCTGCCTGGCGTGATTGCCGCCAACACCACATTGCCCGTCATCGGCGTTCCCATCAAAGGGATGTTAGATGGTTTGGACGCCATGCTCAGCATCATACAGATGCCACCGGGCATTCCAGTTGCCACGGTAGGGGTTAACGCTTCCATGAACGCTGCTATCCTTGCAGTGGAGATGTTGGCGCTGACAGACGAATCAATCGCGCAAAAAATCAAAGATCATAAAGCAGGATTGGGTGCCAAAATCACGAAAGCAAATGCTGATTTGGCAGCAATAAAAGATTACGAATACAAGACTAACTAAGAGAAACGTGTACTCATGACAGATCTTTTTAATTATCAACGCCGTAAATCGAACGTAGTACATGTAGGCAATATCGATATTGGTGGCGATAATCCGGTACGCATCCAATCGATGACCACAACCGACACGAATGACACGGAGGCGTGCATTGAGCAAGCAGAACGCATCATTCAGGCTGGCGGAGAATTGGTACGACTCACCACACAGGGTAGGAGAGAGGCTGAAAACCTGAAGAACATCCATGACGGATTGCATGCCAAAGGGTATGACACACCGTTGGTGGCCGATGTACACTTTAATGCCAATGTGGCTGACGTGGCTGCACAGCATACCGAGAAGGTTCGCATTAACCCGGGAAATTATGTAGATCCCGCCAGAAAGTTCATCCAATTAGAGTACACGGACGAGGAGTATGCGCGCGAACTCAAAAAGATTGAAGACCGGTTTGTACCTTTTCTCAACATTTGTAAAGCCAACCACACCGCCATTCGCATAGGGGTAAACCACGGATCATTATCGGATAGAATACGAAACCGATACGGTGATACGCCCGAAGGCATTGTAGAAAGCTGCATGGAGTTTCTCCGTATCTGCAAAAAACAGCAATTTGATGACGTTGTTATCTCCATCAAGGCAAGCAATACCGTAGTGATGGTGCAATCAGTGCGCTTGCTTGTCGACACAATGGACAAGGAAGACATGCACTATCCCTTACACCTTGGCGTAACAGAAGCTGGAGAAGGCGAGGACGGACGCATCAAGAGTGCGGTGGGAATCGGTGCTTTGTTGGCAGATGGCATTGGAGACACCATTCGTGTATCGCTTTCTGAAGAACCCGAATGTGAGATTCCCGTGGCCAAACACTTAGCAGATTACGTAGCAAAGCGTGCCGGACACCTGATGATTCCAGCAGAATCCAATCCGCACTTCAACTTTCTTCGCCCTGAAAGGCGTAAAACACGTGCAATTGGCAACATTGGTGGAAGCAACGTACCCATTGTCATTACTTCGAACGAAGGCCGCAATGCCGACTACATTTACGTGGGCAGCCAAGTTCCTCCATACGCGGAAGACCGGAAATATATCGTTGATTACAGCGAATACCACGGCGAAAAACATACCTATCCCATCTTTCCAGCCATGGCCATGCCATTCATTGGCAGCATGAAGTCGGACATCAAGTTCCTTGTGTTGCAGTTCGGAACACCTACAGAGGAATATGTTGCATGCCTGAAAGCCCATCCCGAGATTGTTGTGGTGTGCATGAGCAACCACCAAAACAGGGTAGGAGACCAGCGAGCACTGGTTCATGAGATGATGAACAACGGTGTGTACAATCCAGTAGTCTTTGCCCAAATGTACCACCACGATGACAAGAGCGACTTCCAACTGGACGCATCGGCCGACATGGGAGCATTGATGATCGACGGATTGACAGATGGTATCTGGCTCATGAACGACGGAAAACTGTCCGACAGCGTATTGGAAGACACTGCATTCAACATCTTACAGGCAGGAAGATTGCGCATGAGCAAAACCGAATACATCAGTTGTCCGGGCTGTGGACGCACCTTATACGACCTACAACAGACCATTGCGCGCATTAAAGACGCCACAAAAGAGATGAAAGGACTTAAGATAGGCATCATGGGATGCATTGTCAACGGGCCTGGAGAGATGGCTGATGCCGATTATGGTTATGTCGGTGCCGGCCCAGGAAAGGTTTCTTTGTACAGAAAACAAACTTGTGTGGAGAAGAACATTCCTACGGAAGAGGCGGTAGAACACTTGCTCAAACTCATCCATAATGATCAGAAAGCGGCCAATTCACAAGCTGAACCAACCGCATCACTACAGACTTAAACACCTATAGACAAGAATTTTAAAGGACGATACATGGCTGCTGTCGACAGATACGCCGACAGCAAGCATCTGTATGCACGCTACTGACGCAGCTATTCATTCGAGAAGGCTTCTTCTTCGGCCTTGGCAATGACTTCCTCATCGCTCATTCTTTGGGCGCTGATATCGTCTAAATGTAGCTCATCAATCTCATCTACCAAGTTGGAGATAACAGGCGACTCTTCACGAACCTCGTCTTGAGACTCCGTAAAGACCTCTTCCTGGAAGGGTGATTCGTGCTTTTGTACCGGTAGGTCTTCACTCTTCACCACGATGAAATCATCCTGTGGATGCGTGTCCGGCACGATTACTACCGGTTCTTCTTCCATCTTGGTACGATTGGTCTTGGCGGCAAACACCTCATCAATGAACTGTGGCTTGCGTTTCAGTTGTTCCAACGTGAGCTTACTGGCCAGCTGTTGACTCTCTTTCTTACTGAATCCCTCACCAGAACATCCCTCAACACCTTCCAATTCGGCTGCATACTTAAAGATCGGGTTACCGTTTTTATCCTGTCCTTGATTCAACAACTTGAAGTTAATCTTCACCTTGTTTTTCTGGCTCCACTCAATCAGCTTACTCTTAAAATTCACTTCCTTGTAAGCTACCTTATCGATATTGAGCATTTCTTTCAAGATTCGGTCTTTCATGAAGCGCATGCAAGCATCGTAACCACGATCCAGATAGATGGCACCCACAAGTGCTTCGAACGCATTTCCGCCCATATAACTGTTATGAGAGGCGTTGCGTCCGCTGCTGAGGATGAGCTTGCAAATGCCCATCTCGTTGGCCAACTTGTTCAAGGTGCTGCGTTGAACCAGCTTACTGCGTGTGTTGGTGAGAAATCCCTCACGTTTTCCCGGAAAATGCTCGTACACGATATGCCCTACCGTAGCATCGAGAATGGCATCGCCAAGAAACTCCAAGCGCTCGTTATTCACGGGTTTGCCCTTGGCATTGCGACGCATGACGCTCTTGTGCATCAAGGCCAATTTGTAATAACTGATATCGTGTGGATAGAAACCGATGATACGGTATAAAGACGAGTAAAGCTCCCTTTCACGACGGAAGGGGAGCTTTATCCGATCGAGAATATTACTCAGCATACTTCTTGAATACTACGCAAGCATTATGTCCACCAAACCCGAACGTATTACTCAAAGCTACACGCACCTCACGCTTTTGAGCTTTGTTGAACGTAAAGTTCAAGTCGTAGTCAATTTCGGGATCCTTGTCATCCTCCTCATGATTGATAGTTGGAGGAATGATGCCGTTCTGAACCGCCAACACACATGCCATAGCCTCAACAGTACCTGCTGCACCCAGCAAGTGGCCGGTCATACTCTTGGTAGAACTGATATTCAATTTGTATGCATGGTCACCAAACACATTCTTGATGGCTTTAACCTCAGAGATGTCTCCTACAGGTGTGGAAGTACCATGCACATTGATGTAATCAACATCTTCTGGCTTCAGGCCGGCATCTTCAAGAGCTGCGGTCATCACCAACTTAGCACCAAGTCCTTCCGGATGGCTGGCCGTGATGTGATAAGCGTCGCCACTGGCACCCTCACCAATCATTTCAGCATAGATTTTGGCACCGCGCGCCTTGGCATGTTCCAACTCTTCAAGAATTAAACAGCCAGCTCCCTCGCCCATGACGAAACCGTCACGACTGGCACTGAACGGCCGTGAAGCGTGTTCAGGGTCGTCATTACGGGTTGACAACGCATGCATGGCATTGAAGCCACCCACACCACTGGCCGTAATGGCTGCCTCGGCACCACCAGAAACGATGATGTTCGCCTTGCCCAAACGAATGAGATTGAATGCATCTGACAAGGCTGTGCTCGAAGAAGCACACGCACTGGTTGTGGTATAGTTGGGACCATGAAATCCAAAAAGAATGGAAATCTGCCCGGAAGCGATGTCGGCAATCATCTTAGGAATGAAGAATGGGCTGAATTTTGGTCCGTTTTCCTTGTTCAAGGCATAATACGAAACCTCTTCTTCGAAGGTTTTAATTCCTCCGATACCCACACCATAGATGACACCAATACGGGTTTTGTCTTCTTTTTCCAAGTCAAGTCCAGCATCTTTTACACCCTGCATGGCCGAAATCATGGCTAACTGCGTGTAGCGATCCAGCTTGCGTACGGCCTTTCTATCAATATAGTCTGTGATATTCAGGCCTTTTACTTCACAAGCAAACTGTGTCTTGAAGTTGGAAGTATCAAATAATGTAATAGGAGCAGCACCACTCTTACCTGCCAACATGCTTTTCCATGTTTCTTCAGGCGTATTGCCAATAGGTGTCACGGCACCAAGTCCTGTTACTACTACTCTTTTTAATTCCATTGATTGAATAAAAAAAATTGATTAAAAGCAAATTGAAATTGAGCTGAAAGAAATCTCCCAGCTCAACCCAAATCGTTTGCTTTTAATTATTTTGCATTTTCTTCGATATAAGAAATAGCATCACCTACCGTTGCAATTTTCTCAGCTTTATCGTCTGGAATAGAGATGCCGAATTCTTTCTCGAATTCCATAATCAGCTCTACAGTGTCCAATGAATCGGCACCCAGATCATTGGTGAAACTTGCTTCTGGCTTTACTTCTGCCTCATCAACACCCAACTTATCTACGATAATAGCCTTTACTTTGCTTTCAATTTCTGACATAATTGTAACTTTTTTAAAATGTTTATAAGTGATTCATTATCAAAAATACGGATGCAAAGGAACAAATTTTTATTCACATCTACAAATGTTTTATCGAAAAAAGTACCTTATATTGCACATTATACCATATATTGTGCAATATTATTGATTGTTTTATTGAAAATTGCTGTAATTTATAGAGTTATAATAGGTGGTATCTTCAAAAAATAAAAAACAGACATGAATAAATAGGTAAGTGCGTAATGATATGCAATACTACGGCATTTTAGAACATGATAAATCACGCTACTACCTGAAAAAATGTAGAAATTTTTAACCAAATAATACCCCTAAAACAGCACTTCAAAACTTTCATTCTGGAAAAATTTACTATGCATAGAGGGAGCAAACAAGCTATCAGGAGGCAAGAAAAATTAAATTTTAAGGCAATAACAATACGTTTAAGTTGCAATATATAAGACTTTACAGGGTAAATTGCATGACATAACACATCAAAAGCATGCATATTGAAGCCTAAAAGCAATGTGTTTAACCTGAAAAAAACAAAAATGAGGTAGTCTAACCATGAATGAAAACTGTATTGTATTATGTGTCAATAATATACAAAATCAACGTATATTTGGCGTATTTGCAAACGGATGAAGAGTTGTTTGCAAATACGCCCAAAATAAAAAGGTTACGTGTCAAGAAAATTCGCATAGCTTTCAATATTTATTCTGATTGATCAAAACAGTAGAAAAATAAGAACGTCTAAAACGATAAAAATCAAATTAAACAACGCATACTTTATTACAATGTACTAAAAAACCTAGATTTTGTTTTGACCATTACCTTTTATTATTTATATTTGCATAAGTAACCAAAAGCAAAAGCAATATGTCATTTAGTGAACAATGTAATAAGATTTTTCAACGAGCCATTGATGATTATCACGTCTATGATGATATTGACACACCAATCAATAACCCCTACGACGATGGAACCATCGAAAACCGGTTGTATCTGAAGTGCTGGATTGACACTATTCAATGGCATTTCGAAGATATCATCAGAGACCCAAATATTGATCCCATAGAAGCGTTGGCCTTGAAGCGCCGCATTGACCGTTCAAATCAAGACCGTACCGATCTTGTGGAACAGATAGATAGCTATTTCAGACAGAAATACAGTGAGGTGAAGGTGCTGACCGACGCACGCATCAATACCGAAAGTCCGGCATGGGCCATTGACAGACTGTCCATATTGGCACTGAAGATTTATCACATGCGCGAGCAAGTCGAACGAGAAGACGCTTCAAAAGAGCATAAAGATACATGTATGGCCAAGCTGAACGTGCTGCTGGAACAACAAAAAGACTTGGGAACAGCCATAGATCAGCTGCTGGATGACATCCAAGCGGGACGAAAATATATGAAGGTGTACCGACAAATGAAGATGTACAATGACCCTTCCACCAACCCGGTTCTCTACAAAAAATAAATGAAGACCGAACATCTGCTCATCATACGGTTCTCGGCTATGGGTGACGTAGCCATGACGGTTCCGGTAGTGTACTCGTTGGCAAAACAATATCCCAACATTCGTATCAGCGTGTTGAGTCGACCTTTCGCAGCGAATTTCTTTAATAATTTGGCATCCAACGTGGATTTTATGTCCGCTGACCTGAACAATGAATATAAGAATCTGCGCGGATTGAATAAACTTTACCGGCGACTGACGGCCAAAAGATTCACCGCCATAGCCGATTTTCATGATAACTTGCGCTCGAAATATCTACGATGTAGATTTTCGTTAGACAGGTTCAAAGTTGCTCATATCGACAAACATCGAGCCGACAGACGTAGGCTAACCGCAAAAGGGAATAAGGTATTGACGCCGCTACAAACGTCGTTCCAAAACTATGCAGATGTTTTAGCAAAATTAGGTTACCCCATTGAGATAGATTTCACATCCATTTTTCCACGTCAAGACGGTACCATGCCTGATTTACCAGATGGCATCGAAGCAAATAACAAGGACAAACGGTGGATTGGCATAGCGCCTTTCGCAGCACACAAGGGTAAAGTTTATCCATTGGAAAAAATGGAAAAAACAATTGAAATGATACAAACCAAGTATGAAAATACACGAATTTTCTTATTTGGGGGCAGAAAAGAAGAACAAGAACAACTGTCTGTGTGGGCAGAAAAGTTTGACAGATGTGTCAGCGTTCCTACAATATTAGACTCTTTGCAAAAAGAACTGCTTTTGATGTACCACTTAGATGTGATGATTAGCATGGACAGTGCCAACATGCATTTGGCATCATTGGTCAACACACCCGTCATCAGCATTTGGGGGGCCACGCATCCCTTTGCGGGATTTATGGGGTGGAATCAAAGTTCAGACCTCGCAGTTCAAACAGACTTAGCGTGTCGCCCGTGTTCCATTTATGGCAACAAACCGTGTTGGAGGAATGACTATGCTTGCTTAAATGAAATAAAACCAGAACAAATCATCAATAAACTTGATGAAGTTATCAATAAAAACAGCAAATAAAATTAATTTATTCACTTATTAAAAAACAAAATTATGAAAAAGTATGTATGCGAAACTTGCGGTTATGTTTATGACCCAGCAGAAGGCGATCCTGATGGAGGCATCGCTCCCGGAACAGCATTTGAAGATCTCCCAGATGATTGGGTATGCCCATTATGCGGTGTAGGAAAAGAAGATTTCTCTCCCGAAGAGGAATAATATAGTATTTCATTCATTTAAAAAAGGCAGCAACTTAGGTTGTTGCTTTTTTATTTTCTTCTTTCTAAACCACTTAACAATTATACACAATGAGTGTGGATAACTCTGTTTATAAATATTGAATAACTGTCTGTTTATCCACTTAGCAATAAAAGAACATAAAAGTTGGTGCATATCCACACATTTATGATAAAGTTATACATCAATTTCCACAATTTTTCAGCCATGAAATTTATCAACTTATTCACATCATTCGATACTACATATTATTGTGGAAAAGATAGATAACAAATTGGTTGACAATAGAAAGATATGCTGTTGAAGTGTGTAAAAAGCAACATAAGAGTGGAATAACGTAAAAAACAAAAAAATCGATGAATAGTTATCAACATATCAACCGCACATCATCTCTCTTCATATTTCTTTCTTTTAAAAAATAAATAAAAAGAATATATAAATAGGATGTGGACAACTAAGTCGTGAAAGAGAAATGGTATGTATTAGATTGCTCGTCGGTTGTGAATGAATTCATAGATGCTAACCGCCGCTCCTATGAAGATAAAAGGCATAAAAGGAGCCTTGAACCGGGTTTCTCCGTGTACTGCTAAGACCAAAGCTAATGAACCTCCTATGACAATACAACATAAAAGAAACAAAGTGTCGTACCTTTTTTCTGAACATAAAACGTGGAGGGAAAAGGCAAAGGTAAGCAGAAGGAATGCGTAATAAATCATGTTGAGCAGTCCAAACCACTGTATGGAGGATAGATTTTGAAGGTTGTATGGTAGCGTTCGATAGGGGAGTGTGACGTAATTGTTTTGGGCTTTTGATTTATCATGCAAAAAGGCAGGTATGTTATCCATGTCGTTCATGTACATGTAAACCAATCTACCGGGTATTTTACTCAAATAGTTTGCTTTGTTATCCTTGAGCCATTCCAAGCATCTTTGTTTCCATATTTGGTTGCATTCTATGGCTGTTTTATCCTTCATGTGCCCAATATACCTGATGGTTCCTTTGGGATAAGCCTCTGCATTGTAATGAGGTTCTACGCTGGTTTCGTATGTTGCTGCTGCCATGTTGAACCACAAGGTTTCACTTTGGTATAAGAAATAGCCCGTACGCAGCCAACAACTGGTGCCAACCACGAAGATAAATAAGGTATATCCAGCCAGCAGGGAGCTGAAAGAACGCAACCATTGCTTGTTTTTGAAGAATAGAAAATAGAGAAAAAACGTCCCCATGAATACCAAACCGATGGGACGAAACCAGTTGGCCACAGCCATTAACATGCCTGCTATGAAGAAATTTCGCAAACGGGAGGTGTGCAGAATGATGAAAACTGCTCCTAACAAGAGTGTGATGGATGGTATTTCGGAGAGTAAGGTTGTGCTTTGTCCCCAATTATTGGGATAGCACACATATAATAATAGGGCAATGAGTCCTATCTGTTCGTTGCATGTTTTTTGTGCAATGCGCGCTAATAAGTAGGCTGAAACGGCTTTGAGGAAGCACATCAACACCAAGATGGGATAGACAGAATGGAATAGATACAGCGAGAGAGCCACCAAATTAATCTGTCCGATGTTCCAAATAAAGGGTTGTCCATTGATGGTAGGAGCACAAGGATAGGGTTCTCCATAGTCGATGCACATCCTGGCGTATTCAATATAGCCATCTCCATCGTTTGTGGGTGTATAGCCGAATAGGAAGAGTACCAACAATAAGAAAGCCAGAAAGAGCAGACTTATCTGACGATAGCGATTTTGCATACAGTTCCTTTGTTGCCTGTTTGATCGGCAGTTTGTACCATATAGATGCCCGATGCCACCGGGTTTCCGTTCATATCATTGCCATCCCACACGAAAGTTCCGCCATTGCTTTTACCTTTAGTCACCAAGGTACCATTGACAGATACTATTTTGATGTCGGCTTGATAACTGAGTCCAACAACTGTTATGGGACCATTGTAAGAGGGTTCTACTGGATTTGGGTATGCGTAGGTAACGTCTTTGTTCATCGATTCCACTGCCTCGGTGGCGTCACTTTGAAAAGAACAAAGTCCCTTGTCTGTCCCAAAAAACACTTCTCCTGTATGGTTATTGATGGCAATGCTTTCCACATGGTCAGAAGGTAATACGCTGTTTGCCATGGTAAAATGATGAATTTGCTGGTTGTTATCTGCACTGATGAGATATACCCCATTGCTACCTGTGCCAAACCATTTGCGGTTACTCTTGTCAACTGCAATGCAGGTGATGTCAACTCCTGCCAACAAATAGTCGGCTAAGTTAGTTCCGTCGTTGCGAGGAATCTTTATTTGCGTGAACGTTACATCGGGAAGTTGATTGATTTTTGAGGCTTCAAGCAGCAATACTCCTGTGTTTGTACCAATCCAAAGATTGTTCTCCATATCTTCGGCGATGTATTTTACTGCTGTTGTTTTTAGGTTATTTCCATCTTGGTTGATGAAATTGGTTATCGTGTGCAGTGTTTCAGTCTTCCTATCATAACAAAACAGTGCCGGAAACTTGTAGTTCCCGTTGCCGAACCACAATAAGCCTCGACTGTCAAACATGGGATGATGGAGCAAACTGGGGCTCACTCCATTTCTCATCAGCGATGATTGATGATGTGATTTCATGGTTCCATCTGGCAGTAATTCGATGATGCTTTGTCCCTTGGTTTGGTTGTTTAATATCCAAAGATGGCGCTCTTCATCGAACAGCAGTCCGTTGATAGGAACATATTCATTATCCAATTCCTTTCCTTTATCCACTGCTGGCATCAGAATACTGTTGTCTTTATTGTAGTATTTGGTGAGTTTACCGTTTTGAAATTCGTAAAGTCCAGTTCTACCTCCTGCAAATACGTGGTTTTCATCTTTAGGGTCGATGGCTAAACAATTGATGTCTGCATACGAATAGCCTGTTGTTTTCTGGATATCATCTTGATAGATGTGCCATTGACCATCCTCTAAAACCTGGATAATACCTAGATGTGAGAGGCTAACACCTTCTGCTTCAAAGCCTCCTCCCGAAGTATAAAGGCGGTTATTGATAAACTTTAGAAAATAAAAATGGTTGTATTGCGGACCTTCCGGACACATGCTTTCCATTTTATTCCATAGTTCTTTGTCTACTTCTTTGTTGTTTTCAGAATAGTTTCCTATTCTTTTCCAATTCTTCTTGTCAAGTAAATTAGCAGATAAATCAGCAGCATATTTTCCATGGGTAATTGATGCTGCAATGATTTTATTTTGCTGTATAAGTGTCCAATCAACGCGAAAGCCCAGAAAATAAGTATCACTAATCTCGGCATCACTCACATTGAGCTTGACAATACCAAATCCTGTAGACAGATAAGCATAGATTCCATTTACATAAATGCTGTAAATGGTTTTGTCTTCTGTCAGCGATTTTTTATAATAGTCAGCGATATTGGTAACGTTTCCTTTACCATCCAGTAAGTCAATGTTGTTGTTTTTGTAAACAATAATCAATCTTTTTGCCGCAGAACAATAAGCAATGTGGCTGATTTCAACATCATTCAATCCTGTTTTCTTATCAAAAGTCTGTATGCTGTTGTCATCCTTATCATAGCAAAACAATCCACCTGATGCCAAAACATAAACCCTGTTTCCTGCCTGTTGCACGTCCATTATGTCATGATAGGCAGGATATACTTTCCAAGAACCTATCTGAGACAAGCCTTGCAAGCAACCCATGATGAGAAAAAGGACAGATACTATCGTTGTTTTCATTGCGCCATTCAGTTAGACAGATTGTGCTATATCTTCGTTAAGATAGGCTGCTAATTTTTCAACTGCCAATGCACGATGCGAAATGTGGTTCTTTATATCTTCACCAAGTTCGGCAAAACTCTGGTTATATCCGTTGGGAATGAACAGCGGATCATAGCCAAAACCAGCATCACCACGTTTCTCTTCTGCAATTAAACCATCCACACGTCCTTCAAAATAATGTATTTCAGGTGCTGCACAAGCATTATCTACATTTTCTTCTTGTTGATTTTTGGGATGTTGCAGCAAGGCAATGACAGTGCGAAAACGAGCCTTTCTGTTTTCTTTATCCTGTAATTCGTACAACAATTTCTGCATGTTTGCCTCGCTATCATGGTCGGTTCCTTCGGCGTAGCGTGCGCTGTGAACGCCTGGTTGACCATTAAGAGCTTCCACTTCAAGGCCCGTATCATCGGCAAAACAGTCCAATCCATAGTGTTCAGCCACATACATGGCCTTTTGTAAGGCATTCTCTTGCAAGGTATCTCCTGTTTCTGGAATATCCTCATGACAACCAATATCTTGCAAAGACACTATTTCAAACCGTTTTCCCAGTATGTCACGAATTTCCTGAAGTTTGTTTTTGTTGTTTGTTGCGAATACGATTTTCATGTTTTTTCTTTACTTTTACCTTGATTTGATCAAATCCTTCCCCATACACACCGATGACTGAACTTTGACTGACAAAGGCATTTGGGTCGGTCATCTTGATGAGACGGAAGATTAACTGGCTTTCATTTTTACGGGCTAACAAACAAATTACCTTGATTTCTTGTCCGGTATACCAGCCGTGACCATCAAGAATGGTGAGTCCATGATCAGTTTCTTTGGACAGAATGTCGGCTATCTCTTCGTGTTTTCTCGAATAAATCATGAACTGTACCGATTGCCGTTGACGGGCAAACACAAAGTCGAGCATGAAACATTCGATGATGATGGTGCAATAACCAAATACCACTTTGTGAGCTCGTTCAGCCATTTCGCCAAACTGTGGGAAGAAGAAACAGCTGCTGACTATAAAGATATCTACCAATATTAGTACCTGTCCTAAGGACATATCCTTGTATTTGTTGACACAAGCAGCAATGATATCCGACCCGCCTGTACTGCCATTGTTGAGAAACACCACTGCCAGTGATGAACCAGTGATACAGCATCCAATAACCATTGACATGAAATCTTGTCCCTCGCCCAATACCTTGATAAAGTTTCCGTTAGCATCCAAAGGCATTAAACTTTGTGCAAACATTAACATGAAATAAAGGGCAATGATGGCATAGATGGTTTTCATCATGAATCTGAAGCCTAAAATCTTGAGCGCAACGATCAACAATGAAAAGTTGATAATCATATAAGTGTTTTCCAACTTAAAGCCCGTGGCGTAATACACAATGGCTGACATACCGGTAACACCACCAGTTACAATCTGGTATGGTAACAGGAAAATGGTAAATGCGGTAGTGTAAAGTAAAAGACCTAATGTAATAAAGACATAGTCTTTCACTTCATTCATGACATATTCTTTATTCTTAATCATTTCAGAACGATATTAATGATTTTTTTTGGAACGATGATAGTCTTGATAATTGTTTTGTCTGCGATGTATTTTTGTGTGCGCTCGTCGGCAAGCACCTTTTCTTCAATGGCTTCACGACTGTCGTCTATGCCGAACACCATCTGGAAACGAGCCTTTCCGTTGAACGATACCGTCATCTGTACATCGCTTTCTTTGAGATATTCCTCATTGTATACAGGCCATTGGGCATCGCAAACCGAACCCTCTCCACCCAACACATGCCACAGCTCTTCACTGATGTGTGGCGCAAAGGGTGACAATAGTTTGATGACATCCTTGAGCAGTTCCTTGTTGGCGCACTTGCTTTGCGTCAGTTCGTTTACGCAGATCATGAAGGCAGAGATGGCCGTGTTGTATGAAAACTGCTCGATGTCGCCCGTCACTTTCTTGATGAGTTTGTGTACAGACTTCAGCTGTTCTTTTGTTGGCTCATCGTCGTTGGGCAAGAACTTGTCGGTTCTGTTTTCGTAAATCAGTCCCCACAGTTTCTTCAAGAACCGGTGACAACCGTCAATACCGTTGGTATCCCATGGCTTGCTGGCCTCTACCGGGCCTAAGAACATTTCGTACAAGCGCAGCGTGTCTGCACCATACTGTTCTACTATCATATCAGGATTGACAACGTTGTACATCGATTTCGACATCTTCTCGATGGCCCAGCCGCACACATATTTATCTCCTTCCAGGATAAATTCAGCATGTTTGTATTCCGGCCGCCACGCTTTGAAGGCCTCTATGTCCAACACGTCGCCGTGAACCATGTTCACGTCCACATGAATGGGAGTGGTTTTATATTGTTCTTTCAATCCCAATGACACGAAAACAGGCGCAGCCGAATGGTCATCGTTGTTGATACGATACACAAAGTTGCTGCGTCCTTGTATCATTCCCTGGTTCACCAGCTTCTCAAAAGGTTCTTCCTTGAAGGAGTAACCATAATCATGCAGGAACTTATTCCAAAATCTTGAATAAATCAAGTGACCCGTGGCGTGTTCCGTTCCACCCACATAAAGGTCCACATTCTGCCAATAAGCAGCTACCTTTTTATCCACTAATGCCTCATCGTTGTGCGGATCCATGTAACGTAAATAATAAGCCGAACTGCCGGCAAAGCCCGGCATGGTGTTTAGTTCCAATGGGAATATGGTAGAATTGTTGACCAGTGATTTGTCCACCACCTTGTTTTGTTCCACGTCCCAGGCCCATTTCTTGGCCCTACCCAATGGCGGTTCGCCTGTTTCGGTAGGCTCATACTTGTCAATCTCAGGCAATTCGAGCGGCAAGCATTCTTCTGGAATCATGTGAGGCATTCCGTCTTGATAATACACCGGGAAGGGTTCGCCCCAATAGCGCTGACGAGAGAAGATGGCGTCGCGCAGGCGATAGTTCACCTGAACGCGCCCGATACCCTGTTCAACCACATATTTTCGGGTGGCGGCAATGGCCTCTTTCACCGTCAATCCATTGAGGCTCAACGGTGTTTGTTTTCCTTCAGCCGGACTGTTAATCATGATTCCCTCTTTCGCATCGTAGCTCTCTTCACTCACGTCAGCCCCTTCAATCAGCGGAATGACGGGCAGATTGAAGTGCTTGGCAAAGGCATAGTCGCGGCTGTCGTGTGCCGGAACGGCCATGATGGCCCCTGTTCCGTAGCCTGCCAGTACATAGTCACCCACCCAGATGGGGATGTTGTCGCCCGTCAATGGGTTCACGGCGTAGCTTCCGGTGAACACTCCGGTTACTTTTCTATCGGCGATACGTTCGCGTTCGGTGCGCTTTTTCGTCGCATCTACATATTCTTCCACCGCCGCAGCCTGCTCGGGAGTGGTCACTTGGCTAACGTATTCGCTCTCTGGAGCCAGCACCATGAACGTAACACCGAACATGGTATCGGCGCGGGTGGTGAACACCGTCAAAGACAGGTCATCGGCGTTTGCCACTTTAAACTGCACTTCGGTACCTTGCGAGCGTCCAATCCAGTTGCGTTGTGTTTCCTTCAGCGACTCCGTCCAGTTTACTTTTTCCAAACCGTCGAGCAAGCGTTGCGCATACGCAGACACGCGCAAGCACCATTGTTTCATTTTCTTTTGCACCACGGGGTAGCCACCTCGCTCGCTCACACCATCTACCACCTCATCGTTGGCCAGCACAGTGCCCAGTCCGGCACACCAGTTTACCATCGTTTCGCCCAGGTAAGCGATGCGATAGTTCATGAGCGTTTGCTGCTGTTGAGGCTCAGTCATAGCTTTCCATTCATCGGCTGTGAACTGTAGTTCTTCGCTCTGAGCCACGTTCAAACCGTCAGTTCCTTTAGTTTCAAAATGCTGTATGAGCGTTGTAATAGACTGTGCTTTCTGCAAATCGTTGTCATAATACGATTGAAACATTTTGATGAACGCCCATTGTGTCCACTTGTAATATGCTGGGTCGCAGGTTCTGATTTCACGATCCCAATCGAACGAAAATCCTATCTTGTCCAACTGTTCGCGATAGTGCTTGATGTTTGCTTCGGTAGTGATGGAGGGATGTTGCCCTGTTTGTATGGCATACTGCTCGGCTGGCAGTCCATAGGCGTCGTAGCCCATGGGGTTGAGAACGTTGAATCCATTCTGTCGCTTGTATCGCGCATAGATATCACTGGCAATATAGCCCAAAGGATGGCCTACGTGAAGGCCCGCTCCAGATGGGTAGGGGAACATGTTGAGTACATAATATTTTTTCTTTTGGGCATCTTCCACAACGTGATAGGTTTTGTTTTTCACCCACTGTTGTTGCCACTTTTTCTCAATTTCTCTGAAATTGTATTCCATAAGATATCCTAAATTAACGTTCTGTTGTGTTTCGATGTGTATATAATAGGTGACAAAAGTACGAAAAAAATAAGATATGGATTGTATAAATACTGAATTTTATTAATAATAACCTGTCTGACAGCAGTTGATACGATAAGCACCAACGTTGTGTGAAGAGGATGAAACTGCACTGATTTATCGTGTTTCAACAGAGAATGCGATATTGATAAATGTCCTAATTATTTACCAAATAATGGCCTTAAAACGGCACTTCCTATTTGGTCATCTAGAAAAAATCAATGGGCAGGGAGGAAGCAAAAATAAGATTTTTGGGTGAGAAAAATGAGATTTCGGTGCAATAGCCTTGAGTTAGGATTGCTATATGCATGACTTTGCGCCGCAATAACTATGACATCATGCCGCAAAAGTATGTATATTGCGGGATATAAGCCATGCTATTGGTTTGAAAAAGATAGCGAGAACGTTGCTTTATGTAGAGATAGAAATGCAATGTATTGAGTCTGAATGAGATACGAAAAACTCTCATTTTTGGCGTATTTGCAACCTTTAGTGAAGTTGTTTGCAAATACGCCAAATATAAGGAAGTATGTTGTCAAGAAAATTCATCATCATTTTGATGCGTGATGATGCCTTTCATCGACGGGTACCATCTTGCGGTAGGAGTGTGGTTACAGCTTTTCGCCGTAGCAAAGGTCACCAGCATCCCCGAATCCCGGTACGATGTATTGGTGCTCGTTCAGTCCCGGATCGATGGCAGCGCACCAGATAGTGGTTTTCTCCTCAGGGAAAGTCTTCTTGATGTGTTCGATGCCCTCCGGACTGGCGATGACACATGCTACGTGAATACGCTTGGGCGTGCCCTTGGTGAGGAAAGCCTTGTAGCCCAATTCCATCGAGGCACCGGTGGCCAACATGGGGTCAGCTATGATTAAAGTCTTACCATCGATGCTTGGTGTAGCCAAGTATTCTACATGAACGCCAATGTTGTGGTGTTCCTCGTCGGTGTATTCGCGGTAAGCAGAAACGAAGGCGTTGCCCGCATGGTCGAAGATGTTGAGGAATCCGTTGTGAAAGGGAAGACCAGCGCGGAAGATGGTTGCCAAGACAATCTTGTCGGCAGGTACGTTGACTTGTGAAATACCCAATGGGGTAGTAACATCCTTGGTTTCGTAATCCAATTGCTTGGAAATCTCGTAAGCCTCCAGTTCACCAATTCTCTGGATGTTGTTACGAAACAGCAAGCGGTTCTTTTGGTAGTCTACATCTCTCGTTTCAGCCAAATATTGATTGATGATAGAGTTAGACTCACTTAGGTTGATAATTTTCATTGCGTAGCGTATGTTATGTTTTCACCGTGCAAAAATAGGCAATTTCCGTTTATTTTTGCAAAGTGAAAATTGCAAATGTCAGTCACACACATTGTTTTTTTATTTCTTTAACCTAAAGAGTACAATCAATATACATTTTTTATAGGCTAAAATTTGTCAACCTATTTATTTTAGTTAATTTTGTAGTCGTCAAAGAGAAGACGTGATACAGAATAATTATTCACACTTAAATACATTTAAATATAATGGCAAAGTTTGATAAATCGGTACTGGAAAAGTACGGAATTACAGGTACAACAGAAGTTGTTTACAATCCTTCATACGAAGTGTTGTTTGAAGAAGAGACCAAAGAAGGTCTGGAAGGCTTTGAGAAAGGCCAAGAAACCGAACTGGGTGCAGTTTGTGTTCAAACAGGTATTTACACCGGTCGTTCGCCTAAGGACAAATTTATCGTTGACGATGCAAACTCTCACGACACTGTATGGTGGACCTCAGATGAATATAAGAACGACAACCACAAGATGACAGAAGAAGCTTGGAAGGTTGTTAATGAGTTGGCAAAGAAAGAACTTTCTAACAAGCGTTTGTTCGTAGTAGACGGTTTCTGCGGTGCCAACAAGGACACTCGCATGAAGATTCGCTTCATCGTTGAAGTAGCATGGCAGGCTCACTTTGTGACCAACATGTTCATCCGTCCTATCAACCAGGAAGAACTCGACCAGGAGCCCGACTTCATTGTTTACAATGCTTCTAAGGCTAAGGTAGAGAACTACAAAGAACTGGGCTTGAACTCTGAAACTTGCGTTGCTTTCAACGTAACAACTAAAGAGCAAGTTATCTTGAACACCTGGTACGGTGGTGAGATGAAGAAGGGTATGTTCTCTATGATGAACTACTTCTTACCTTTGAAAGGTATGGCTTCAATGCACTGCTCTGCCAACACTGACAAGAATGGTGAGAACACTGCTATCTTCTTCGGATTGTCAGGAACTGGTAAGACAACCTTGTCTACCGACCCAAAACGTTTGTTGATTGGTGATGATGAACACGGATGGGACGACAATGGTGTATTCAACTTTGAAGGTGGTTGTTATGCTAAGGTTATCAACCTTGACAAAGAGTCAGAACCTGATATCTATGGAGCTATTAAGCGTAATGCACTTTTGGAGAACGTAATTGTAGACGAGAATGGTAAGATTGACTTTACAGACAAGAGCCGCACCGAGAACACTCGTGTATCTTATCCTATCTACCACATTAAGAACATCGTAAAGCCTATCTCTGCTGGTCCTGCTGCTAAGCAAGTGATCTTCTTGAGTGCTGACGCTTTCGGTGTATTGCCTCCAGTATCTATCTTGAACGAGGAGCAAACCAAGTACTACTTCCTCTCTGGTTTCACCGCTAAATTGGCAGGTACAGAGCGTGGTATTACAGAGCCTACTCCTACATTCTCAGCTTGTTTCGGTCAGGCATTCCTTGAATTGCATCCAACAAAATATGCTGAAGAGTTGGTAAAGAAGATGAAGAAGAATGGCGCTAAGGCTTACTTGGTGAACACAGGTTGGAACGGTACGGGCAAACGTATCTCTATCCGTGACACTCGTGGTATCATCGATGCTATCTTGAACCACTCTATCGACGAGGCTCCTACCAAGACTATACCTTACTTCAACTTCGTAGTTCCTACCAAGTTGGAAGGTGTTGCTACAGAAATTCTCGATCCTCGTGACACTTACAAAGACGCATCACAGTGGGATGAGAAGGCTAAAGACTTGGCTGCTCGCTTCCAGAAGAACTTCGTGAAATACACCACGAACGAAGCTGGTAAGGCTCTTGTAGCTGCAGGTCCTCAGCTCTAACTCTGATTAAGACACGATTCATATAGACTGGGGCTTATTCATTGAAGAATGATGAATAAGCCCCTTTTTACCTTTGTGTACATAACCTTTTAAAAAAATCATATTTATAACCATTTAAAACCAAAATTCAATCATGATCAGACTAAACGCATTCTTGAAAGTAGATGAGAAGGATCGTCAACGGGTACTATCACTTGCAAACCAACTCGTAGACAAGTCGCGTCAAGACGAGGGTTGTATCAGTTACGACTTCTTTGAAAGCACAACCATTCCTGGTGTATTTATGTTTTGTGAAACATGGAAAGACCAAGAATCTCTGGACAAACATGCCAATGCTCCCCATTTCTTGCATCTGGTACCTGAGATAGAAACTTTTGGCAAGATGAAGTTGGAAAAATTCATGTTCTAAAGCTCATTCATCGAACCACACCATATATTATTAACAGATAAGAAGTTTATTATTCATCGATAAGAAGCGACACAAGTCCTAAGAATCGTGGGAGTTGTGTCGCTCTTTTTATCCCTTGTGATTTGGATGTTTTGTTGTTGAATGTATCAACAATTCAAACACCATTTTTAAATGAAACTACTGATAATTTTCATAACTTTGTGTTTATATCAAAGAATAGCATACGGATATGGCAGAACGATTGAATCTGAATAACCAAATTGTGCTCTATCAGAGTGAAGATGGCACGATCCAACTTGATGTGAAGTTGGAAGGAGAAACCGTGTGGCTTAATCGTCAACAAATGGCAGAACTCTTCGGAAGAGATGTGAAAACCATTGGCAAACACATCAACAATGCACTGAGGGAAGAATTGAACGATGGAATTTCAACTGTCGCAAAATTTGCGACAGTTCAAAAAGAAGGCACAAGACTTGTAAACCGAGAGATAGAATACTACAATCTTGATATGATAATATCTGTTGGTTATCGTGTGAAGAGCAAGCGAGGCGTAGAGTTTAGACGATGGGCAAATGGCATTTTGAAACAATTTCTTATCAATGGTTATGCTGTGAATGAGCGTATCCGGCAACGGCAAATAGCCGAATTGCGTCAGTTGGTATTGGTGGTTGGCAGAACAATAGAACAGCAACCTGTTGCCACGACCGATGAAAGTCATGCTCTCTTTGACGTGGTGGTGGATTATACCTATGCTTTAGACACATTGGATAACTATGACTACCAGCGGTTGTATATCAGCAAAACTACGCGGAATGAACTCTTTTATGCTACTTATGAAAATGCCATGCAAGAAATAGAGATGCTTCGAGAAAAGTTTGGTGCATCAACACTATTCGGCAACGAGAAGGATGAGTCCTTTAAAAGCAGCATTGGACAGATCTATCAAACCTTCGATGGCGAGGAACTCTATCCAAGTGTTGAGGAGAAGGCTGCCATGCTTCTCTATCTTGTTACCAAGAACCATTCGTTCAGCGATGGAAATAAACGCATCGCCGCCACACTTTTTCTTTGGTTTATGAACAATAACGGTATTCTTTACCGTGAGGACGGATCCAAACGCATCGCTGACAACACTCTCGTGGCACTTACTTTGATGATTGCTGAAAGCCGAACGGAGGAAAAAGACATCATGGTGAAGGTTGTTGTTAACTTAATCAATAAGAGTAATTAAATAGGGTCATTTCATTTTACCAATGAAAACATCTTTTTTTAGG
>NZ_AWXC01000034.1 GCF_000479005.1 Prevotella sp. BV3P1 | reverse complement strand
GAAATCCTTTCTTTGCACAGGTATGGAAGCCTCTTCACAAACCGGAAGAGCATAACGTGTATGACGAATCCATCATCAAGATGGAAAAGTGATAAGATATACACGTTCTATGGGAGTTGACGTTCAACACGTTTTCAAATCCATTACGCCACTACCCCCTACTTGACTCTACGTTTTTCTAACGCAAAAAGAGCGGAAACCCCGTTAAAAAGGTTTTCCGCTCTCTGCGCTTCAAGATGGGCTTGAACCAACGACCCCCTGATTAACAGTCAGGTGCTCTAACCAACTGAGCTATTGAAGCAATGACAAATCAATATTCTTGATTGCGGATGCAAAGTTAGAACGTTTTTTTGAAACCTCCAAACATTTTGCAAAAAAAATAGACCGGAAAGCTAAAATACAATAAAAAAGCGCACGCTACCACCTATATTATGGTCTTAAATATTATCTTTGCTCAACAAATTGATGTCATGACAATGAAAAAACTACTGTTATATCTCTTGCTGTTGGGACTATTGCCTAACGGTTTATTCGCCCAAAAGGACAAAAACCACCTTTTTGAGGCGGCCAAAAACATGGAACTGTTCAACGCCGTTTATAAAAATCTGGACCTGATGTACGTAGACACCCTCGATGCCAATGACGTGATTGGCACAGGCATCAAGAGCATGCTGCGCAGTCTGGACCCCTACACAGAATATTATCCAGAGAGCGAAACGCAGGAGTTGCGGCAGGCTCTGTCTGGAAAATACGGCGGCATCGGTGCACTCATCCGCTACAACCAACAGCTGAAGAACGCCGTGATTGACGAGCCTTACGCCAACATGCCGTCGTCGGAAGTGGGGTTGAAGAAAGGGGACATCATCCTACAGATAGACGATTCGACGATGGTAGGCAAAGACACCAAGTATGTGAGTGAGCATCTGAGGGGAGAACCAGGCTCGACCTTCGCATTAAAGATTAAGCGTCCGTCAACGGGCAAGGTGATGAAATTCAAGGTGAAGCGCCGCGCCATTCAGATGCCCGCCATCCCCTACTACGGCATGGTGGCTGGAAACGTGGGCTACATCAATCTGGTTCAGTATTACGAAGGCTGCGCGAAAGAGGTGCGGCAGGCTTTCATCGACCTTAAAAAGCAAGGAGCCAAAGGGTTCATTTTGGACCTGAGAAACAACGTAGGTGGCTCTGAACAGGAAGCGGTAGACCTCGTGAACATCTTTGTTCCAAAGGACATCACGGTGGTGACGAACAAAGGAAAACTGAAACGTGCCAACATTGCGTTCAAAACGCGCATGGAACCAGTCGACGCCTCCATGCCCATTGTGATTCTGGTCAACGGCATGACGGCCAGCGCCAGTGAGATTACGGCCGGGTCGCTGCAAGACTTAGACCGCGCGGTCATCATGGGTACCCGCACTTTCGGCAAGGGATTGGTGCAGATGACCACAAAACTGCCCTACAACGCCAACATGAAAGTGACCACCGCCCATTATTACATTCCCAGCGGACGCTGCATCCAGGCCATCAACTACAAACACACGGCGGGGCGTAACAGTGCCACACAGCTACCCGACTCGCTGACCAGCGTATTCCACACCAAGAACGGACGCGAGGTAAGGGACGGCGGAGGCATCATGCCGGATGTGGAAATCAAGCCCGACACCATCGCCAACATCTCGGCTTATCTGCAACGCGGAGACAGCACCGAAACGATGTTCAACTATGTGGTTGACTACATCAGCAAGCACAAGACCATCGCTCCCGCCAGCGAATTTACGCTCACGGACACCGAATACAACGAGTTTAAGCGGCTGGTCTTGAAAAACAAGTTCACCTACGACCCCGGAACGGAGAAGATTTTGGCCGAACTGGAGAAGATGGCCAAGTTTGAAAAGTATTATGAGGATGCCAAGCCCGAGTTTGAGGCTTTGAAGAAAAAGCTGACCCACGACGTGGCAAAAGACTTGGAGCTGAACAAGGATGAACTGAAACAGATGATTGCCACAGACATCATTACGGCTTATTATTTCCAGGCCGGGGCGGTTCAGCTGGGTTTGAGATACGACAAACAGACGAAAGAGGCCATCAAACTGCTCCAAACGCCTGAAGAATACAACAAACTTCTCATGCCCAAGAAATGAGCCACGCACGATAACGGCACACATTTTTTGTTTTATTTTACCTCATCGCATGCAAGATTCCTGCGAATCTGATGTTCTGTCAATAAACAAACATCATGGTTATGCGCAAAAAAATATGGAGTCTTGCAATTGTCGTGTGTCCTCTATTCGCCACGGCACAAGTAACATGGAACGTCAAGGGAGCATTGGGTTCCAGTGCATTCATCGCCAACAGTGGAGAATCTCCACAGCTGTCCTATCGGCTGGGCGGGGGTATGGCAGTACCCTTGGGCCGCACTTTCTACTTTCAGCCATCTCTTTATCTGGCCAATAAAGGTTTCAATTTTAACGGATTTTTCGGTAACGAGCAAATCAGTGAGGCACGCTATCATGTCAACATGCACTACGTTGAGTTGCCGTTGAACATCGTCGCCCACATTCACCTGACCGATGACCTTTACCTGAATCTCTACACAGGACCTTATATCGCATGCGGTCTCAACAGCAAGGCCAAAGTCAGCATGGCGAATAGCGACTACAAACACACTTTCAAGGAGAATCTGTTTGAGCAAGGAAGCAAGATGCTGGGCAACAGCTATAACGAAGACAAGAAGCTGGTGGAACTACCAAAGTTCAAACGCATAGACGTAGGACTTCAATCTGGTATAGAGCTGGACATCAATCGAATCATCATTGGGGCCGAGATGAGCATTGGCCTCACCCCCGTGGCTGACCAACCCATCGTGAGGGAAGACGTTGTGGGGCAAGTGCTTCAAGCCATACTCTTTGGAACCGCCAAGCCTCATCACATTGTGTTACAAGCTACGGTGGGCTATCGGTTTTGAGAACGACAGAACACGGTGTAGTATTGCGACATCAAACGCATTGACTTTGAAGCCCAAACCCATTGACTTTGGCCTTCAAAGTCAATGGGTTTGCGCACCAAAAGCATTGAGTTTGCAACAGCTTGTTGTTCAGTTATATAGGAACGTAGTTTGTTACGTTTCACACACCACATAACAGAGCATCAAAATGCCCACGCACGGTTTTGATACATCCACCACAAAGTGATGAAACCATGCTTTACTTCAAGAACAACATCCGCTCTTCCAACGGCTCAAAAGTCTTCTCTCCCGACTCGCCCGCAGGTACGCCAAAAGGCATCTGCGCACGGAGTTTCCAGTCGACATCTATCTTAAATTCCTTGGCGAATTTGTAAACAACCTGGATGTTGGGCGCAAATACGCCAAACATAAGCGACTTTTGCATCTCATTAATACACATAATGTTACGGGGTTTCAATAATTATTGACTCACGAAAGTTATGCGTTTATCTGTCAAAAGCATTGCTTTTAAAGGGTAATAAGCATGCTTTAACACGACAAGAGCATGTAAATTATCCGCCAAAAGCATGTTTACAGTGGAGCAAACGCATTGTTTTGGGCTTAAAAATTCATTTTTCTTGCCAAATCATCTCTATTTTGCTTCCTCGTTGCCTATTAATTTTTTCTAAATGAACAGTTTTGAAGAGCCGTTTTTGGGGCATAAAACGAGCAAAAATCCTAACAATTTATGCCATTCCTCTTCCTATATAGTTGAGGCGTGATGCATCGCTGAAAAGAACATCTTGAAAATTATACAAACAACATTTTGCGCTATCTGGTTTTTCAACTAACTTTGCATGACATGGAACAAAAACGTCGTCACAACCCCCGTTTGAAGCTCATGACATGGGTCATCTTGCTGCTTGCCATCATCGCATGGGTGACATGGAACTTTTGGCCTTCATCTGCACGACAGATGAAGCGCTCGGTGGCCATTGTCGCATGCCAGTCGTGGTACGAAATGGTGTGCAAAGGAAAGACGATTCTCTATCTTTCCGACATCGCCTCAGACTCCGCATTGGTGCGTCCCTCTTTGCAACAAGATTCATGCGTACGCACCACTTACTCAACGGGCGTATGGGTGAACAGATATGCTTTCATTCCTTCATGCCGAGGTAGAATGATCTCTGTCATGGCAAAGCCTGACGAGTTCAATCGGCAAGACGCATGGGCATTAATTGAGAAGGAGAAAGAGAGAAACGAGAAAAGAATACGTCAGCTGCGTGCTCAGCTGAAAGAATTGAATTACTACCTGCGCATTCATAACGTTCATGACGAAGGATACAACACGGTAGCGGCATACGCTTATGAAAAAGAAGATGAAAAAGCTTATTGCATGAGGCTTGCACAGTTGTTTGATACGGTGAGGCAAGCCGACCGTCCGCAGCTGATACGCAAGGCGGTTTATACCGCTTACTACCGCCTTCCGAATGATGAATGCCAGCAAGTACGCATGCGTGAGGTTGGCTCTTCCAAGCAGTGCCAGACGGTCTTGCTGCAAACGGTTGGACAAAAGACACCCACGGGCGTGGCCCCATTGTCCATCTTCTTTGTAAATGGCAAAGCGCATGGCGCAGCACTTGCTGTGGGCTACGGCGGACTTGGCGTGAAGGAGCTGGCCAGCAGCGATGCTTCGTGCAGCATCATCCCAACAACAATTCATGACAACCGGCACGATTTGCCGGCGGTGTTGGGCGGTGATGGGTCGCCTGTCTTTAGCACACGCGGTTATTTCATCGGTATCACCAAAGGGAACGAGGTCATTACGCGGAGCCAACTGCGCGACCTTTTGAGAAAGGAGAAGCAACCATGAAACGCCATCTACTCTCTTTGAAATGGGCTCATGTCATGGTAGCGACATTAACGCTGTTCCTTTTTAGCTGTAACATTCAGCCAGACGAACAAGAATTGGTGCGCCATGGAGATTACACCTACAGGGGTTCGGTGGCGAATGGCGCATACGAAGGCTACGGTGAAATGCGGTACAAAGACAGTATCGTGTACGCTGGTCAGTGGAAAGCGGGCAAGCGAGAGGGAATGGGTGTGAGTTACGATGCGCAAGGACATCGCATCGTGGGCGAATGGAAGGCCGACACGTTGATACATGGAACACGTACCGACGCTAACGGAACCTACCATGGGCAACTGAATCAAAAAGGGTTGGCCGAGGGTGCAGGCACTTACCAATCGCACGACGGCACTTATTATCACGGCTATTGGCGGGACAATCAGCGCTCGGGGTTTGGCTTTGAATCGTCTTCCAAGAAGCTTCGTTTGGGTGAATGGAAAGCCGATAGGTACTTGGGTGAACGACTTGTTTATACAGACCAGCGCATTTATGGCATCGATATCTCCCGACATCAACACGAAATTGGCAAGAAGCACTACCCCATTCATTGGAACAAACTGCGCATCACGCACCTCGGTACCATCAGTAAGAAACGCATACGGGGCACCGTGAGCTATCCCATTTCGTTTTGTTACATCAAGTCAACCGAAGGAACGACCATCCGAAACAGGTACTTCATGAGTGACTATCGGGCGGCAAAGCGACACGGTATCCATTGCGGAGCCTATCATTTCTTCTCCACAAGGACTAGTGGTAAGGCGCAAGCAGCCTATTTCATGCGGCACACTCGCTTTGAAAAAGGCGATTTTCCACCCGTTCTCGACGTTGAACCCTTCCCCAGTCAAATCAAAAGGATGGGTGGCACCAAGGCCTTATTTACAGAAGTGAGAGCGTGGCTCCAAGCCGTAGAGAGGCGCGTGGGTGTGAAACCGATATTATACATCAGTCAGATTTTTGTGAACAAGTATTTGCCCGAGGCACCCGACCTCATGGAAAACTACAACGTATGGATAGCTCGTTATGGCGAATACAAACCTGATGTACACCTGGTGATATGGCAACTGAGCCCTGACGGGCGAGTGAGTGGAATCAAAGGGGATGTAGACATCAATGTTTTCAATGGCTATCAAGACCATTACGAAGACTTCTTGCGGAATGAACGAATCAAGTAAATCCCAACTTGTCAACGTCCATTCGACCCTATAAACCTAAAAAGGGGTGAATAGCATGCTTGCCATTCACCCCTTATTTCAGCGCCCCAAATCGTTGGGACTATCAATGATCAATGCTTGATACGCACGACCAAAGTGTGATTTTTACTCTGCATTAAACGTGTCATTCAACTCGTTGGGCTCATTGTTGTAAGCACGATCAGAGCCTTCATTGCGATGTTCAAAGCGACGAGGTTGACGATCACCATTCTCATAATGACGATGTCCCTCACGATTGTCATCACGACGTGGGCGACGCTCACCACCATTCTCACGGCGAGGACGACGTTCGCGCTCTACATAGCCTTCGGGTTTTTCTAACAACACACGGCGAGAGAGCTTGTATTTGCCCGTCTTCGGATCGATTTCCAACAGCTTCACTCTGATCTTATCACCCTCATGAATGCCGGCATCCTCTACCGTTTCAAGGCGTTTCCAATCTATTTCAGAGATATGCAACAAACCATCTTTGCCCGGAAGTATCTCTACAAAGCAGCCGTATGGCATGATAGAGCGTACTGTTCCTTCGTATATCTCGCCTACTTCAGGGATGGCAACGATGGATTTGATTTTGTTAATGGCCGCATCAATTGACTCTTTGTTGGGCGCACTCACTTGTATTTTACCCACATTGTCAACCTCATCAATCGTAATGGTAGCCCCCGTGTCTTCCTGCATCTGCTGGATAATCTTTCCACCAGGGCCGATGACGGCTCCAATAAACTCTTTTGGTATTTCAAATGCTTCGATGCGTGGCACCTGAGGCTTCATCTCTGCGCGAGGTTCAGCTATCGTTTCAAGCATTTTGTTCAAGATATGCTCGCGTCCTGCCTTTGCTTGCAACAAGGCTTTCTCCAAGATTTCAAAGCTCAAGCCATCGCACTTGATGTCCATCTGCGTAGCAGTCAAACCGTCGCGCGTACCTGTTGTCTTGAAATCCATGTCGCCCAAGTGGTCCTCATCACCAAGGATATCGCTCAAAACGGCGTATTTATCTTCACCTGGGTTCTTGATTAAGCCCATGGCAATACCGCTGACAGGCTTCTTCATGGGTACACCTGCATCCATCAAAGCCAGCGTACCGGCACAAACAGTGGCCATGGAAGAAGAGCCATTGCTTTCCAATATCTGGCTCACCAAGCGTACTGTGTAGGGGAAGTCTTCAGGTATTTGCCCTTTCAAGCCACGCCATGCCAAGTGTCCATGCCCTATTTCGCGGCGACCTACGCCACGTTGAGCCTTGGCTTCACCTGTAGAGAATGGAGGGAAGTTGTAATGCAACAAGAAACGCTGATAGCTCTTGTCCAAGACGTCGTCTACCATTTTCTCGTCAAGTTTGGTTCCTAACGTACAAGTTGACAGTGACTGTGTCTCGCCACGGGTAAAGATTGCACTTCCGTGAGGCATGGGCAGCGGACTAACCTCGCACCAGATGGGGCGAATCTCATCTGTCTTACGACCGTCCAAACGCTTACCTTCGTCCAAAACACAACGGCGCATGGCATTCTTCAACACGTCATCATAATAGCGTGTAGCCTCTGCATGCTTCTCCTCCAGTTCCTCTTCGGTCAAATCAGCAGCGTGAGCAGCATCGTATTCTTCCAAGAAATCGGTGAGCACTTTGTCGAAAGCGTCGTGACGTTCCTGCTTAGTAAGAGCCTGTTTGGTGATGTCATATACGGGCTGATACAGCTCGTTGTTCATCTTTTCACGCAAGTCTTCATCGTTCACCTCGTGATCATACTCGCGCTTCACATCCTTACCCAACTCCTTGTTCAACTCATCTTGAACGGCGCACATAGGCTTGATGGCCTCGTGTGCAGCCTTCAAAGCGTTAATCAGGTCGAGCTCAGACACTTCTTTCATTTCGCCTTCCACCATCATGATATTGTCCTTGGTGGCACCTACCATCAAGTCCATATCGGCTTGTTTCATCTGTTCGAAGGTTGGGTTGATGACATATTCGCCATTGATGCGTGCCACACGAACCTCACTGATATAGAAATCGAAAGGAATATCTGAACATGCCATGGCTGCTGACGCTGCCAACCCAGCCAAAGCATCGGGCTGATCTACGCCATCGGCAGAAAGAAGCATGATTTGCACATACACTTCGGCGTGATAATTGGACGGGAAAAGCGGACGAAGTGCACGATCCACCAATCGAGAAGTTAAGATTTCATTATCACTTGGCTTGCCTTCACGCTTGGTGAATCCACCTGGGAAACGACCTGCGGCACTGTACTGCTCGCGATAATCAACTTGCAAAGGCATAAAATCTGTTCCGGGAACTGCATCCTTTGCTGCACAAACAGTTGCGAGAAGCACCGTGTTACCCAAGCGTACTACCGCTGCGCCATCGGCCTGTTTTGCAACTTTCCCGGTTTCAATGCTGATGGTTCTGCCATCAGGCAATTGAACTGTTTTCGTAATTACGTTCATCTAAAAAAAATAAATAATACTTATTGTCTTGTCTAACATCTAAAAATTCATCCAAATTGGGATTTTCTTTCAGGCTACTTTTCTGCTCATTGGAGATATCCTATTGACATCTTCCCGTATCGTTTAGGTCATTCACCTTCCCATCCCAAAACCTCGCAAAGGTATGAAAATAAATAGAAAGGAACGAAAAAATACGCCTTTATTTATCTTTTTTCTTCTTTTTCATGGCATGAGTTTATCTTGAAAGCGTTACCTTTGCATCAAAACCAAATGGAATAACCAAAAACAATATTTTACATGAGAAAAAAAATCTTAGCCATACTGCTGCTTTTCATGACCAGTATGACCTATGCGCAAGTACTTACTTTTGACAAAGCGAAGTTTAAGATGGGCGACAATCCCGAATGGAAGAATGCCGATTTCGACGACAGCAGCTGGAAAACCCTCAAAACTACCATGAAGTGGGGAGAGCAAGGACCCACCAAGACGAATACCTACGGATGGTATCGCTTCAAATTTATCTTGCCCCAATCGATGCTGGACAACTCTGATTTAAAACAAACCATCAATATCTACCTGGGCAAGATTGATGATGCCGATGAAGCGTTCTTCAATGGTGTGCGCATCGGTGGCACGGGAAGCCTACCCGATTCGCCACAAGGATACAAGGAAGCGTTCGACGTTGAGCGCGAATATAGCATCTCCGCTAAGCACAAAGCCGTGAAATGGGGACAAGAAAACGTCATTGCCGTGCGCGTATATAATGGCGGAGGAGACGGCGGCATGTACTTCCGTGCCCCAAAGCTGAGCGTTCCCAACAAAGTGGATGGGCTCAAAATCACCTTCGGCGAGACCCGGGTGAAAGGCAAAGACGTGTGTAAGATTCAGTTCAAGAACGTCTTCAATTTTGCACAGAAAGGATCCCTTCAAATCAATATGGTGAACCCCGAGACCGGAAAGGTGTTGAGTCAGCAACAACGCAAGGTCTCCCTGAAACCCAATGGGCAGTCTTCCATCGCTGTCTTTTATAACCCTCACAATTATGTCCGCATCCAGTGTGTTTACACAGATGCCAAAAGCAAAAAGAGCATCACACGCCACTATGCGCCCAAATACATTCTTACGCCCATCGCTCCAGCCACCCCTCGCATCAACAGTGCAGCGGTGATGGGTGTGCGCCCGGGTTCTCCAGTAATCTTCCGCATCCCTGCTTCCGGCGACAGACCCATGAAGTTCAGCGTGAAGAACCTACCAGCCGGCCTCTCCCTGAATGCCGAAAACGGTGTCATCAGCGGCAGTTTGAAAGAGAGAGGCGAATACAAGCTCACCTTGGTGGCCGAAAACAGCAAGGGAAAAGCTGAGAAAGACTTCAGCATCCACGTTGGTCATCAGATTGCTTTAACACCGCCTATGGGTTGGAACAGCTGGAACTGCTGGGGCACCAGCGTGTCACAAGAGAAAGTGATGGCATCTGCCAAGGCGCTCATCGACCGTGGATTGGCCGACTATGGCTATAATTACATCAACGTGGACGATGCCTGGGAGGCCGAGAAGCGCAACGCCGACGGAACCATTGCCGTGAACGAGAAGTTCCCGAACATGAAAGGACTGGGCGACTGGCTGCACGACAACGGACTGCGCTTTGGCATCTACTCCTCGCCAGGCGACCTCACATGCGGACATTACCTTGGCTCGCTCGACCATGAGGAGCAGGATGCGAAGACCTACAACGAGTGGGGTGTTGACTATCTCAAGTACGATTGGTGTGGTTACAGCAGCAAGTTTGATGCCGATGGCGACCTTTCCGTTGCCGCATACGTGCGCCCTTACCTGAAAATGCAGGAATACTTGCGCGCACAGCCACGCGACATTTTCTACAGTTTATGTCAATACGGCATGGCCGACGTGTGGAAATGGGGCCATGCGGTTGATGCCAATTCGTGGAGAACCACGGGCGATATCACCGATACATGGCAGTCGTTGTACTACATCGGATTTGTACGTCAGGCCGAACTCTATCCCTACGCCGGGCCAGGCCATTGGAACGATCCCGACATGCTGGTAGTAGGTAAGGTGGGATGGGGACCCAAACTCCACGACACACGCCTGACACCCGACGAGCAGTACACGCACATCTCGCTCTGGACCCTGCTGGCTGCCAACATGCTTATGGGCGGAGATCTCAGTCAGATGGACGACTTCACTTTCGGCTTGTTGTGCAACAACGAGGTAAACGCCATCAACCAAGACGCACTGGGCAAGCAAGCCAAGCGCGACGTGCTGGATGGTGACATCCAAATATGGCAACGTCCACTGGCCGACGGCTGTCATGCCATCGGTATCTTCAACGTAGGAAGCGAGGATGCGCGCGTGGATCTTTCCAAATATCTCGGCCAACTGGGCATTCAGCAGTTGCAGTCCGTGCGTGACCTGTGGCAGCAGAAAGACTTATCTACCACCGATACCAATTACTTTGTACCCACTCACGGCGTGAAATATATCAAGGTGAAATACTGATAGCTGGGCCTTTACACAGCAACACGATGGCCTGGAGGAGCGTGAAAGCATCACTACCCTCCAGGCCATTTATATTTATTAGAAACGTGATGAATTACACCCTTACATCATACCATCATCTTATCGTTTTTCAAACTCATTGACTTTGGACGTCAAACTCAATGGGTTTGGCAGCCAAAGTCAATGGGTTTGGCGTCCAAAGTCAATGCAATTGCAAAGCCTTAGCTAACAATATATTACGATCATGTATCAAGCTATGAATCCATGTGCAGCCAACTATCGCATCCATGCGCATCCTCCATCGCAAAAAGAAGGCTGGTTTGTCCATTCAAACCAGCCTTCTTCCGTATGACGCGCTCGTCACCTATCGGTCGTAGAGGTCTTTTATATCCTCTAATTTAATGTTCCCAATGAGGTGAATGAGCGACAGCTCGTCTTTCTCTTCATTAAGAAGAACAAACTCATTGTTGCCCTTTCCCACCACTTTCTGGTAGATGGTGGTACGCTCGTCGTCGTCTTTCACCCGCATAATCACTTCATAGCGGTTGTTGTCATAGTACGCTTGTGCCTGCTTCTTGATAGAAGGAATCAGCGATGGGCGTTCGCATTGCAGGATTTGCAAGCGCGACAGCCGGGAGGCCAGCTTGGCCAAATCCTTGTCGCCCACGTCGAGTTTGGGCATCAGCTTGAACATCGCGGGCGAGATGTACACGGTAGACACGCCCTTGGTGTTCTCAAACTGCTTGAACAAACGATCCTGTGCCGACAGCGACACACAGCCCCATACAAAGCAAATGGCCAGGGACAATGTTCTCAGCCATGCGGTCAAATCACTCTTGTGTAACATTTTCTACTTTATTTAAACCTTTGTTTATTGACTTGGAAAACATCATCAGGGCCTTCTGTGTTTCGGCATACGCATCCCTCGGGTCGTCGAATGTATCTTGCTGCACGGCATATTGTGCTTGCTTTTGCTGCCTGTCGACCAGAAGACCGATGGCAAACAGCAACAACAGGGAGGCCGCAATGCCAGCCATCCACCGCAGACCGACGGTGCGGGAACGCCGACTTGTCGTCTTCTCCACACGGTTCCAGCCGTCAATCTGACGAGACAACCGCTGCTCCAGACCGTCAATGGCCGGCATATTAGCGCCATACAACTGCCGAAAGAGCTGCTGGTCGGTCGCCCACTGCGGCGGAACGTCGTCCTGAAGGAAATAGTCTTTCAGCACTTGTTCCTCGCGCTCGTTGGTCTGTCCGTCATAGTAGCGGTCAAGGAGTTGCCTGATATTATCTGTATCCATTGTCTTTCATCTGTTTTAGTTGTTCTCTCATCTGCTTGCGGGCGCGGCTTAACAGTACCCTGATGTTTACCGCCGTGAGGCCCGTTTGTCGCTCTATCTCCCGATACGCCATCTCGCCGATGTCCCTCATCATCACGATTTGCCGTTGCTGCTCGGGCAGACGGTTGATGAGTTGCCACGCCATCTGCCTTTCTTCTGCCAGCTCTATCGCCCTGCCGGCATCGTCATCGTGGGGTATCTGCAATTCCTCTGGGGTATGATCCGTGGTTTGTGGACGCCGCTTACGCACCTGGTCATAGAACAAGTTCTTCACCGTGGTGACGCAGAAAGCCTCGGCCGAGTCGGTAATTTGCAGTCCATCGCGCTTGATCCACAGCTTTAGGAAAGCCTCCTGCACCAGGTCTTCGGCCGCCTGCGCATTGCCTGTGAGCCGCCAGGCCATGCGGTACATTTGTGCATGACATGGCAAGAAACACTGTTTAAATTGTGAGGCATCCATACAGCTGGTAAGGTTGAGTGGGTTGGGGAGCTACCTATTTTTTCTTTTTGTCAGCAACTATCTTTTGTATCTCTGAATTCTTGATGTTTCCCAAGATTTGGATTAATGCGGCATCGTCATTATCCGAGTCGACGATGACAAGTTCTTTAATTCCCGTTTTGTTCCTTTTCGCCAAGATTACGGTTTGCTCATCTGCTTCCTTTACCGTCATCAACTCCTCATACCCTGCTGTTTTCAGTTGCGTAACATCCTTGAAAAACTGTTGTTTAACAGCTTTTGAGCAATCCTCCATGTCCAAGACTTTGATACTGTCGATGTGCTTGAGGTACTTCGTATAGTCGTCGGCATCGCCGGTCTTTATTGCCTTGGCCAGCGTCATCATCATTTTTGGCACATGAACATATTCCGCCTTGGGCGAATGTTTGTACTTCCTCATCAAACGGTCTACCGACATTTGGGCCTGAACAGTCATGGTCATGAATGCCAATGCTGCAATCATCATCACTTTTTTCATACGTATTTAATTTTTAATGGATTATGTTGTGCTACTTCAAAAACACGCTATCATGGTGGTGTTCTATTTCATCAGACGTAGAAAATGCAGATTGTGTTACAAATATCAAGCACTTTTTTAGGATGATGAACCTTTCTTTGGAGTTAAGTGGCTGTCATATCACCCATGACGAACCATGAAAAAACAAGAAAAACTGTCTTCCTCGTTCAGGCAGTTTGCTGAGCAAGGAAAACAGTTTGTGTGAAGATAGGGTACAAGGCGAAATGAAACTTGCTCAGTCATCCGCTTCACGTTTCATTCTGTCCACGTGGCATGTCACCACTATCATATATGCAGCGCTTTACTGGGCGTTGATTTCTTTAAGCAAACGGTCAGCGTGTCCCCAACGATCCATCATCAGCAGCACATAACGGATGTCCACTCCGATGCAGCGAGCCAGGCGAGAATCGAAGTTGATGTCGCTCGAAAGACTGTCCCAGTTGCCGTCGAAAGCCAGTCCGATGAGCCGTCCTTGCCCGTCAAACATCGGACTTCCGCTGTTTCCACCCGTGATATCGTTGTTGGTGAGGAAGCAAAGTTGCATCTTACCCGTGTGCTTATCCTGGTATGGACCGAAGTCCTTGGCGCTAAGAATCTCTTTCATCACAGGTTCTGCCTGGTACTCGTACACTTTATCAGCCTGGTTCATTTTCTCCACCATGCTTTCTGCTGTAGTGTAATAGCCCGAAGGTTTACCGCCCAGCATGAAGCCTCCAACCTGTCCATAACTCAATCGCATGGTAAAGTTGGCATCCGAATAATGGGGCATGTCTTCCTCCATGCGCAACTTGGCGGCACAGAGATACTTCTCTTGTTGCGCAATACTGTCTTCGTACTGAGACTTATCAGCAGAAAGTTGCCCCATGATTTCCAGCAAATCAAGACTGTACACAACACCCGGGTCACGCTGATAGCTTTTCTTGTTGGCGTAGATTCGCTTGCCACTCTTCATCAAGAACGACTTTTTATACAGCTCATTGACATAGCGAGTGTAGTCGCCGCCGTACTTGTTGGTGATGGTTTGGTAGAATTTAGGTAGATATTTGGCCGACACCTTGTCTTTATAGTTCTTGAGCAGCGCAGCCATTACCTCCTTATCAAGTGCCTCATCCCACTCGTCGCTGTTGTCCTTGAAGAGGATGTACTGCTTCTTGGGATTGTTTTTGGGGCCAAGTATTTCCTTATTGTTCAACTGCAAGGCACGGGTAGTGAACTCGTTGGTGCGGCCGAATGTTTCGCGGAAGTACATATAAGCCTTCATGATATCGAGACGTTGGTTGTAAAGTCGGGCCATGGTATCAAAGTCGAGCTTGCCCTTCAGGTACCCCGTTTGCTGTTGCCATTGGCGTATTTTCTGCTCGTATTGCTGCTTTTGCTGGATAATGCCGATGGAGTCGATGCACTTATTCATACCGATGGAGTTCTTCCAATAATTAGCACTCTGCGCAAACTTCGAATCATACTTGATACGCACGCCCTCATCTGCCCGCATATGACGAGTCATAATGGCTTGCTTTACACCTCTCACCTGTGCTCGAGGTGTGTTCAAGGCATCTCTACGTTCACGAATACCATAGGATGAGAGGTAACGATTGGTAGACCCGGGATAACCAATCGTCATAGAATAATCCCCATCTTTATATCCTTGCAAACTAACAGGTGCCCAATATTTGGGTCGGTAGGGTACATTATCTTTAGAATATTCGGCTGGACCATTCGTCTTTTTATCAGCATAAATGCGGAACACGGAGAAGTCGCAGGTTTGCCGTGGCCACATCCAGTTATCGGTTTCGCCCCCGAATTTGCCCATCGACTTGGGTACGGCGAACACCAGTCGCAGATCGTTGAACTGCTGATAAGTGGTGGCATAGTAGGTGTTTCCCTCGTAAAAGGGGTCAATCTCTATGTGCAGTGTCTTGTCAATGCGCTTGATGGAGTCGCTCATGGCGTTCTGTAGCGAATCGAGTATCGCGTCTTGTCGCTCGGTGGTGAGATTGTCAAAGTCCATCATTCTCAGCTTGTCGGTAATGTCTTTCTGCTCAACCATGAAGCTCACGAACATGTCTTTGTTAGGTAGTTCCTCCTCATAGCTCTTGGCATAAAAGCCATTTTTCATGTAGTCGTGCTCCACAGTGGAGTGACTGCGGATGCCCTCGAAGCCACAATGGTGGTTGGTGAATACCAATCCGTTGGGCGAAACCACCACACCAGTACAATAACCAGAGAAGTTAACCACCGCATTCTTGATGGCCTGATCGCCATAGTACAGGTCGTTGTAAGGAACCTGAAAGCCCTGTGCCTGCATCTGTTCATACACAGCTTGCGGCAAATTGTACAAGGTCCACATGCCTTCGTCGGCTTTTGCCACGCTGGCAGCAAGCAGTCCGGCAAGGAGTAATGTTGATTTTTTCATATTATTGTGATTGATTTATTTTCTGAAATATTTGCCTATGATGGGCAATTGGCGCAATGGGAAGTCGAACTTGATGATGTAGGCCACAAACAACGCAATGAGCAGTGTGTTGACAACCAGTGCGCCAGCTGTAGTAAGTACGTCATTAAAGGCTGTCATGACAAAGAAACAAGCCGCTGCCAACGCCACATAGGTGAGGATGCTGCGCATGGGATAGCGGATGGGATACATCTTCTGTCCGACAATATACGACAGAATCATGGCCACGCCGTAGCCCGCAAAGCCAGCCCACGCACAGGCTATGTAGCCGTAATGGGGCACAAAGATGACGTTGATGGCAATGAGTACCGCACAACCAATGCCCGAGAAATACGCTCCCCAGATGGTCTTGTCGATGAGTTTGTACCAGAATGAGAGGTTGAAATAAACGCCCATCATGATTTCGGCGGCCATAACGATGGGCACCACATGCAGTCCTTCCCAGTAATCCTTACCGATGAGATAGCGCAAGATGTCCATATAGCCCACCACAACAAGGAAGGCCAGCAAGGTGAAAATGATGAAATATTTCATGGCCTTGGCGTAGGTTTCGCGATTGTCGCGTTCCTCGGCTTTGCCAAAGACGAAGGGTTCGTAGGCAAAGCGAAAGGCTTGTGTGATCATGGCCATAATCATGGCTATCTTACTGGCGGCCCCATAAATACCTAATTGGGCCAAGCTGTCGGCTCCTTGATAGATATGTGGAAACAATATCTTGTCGGCTGTCTGGTTCAGGATGCCCGCCAATCCCAGCACAAGGATGGGCCAACTGTACGAGATCATGCGCCTCATCAGCCTCTTGTCGAAGACATAGCTCACGCAGGTCAACTCTTTCCACAGCAAAGGCACGGTGAGCGCCGAGCAGGCCAGGTTGATGTAGAACGCATAGCCCACGCCAACGGACGGACTGTAGGCCATTCCCACCGCCTCTGGATGACGCTCATAGAGTGCTGGCAGCAAGAGATAGTAAACCAAGTTGAGCGAAATATTCAGAACAATAATGAATACTTTGAGAGATGCAAACTTGATAGGACGGTTCTTAAAACGAAGGTAATCGAACGGAATGCACAGGAACGAATCGATAGCCACCGTGAGTGCCATGACCCATATATACGAGCGATGGTCGGCATAGCCCATGAACGAGGCGATGGGTGACAAGAACATCAGCACCAACAGGAAGAAACTCAGTGCGCCGGAGCCAACAGCAATCAGCGTGGTAGAATAGACTTTGCGTGGATCCTCGCCCGACTTGTTGGCAAAACGGAAAAAGGTAGTTTCCAATCCGAATGTCAATATCACGAGTATCAATGCCGTCACGGCATACATGTTGGTCATGATGCCATACTCGCCGCTGGCCGATGCCAGCTTAATGGTGTACAGGGGAGTGAGCAGGTAGTTGAGAAAACGACCGACGATACTGCTCAGTCCATAAATGGCAGTATCCTTAACCAATGACTTTAGATTCGACATAGTTTATGAGTTTACAAGTAGACGAGTTGACAAGTTCACAAGTTGATAGTCCTACAACATCATGCAGCTAATCACTCCCCTCCCTTTCGGGGAGGGGCAGGGGGTGAGGCTTCTATCCAAAAAACATGTACGCGATGGCTATTGCCGCCACAACACCCGCCAAATCGGCCAGCAATCCGCACGCCACGGCATGACGTGTGTAGCGGATGTTGACACTACCGAAGTAGACGGCCAATATATAAAAGGTGGTGTCAGTGGATCCTTGGAAGATGCAACTCAAGCGACCAACGAACGAGTCGGCACCGTATGTAGTCATCGCATCAACCATCATGCCACGCGCACCACTACCCGAGAGCGGCTTCATGAGGGCCGTTGGCAAGGCACCCACAAACTGATTGTCACCTCCTACCGCTGACACGCACCATCCAATGCCGTCGACCAACATATCCATAGCACCCGATGCGCGGAACACACCGATGCCCACGAGGATGGCTACTAAATAAGGTATGATACGCACAGCCGTGGTAAACCCGTCTTTCGCCCCTTCGATAAAGGCGTCGTAGACATTCACTTTCTTGCGTAAGCCAGCGAAGATGAACAGCACGATGATGGTCATGAGCAGAATGTTGGCCACGCTGGTACTCACCACGTTCATCGTGTCCTTGCTCATCTGCCCGAATCCCCAGATGATGAGCGACACGATGACCGCCATCCCCCCAAGGGTCAGCACCATCACCTTGTTGAGCAGATTGATTTTCTGATAGATAGATGTGATGATAAGACCGGCAATGGTAGAGAAAAAAGTAGCCAACAGAATAGGGATGAAGATGTCGGTGGGCTGCGCAGCTCCCAGCTGTGAACGGTACACCATGATGCTCACGGGTATCAAGGTCAGTCCCGAGGTGTTGAGAACCAAGAACATAATCATCGGATTGGTGGCCGTGTCCTTCCTCGTATTCAGCTCCTGAAGCTGTTCCATCGCCTTCAATCCCAGCGGCGTGGCGGCATTGTCAAGCCCCAACATGTTGGCCGCCATGTTCATAAAGATAGAACCTGTGACCGGATGTCCCTTCGGTATGTCGGGAAACACCTTAGAGAATACGGGTGAAAGCATACGAGCCAAGACGTTGATGACGCCTCCCCGCTCGCCTATCTTCATGATACCGAGCCACAAAGAAAGCACGCCCGTAAGCCCCAGCGATATCTCGAAAGCCGTCTTAGACGAGTCAAACGTAGAATTCATCATGGCCGGAAACACCTCCATGTCACCCATGAAAACCATCCTCGCCAAAGCGATGACAAAGGCAAGGATGAAAAATGAAACCCAAATATAGTTCAATACCATTCGGTGCAAAATTATATAAAAATGGCGGTTCACCCAAGTAAACGGATGTTTTTTACCAGCAATACACAATATGCAGGGGCAAATCAACGTCCTTTCTCGATTTTCATCAAAACAGACTTTTAATTCAAATATTTTGTTTAAATTTGTATTTGGAGAGTATCCAACAAGATAAGAATGATTAACTATGATGCATTTATTGGAAAAATTCAAGTTCTGCCCAGTGTGTGGAAGCCAACACTTCGTGGAAAATAACGAGAAGAGCAAACGATGTGAGAACTGTGACTTTGTGTATTTCATGAACCCAAGTGCCGCCAACGTGGCCTTTATCCTCAACGAACGTGGCGAATTGTTGGTTGAGAAGCGGCGCAACGAACCAGGCAAAGGAACGCTGGACCTTCCCGGTGGATTCACCGATGCAAACGAAACGGGCGAAGAAGCCATCATCAGGGAGGTGAAAGAGGAAACGAATTTGCAGGTAAACCGTGCGGAATATGTGTTCAGTTTGCCCAATAAGTACCGCTACAGCGGACTGGATATCCCTACACTCGACATGTTTTTCCGTTGCGAAGTGAGCGACACATCCTGTCTGAAAGCTGGTGACGATGCCGATGCAGCCTTGTGGTTGCCACTAAATGAGATCCGCACCGAGCAGTTCGGACTGCGTTCTATCCGCCAAGGTTTGCGCATTTTCCTCGAAAGAGCCAGCGAAATGGGTTGGACGAACGTAGGCAAGAAACCAAACAAATGAACAAAAATCAATAAAAATATATCATCATGAAACTGGCAGAAGCATTAAGTTTGAGAAAAGATTTGCAGAAGAAGATTGACCAATTGAGCAGTCGACTGACGCAAAACGTGAAAATCCAGGAGGGCGACGAGCCTGCTGAACAGCCGGAAGAGCTGCTCAAAGTGCTGGACGAATGCTTAAAACAGCTCGAGGAACTGATTCTGAAAATCAACATCACCAACCTGAAGACAGAGCGCAATGGACGCACCCTGACCGCCATGATGGCCGAACGCGACGTGCTGACCAAACGCATTGGCATTCTCAGAGAGGCTTTTAACGCTGCGACTCAGACTCAAGACCGCTATTCGCGCACTGAGATTAAATACGTTTCAACAATCGACATCAAGGCACTGAACAAGCAGATTGACCATTTTTCGCAGGAGTTGCGCAAGCTGGACATGCAAATTCAGGCCACCAACTTTGAGGTAGACTTGGTATAAAGTCGCACTGACGACAAACGCAACCCGCGGGTTGCGCAATCACATTTTATGGACGTAGTCTCGCAATACAGGGCGAGTTGAAAAAGAAAAGTATGATCACTTGCGCTGTTCGGAACCAACAGCATGATTCTGTTATGAATCAAGTCACGGTGCAGGTTCAGCACATCAGCATACGAATGCACGGCGTAAAGAGCACGTAGCACGACCGTCAACTGACTGTATTCTTTGAGATGAGGGTGGGATGTGGGATTTTTTACATGCGTAGGGCTACCGACGCTCTACTTTGTTAACAAACCTTTCGTTTGTTAAACCAATTCATTTTCCTTGACAAAACAAAATCGGAAAATAGACAAAATGGGGAGATTTTGAAGGTATTCAAAGTCTTAAACTCAGCCTCTTGTACCCTATTCACATGCAACAAATGGGCAATATGCATGCTTTTGCCCTCCAAACTGTATGCTTTAACCACTCAATTTGCATGCTTTAACCGCCCAATTTGCATCATATTGAAGGGCTTTTTACCCCAAATACATTGCTTTTTAATTTCCGCTTAGGATTAAAATACTTATAAGTCGTTA
Source organism: Prevotella sp. BV3P1 (assembly GCF_000479005.1). Classification (GTDB taxonomy): domain Bacteria; phylum Bacteroidota; class Bacteroidia; order Bacteroidales; family Bacteroidaceae; genus Prevotella. The sequence continues at coordinate 66,521 of NZ_AWXC01000034.1, read as the reverse complement.
CTAATCAAATCAATAACAAAATCCTTTCATAATGAGCTTATTGACGACATACGAACAAGTTGGTTGAAAAAGCGCCCAGCATTTGTGTTAAAAACACGCTGCGAGAGCAAACATTTCACGGAAGAACGTTGCGTTTGATCTACAAACAAAAAGCGCCTTTGTTCGATGAAAGCGCCATGTGTAAGACGTAAAAATACCGAAAAGACAATGCTTATTGTGAATTAAAATCGTACCTTTGCAGCGCAACGGCTTCATGTATCCACTCAAACAAACATTGCTTGAACACATGTTTGCATGAACGTTGCCTACAGATCAAAGAATTTTATCTTTTAATTAGCATGAAAATTGAGAACCAAATAGCCAGTTCTGTCATTGCTTCAGTGAAAGAACTCTACGGACAAGATGTACCCATGTCGATGGTACAACTACAAAAAACAAAGAGTAACTTTGAAGGAAACCTCACCTTAGTGGTGTTTCCCTTCCTGAAAATATCACGCCAGAAACCCGAAGACACGGCGCAAGCCATCGGCGAGTTGCTGGTGAGAGATTGTTCGGCCGTAGCTGGTTTCAACGTCGTGAAGGGCTTCTTGAACCTCAACATCGCCAAAGAGGCATGGGTGGGATTGCTCAATGACATGCATGCGGATGAGAAATTCGGAGAGAAACCCGTCACAGACCAATCGCCCTTGGTGATGATAGAGTATTCATCGCCTAACACCAACAAGCCACTTCACTTGGGTCATGTGCGCAACAACTTGTTAGGATGGTCGTTGGCGCAAATCATGGAGGCCAATGGCAACAAGGTGGTGAAGACCAACATCGTGAACGACAGGGGCATTCATATTTGCAAATCAATGCTCGCTTGGCTGAAATGGGGCAACGGAGAAACACCCGAATCGAGCGGAAAGAAAGGCGATCACCTCATCGGAGATTACTATGTGGCGTTTGACAAGCACTACAGAGCCGAGGTGGCAGAGCTGAAAAACAAGTTCATGACAGACGAGGGACTGGACGAAGAGGCCGCCGAAAACAAGGCGAAAGAAGAGGCTCCGCTGATGAAAGAGGCGCGCCAAATGCTTGTGAAGTGGGAACAGGGCGATGAAGAGGTACGCGCTTTGTGGCAAAAAATGAACAACTGGGTTTACGCCGGCTTTGATGAAACGTACAAGACGTTGGGCGTGAGCTTTGACAAGATATATTATGAATCAGATACTTACCTCGAGGGAAAGGCTAAGGTAGAAGAAGGACTGGAGAAAGGTCTTTTCTTCCGAAAGGATGACAACAGCGTATGGGCAGACCTGACACAAGAGGGTTTGGACCAAAAGCTGTTGCTTCGTTCTGACGGCACCAGCGTGTACATGACGCAAGACATTGGCACGGCTGACATGCGGTTCAAGGATTTCCCCATCGACAAGATGATATATGTGGTCGGCAACGAACAGAATTATCATTTTCAGGTACTTTCCATCTTGCTCGACCGCTTGGGATTCAACTGGGGTAAGGAGTTGGTACACTTCTCATACGGCATGGTTGAATTGCCAAACGGTAAGATGAAGAGCCGCGAAGGCACGGTGGTGGATGCCGATGAGTTGATAGCAACCATGATAGACGATGCCCGCAAGACCAGTGACGAGCTGGGTAAGTTCAAGGATATGAGCGAGGAAGAAAAGCGTGAGATTGCCCGCGTGGTTGGATTGGGCGCACTGAAATACTTCATCTTGAAGGTAGATGCGCGCAAAAACATGCTGTTCAATCCCGAAGAGTCTATCGACTTCAATGGCAACACGGGGCCGTTCATCCAATATACTTACGCTCGCATCCGTTCCATCATGCGCAAAGCGGTTGCAGAAGGCATGGAACTGCCCGCACAACTGCCCACCGATGCGCCACTGAACGACAAGGAAATTGCATTGATTCAGAAGATGAACGACTTTGGTGCGGTGATAGAACAAGCTGCGACGGATTACAGTCCGAGCGGCATTGCCAACTATTGCTACGAGTTGACCAAAGACTTCAACCAGTTCTACCACGACTACAGCATACTGAACGCCGACACGCAAGAGGAGAAACTCACCCGGTTGGTGCTGGCCAACAACGTGGCAAAGATTATCAAGAACGGCATGCTGCTGCTTGGTATTGAGGTTCCTGAGAGGATGTAGGGAAGCCCCTCCCCGCCCTCCCCAGTAGGGGAGGGAGAAGGAAATCACCTTGTTTGCCCATCTTCCTGACAGATGTTGTTTGCTCAACGCTTGCGAGCTGATGTCGACAATCCACCTTATTTTATATAGAGGGAGATTCATTTTCGGCTTGAATGTAAGTTGACCGTATGATATGAAACGGAAACACGAAACGGCAGATTGTGCGAATTATGAGTTATTGAAAGCATTTGCAAAGAGAAGTAGAACGCATTCAACTCAGGCAGAAAGCATGTTGTGGGAGGCATTACGTGGAAATCAATTAGGATGTAAGTTCAGACGACAACATATCATCGGCAACTATATTGCTGATTTTGCCTGCATTCGTTTCAAACTGGTGGTTGAAATAGATGGTGGTTATCATCGACAAGGCAATCAACCACTCATGGATGCCGAACGTACAGCTGATTTAAAAAGTCGTGGTTTTACCGTTTTACGTTTCACAAACGAACAGGTGCTTCACCGTCTTTCATCCGTCATCACTCAAATACTTAAATCTTTAGACCACATGGCTCAAGCAGAACAGACAGAAAACACTTCACAAGAAACCAACTTAGTTACGCCGTTAGCTTCTTCCCCCCTATCGGGGGGACAGAGGGGGGCATCGGCATGGGCGGTAGATGCGGCATGTTCGGGCAATCCGGGGCCTATGGAATATCGGGGAATTGACTTGGCGACAGGAGCGGAAATCTTTCACTTTGGGCCCGTACATGGCACCAATAACGTAGGAGAGTTCTTGGCTATCGTGCATGCGTTGGCCTTGTTATGGAAAAAGGGCGACACGCAAAAAACCATTTATTCGGACAGTTACAACGCCATTTTGTGGGTGAAGAAGAAGCAATGTAAAACAAAGTTGAAGCGAACACCACAAACAGAGCAACTCTATCAGATTATCTCGCGCGCCGAACAATGGCTGAAAACGCACGCTTATCGCAATCCTATCATCAAATGGGAGACAGCCGAATGGGGCGAAATTCCCGCTGATTTCGGCAGAAAGTAAATCCATTTACACCCTACTTTTTATCCCTTGCACACATGAAGTTGTGCGGAATCCATGTCCACATGCGGCACATGACATAAAAAACCGTTGGTGAATAGAATGACGTCCTCATTCTATTCGCCAACGGTTTTACATGAGTGGGGTACCTTTATCACCCCACTTGTTTAACATTCCTTCATTCTATGGGGTGGATTTGTCGTTCCAGGACACCATCATTGAGATGTCGCACACCTATCCTTCTATAGACGAAATGGCAGAAAAGGTGTGCATGAGTCGCCCCACATTTATACGTCACTTCAAGCGACGCTTTGGCGGAACGCCCAAGGTTTGGGTCAGCAAGGTGAAAGGCGAGGCACTGTTCAAGGCGCTGCTCAACACCAGCGACACCATGGAGCAGATAGCCAACCAGTTCAAGTTCTCCTCTGTACAGCGTCTTTCCACATTCTGTAAGGAGACACTTGGCGGCACACCAGGCGAAATAAGAAACGGTGTAGTAAAGCCCGAACAGGCCCTATGATGCCGGTCTGCGCAACATATCGTAACATACTGTCACCGAACGTCTTACAAACTCATTGACTTTGGCTGCCAAACTCATTGAGTTTGACGTCCAATGTCTATGGGTTTGGTGTCCAAAGTCAATGCTCTTGAAGTGCATGTGCCATCCTCTTTGTCCAAACAGGTTGATTCTTGCCTATTCAACTCCCATTGTAATCGCACGCAATAAAAAAACATGCCGTTTCATTCCGTCAATGAGTGATTATTTTATATATTTGCAGACAAAGCCTTGCAGCATGAAGGCTTACAAGCAGAAAACTGCACATGGAGGCCTCGAATGATGAAGATGCCGTTGGCCGATGAACTCAACAGGGAACTGTGTGGATTGTTCTGGAGATCAAAACGTGCAGTGCGACAAACTTTAAAAGAATCAAGTTAAGATGGTCATAGCATTCATTCCAGTGCGGGGTGACAGCAAGTCAATTCCCGAGAAGAACATCAAGTCCTTTTGTGGAAAGCCCCTTGTTTGTTGGAGCATTGAGGCTTTGGAGGCTTGCCGCGAGGTGGACAAGGTGATAGTGGCCACCGATTCGGACGAGATAGAGCGGATCGTGGCTTCCCGCTCGTATCAGAAGACCGAGATTTATCGCCACTCAGCCGAGAATACCAGTGACACCATCTCTGCCGAAAGCGTGATGCTGGCTTACATCCATGCCGCCAATCCAGCACCCAACACATGCTTCATGTTGGTGCAGCCCATGTCGCCCATGACGCAAACGAAACATTTCAGTGAGGCCTTGGCGCTGTACCAGACTGCCCAATACGACTCCATTCTCTCCTGTGTGCGCAATTACAGATTCTTTTGGAACACCGATGGTACCAGCATGAACTACGACTACACACAGCGTCCGCACCGACAAAACTTCGAAGGAACGCTCATGGAGAACGGCGCAATCTATATAAATAAGGTGGAAAACATCCTGTCATCGGGCAACAGGCTAAGTGGTCACATCGGAATCTATGAGATGCCGGCCTACACGGGCATGGAGATTGAAGATTCAGACGATTGGACGTTCATGGAACATCTTATGCGAAAGCATGTTTTGAACCATGCGACGGACATCCCGAAGAAATCCGTAAAGCTCTTCTTGTGCGACGTTGACGGCACGCTGACCGATGGCGGAATGTATTATGCAGAAAGCGGTGACGAGCTGAAGAAGTTCAATACGCGCGACGGCATGGGGCTACAACTCTTGCAAGCGCAAGGCGTCAAGGTGGGCATCATTACCTCTGAAAACACCAAACTGGTAGAGAACAGAGCTAAAAAGCTGAAGGTCGATTTTCTCGTTCAGGGCAAGCGACATGGGGGAAAACTTGAGGCGGCACAGGAAATTTGCGACCAGATGGGCATCACGTTGTGCGACGTGGCTTACATCGGCGATGACGTCAACTGCCAACAACTGCTGAGTGCCGTCGGAATTTGCGCCTGTCCTGCCGATGCGATGCGGCCTATCAAGGAAATTCCGGGCATCATCATCATGCAGAAGGCTGGCGGCGAGGGGTGCGTGCGTGAGTTTATTGACCAGTATCTGCTGGGCAGTAAGTAAAATGAAGCCTTGCACACCCTCACCAGTCAACAATTGACATCAATTGTTTTGCTGGTTATTTTATTTACAGTACCTTTGCCCACCCATAGCAAACTATTTGATAAATAGATACATAACACCTATGTTTGATGTATCATAAAGGTTGATAACGTTGGATTGGATTAACGCCCTTTTTACAATTCCGTCTCCAGTACAGGCGGTGATGGTCATCTCTCTGATCATCGCAGCTGGCATGGCATTGAGCAAAATCAAGTTCATGGGAGTTTCTCTTGGTGTTTCGTTTGTATTCTTTATCGGAATCATTGCCGGAAACATGGGGCTTTCCGTCGATTCAGCAGCGCTCAGCTATGCCGAAACCTTTGGTTTGGTCTTGTTCGTATACACCCTTGGATTGTACGTCGGGCCCAACTTTTTCGGTGCTTTCCGGCACGAGGGAACCAGCTTTAACCTATGGGGGCTTGCCGTCGTCGTTTTGGGAACGGTGCTGGCGGTAGCGCTGTGTCCGTTGACAGGCATCTCCCTCTCCACGATGGTGGGCTTGTTGTGCGGTGCCACCACCAACACACCGGCACTCGGTGCGGCCCAACAAGCATTGGAACACATGAGCCTCCCAACCGGCGGTGTGGCCCTGGCTACTGCCGTGACCTATCCGATGGGTGTCGTTGGGGTGATATTGGGCATTCTGATTATGCGCAAGTTCTTTGTCAAGCCTGAAGATTTGGTGCCCAAATCTCCTGTGGACGAAGACCAGACGTTTGTGTGTCAGTTTCTCATTGTCAATCCTGCCATTGAAGGTCGAACCATCGGTGAGCTGGCCATGAGTACGCCTTTGAGGTTCATCATCTCACGCGTTTGGCGACAGGACGAAGTATTGGTGCCGGTTGCCTCAACACAACTGCACACGGGTGACAACCTCATGGTGGTGACTAACCCTGATGATGTGTCGGGCTTGGAGATTCTTTTCGGCCAAAGAGTAGAACGCGATTGGAACAAAGGGGAGATAGACTGGAATCAAATCGACCGCAAGGTAGAGTCGCGTGTCATCGTATTAACCCGTACAGCCCTCAATGGTAAGCTATTGGGAAGAATCCACTTGCGCGAAAGTTTTGGTGTCAATGTCAGCCGTATCATTCGTGGTGATGTCAAATTGCTGGCCACCAAAGACCTCAGGTTGCAGTATGGTGACCGCCTGACGGTTGTTGGTGAGCCGAAAAGAGTTGACAGTGCCGAGCATTTCTTGGGCAATTCGGTCAAGACACTCAACGAACCGAACGTTGGAAGTATCTTCTTTGGCATGATCTTAGGACTGGCCTTGGGCGCCATCCCCATCAGTTTCCCCGGCATGGACTCGCCCATTCGACTGGGAATTGCCGGCGGTCCCATCATCATGGGCATCCTCGTAGGGGCGTTGGGACCACACATGCACTTCATTTCGTACACCACACGCTCGGCCTCTCTCATGCTCCGCAGGTTGGGGTTGGCAATGTATCTGGCCTGTTTGGGGCTTGATGCGGGCAAAGATTTCTTCAGTACGGTGTTCCGTCCTGAAGGATTGCTGTGGGTAGGCATTGGTGCATTGCTCACTATCGTACCCGTTCTAATCGTGGGCTGCATAGCTTTGCGAACCAAGAAACTTGACTACGGAACCATTTGTGGCATTCTTTGCGGAGCCATGGCCAACCCGATGGCACTGTCGTATGCCAACGACACCATCGAAGGGGATACACCCAGCATCAGCTATGCCACGGTTTATCCCATCGGAATGTTCATCCGGGTAATCATAGCCCAAATATTAATCATGTTCTTTGTGTGACGAAAGTGATGAAAACTCGTTTTAAGTATTTCTTTCTAACCTACGTTTTCTTTGTCCTGATTTTTATCATTCAGAAACCTCTGTTCATGCTTTACCACCAGCCTTTGTTCAAAGAGGCAACGTGGAAAGATTGGTTTTTGGTGCCTTACCATGGTCTGCCGTTGGATTTTTCGTTGGCCGGCTACCTCACTATCATCCCTGGATTGTTGTTGATTTGCACCATCTGGTCGCGCAAACGTTTGTGGAGACGACTGGCAAAGGCCTATTTTGCCGTCATTGCCATCGTCTTGTCGGCCGTCTTTGTCATCGACCTGGGGCTCTATCGGTATTGGGGATTCCGATTAGATGCCACGCCTTTGTTCTATTTCTGCTCCTCTCCGGGGGACGCATTGGCCAGTGCCAGCGCATGGGAACTCGTCGGTGGCATCGTGACTTTGCTGCTTATCACCGTCCTCCTCTATGCGCTGTTTTATTTGTTGCTAAGGAATGACGTGCTCGAAAAGAAGCTCTTGCCCCTCAACCGGCCCTTCTTTACCCTGCTTTTCGTGCTGCTTTGGGCGGCCTTGTTCATTCCTATCCGTGGAGGATTCAAGGCATCGACCATGAATATAGGCAAAGTATATTTCAGTGAGAACATGCGTTTGAACCACGCTGCGACCAATCCACTATTCAGTCTGCTTGCTTCATTGCTCAGACAAGAAAACTTTAAGCAGCAATATCGCTTCATGAAGGATGACGAAGCCAACAAGTTAGTGGCACAGATGTACGACCAGGACGTTGTACATCGGTCTTATCAGGCACCCCAACAATGGATATTGACTACCGATCGGCCCAACATTCTGTTCATGGTGATGGAGAGTTTCTCCTCCAAACTCATGGCATCACTGGGCGGAGAACGCAATGTGGCGGTCAATCTGGATAGACTTTCGGCCGAAGGATTGCTATTCCGCCACTTCTATGCCACGAGTTTTCGAACCGACAGAGGACTTGTTTCCATCCTCAGCGGATTCCCTTCGCTGCCCACCAACAGCATCATGAAGATGCCAAAGGTGTCTCAAGGCTTGCCTTCCATTGCCGCAAGTTTACGCAAGGTGGGCTATACGGCCGATTATTATTATGGTGGCGATGCCGATTTTACCAACATGCGGTCGTACTTGAAGGGTACAGGATTTGAGACGATTGTGTGTGATGAAGACTTTCCCGTGTCGGACAGGCTCAGCAAATGGGGAGTGCCCGACCATCTGTTGTTCGAGAAAGTGCTCTCGAACTTGCGGCAAAACAAGCGTCAAAAACCGTGGTTCAAGGTGGTACAGACGTCGAGCAGCCACGAACCCTTCGATGTTCCTTACCACCGTTTGAATGACAAAATACTCAATGCATTTGCTTATACCGACAGTTGCGTGGGTCACTTTGTGGACGAATTGAAGAAACTACCGCTGTGGAAGAACACACTTGTAGTACTGGTTCCCGACCATTTGGGCTGTTATCCCCAGGACATTGACAACCTATCCGTAGAGCGTTATCAAATTCCGCTCATCTTCTTGGGTGGTGCACTCAAAGGGCCTGGCACGGTAGACATCCATGGTTCGCAGACTGACATTGCCGCCACGCTGTTGGGACAGATGGGAATTGCGCATCACGAGTTTACCTATAGCAAAGATATGTTCAATCCGGCATCCCCTCATTTTGCGTTCTTCACGTTCCCGGATGCCTTTGGTTTGGTGGATGAAGACAACCAGGTGGTCTTCAATAACGAGTCGAAGAAGGTTGTTCTGGACCGGGGTAAGCGATCTGGGAAGAATCTCAAGCGAGGACAAGCCTACCTGCAAAAGATTTATGACACCATCGATCGGTTGGCAACAGAGCCTGTGAAAGAGGGCAACAGGCATTGAGTTCGCAGAGAATAGCCTTTCACGTCACCCGCGACATGGGCTGTTTCAGTTGGCAAAAACAAATGGTTTGCTGTCTGAAGCAGCCTATTTTATGTTGTTAAAGCAATCGGGTATGGGTGCATTCAGCGTCATGTGCTTGCTCGAGGTGGGATGAATAAAGGTGATGGAAGCAGCATGTAGGTAGAGCCTATCAGCCTGATGGCCGTAAAGTTCATCGCCCAGGATGGGACAATTCAGTCCCTCTTGATGGGCACAGTGCATGCGCAACTGATGCGTACGGCCTGTCATGGGCGAAAGAGCGAGCAGCGTTTTTCCCTGATGTACTGACAACACGCGGTAGAAAGTGATGGCCGGTTTGCCATGAACGCGGTCGACTATTTGTCGTGGACGGTCGAGTAAGTCGGGGCGAAGCGGCAGGTTAATGGAACCATCTTTCTGTGTTACCTCGCCATCCAGTACGGCTATGTATTCCTTTTGGATGGTGTGAGCCTTGAATTGGGCTTGCAAATGATGGTAAACCTTCATGTTCTTGGCCACAATGAGCAGTCCTGACGTTGCCATGTCCAAACGATGTACGGCATGCAAAGGCATGTCTTGAGGCATTATCTCCCGCAAGATTGACAGGACAGAGGAACGACTTGATCGTCCCGGAACGGACAACAATCCGGCTGGTTTGTTCACAACAACGAGGTCATCATCCTCATATACCACATGAAGCTGCATGGGTTCAGCATCATCTGGATATTCATCGTCCACCTCAAGACCTTGCAACATGAAACGAAGAATGGGCAGACATTTGCCTCGACAGGCTGGATAACATTCGCCATGGTGCCGTATGGTGGCCTTCGGTGAGGCTCCCCACCAGAACTCAGCCATGGTGATGGGCTTGTAATGGTGCTGATAAGCGTACTGCAACAGCTTGGGAGCGCAGCACTCTCCCGCCCCCGCAGGCGGAATATGTTGTGGCGTTTCAGCGAAAATATCCAAGAGATTGCGCTGCTCACCCCGTGCGTTGAGCATCACGAAATGAGTAAACAACCACCGTTGCAGTGCGTCTGACTGCTGCTTGCGCTGGTCTTTCAGTCGCCTAATACGCTCATCATACTGCGCCAACTCGGCTCGTTTGTCAGCCAAGACAGTCGCCCAACGGTGCTTGAGGCGGCGCAGTTCGGCCTTCATGAACTGACTTTCCCGAATGAGTTCGGCCTCTTTTTCTACCGAAAGTGAGGAAGTTTGCCGCAGATAATCACGATTCCGTTTGGCCTCTTTCATGCGGTTTTGAAACGCTGCAAGTGCTTGTTGTGCCTCTTCTTCCAAGCATTTAAGCTCATGTTTCAGCGTCAAATAGCCAGCATCCGTTTCCTCTTGCTCTACCAGTGCATTGATAAGCGTGATTTGTTCTTCATGTTTTTTGAAATAACCCTGCGGCTGTAGGTAATCGAACACGGCGGGAACGAAGCCCGACCAATCGCTCTTGCCCTCAATTTGTCCTGAATAAGCCGCCAAAAAACCCAGCTGTTGCTGCTGATTTTCAACCACCAAAACCCCGAACATCTTCCCTTTTGCCACCTCTTCCTGCCACGTTTGCATGCCCTGAATGTACGCTTGGACGTGCTTCATGGCCAACAAAGCCAAAGGATGGGGCTGATAATGAAAGGGATTGTTCAGCCTCAACGGTCGCTCCACGTCCGTGTTCAACGGGTGAAAACACGAGGTTGTGAAGGATGAGGGATGCGACTGGGGAAGATTGGGCATACTACTTGATTTGAAAACATGCGCTAAGGGGCTAGCATGATACACGCCATGCTCCCAATAAGGGGCAGAGAAGAGCAGGCATTCGCCATCCCCTTAACGGCGCACAAGCCTGACTATGGCACACTATTCGAAATAATACAAGAAGGTAGCGATGCCCTCCAAGGCCGGTTTTCGCTGACCTTCAATCTCTATTTTGAAGTTGATTTCGGTCTTGCAGATGCCGCGTAGGTTGCTGATGGCATGCAGCTTGGTCACCATGCGCACCCTGCTTCCCGTGACAACCGCCTGTCCAAAGCGCATCTTGTCCATGCCATAATTGACCAACATCTTGATGTTGTTCACCTCAATGATCTGTGACCAGAGGTAAGGCAACAGTGACAACGTCAGATAGCCATGTGCGATGGTGCTTTGATACGGACTCTCTTTCTTGGCACGGTCAGCGTCTACGTGAATCCATTGATGATCCAATGTCGCGTCAGCAAATAGATTAATACGCTCCTGGTCAATCAGCAACCAGTCTGATGCACCCAATTCTTTGCCCTCAAAGGCTGCAAACTCGTCGTAAGAGTTGACTACTAATTTACTCATACTTATCTCTTTTTACGTTCAATACCTATGGATGCCCTTCATCATGCGCCTGCAATCAGGCGCGAAAGGCTTCTTGTTGTTCGTTCAGACGGCAAAGATAAGCAAACCAAACGAAATGCACAAACAAAGAAAACGTTTACCGGCACCGCGTTGTGTGCCATGCTGCTGTGTACCAAAAATATAAGGGCAAAGTTGTCATTTCTAAATAATTGGTTTATCTTTGCAGTGCATAAACTACGTTCCAGCATTCGGAGAGAGAGGTTGCGGCTTTCTGCTTTCCGCATCATTCTGTTATTACATGAAAGAATTCATACAGGTTTTGCGACGCTTTGTAGCACCCTACAAGCGTTATTTAGGGTTTTCTGTACTGTTCAACATATTGTCTGCGGTATTGAACATCTTCTCTTTCGCAGCCCTCATCCCCATTCTCAACATCCTTTTCAACATTGGTCAGGAGCGCGTAACCACGCTGATGCCATGGCCCTCGTCGATGAGTGAACTGCCCGACGTACTGAGTAATAATGCCAATTACTATGTACAGATGATGATTGACCATTACGGAGCCACCACCACCCTGCTGTTCATCGGCTTGTTTTTGGCCTTCATGACGTTTCTCAAGACAGGTTCTTACTTTCTTGCCTCAGCCAGTGTGATGCCCATCCGCACGGGTGTGGTGCGCGACATACGCAACCAATTGTACCAAAAGATTACGAGTCTGTCCCTTGGATTCTTCTCCGAGGAGCGCAAAGGCGACATCATCGCCCGCATGAGTGGTGACGTTCAAGAGATTGAAAACTCCATCATGGCCTCGCTGGACATGCTGTTCAAGAATCCCATTCTGGTCATTGCCTACTTCACCACGCTGCTCATCATCTCGTGGCAGCTCACCCTGTTCACCATTCTCTTCGTTCCTCTCTTCGGCTGGTTCATGGGATTGGTTGGACGAAAGCTGAAACAAAACAGCGTGAAGGCGCAAAACTTGTGGAGCGACACCATGAGTCAGGTGGAAGAAACGTTGGGCGGACTGCGCATCATCAAGGCTTTTTCGGCCGAAGAAAAGATGAACGCGCGCTTCGACAAGATTAATTCCAACTACCGAGAGAGTATCCTCAAAGTCACCATCCGGCAGCAATTGGCTCATCCCATGAGCGAGTTTCTGGGTACGTTGATGATTGTCATCGTGTTATGGTTCGGTGGTACGCTGGTCTTGAACGAGCAAGTGCTCAGCGGCCCCACGTTTATTTATTACCTCGTGATGCTCTACAGCATCATCAACCCGTTGAAAGAACTGTCAAAGGCGAGCTATGCCATCATGAAAGGACTGGCATCCATCGAGCGGGTAGACAAGATACTGAAGGCCGAAGTAGCCATTAAAGAGCCCGAAAAACCGATTCACCTCAACAGCTTTGAACATCAAATTGAGTTCCGCCACGTATCGTTCAGGTATGCGGAACAATGGGTGTTGCGCGACATCAATCTGGTGATTCCCAAAGGAAAGACCGTAGCGTTGGTGGGACAGAGCGGCAGTGGCAAGTCAACCTTGGTCGACTTGATTCCACGATACTATGACGTGCAGGAAGGTGAGGTGCTCATTGACGGCATCAACGTGCGTGACTTGGGCGTACGCAGCTTGCGCCATCTCATCGGAAACGTCAACCAAGAAGCCATTTTGTTCAACGACACGTTCTTCAACAACATCACCTTCGGCGTTGATCACGCCACGCAAGAAGAGGTAAACCAAGCCGCTCGTATCGCTAACGCTTACGAATTCATTATGGAGTCAGAGGAAGGATTCGACACAAACATCGGAGATCGGGGCAGCAAGTTAAGCGGCGGACAGCGTCAGCGTATCTCCATCGCCCGCGCCATCCTCAAAAATCCACCCATCCTGATACTCGATGAGGCCACCAGTGCGCTGGACACCGAGAGCGAACGCTTGGTGCAAGATGCGCTGGAACGGCTCATGAGCACCCGCACCACGGTGGCCATCGCTCACCGTCTGTCCACCATCAAGCACGCTGACGAAATCTGTGTGCTGCACGAAGGACGCATCGTGGAGCGGGGTACGCACGAAGAACTGATCGCCAAAGAGGGCTATTACAAAAAACTGCATGACATGCAAGAGGTTTAAGGCAATGATGAAACAAGTAAAAGCAACATTCCTACACACTTCTTTCGGGCCTTTCGGCGCCATGATCCTCAACCTGTTGATGGCATTCGTGGTATACTTCATTGCCCGCGTGGAATTCCTTTTCGAGAATTACAGCTATTTCTCCGGCAACCTGTCGGCGTCCCATCTGATCGAATTGTTCTACGGTGGTTACATCTTCGACCGCTCCGCCATCGCCTACACCAATGCCCTGTACATCCTACTGATGCTCTTTCCGCTGTGGATCAAGGAGCGCAGAGGCTATCATCTGATGTGCAAATGGGTGTTTGTGGTCATCAATGCGCTGACGCTGATCATCAACTTGTGCGACTCGGTGTACTTTCCTTACACCCTGCGGCGCACCACGACGAGCGTATTCAGCGAATTTCGCAACGAAAACAACCTCGCCGACGTATTTTGGGGCGAGTTGGTGGGCCACTGGTATCTCGTGCTGTTGGCCATCATAGTCATCACCCTGCTGTGGAAACTCTACGTCATGCCCCGCACCGTACACACACATTACGCCACCGCCACACAGCGATGGAAGTTCGGCCTCATCCAGTTTGTGCTGCTGGCCTTGCTCACTCCCCTCATCATCGGTGCCTGCCGGGGTGGACTGGGGTCGGGAATACGCCCCATCACCGTCAACAACGCCAACCAATACGTGGGCCGTCCAACCGAGTGTGCGCTGGTACTCAACACGCCGTTCTCATTGATCAGAACCATTGGGAAGAACGTTTTCGACGTTCCCACCTACTATCCCAACATCGAGGCTGCCGCCAAAGTGTTCACGCCGATACACCATCCAAAGCCCACTCATGCGTTCCAAAAGACGAACGTGGTGGTGCTGATTGTCGAAAGTTTTGGCCGCGAGTATATCGGAGCTTTCAACCAACAGCTCGAAAACGGTCGGTACAAGGGCTACACTCCATACGTTGACCAGCTTATCAGCCAAAGTGCCACCTACAAATACTCGTTCTGTAACGGACGGAAGAGCATTGATGGCATGCCATCCGTGCTCTGTGGCATTCCTATGTTTAAAGAACCGTTCGTGCTCACCACCGCCTCGATGAACAATTACACCAGCATGGCCGGCCTGTTGGCGCGCGAGGGCTACCACACGGCGTTCTTCCACGGTGCCAACCGGGGCAGCATGGGATTCCTGGCTTTTGCCAACAAGGTGGGCTTCCAAGCGTACTATGGCCGGCAAGACTATGCCGCCGACCACCGATTTGGCGGCGATGCCGACTTTGATGGGCACTGGGGCATCTGGGATGAGCCTTTCCTGCAATACTGGTGTACGAAGATTGGCGAGATGAAAGAACCCTTCATGACGGCCTGTTTCACCGTGTCGAGCCACACGCCCTACGTCATTCCGGAAAAATACAAGGACGTGTATCCCGAAGAGGGGCTGCCCATCCACAAGTGCATACGCTATACCGACATGGCCATCGGCAAGTTTTTCGAAGCGGCCAAGCAGCAACCGTGGTACAAGAACACCCTCTTCGTGCTGACCAGCGACCACACCAACCTGAGCGACCATGCGCAGTATCAGACTGACATCGGCGGTTTTTCGGCGCCGCTCATCATCTTTGATCCCAGCGGAGAGGTGCCCGTGGGCATGCACGACGGCATTGCACAGCAGATAGACATCCTGCCCACCGTGCTGAGTCTGTTGGGCTACGACAAGCCTTTCTTGTCGTTCGGCTGCGACCTGATGACCACTCCCGCCGCAGAAACCTACGCCGTAAACTACCTCAACGGCATCTATCAGTATTGTAAGTATGGCTATGTGTTGCAGTTCGACGGTCAGCAAACGCGTGGCATCTATGCCTTGGACGACCTACTGATGCGCCACAACCTAAAGGGGAGGGTAAAGGAACAGCGCAAGATGGAGCAAGAACTGAAAGCCATCATCCAACAATACATGTACAGGATGGTGAACGACAAGCTGATGCCCCACCCTTGCAGGCACTCGGCCGGCAGTATGACGGGGCAGGTCATCGAATCTGCCCGCTTTAACCGCTCTCTACGAGCTTCACAAAACACAGGCGCATCTGCCCAAGTGAGGGCATTTGCACGCCAAAAATTGTTTAATTTTTTATCCAAAAACAGCCTTAAAACAGCCCTTTAATATTTTCAATCTGGAAAAAATCAATAGGCTTGGAGGATGCATACAGGCAGTTGTCGTAGCAGGAAAAACCGACTTTCACCCTCAAATCTTTGTTTTTACACCATTAAAAGCATCTTTTTGACCGCCAATCTGTATGCCCCAATCAGGTAAAAGCATGGATGTTTCACCCTAATAGCAATGCTTTTAGCTTAAAGGCGCATGTAAGATGGACGCACATCAACACCATACCGACGTAAGATATTAATAATTAGTCAAATAAGAATGCGGCCTATTTTGGATGAATTTGCGGCAGCAATCAAGGTTGTTTTGAAATAAGCGAAATATGAAGCGGTGTGTTGTCAAGAAAATTCATCATCATGACCAGTCATCACTCGCATGATGCTGTGGCTGTTTTTGCAGAAGGGACCACAGGAATGCGTGGCTCTGAAAAAGAAGGGCACCACAGTTTTTCATGTTCTTTCCTTACCGTTTGCCGGGATGGTTTCCGGCATTTTGCTTGCTGTACTCAGATTCATTTCGTATTTTTGCAAAAGCATTTGATAAAGCCACTATGACAATTTCACAATAGTTCGTTAAGAGTTGAGCGAATGCTTACGCGGCTATCCGCCGACAGCCAAGGAGTTCTTTGATGGCATGACTAAGTAACTTTTGGTTAGGTGTGTGCGCATAAGATACGGAATGAACTGAAATTCATGACTCAACCATCTTATTTTTAACCGACTAAATGAGAATTAGCGGAGTTATTGATAAAGAAAAACGTAGATATTGATTGTACACCACCCCTTGGTGAACAACTTAGTACCTAAGCTTTCTCCGTAAGCAGAAAGACATCATGTGGATAACAAGAACGGAAAGGAATAAAATGGAAAAAGACAGTTTGATTATAGTGAGTGGTGGCATGGATTCCATTACCATGCTTTACGAGTATCAACAGCGTATCGCTATAGGCGTTTCATTCGATTATGGCAGCAATCATAACCAAAAAGAAATACCCTTGGCAAAGATGCATTGCGACCGATTAGGCATTCGGCACATCGTCATCCCCCTGTCGTTTATGCACGATTACTTCAAAAGCAGTCTGTTGGAAGGTGATGATGCCATTCCCGAAGGGCATTATGAGGAAGAGAACATGAAGTCGACGGTTGTGCCTTTCCGCAATGGAATCATGCTGGCCGTGGGATGCGGATTGGCTGTAAGCAACCATTTGAAATATGTGATGATTGCCAACCATGGCGGCGACCACACCATATACCCCGACTGCCGGCCTGCGTTTATCGACAGTTTTTCGCAAGCCATGGCTGCCGGAACCTTTGAGGGTGTCACCATCTTGGCACCTTATACGCAGATTAGCAAAGGTGAGATAGCCTTGCGGGGTAAGAAACTGGGTATCAATTATGCCGAAACCTGGTCGTGTTATAAGGGCGGAGACAGGCAGTGTGGCAAGTGTGGGACATGCGTTGAGCGCAAAGAGGCATTGGCGTTTGCAGGTATCAAGGACGACACACCATACGAAGACTAAAAAGGCATTGATAACAAATAGAAATTAAAAGAGGTGAGGAAAGAACCCATGCCGTTCTTTCAACGCCTACTGGTAACATCAAGAAATATGATTTATTGCGTATCCAAACGTATGGAAATCAGTGCGGCTCACCGGCTTTCGCTCTCTTACGAAAGCAAGTGTCAAAGTTTGCATGGGCATAACTGGATAATTACCGTGTATCTTTTTAAGAAAGACAAATTGAACGCCGATGGGATGGTGTTCGATTTTACGCACATCAAAAAGGCCATTCACGACCGGTTAGACCATGCTTACATCAACGACGTCGTTCCCTATAATCCTACAGCGGAGAATATTGCGCGATGGGTCGTTAATCAATTCGACGAGTGTTATAAGGCAGAGGTGCGAGAAAGCGAAGGAAACGTGGCCCTGGCGATAGACGAAACAAAGATAGTGGGTATAGAAAACCTCGTCATGTAAATATAGCTGGAAATGAATCGCGACGCGCGCACCTATAAGGTTAACGAAATATTTTATTCTCTGCAGGGCGAAGGGCATCATGCAGGTAGGGCAGCCGTGTTTGTAAGGTTTGCTAAATGTAATCTACGCTGCTCGTTCTGCGATACGAATTTTGACGCGTATACGGAAATGTCTGGACGTCAAATCATGGAAAACGTGCAACGATATGCGCCCTGTAACTTTGTTGTCATCACCGGAGGAGAGCCTACTTTGCAAGTAACGCCCGCACTGTTGCAGCTTTTTCACGCACATGGTTATTATGTTTCGATGGAAACCAACGGCACTCATCCCATTCCGGAAGGAGTTGATTGGGTAACCTGTTCGCCAAAAAAGGCATTTATAGAAGCTGGTGACGTGCATATTAAGCAAGCCAACGAGATAAAGGTGGTGTATGATGGCATACACCAGATAAGCACGTTTGGCATCGAGTCGGAGGAACGATATGTGCAACCTTGTGACGTGGGCGATGAATTGAGGAATAAAGAAATTATGCAGCAAGCAATCCAGTTTGTGAAAACACACCCCCAATGGAAACTGTCTTTGCAATTACATAAGCTCATAGGAATTCAGTAACGATAATGACAGTTTGTTAAAATTTGGGATAAAGGAGCAAGACTTTTTTAAAATTCTAAAAATGACTCAATTGTTTTGCCTACCAATCGTTTTTTGATAACTTTGTAAATTCAACAGAAATATTCCCCTATGGCACAGAAAGATAAAGGTCTTACACCAATGATGAAACAGTTTTTCAGCATGAAGCGGCAGCACCCTGATGCGCTGTTGCTCTTTCGGTGTGGCGACTTTTATGAGACGTATGGCGATGATGCCATTGAGGGTTCGCGCATCTTGGGCATCACGCTCACGAAAAGAAACAATGGAGGCAATAGTGGCGAAACGGCTATGGCGGGTTTTCCGCACCATGCTCTTGATACTTATCTGCCCAAATTGATAAGGGCTGGCAAGCGCGTGGCTATTTGCGACCAATTAGAAGACCCTAAGAAAAAGCGAGAAGAACTGAAAGGTAAGAAGGGACTTTCCGCCACCGACAAGATGGTGAAGCGGGGTATTACCGAGCTGGTGACGCCAGGTGTGGCAATGGGGGATAACGTGTTGAACTACAAGGAAAACAACTTCTTGGCAGCGGTGCATTTTGGTAAGGCGGCTTGTGGCGTGAGTTTTTTAGATATTTCGACGGGCGAATTTCTCACAGGTGAGGGTACTTATGATTATGTGGAGAAGCTATTGGGCAGCTTTGCGCCCAAGGAAGTGTTGTACGACCGCAACGACAAGCGCAATTTTGATACTCATTTTGGCACCAAATACTGTGTCTTTGAATTGGAAGACTGGGTGTTTACCGAGCAGAGCGCACGCCAACGACTGCTGAAACACTTTGGTACCAAGTCGCTGAAAGGCTTTGGCGTAGAGCAAATGAAAAGCGGTATCGTGGCTTCGGGCGCCATTTTGCAGTATTTGGAGATTACCCAACACACGAATATCGGGCATATCACGTCGCTTGCCCGCATCGAAGAAGAACGCTATGTGCGGTTGGACAAGTTTACCATTCATTCGCTCGAGCTGATTGACACCATGCAAGAGGGGGGACGGTCGTTGCTGAATATCATCGATAAGACCATCACACCCATGGGAGGACGTATGCTTCGCCGCTGGATGGTGTTTCCGTTGAAGGACGTAACGCCCATTCAACAACGCTTGGATGTGGTGGATTATTTCTTCAAAGACCCCGATTTTCGACAGTTGGTGGGTGAACAATTTCAACGCATAGGCGACCTTGAGCGCATTATCTCAAAGGTGGCTGTGGGCAGAGTGTCGCCCCGAGAGGTGGTACAGCTAAAGAATGCGTTGCAAGCCCTACAACCCGTGAAGGCTGCCTGCATGAAAGCATCGAACGAAAGCTTGCGGAGAATTGGCGAACAGTTGCAGCTTTGCGATACCATTCGCGACCGCATTGAACACGAGATACAACCTGATCCGCCCCTGTTGGTGAACAAGGGTGGGGTGATAGCCGATGGTTATGATACCGAACTCGACGAGCTGCGACAAATATCGCGCAACGGTAAGGATTATCTGATACAGATACAAGAGCGTGAAGTAGAGCGAACGGGCATCGCATCGCTGAAGGTGGGATATAACAACGTGTTTGGGTATTACCTCGAGGTGCGCAACATGTATAAGGACAAAGTGCCTGAGAACTGGGTTCGCAAGCAAACATTGGCACAGGCAGAACGCTACATTACCGAGGAACTGAAGGCTTATGAGGAGAAAATATTGGGGGCTGACGAGCGCATCATGATGTTGGAAGATAAGCTGTTTCGTGAACTCATTGTTGATATGCAGCCATACATTCCGCAAATACAACTCGATGCCAACCTGATAGCCCATTTGGATTGTCTGCTTGGCTTTGCGCAGGTGGCGGAGGAAAACCAGTATGTGCGGCCGCAAATAGACGCCACCGACGTCCTTGACATCAAGCAAGGCCGCCACCCTGTCATCGAGATGCAATTGCCCTTAGGCGAGACTTACGTGCCTAACGACATCTACTTGGATACGGAAAAACAGCAGGTCATGATGATTACCGGACCCAATATGGCTGGAAAGTCGGCGCTGTTGCGTCAAACGGCATTGATAGTACTATTGGCGCAGATAGGCTGTTTCGTACCTGCGGAGCGTGCGAAAATAGGTTTGGTGGATAAGATTTTCACGCGCGTAGGGGCTTCTGACAATATTTCCTTAGGTGAATCGACCTTCATGGTGGAGATGACAGAGGCGGCAAATATCCTGAACAACGTCACCAACAGGTCGCTGGTGCTCTTCGATGAGTTGGGTAGAGGAACATCAACCTATGATGGTATCTCCATTGCCTGGGCAATTGTGGAGTACTTACACGAGCAACCGAGGGCACGGGCGCGCACGCTTTTTGCCACACACTACCATGAATTGAACGAAATGGAGAAACATTTCCAGAGGATTCACAATTACAATGTGAGTGTGAAAGAGGCAGATGGCAAGGTGATTTTCATGCGTAAGTTGGAACGTGGCGGCTCAGAACACAGCTTTGGTATTCATGTAGCCGAGATTGCGGGCATGCCACGAAGCATCGTCAAACGCTCTAATGAAATTTTAAAACAATTAGAGTCGGACAACAGTCAGGTGGGTTCGGTGGGCAAGCCCAACGTGAAACATTTGGAAGAGAGCAGGGAAGGCATGCAATTGAGCTTCTTTCAGCTGGACGATCCCGTGCTGTGTCAGGTTCGTGACGAGATACTCGGACTTGACATCAATAACCTTACACCCATGGAGGCATTGAACAAACTTAACGAAATCAAGAAAATCATAGGGGCAGAATAACCAGGTGAAATTCTAATATATGAATCAATTATTTTCCTTGGCACTGGCTTTGTGCTTGTCAGTGTCAGCTTTTGCACAATCAGTAGCTACCACAACCAAAGCTCATGATTATCAACCAACAGCAGAGAATATGGCTTCACGCCAAGCGTTTCAAGACGCTAAGTTTGGTATTTTCCTGCACTGGGGCTTGTATAGCATGTTGGCAACGGGCGAGTGGACCATGACCAACAAGAATTTGAACTACAAAGAGTACGCTAAACTGGCAGGAGGTTTTTATCCTTCTCGGTTCAATGCAGCTGCTTGGGTATCGGCTATCAAGGCATCGGGAGCGAAGTATATTTGCTTTACTACCCGTCATCATGAGGGATTCTCTATGTTCAAAACTCGATATTCTGACTATAATATCGTGGATGCAACACCTTTCAAGCGTGACATCTTGAAGGAGTTGGCAGACGAATGTCACAAGCAAGGCATCCGACTGCATCTGTATTATTCGCATATCGACTGGTACAGAGAGGATGCAGTGTGGGGAAGAACAGGACGAGGAACAGGGCGTCCCAACCCTCAAGGCAATTGGCAGCATTATTATGCGTTTATGAACAACCAACTGACCGAACTATTAACCAACTATGGAAAGATTGGTGCGATATGGTTTGACGGGTGGTGGGACCAGCAACCCGATTTCGATTGGCAACTGGAAGGGCAATATCAGCTCATTCATCGCTTGCAACCAGCGTGCTTGGTGGGTAACAATCATCACACCACTCCTTTCCAAGGCGAGGACATTCAGATATTCGAACGGGATTTACCTGGTGAGAACAATGCTGGTTTGTCAGGGCAAGACATCAGTAGGTTGCCGTTGGAAACGTGCGAAACGATGAATGGTATGTGGGGATATAAGATTACCGACCAGGACTATAAATCGGATACCACCTTGATACGTTACATTGTCAAGGCGGCTGGCATGAACGCTAACCTATTGATGAACATTGGGCCACAGCCCGATGGCGAACTTCCAGCCGTGGCTTTGGAACGCTTGCAGAAGGTGGGACAGTGGATGAAAGTGTATGGAGAAACGATTTATGGCACTCGAGGGGGCATGGTGAAGCCTCACGATTGGGGTGTTACCACGCAGAAAGGCAATCGTCTCTTTGTGCATATTCTAAATCTGCACGACCGTAGTTTGCTGTTGCCCATCGGCAAACAGCGCATCAAGAAAGCCTTTGTCTATGACACCAAACAGCCAGTAAAGGTGGAAAAATGTCAGACAGGTGTGGTGCTTACCTTGCCAACGGCATTGTCAAAGGATTGCATTGATAAGATTATAGAGGTACAATTTTAGGCAAGTTGAGTTTGAGCCGCTACTGAACTTGTAGTGCGTTTTTCCTTGATTCGTTCTTTCACAGAAGCGGTTCTTCCATTAGTTCCTGTGCAGAAATATCGTAGGAAGGTGTATCACAATTCATCTTTATGGTACACCCTCACTATATATGTCCCGCTTATATTCTCGCAGTTATATATCGTGATTTTTATTTAAATGTGCAACATGAATTTTCTGTGCAGCATGTAGATGGTAGCCTAGGGTGGAGCTGTGGGTTCGGCCATGAAGTATCTTAAATTAAAAGTAACACAAGGGCTGACTGGGATATCCTCGTTGAAAAGCTTAACAGACACTTTGTTGGCAATTTTACAGCCCTTTTTGCGCGTGGCCAAGTGATAATCGTGCAGGAAAGTAGGAAAATAAAAACTTCAACTTCGAAGGTACAAACGAGCAAGCGCACGGCAGGCTGGCGTTGATAGTTTGTAAAAAGTACTCCCACCGGGAATCGAACCCGGATCAAAGGTTTAGGAAACCTACGTTCTATCCATTTAACTATGGGAGCGAATCTGCGTGTGCCGCAGCATTGTGTGGGTGTGCAAAGATAAACATTTTATTAGTTCGACCCAAATAAAAGCCCCACTTTTCTATTTGATAGGCTATGTCCACCCCAGCGTTACGTTCGTTAAAATCAAGGATAGACGGAAGGCTTTCGGATAGAATGCACATAGACAGAAATTGAAGCTATTGTGCGCTTTTTTTACCAATAAACGCCCCAAAAACGGCACATTGAAACTTTCAATATAGAAAAAATTAATAGGCAAACAGGCGACAAACAGGAGGTAAATTAGGAAGCAAAATAGATTTTTACCCCCAAATTCTTGTTTTTGATCGATTAAAAGCAGCATTTAGGGTGGCAATGGATAAGGTTTAACCAGGCAAAAGCATGCAAATTGCACCCTTCAAGCAATGCTTTTAACCTACAAAGGCATATTAGATTACGATACGCAGCGATGCCACAGACGTAAACCATTCATAATGAACAACATAGAAAGATGACATTTGTAGGGCAAATTTGCGACACAAGGCAGGTCTATTTTGAAATAAGCGAAATATGAAGAGGTAGGTTGTCAAGAAAATTCATACCGGTGTGGCATGCTGAAATGAAACCTTATTAACTTGTTAAATTAAGCAAAATCTATACAAAAAGACTATATTTGGCGCAATTGATGAGATTATCATTCAAGCATTCAGACTTGATATGGGCCATCCCTAATCGTAATCCTAAATTGAAACCAACAGAGGGGTATCAATACTAACCTGTGGTTGAAGGAATTTATCATCATTGAGAAAGAAGGATCGAGAAACCCTCCTTTATCATTTTTAAATTCTTATAAGTGCGCTGAAATGATTAACTTTGCAACAAGTTAAACTTGTTATTAAACTATTACTAATCATTTTTATGAAGAAATCATTGAAGAGTTTGCTCTTGACCTGTGCCCTTTTGGCATCACAAATGACCTATGCTACAGATGTGGAGAGCCATATCAGTTTGAAACAACCGGGAAACAAGGCCGTTACTTATACCTTAACCGATCGCAATGGGAAGCTAGAAGCCTCTGCTCCATTGCCTTTAACCCTCACCAAGACGGTGAGTCGCAACGGACAAGACGAGGTTATTGCCGTGACTATCCGCGCCAACGAGAAAGTGTATTTCAACTTTGGTGGGGCGGTTAGCACGGGATTCAACACCAACGACTGCGACTTCTACCTGCCGGGATTTTGGTATCATAAGAATTTGCGGTCGCCCAAGGAAGCACCATCCTTCCACACTTCGAAGAGTTGGAACGTTCGGGAAGACCGCTTGTCGTCGCCATTGAGTGGCGCTTTCAACCTGAAATCAGGTCAGGGAATGACTATTTTGCGTCAGTTGGATGAGCCTGCCGAAGCACTAACCACGGCACAAGAAGGTGAGGTTATCGTGTCGGGCAAGACCTCTATCGGCTATGTTGGCTTTGATAACGAGAGCGGAGTAGCCAAGTTGACCTTTGGTTTCCCATACGTGGAAACGCCGAAACGCTATATTCGTAAATTGACCTTGGCACCTGCCATCAAGGCTTTCATGAAGTTGGAAAAGGGTGAGAGCCGCACTCTGACATGGGTTGTGCGCAAGGAGCAGGCTGCCGACTTCAGTGAGTTCTTGACCAACACATGGACAAGCACGTTCGACCGCATGCAACCGAAGCCGCTTCGTGCCTTATATACCGCTGAAGAAATGAAGTCTACCATGAGCAATTACTTCCGCAGGTCGTATGTTTCCAAATATCCTTTGAAGTTTAATTCAGGCATGACGCTACACATCGACCGTTGTACACCGGTAGGTGAGGTTCAGTTGGGCTTCGTGGGTCGCGTGCTGTTGAATGCGTTCAACCAGATAGAATATGGTGAGAAAAACGGACAGGGCGATTTGGTTCGGCAAGGACAGGCCATCTTTGACAGTTATCTCGAGCATGGCTTCACGCAAAATGGCTATCTGCGCGACTTCGTTAACTTCGATCGCGAGGGACTTAACGCCGAGGAGGTGCACTCCATTCGTCAACAGTCTGAGGCGGTTTATGCCATTCTTCATTATCTGAAATACGAAAAGAGCAAAGGACGTAAGCACAAGTCTTGGGAAACAAAGACGCGCGCACTGCTCGACAACCTTATCAAGTTGCAGAAGACGGACGGTCACTTTGCCCGCAAGTTCAACGACGATGGTTCTGATGTAGATGCCAGTGGCGGCAGCACACCGTCGGCCACCTCGACGTTGGTCATGGGATATCGATATTTTGGCAACAAGAACTATCTCAAGTCAGCCAAGCGAACGGTGGACTATGTGGAAAAGAACATCATTGCCCCCGCTGATTATTTCTCATCAACCCTCGACGCCAACTGTGAAGACAAGGAAGCTGCCATCGCCGCCGTCACGGCTACTTACTACCTTGCCATGGTGACCAAAGGCAAAGAACGCCAGCATTATATCGACCTATGTCGCAAAGCTACCTATTTCGCCTTGTCGTGGTATTATCTTTGGGACGTGCCATTTGCCGAAGGTCAGATGCTCGGCGACTTAGGTTTCCGAAGCCGTGGGTGGGGCAATGTGTCGGTAGAAAACAATCATATCGACGTCTTCGTCTTCGAGTTCCCGCACATCATGAAGTGGTTGGGCAAACAGATTAACGAGCCTCGGTTTGGTAGCATGTACGACGTTATCTATTCCTCACTGAATCAACTCTTGCCAACCACCAACCGTATGTGCGGCATTGGCATGGAAGGTTTTTATCCTGAAGTGGTTCAGCACACCGCATGGGACTACGGACGCAATGGCAAAGGATTCTACAACGACATCTTCGCACCGGGCTGGACCGTGGCCTCTCTCTGGGAATTGTATTCTCCTACCCGAACCTCTGATTTCTTGTTGAAAAAGTAATTCCATCCTATTTATGAAGAAGATAAAAACATTTTTATGGATATGGTTGTGCATGACATCAGTCATGCCCATCCATGCTGCGCAGAATGATGCGCAAGTATACCGCAATCCCATTATCGATGTTAGCGTACCCGACCCCACTGTTATTCGTGCAAAGGATGGTTATTTCTATCTTTATGGTACTGAAGACATCCGCAATCTGCCCATCTACCGCTCATCCAACCTTGTAAATTGGTCGTTCGTGGGTACGGCTTTCACGGATGAGACGCGCCCCCAGTGGAATCCGAAAGGGAACATTTGGGCGCCCAGCATCAGTTACATCCATGGCAAGTATGTTCTCCACTACGCCAAATCAGAGTGGGGTGGCGAGTGGACCTGTGGCGTTGGCGTGGCAACAGCCGACAAACCCGAAGGACCTTTCACCGACCATGGTGCCATTCTCATCAGTAAAGAAATAGGTGTGCAAAACAGCATCGACCCTTTCTATTACGAAGACGGAGGGCACAAGTACCTCTTTTGGGGAAGTTTTCGCGGCATTTTTGCCATTGAGCTAACCGATGACGGACTGAAAATCAAGGACGGCGCTCGTAAACAGCAAGTGGCTGGCACCTTTATGGAAGCGGTTTACGTTCATAAGCGTGGCGACTATTATTATTTGTTTGGTTCCGCAGGCAGCTGTTGCGAAGGCAATCGCAGTACCTACCATGTCACGGTTGGCCGCTCTAAGAATCTTTTGGGACCCTATGTCGACAAGCAAGGACGCTCGTTGTTGGACAATCACTACGAGGTGGTGCTGCATGGCAATGAGCTGGTGGCTGGACCTGGACACCATGCCGAGCTGATTTCTGATGACAATGGTGACGACTGGATGCTGTATCACGGCTTCAGTCGCAACGATCCCGATGCCGGACGTAAGGTGTGGCTCGACAAGGTGGAATGGATAGATGGCTGGCCGCACATGCAAGGCAGTCAACCTTCGAAAGTCGCAGCGCGTCCTGTGTTCGACGAAATCACGCTGGCCGACCCTACCATCTTCTTTGATAACGGTACCTATTACCTCTATGGCACATCGCCTGGCCAAGGGTTCGATGTCTACACCTCGAAGGATTTGGAAACGTGGACAGGTCCTGTCGGCGCAAACTACGATGGCATGGCACTGGTCAAGGGCGACGTGTTTGGCACCAAGGGATTTTGGGCTCCACAGGTATTCAAACGCGGTAGCAAGTATTACATGGCCTATACCGCCGATGAGCAAATGGCCATTGCCGAGGCTGATAGCCCACTGGGACCTTTCAAACAAAAGAAAAAACAAATGCTTCCCGCCAAGATGCGTCAGATTGACCCCTTCGTGTTCTTCGACGATGATGGTAAGATTTATCTCTACCATGTACGCCTCATCAACGGCAACCGCATCTTTGTGACCGAAATGAATAAGAACCTCAAGTCGGTCAAAGAGAAGACTGCGCGCGAATGTGTTGCAGCCGAGAACGGATGGGAGGATACTTGGAATGCCGAATGGAAAGTATGTGAAGGCCCAACGGTCGTCAAGATAGATGGAACCTATTACCTGTTCTTCTCTTGTAACGATTTCCGTAATCCCGATTATGCCGTTGGTTATGCCACGGCCAGCTCGCCTTTGGGGCCTTGGACCAAGCACAAAGAACCTCTTATCAGTCCGCGTCTGACGGGTTATAACGGCACGGGCCATGGCGATTTGTTCAAGAATGCGGCCGGCGAGTGGCAGTATGTCTTGCATACTCATCGCAGTACCACCCAGCCGATACCTCGAAAGGTAGCCTTGGTGAAGCTCCGTCATACCGATCGAGGCTTCAGTTTGGTCAACGGTTCGTTCCATTTCCTGAAACAAGATAAACGGTAACGCCGCAAATTCTCATCATCATCTTCGCTCCATCGCAAGATAGAACGGAGTACATTCATAGAAACTTTAATCTATACATCTTATGACCTATACTAAATTGTTCAAATCTTTCATCGTTGTCACGGCGTTTTTGTTGTTACCAGGCCATGGCATGATGGCTCAGTCAAAAGACGTTTCAGCGCAATTGACGCGCTATGTCAATCCTTACATCGGAACGGGTGGACACGGACATGTGTTCCTCGGAGCCAATGTTCCCTTTGGTGCCGTGCAGTTAGGGCCCACACAAATCACCCGTGGGTGGGACTGGTGCTCGGGCTATCATTACAGCGATTCGCTCATCATTGGCTTTGGTCACACCCATTTGAGTGGTACCGGCATTGGCGATTTGGGCGACATTGCCTTCTTGCCAACATTCGATGCCAAGACCTACACCGAGCGTTTCTCGCACGATGGCGAGTATGTGCGTCCCGGTTATTACACTGTTCGCCTAGCCGACAGCAAGATACTGGTGGAGCTAACGGCTACCCAGCGTGCGGGCATGCATCGTTATACCTTCCCGCTTAGCAGTAAAGAGCCTCTCGTGAAGATTAATCTTAAACAAGGCATTGGCTGGGATAAGATGACCAAATGCCAGTTGACGCAGGAAAACAGCACGACGGTGAGTGGTTATCGTTACTCAGAAGGCTGGGCAAAAGACCAGCGCATTTATTTCTTTGCCGAGTTTTCGCAGCCTCTGAAGCTCAAGGAAATGCAAGGCGACAGCGTGGGTGTCTTCTCCGTAGGGCAGAACATGAAGCCTCTGTTGGCGCGTGTTGGCATCTCGGCCGTGAGCGTTGACAATGCCAAAGCCAACCTGCGTGCCGAAATCAAGGACTGGGATTTTGACCGTGTTGTCGACAACGCCGACGCTGCCTGGAACAGAGAACTTGGCAAAATCAAGGTAGAAACCGCCGATCTCAATGACAAAACCATCTTCTACACGGCGCTCTTTCACACCATGACGGCTCCTTCCGTCTTCTCGGATGTCAATGGTGAGTACCGGGGCAGTGACGGTAAAATTCATAAAGGCGACTTTACCAACTACACCACCCTATCGCTTTGGGACACCTATCGCGCGGCTCATCCACTGATGACCATCATCCATCCCGAGAAACAGCGTGACATCGCGCAGACCTTCCTGCACATCTTTGAGCAGCAAGGCAAGCTGCCCGTGTGGCATCTCGTTGGTAACGAAACCGACTGTATGGTGGGCAACCCAGCCATTCCCGTGTTGGCCGATATCGTTCTCAAAGGATTTGACGTGGATAAGCTGGCCGCTTTCAAGGCCATGCGCACCTCTGCCCTGCTCGATGAGCGTTCACTGGACAACCTAAAGAAGTATGGTTACATTCCTTGGAACCGCGATTCTACCTACGAAACGGTTGCCAAGGGTCTGGAATACGCCTTGGCAGACGCCTGCGTGGCCAAGGTGGCCAGACTGGTGGGGGCAAAGAAAGATTACCGTTACTTCATGAAACGCTGTCAGTCGTACAAGTATTACTTTGACAAGAAGACCGGTTTCATGCGCGGTGTGGCCAATGGTAAGTTCCGTGAGCCATTCAATCCGTTCCATTCGTCCCACCGCAACGACGACTATACCGAAGGAAATGCCTGGCAATACACATGGCTCGTGCCTCATGACGTGCCTGGTTTGATTAAACTTTTCGGCGGCAAGCGGAAGTTTGTCACTAAACTTGACTCGCTGTTCACGGTCGTTGGCGACCTCGGTGCCGATGCCTCACCTGACATCTCGGGACTCATTGGCCAATATGCGCATGGCAACGAGCCCAGCCACCACATTATTTATATGTACAACTATGTGAACCAGCACTACAAGACGGCTGAGAAGGTGCGTGAGGTACTGAAAACTATGTACCATAACGACTTTGATGGTCTGAGCGGAAACGAGGATGTTGGACAGATGTCGGCCTGGTACATATTGTCGTCCATGGGTATCTATCAGGTGGAACCCTCTGGTGGGAAGTATATGTTTGGCTCGCCCTTGTTTGACAAGGCTGAGGTGAATGTGGGCCATGGCAAGACGTTTACCATCCTGGCGCATGGCAACAGTCCGAAGAATGTGTATGTCAGCCATATCAAACTCAACGGCAAGCCCTACAATAAGCTGTACATTGATTACAAGGATATCATGGCCGGCGGCACGCTGGAGTTCTTCATGACCGACCGTCGCCCATAAAAATCAACTGCAGTTTTGTTCTTTTGATATTGAAAACATGATGGATGTTTGGTAGCCGGGCAATTTCCTGCCTACCAAACATCCATTCCGTTTCGGTCGTGTTTTATTCCTCTCCCGTCTCGTCTTTCTTCATCTCAGAAAGCAGGTAGTAAGCACCCGACTGCACAATGCGCGAAAGGCGGTCTGCCGGCTCCTTGGTTTCTATGGCCACGAGGTCACCTTCTTCCTTCACTTTCTTGACCATCGTGGGGACAAACTGCCAGTTGCTCCCTTTCTTTGCTGCCGTGAAGATATAGAATTTTCCATCCACTTCGACGATGGCATCAGACGAAACGGCTTTCGTCCTTTCGCTACTTGTCGCAATCTTCGCCTGAACATACATCCCTACAATCAGTCCTGTGT
Organism: Prevotella sp. BV3P1; assembly: GCF_000479005.1. Lineage (GTDB taxonomy): Bacteria > Bacteroidota > Bacteroidia > Bacteroidales > Bacteroidaceae > Prevotella. The sequence goes on along the minus strand of NZ_AWXC01000034.1, from coordinate 36,203 downwards.
GCTGTCCATCCAAACGAACACGCACATCAACCGTTTGCGTTTCGGCTCTGAAAGTCTTGCCTATGGAGTACACCTTGCCCTTGCAGGCGGTTCCGTCTGCATGAACTATCTTCATTGCTACATCCTGTCCCACCTTGATTTTCGGCACATCACGTTGGAAGACCTGCAATTCTGCATACATGTTGCTGGTGTTGGCAATCTTCATCATGGCCATCTCGGGCGAGACATATTGCCCCGTTTGCACGTTGATTTGTTCCACCGTGCCGTTGATAGGACTGGTCAATGCGATGGCCAGAATTGGCTTTCCCTTGCGAAGGGCAGACGGACTGATACCCAGTTGTTTGAGTTGTGCGGCAAGCATCTGCACCTGACCGCTCACAGTTTGCAGCTCCGACTTCGTGCGGTCGTAGTCTTTGCCGGCTCCTACGCCTTCGTTCAGCATCATGGTCTGTCGGTCAAACTCCTTTTTCAGGTATCTCTGTCGGTTCAATGCCGAGAAATAATCCGTCTGAAGGTTTACCAAATCAGGATGAGACAGATAGGCCACCACCATTCCTTTGGACACAGCTTGCCCTTCATGAACTAATATTTGTTTGACGTTACCGCCCATTTGCGGGGTTATGGTTGCCTCGCTCTGGGGGTCAACGGCCAGCTTTCCATTGACATCCACGCTGCCGATGAGCATCGTGTCGACGACACTTGCCACCTTGATGCCCAGTTCTTTCACCTGTTCATCGGTGAGTTCTACCTTTGTCATGCTGTCCGATGACTTTTTTTCTTGTTCGCCAGCGTCCTTAGTTTGCTTGCCGCAAGCTGCCAAAAGGACGATGAGCGAAAGGATGAGATATGCTTTTGTTTTCATTTTTTAAATGGTTGGATATTGTAAATTGATGATTGTGTTGATGAATTCTTCGTATGCTTTCCAATAATCAAGCTCGGTTTGCACGGCATCACCCATGGTCTGAATGAATCCAATGTAATCGGTTGCGCCCAGTTTGTACGCAGAAGACGCACCACGTTGCTGCGCCCTGGCCGTGGGAAGAGCTGTTTCTCGGTAATATTGCAGTTTGTGAAGCCACTTCTGATACGCTGTCTGCAAGCGTGCTTGGTTGTCACCCAGTTGCTTTTTTAGCAAGTCAAACTGCGTGTTTTCGATGTCCCTGTCCAGGGCGGCAGCCTTTTGTCGGGCCTTGTACGAACGTCTGAACAGCGGAACACTCACACCAACGTCGAATGTCCAGTAGCCGTTTTTGTCGCCAATGCGCTGTGTACCACCCTCCACGAAGAATGCCGGAAGCCCTTTGGACCTTTCCAGTCGGATGTTTTCTTCGGCCAATTTGACCCTCTCCGACTGACAAGTCAATACGGGATTTGCACTGCCTGCGACCTCTCCAAGCGTCTCGTCTGGAGCCGTAGTGGGTTCATAAAGTCCCTCTCCCAGCCACCGTGACAAGGCCTTCAGTGCCACTTGGTAATCAAACACCGACTGCTTGAAGTTTTCTTTGGTTTCAACAGCCTTCTTCTTAGCGGCCAGATAAGCCAGCTTCGACGTTTCCCTGGCCTCGTAACGCACTTTCGCCGCATGCTCAAAGTTCTGGTAGATAGAATCTATCATGGCATGCACGTTCATCCTTTGCCTTAGAATATAAGCCTGCGCATAATCGCGGTAAACGGCTTTGCGCAATTGATGTTCGGTGAGATTCATCTCCGCACGAGCCACATTCACCTGTTGGCGCTGGGTGCGCACGCGCTGTCTGTTCCCCAGTACGTCAATGTTTTGCCTGACAGACAGCAGGGTAAAGGTGGCGTCGTTGCCTCTTCCAAGCTCTTCTACCCCTGCCGACAACTCAGTAAGCCCCACCTCGCTTACGCCCTTGACCATGGCCTCTTCACGACTGACACCCATCCGTGCCACACGAATGCTTGGGTGATATTGCTCAGCCAGCTGCAGGGCTTGTTGCAAATTCACTGGCTGTTGGGCCTGCATACCGCATGGTACCAGCAGTGTCAGCATTAGGGCAAAGGCCGCTTTGGGTATCCTACTGGCAGTTTTTCGCTGCGCTTTCTCTTCCAAGGCGTACAATAAAGGAACGACAAGCAAGGTAAGTAGCGTAGCCGTGAACAGTCCGCCAATGACCACAGTGGCCAAAGGTCGCTGCACTTCAGCACCTGCCGACCCCGACACTGCCATGGGCAGGAAGCCCAACATGGCGGCCGTAGCCGTGAGAAGGATAGGGCGGATGCGCTCTTGCGTACCCTTGATGATTCTGCGGTTGATGTTGTTCATACCTTCTTTCTTTAACGAGTTGAAACGATTGATGAGTACCAGACCGTTGAGTACGGCCACTCCGAAGAGGACGATGAAGCCCACTCCGGCCGAGATGGAGAAGGGCATGCCGCGCAACAGCAAGGCCAATACGCCGCCGACTGTGGCCAGCGGAACCGCCATGTAAATCATGAGGCTCTGCTTGAGCGATTTCAAGGCGAAATAAAGTAGCACGAAAATCAGGAGCAGGGCGATGGGCAAGACAATCATCAAGCGATTCTTGGCCTCCTGAAGTTTCTGGAATTCACCGCCATACGCCAGCCGATAGCCAGCCGGCAGGCGCAGTTGCTGATCGAGTTTGTCCTGTATCTCATCCACAACCGACTGCACATCCCGTCCTCTGACGTTCACGCCGACATAGATGTTGCGCGAGGTTTGTTCGCGGGAAATCTGCATGGGTCCCGACTCATAATCGATTTTTGCCACCTCGCTCAAGGGTATCTGTGCCCCGCTGGGCAGCGGTATGTATAGTTGGCGCAGGTCATCGATACTCTTCCGGTAAGCGTCAGAGAGCCTGATGACAAGGTCAAAACGTTTCTCACCCTCAAACACCGACCCTGCCGAACTTCCGGCAAATGCGCTGCTGACATAGGCATTGAGGTCATCTATGTGCAAACCGTATTGCGCCACCCGCTGTCTGTCGTACTTCACCGTGATCTGCGGCAGTCCGTCCGTGCGCTCAAGGGTCACGTCTTCGGCTCCCTCTATCCTACTGATGATGCTCACCATCCGCTCACCCAGTTCGCCGAGCTTGTCGAGATCGTCGCCATAAAGTTTCACGGCCACATCCTCGCGCACACCCGTGAGCAGCTCGTTGAAACGGAGGGCTACCGGTTGTGAGAACGAGAAGTTGAGCCCCGGCAGGATTTGCAATTTATCCTTAATCTTTTCTATCAATTCTTCTTTTGTCTTGGCCGATGTCCATTTGCTACGATCCTTTTCCAGAATGATGAAGCTGTCCGTGTAGTCGAACCCCATCGGATCGGTGGGTATGTCGGCCACCCCAATGCGAGCGCATACGGTTTTGATTTCCGGAAAACTCTGAAGCAGCAGGCGTTCCACCTCTTCCTCTCGCTTGATGGTTTCCGAGAGCGAACTGCCGGGGCGGAGGAAGGTTTGCATGGCGATGTCGCCCTCATCGAGTTCTGGCACAAATTCGCCTCCCATCCGTGTGAAAGCGAATGCGGCAGCCAGAAACAAAGCAGCGGCAGAAACAAGCACCATCTTTTTATGACGCAGGGCATACAACAGCAGCGGGTGATAAACATGTATGATGCGCCCCGTCACACGGTTGCCCACGCGCTGCAAGCTGCGTTCCATCCGCGCCATCCTTCCGCCCTGATGGCTCAGTGGACGAATTAGCAAAGATGAAATCATCGGCACATACGTCAGACACAGAATGATGGCTCCCAGTACGGCGAACGAGAAGGTGTAGGCCATGGGGGAGAACATTTTTCCGCTGACGCCAGAGAGAAAGATGATGGGGGTGAACACGATGAGGATAATCAGCTGACCGAAGAAGGCCGAATGCATCATCGAAGAGGCGGCCTCGAAGGCGACAGCGTTCATGCCGCCCCGTCCCAGTTGGCTGTACTTCTTGATTCTTTTCTCCATTTCGAACACCGTGCCTTCTACGATAATCACCGCTCCATCGACGATAATTCCAAAGTCGATGGCCCCCAGACTCATCAAGTTGGCGCTCACACCGAAGAGCCGCATCATGATGAGGGCGAACAGTAAGGACAGCGGAATGACCGATGCGGCAATGACACCTCCGCGCAAACTTCCCAACAACAGCACCAACACGAATATCACGATGAGCGCTCCTTCTGTCAAATTGCGCGCGATGGTGCTCGTTGTTCGCTCGATAAGGTCAGACCGATCGAGGAAAGGTTTGATGTCGATGCCGTCGGGCAGCGACTTTCTGACGCTCTCCATGCGCTCCTTCACCGCCCTGACCACCTTGTCAGAGTTGGCACCCTTGAGCATCATGATCATGCCCCCGACGGCCTCATGACCGTCTTGCGTGAAAGCACCGTACCTCACTTGCGAGCCAAAGCCCACCTTGTCGGCTACGTCGCGCACGAGAACAGGGGTGCCGTTGACATTCTTCACCACGATGTTCTCAATGTCGTCAACCGACTTCACCAGTCCTTCGCCCCGGATGAAACTGGCCATGTGGTCACGCTCTATGTAGGCGCCGCCCGTGTTGACGTTATTTTTTCTCAGGGCTTCGTACACCTCGCCCACGCTCACGCGCATGGCGTTGAGCCGCTGGGGGTTGAGGGCCACCTCGTATTGCTTGATGCTTCCGCCAAACGAGTTGACCTCCACCACGCCCGGAATCATGGACAGCTGGCGCTTCACAATCCAGTCTTGAATGGTGCGCAGCTCCTGCGTACTGTAACGGGCGGTGTCTTTGGGAACAAGGGTGTACTGTAAAATCTCGCCCAGTCCCGTGCTGATGGGGCCCATCTCGGGCGTTCCGAAGCCTTTCGGGATGTCCTCGCGCACATCTTCCAGCTTCTCTTGCACCAGCTGGCGGGGCAGGTAGGTGCCCATGCCGTCTTTGAAAACGATGGTAACAACAGACAGGCCAAAGCGTGAGATGGAACGGATGTCTTCAACGCCGGGCAGGTTAGACATGGCCAACTCCACGGGATAGGTAACGAACTGCTCGATGTCGGCCGTCGAAAGATTTTCAGAAACCGTGATGACCTGCACCTGGTTGTTTGTGATGTCGGGCGTGGAGTCTACGTTGATGGTTCGCAATGAATACACTCCGCCGCCGATGATGGCCGCCAACAGGAGTACCACCAGAAATTTATGTTGAATGGAAAAATAGATAATCTTGTTAATCATAACCTTGGTATGAACGTGTACGACTTACTGCGGAACAGTTGTTGACAACTGCTCTGCCGCTCGATAAAAACAATGGGTTATGGGCGGTTCTATAAATTAGCTTTGACAGATTGTGAGACTATTTTTGAGGTCAATTTGTTCGTGAGTGAAGGAGTATAGCGAGCTATACGACTGAACGAACAAGCAAATTGAACCAAAAAGAGTCCACAAGATGACAAAACGTAAAAAGACTGACGTAAAAAAAACTTTACGGTGGTAATTTATAGAACAGCCCTTATGATAAGGTGGGAGGTCCCCTTCGTCCACTTGAGGCTACATGCGCCTCAAGCAATCGGGCGATGGGTTCGGATGTTTCGCTAACTGGCGAAACTTCCAGCACATGCGGGTGCGTGTCGGCAGCGTGGGTGCACAGCCAATGAGGTTGCTGCCGCACCACTTGTATGACGGGCTGCGCATGCTCGTCGTCCTTGACAATGTGCCTGATTTGCTCTACGGGACAGTTGTCCGCCTGCGTTTCCTGTCCGGAAGACTGATGGTGAGTGTGACGGTCATTGATTTGGCCGTCTGTCTCGCACATCTCTTCCACGAAACAAACGTTGCTCAGGTGGTGATGATGAGGCACGGCCAAAACCAGCAACACCATGAGCATTGCCAGCCAAAGACTTACTATGAGCACTTTTCCCCTCATCATGATGCAAAGGTAGCAAAAGATTGTTGCAACTTGGTTGCAAAGTGCGCATCAACCTATTTTTTCAATTGCATTGAGTTTGAACGCCAAAGTCATGTGAATTGGACACCAAAGTCAATGACTTTGGGTGCCAATATCATTGACTTTGGTTTTCAAGGTAAATGCGCTTGTGTACCCATCTTATACAGTTCATCACCGAATGTTCTGATTGTCAGCACACTAACCGTTCTCCTGGCCATAAGAAACAGGCTTTTCCACCACCACTTTCGCATAACACGGCGATTTTGTTTAAGGCTATTGGGGTTGGACAACAAATGATTGTTTTTGCTAACAAGCAACCGTTTTAATGGAAGAGCTGTGACCGCTGAATAAATATTCACTACGCCTTTTCGGTTAAATAAAGTTAATATAATAATTACTTATAGTACTATGTTTTGCAAGGTACTTATATTTTACCTACTTTTGTGACATCAACTTGAAAAATTGATGATTATGAATGTAGACAATGTGAAATCGCAAATGCGCAAGGGAATGCTGGAATACTGCATTTTATTGTTGCTGGAAAAGCAGTCGGCCTACACGTCGGACATCATTCAGCGGCTCAAGGAGGCCGAACTGCTGGTGGTGGAGGGAACGCTATACCCGCTGCTTACGCGACTGAAAAACGACCACTTGCTGAGTTACAAATGGCAGGAAAGCACGCAGGGGCCTCCGCGAAAATACTATATGCTCACCGACAAAGGGGCGGTTTTCCTCCGCGAATTGGACAAGGCGTGGGGTGAGATTGCCGCCACCGTCAACTACCTGAAACAACCTAAGTAAGTTCTATTTATTATTCAACCAGTCATTATGAAAAAGAATATCACCATCAATATGTTAGGCAGGCTTTACGCCATCGATGAAGACGCCTACGGACTGTTGCAACAATATATCGACACGCTGCGCAGCTATTTTGCGCATAAGCCCGATGGAAAAGAGATTGCCGACGACATCGAGGCCCGCATCGCTGAACTGTTTGACGACCTGAAGGCACAAGGTGTTGAGGCTATCAACATCCAGCACGTGCAGAACATCATCACACGAATCGGAGATCCCAAAGAAATGTTCGAAGATGAACCCCAAGACGAGGAGGCGGCAGTGCAAGAGGAGGAGCAGGCAGAGGAAAAGAATATGGGCAACCGACTGAAGGAAGAAGTAGTGGCGTATTTCGAACGATTGAGAAAATCGGGCAAACGTCTTTACCGAGACCCCACCGACAAGAAGATAACCGGACTGCTGGCTGGGTGTGCCCGCTACTTTGGTGGCGACCCCTTGTGGTGGCGACTGGCTTGCGTGTTGCTCGTATTTATCACTTTTAATACATCATTGTCTTCTGGCATGTTCTTCCATGTAACGCCATTCACATGGACACCGCTCTGGCTGGTAATCATCTATTTCATGATTTCGATCATCACACCTGTTGCACAGAATCCCGAAGACCGACTGAAAATGAAAGGCAAGGATGTGACACCACAAAACCTGGCGCAGGAAGTGACCGAAGAACACATTCAGGCCGACACCCCTCAACCTCGCCAGAGTGGAGCGTCGGGATGCGTAGCTGGTTTTTTCAAGATTATCCTGCTGCTGATAAAAGGCGTATTTATTCTTGCTTGTATTGTTGCCGGACTGGTTTTGGTGGCTGCATTGGCCACCCTCATCGTGCTGCTGACCATGCCCGATTTGTTTGGCGACATTGAGTTTGCGAAGCTCTATTCACATGCGGTTAGTCCGTCATTGAGCATCGTGTGTGTTGCGGGTATGGCAGGAGTGCTTTTCATTCCCCTTTATTGTGGCATCCACGCAATACTTAGCAACACTAAGAAACTCACGCCGATGGGCTCTCCACAACGACTGATGTGGGCGGGACTATGGACCGTGAGCCTCATTGTGGCCATCGTCAGTGGTATCGCCATTGGCGCAAGAATGACTATTGCCGAGGAGAAACTGGATGATATAAGGCACGAGGCCTACATCAAGGAGAACACCCACAATGGCGTATTCATCAACGAAACCGATTGGGATTTCCTGAATCAGGGCGGATGGTATCTGCTGGTTGCTCCGTCAAATCGTGAGGACCACTACACTTCAAGTGGAGAATATTATACTGGCAACCAGGGTATGCGCTATCTGAGCGGATACTCTGAATGGGGGTTGAGCTATCAAGTGGAGCGTGAGAAAACTGATGTGACTCCAGGCATATATACCTTGAGCGTGGCCGCTCGCACCAATGGCAAGGGGGCTTATGTATATGCTATTGCCGACGGACGTAAATATACAGTGGAGATACCAGCCAATGGTAATACAGGCGGGAATATCTGGGCAGAGGCCAAACGTAGGTTGAGCATCGCAGACTCGCTGTCATCCGATCCGGACAGGACCTATTATCAGAATATCGTTGACGCTAACGACGGCAATGGATATGGATGGAACCGCATAGAAATCAATAATATACGCAGTACCACAGGCTCCATTCGCTACGGCGTTTCCACAAAATCGAGCTTCACTGGCACCACGTTCGCAGGGCAATGGGTATCAGCAGCAGACTTTAACCTGAAATAGAAAGGGCAATTAAGTTTGTTTTTGCGAACAACAGTGTGGATGTTAGTGTGAAGGGTGGCTTATATTGACTATTTACTAAGAGTTGATGAAAATTCATGATTTTTAGGTATTGTAATACTTTTATTTATTTAATACCTTTGCAAAATGATTTAGTGATTCATCAAATACATTAAAATGAATCGCTTAATATAGTATTTACAAATATTATTTCACATGAAGAAAAAATTTTACTTAATTCTTAGTATGCTTATTACGACGTATGCATTTGGTAATGCCAAAGAGCATATTAAGACAGATTCAACGTATCTTTTAAAGGAAGTCGTTATAAACACTACACGTATCCCTGAAATAAAGTCTAATGCTGCTGCAACTGTAACAATTATAGATCAAAAGCAAATTGCAGCAATGAGTAAAGCTGAACCTGATTTATCTCACCTTTTAGGTTTACTCACTCCAAGCATGGCGTTAGCAAGCAATACAACAAGTTCACGCTCACAAACTCTTCGAGGCAGGGGTGCTCTCATATTAATAGACGGGATTCCACAATCCACTCCATTAAGATCTACAGACCGAGATATACGCTCTATAGATGTCTCTGCTATTGATCACATTGAAATAGTAAAGGGTTCGACTGCATTATACGGAAATGGTGCTATCGGTGGTGTGATAAACATTATCACAAAAAAGAATACAAAGAACAAAAAAATTGCAGGTGAGTCTTCTCTCTCAGGTTCAACTTATAATTTCTATCATGGAACACAAGGAATGGGCTATCGTGTTAACCAACAACTTTATGGTTCTATAGATAAGTTAAACTATCTTGTTAGTGGTTCTCTTGTAAAAACAGGTAGTAGTATTGATGGTTCTGGTGAATATATCTCTCCACGCTATGGGTTAGGTGATACTTATACGTCAAATGCTCTTATTAAATTAGGCTACGCATTATCAGCCAAAAATAAAATAGAATTTATGTATAATTTCTATCGGAGCTTGCAGCATACTGCTCTTGTTCAAAAAAAAGGAGAATATCTAAAGAGTCCAGCTATAGGTATCTTCGGTGAAAAAGACCCACAGGCTGTCGATGAAGGTACACCTTACAATCATAATGCGTATCTAAAATTTTCCTCTCGTAAATTATTTTCAAATACAGATTTTGAAGCGTCCATATATGGTACAAGTTTATATACAATATTTGATTTCAGAAAACATAACCCGAAAAAACCACGCTGGGAAGAAAAAAGTGGACAAGCTACCATCAAAGATCAAAAGATTGGTTTCCGTTCTCAATTTAATACATTCTTGTCAATATCTGACAATCTCTTCACTCGTCTTACTTATGGATATGATTATCTTTTAGATAAAACCTCTCAGCCACTTGTAGATGGACGTTATTGGGTTCCTAATCTTCAGAGTAGTAATCATGCTCCATTCTTGCAAACAAAGACAACTCTTTGGGAATGTCTTAATGTAAAATTAGGAGGACGTTATGACGTTATAGATGTCAACGTACCTGATTACGATATATTGCGTACAAAACTCAGCAGTCCTGAAGTACATGTTAAGGGAGGTAAACTAAAATATGATAATTTCTCATTTAATGCAGGTATATCTTTCAATAAGTTGTCAATATTTCAACCTTTCGTTGCTTTTTCGCAAGGTTTTTCTATTTTTGATTTAGGGCGGACGCTGCGTGCAGCTAAAGAAGACGTTTTATCCAAGATTATTACTGAGCCAGTAAAGACAAATAACTTTGAATTAGGTGTATACTCTGATATCAATCATAGGTTACAGCTAAATGGATCTGTTTTTTATACTTATTCAAAGTTGGGAAGCGATCTTAAAATTGATGAAGCTGGTTTTTGGGTAGTCAACCGTACACCTCAAAAGGTATATGGAATGGAATTGAATGCAGATGCGCAAATATTAAATAACTTAAAAGCAGGTGTTAATTTCACATGGTTTGAGGGGAAGCTCAAGTCTACTTCAGACAAATGGGATACTTATATGTCTAACATATCTATCCCTGCAGCCAAGTTTGCTATGTATATTGATTATGCTCCCGTTAAGAATATGTATATGCAGCTACATTACGTTCATACAGGAGACCGTAACCGCTTTAACACCACAGATAAAGGTAAATATAACGAGGGAGAAGGAAAAGTTAGTAGTATAAATTTACTCAACTTTTCAGCAGGAATAAGTTTAAAGGATTGGGAACTTAATTTAGGTATCTCAAACTTGCTTAATAATACTTATTATACGCCAGCTTCTATGTTGATGGCAAGAGATGCAGAGTATGCGCATGCTGATGGACGTAAGATAACATTAACTGCTACATTTAAGTATTAGAAACTGAGGTCATAATGATGACCAGCATTAAATATATATTGGGAGTTCTACAACAATGTTCTCAAACAACTTGTTCAAAAAGCTCATTTTTTTTGATACAAATTAGAGGAATATAATTCATAAGAATTTCGTACTAATAATATTATAATAATGAGTCAAGATGGAGCGCCAATGCTCCATTGCAATAAGTACGAAATTATAATATTGAAACAAACCCTCTCCTAAAAGATAGAAAGAGCCATATCAACACTCGAAAACAGAGTTTGATATGGCTTTCTTAATATGCTCGTAAGAATCTGATATAGGGCGCCTTTAATGAAGGTTAGTTATTAAAACTCGTGAGGAATGATGATACATTTAGCTTTGTTTTTATAACCACATGAAAATCAAAAATAATCACTGATAAAAGTTGACCAAGTGAGCTGGTTTTGTAACCTTATAAAAAACAAGTAATTATGAAAGAAAAAAAAGCCACTTGACAATACTAATGGGATTGTCGCTAACAGAGTCAACTACACCGCCAAGTTATTAAATACCAAAATTAGAAGGTAGCATTCTCACGGCTCTTTCATTTAAAAATGAAAGAGCCGAGAATGACGGTAAGGGATATGGATGGAACCGCATAGAGATCAAGAATATACGCAGTACCAAAGGCTCCATTCGCTACGGTGTTTCCACCAAATCGAGCTTTACTGGCACTACGTTCGCAGGGCAATGGGTGTCAGCAGCAGACTTTAACCTGAAATAGAAAGGGCAATTAAGTTTGTTTTGACGAACGACATGGTAGCAGCACACAACGGTTAGCGCGGTTCATCCCCCACCCTATAATGGTTGATGCGCATTGAGCGTGATCAAATAAGCATGTACCAATTAGCGTGTTTGGCTCATATAGCAAGCTGTTTATTATTTTAGATAAAGATTTAAATTGAATTACAAATAAAAAGGAGTTGCGAACTTCGTAACTCCTTTTTTTGACTGTGGACCAGCCTGGGCTTGAACCAGGGACCTCCAGATTATGAGTCTAATTGACCTATATTTCATGAAATAACAAATAATCTTAAAATGCAGTAAATAAAGTACTTACACGTTTTGCGCTTTTCACGAAATTCCTTAAATTTGCAGTAGTTTGCACGTTGTAAGGTCACTTGAAGGTCACCCTTTTTAGTGCTAATGCCCCAGTAAACAAAGGAGATTTCAGATATGGAAACAGTCACTAAGGTTACCAAAAGCAAGAAAATGGCTTCAAAAGTAGGTTCAAGAGGCGACAAGTGCCTTGCAAAGTTCACTTCGTCTAACGGCTGTGTATTCGGCTCTTTAACACTCGATATTCGTAAGGCTGCTGAAGATTACACCCAGGAACTTCCTGTAGCTGTTCGTGTGAGTTATGACAGCCAAAAGGTTTTTCTTAGACTTGGGGCGAAGTACACGATGACCGACTGGATGAACCTATGCGATTATGAGAAAATAGGGAGGCGTGTGCAGCAAACAGAACGCACAAACCTGAAAGATCTACTGTATGGGGTGGAAATGATGACCAACCAGCTGATAGCCGAAGGCAACTTCTCGTTGCGGCGTTTGAAAGATAGATTCCAAGGACGAAAGGATGATTCTTGCACCATCTACTCTATCTGGGACGAGTATCTGCAAAACAAAAAGGATGAAGGAAAAGCTGGCTCCGCCCGTTGTAGTGGGGATGTGAAAAGCCGCTTTATCAAGGATATGGGCAAAGATGTTTCTTTGGCTGATATAGACAGGAACTTTATTCAGCGTTGGGTGAGAATAATGAAGAAAGGTGGGTTGAGTGCCACGACTATAGCCATCGACTTGCGTACGTTTCGTACGATTGTCAATATCGCCATAGAGCGAGGACTGATCAATGGCAATACAAAGGAAATGTTCAAAGACACAGGTTACAATAAATGCCAAAGTCGTAAGCATGAATTTCTTGATGTGGCGACCATGCGTAGGCTATATGACTTTTGGGAAGCTGAGATAGCTGTAGATGCTGATGGGAAAGAGTTGTTCTTCCCCAAAGAGAAACATGCTATCTTTCGAGACTTAGGACTATTCCTTTTCATGTATCTCGGTGATGGGCAGAATTTAGCCGACACATTACGTTTGACTTATGATGGCTGGTACTTTGCAACGCATGGCAAACAACTACGCTTCCTCCGTCACAAGACGAGAGATAGAAATGAGAGTGCCAGTGAGGTCATATTCCCCATTACTCCAGAATTGCAGAAGATACTTGACAAGTATGGCAATAAACCAGAGCTCGGCAAGCGTGTGTTCCCTATTATGAGCGAATTTATCACTCCTGAGAAAGAGGTTTGGGTGATTCAGAGATATAATCGCTATATACGAGAGCACATGGCTAAGATAGCAGAACTAATGGATATGGTTCAGCGTCCTTCTTCAACATGGGCTCGCCATAGCTTTGCCACCAACCTGAATAATTCTGGCATTGTTCCCTATAAATACATCAGTGACAGTATGGGGCACAGTGGCAATAGCGACATCACGTCAAACTATATAGGCTCTTATCCTTTGGAAAAGATGCTGGAATACAACTGGTACTTGCTCCACGAAAAAGAAGAGAAAGGTCAACCGCAGTCTGTGGATAAGCAAGCTCTATTGGAGCTTCTGAAGAGCATGAGCGTAGAAGAGCGAAAGGCGCTGCTTTTATCATTCTGATAAATTTTCCCACAACTTGTGGGAAAATTGAGTTTTTTCGTAAATTTGCCAATTATAAGTATTCAAGCCTGTATGATAGACATTAAAGACATAACGAGTTATAAGGAAAACAACCAACTGGAAGCCAAGAAAGCATCAGGTGGCTTGCCAGGTAGTCTTTGGGAAACGTACTCATCGTTCGCCAATACGGATGGAGGCATCATCCTGCTTGGTGTTGACGAAAAGAAAGACGGTGCGTTTGAAATAACGGGTGTACAGGATCCCGACCGTATGCTCAAAGATTTCTGGAATACGGTAAACAATCGACAGAAGGTAAACATCAATATCTTGACGGACAAGGATGTCACAGTAAAGGACTATGAGGGCAAGAAAGTCATTGTGGTCAAAGTACCGCGTGCCGAACGCTATCTGCGTCCTGTCTATGTTGGTACAGACCCTCGCTCTGGTGCCTATCGCCGTAATAACGAAGGGGACTATCATTGTACTCCCGAAGAGGTTTCGGCCATGTTCCGTGACGCCTATCAGCTTACCCAAGACAGAAAACTAATCAAAGGTCGTGATATGAACGTGTTCTGCATGGACACAGTACACAGTTATCGCAATACCTTCAATATCTCTCACCACAACCATGTGTGGAGTAATCTGGACGATGAGGAATTCCTAATCAAGATTGGTGCCATGGGATATAGTTCAGATGATGGCAAGTTCTATCCTACGGCCGCAGGTCTGTTAATGTTTGGTTATGAGTATGAGATTCTCCAAGAGTACCCACTGTATTTCCTCGACTATCAAGACCACCGAGACCCGAGCATCCGTTGGGTGGATAGACTTATTTCCTCCAACGGAGAGTGGAGCGGCAACGTGTTCGACTTCTTCTTTGCCGTATCCAACAAGCTCACATTCAACCTTCCCCGTCCGTTCAGGTTGGAGGGTATCTTCCGTGTGGATGAAACTCCTCTGCACAAGGCGGTGCGTGAAGCGCTGCTGAATACGCTCGTCAATGCCGATTATTACGGCAGACGTGGAGTTGTTATCAAGAAATATCCTGATGGCTTCACCTTTGAGAACCCAGGCGACTTCCGTGTCGGGGTGAAGGAGGCGATGAGCGGCGGTGTGTCTGACCCTCGCAATGCCATCCTCTTCAAGATGTTTGCCCTCATAGACCTTGGCGAGCGTGCTGGTAGCGGCATACCTACTATCATTGATGGCTGGCAGTCGGCATATGGTGAGCAACCTACATGGGAAGATACCCACAATCCTGATCGTACTATTCTAAAATTACATTGCAAGGCTCTATCAGAGGTTCTATTTGAGAAATCAAAGAAGAATGATACTGTAAACGGCGATAAAAATGCAGTAAATGGCGATAAAACGGCGATAAATCAAAAAAACGGCGATAAAACGGCGATAAATAATAATAGAGGCGATAAATCTGACGATAAAATGCAAATGATATTGGAATTTATTGTGAAACATTCGGAAGTGAAGACTTCTGATATTATGCAAGCATTTGGATTGAAAGCTTCGCGATCACGTCTTTATCTAAGTACATTGGTGGAGCAAGGGAAAATCGAGGCTTGTGGAAGTAATAAGAACCGAACCTATAAAGCAATAAAATGACATTATACGATTTCTTTCAGGAGAAGATCCTTCCGTGGTTTAAGGATGATTATCAAGAGTTCAGTTCCAAGACTGTTGATGGATATTCCCTCTATGTTGCCACATGGGATAAGACACCAAGACAAGCCATGATTACCAAAAATGCACCGGCTCTGTTACAGCGCATCTTTGATAAGTTTTCAGCATCCACTGGAAATAAAGAAGCTGGCCTGCAAAGCTCACAAGTTAGTCGATGGTATGTGAATGGTTTTACGTCTGCCTACAATTACTGTCGAAGATATGACCTTGACCATCCTTTTGAACACACCGACTTCGCACAGTGGAGTATAAAATTGAACTCGTCAGACGATTTGGAGCGTGGCGAATGGGACATTGACATGTTCCGTAAATATACGATTAACTTTGGGCGACGTGAGGGAACATTGTTCTATGTTGCAGAAAGGGAAGCTAGTAACGGCAAAATCGAGGATAAACAGGGTGAACTGTCAACGGGTGACAATAACACTCTACCTTCAGATGTGAACAATGAGAAAAAGCTTTATGAATTCTCTAAGGGCTTGATAAATGAACTTTATGATAGGTTCAATGGAGAAATCTTTGAAGATTTAAGTTCTGTAGAAGAATTTGAAAATATTCTCACACGCAAGGATCGCACGAAAACGTTGAAAATATGTTATCGTAAGAAAACACAGATGCAAAAACTTCTGTATAACTTCTACCACATGCTACTGGAGGATTTTTGTGATTCTTGGCTTGTAGATATAGTAGAAGTATGTGGATGTACGGTGGATGATGTCAAGAAAAAGCATAATGCTGGTGACAGCTATTCTGTAAAATATAGAGAAACTTTGGACTTAATCGATAAAATCTTTAATAAATATAGTCGTCCATAGTCATTTTCAATATTCATCTATATACAAATGGCGTATCTCCACTTCGGAAATACGCCATTTGTGCATTTTATACGATACCATGTAATTCTCAAATACGCCCACTTATCCCCACCTTTGATTAACAGACAGAAAGCCTCTAAAATATTTTTGATTGCAACAATTTGATTAACAATGACTTATCATCAATAATCACCAATAAACTTAAAATTCTTTAGGTGCCACTTGTAGTCACTTTTCCACTTACGACATTTGCAGCATCACTTTTAAATTACATAACATGAAAGGAAATTTTATCATGCTGCAAAAGGACGACCTCAAGGAGGCCATTGCAGAAGTATTAGAGACTATGGTTGGCAAGAACCTTCTGGCAGAACAGAAGTCGAAGGACGATGCCGAGTATTTAACCCGTGACGAGCTTTGCGCACGTCTACACATTACTTATACTACACTCTGGCGAATGGAAAAGCGTGGGGAAATCCATGTTCATAAGATTGGACGTCGCAACCTCTATTCTAAGGAGGAGGTGGATGCGCTCATTACACAAGGCTCATCCATGAGCAATACTAATATATAAGGTGGAGTAATATGGACGAACTTATAAAGACAATCCCTAAGCCACCTAATGAGGATTATATCCTTTCTTCATTTCAGCAACTCCAGAATAAAAGTGCTGTTGATGCAGGTGGCTTCCATGTCGCATCAATGAATGAATGTCTTATGAAAGCTAAATCACTTCCCCCTATCGTTGTCCTCTATCCCAACATAGTCCTTGAAGGTGATCTCTGTATTATCTTCGGACAGTCGGGAATCGGAAAGACCATCTTTGCCATGCAGGTGGCAAGGGAAATTGCAGTCCAAGGTAAGCGAGTTCTGTATGCCGACTTTGAGATGACACTGCGCCAGTTGTGCCTGCGCTATGAGTCTGCCAACTTCCCTCCAATCTTCTTCCGTGCCGAGATGGATAAGGACAATCCCATAGATGATGTGTTGAAGGGTATAGAACTGGCTGCTGTGGCAAACTTAGCCGAAGTGGTATTCATCGACAATATCACTGCTCTGAGTCAGTCGCTCGACAAGGGTACTGATGCGGGTTCTCTCATGGCTTCGCTCAATGCACTAAAGAAGAAGTACAACTGGACACTGGTTATCCTGAACCATGTGCCTAAGATGTATTCTGGTTCCGTACCTCTCTCACTTTCTGCCATCCAAGGATCTGCCAAACTCAATCAGCTGGTAGATGATGCTGTGGGACTATCCCAATCATCTAAGGATAAATCCCTTGTTTATGTCAAGCAGTGCAAATGGCGCAACGGAGAGTTGGTACTTGATTCTGAAAATGTTGCTCTCTATGAACGTGGCAAGAATACAGAAGGTAATCTGTGCTTCACCTTTAGGGGATATGACTCTGAATCTTCTCACCTCATTACCGAAACAACCAACGAGCGTGAGGAACTGAAGCGCAGGGTGGAGGAACTGGCAGCTGGAGGTATGCGGCAGCAGGACATCGCTGTTGAATGTGGCGTCTCCCAAAGTAAGGTTTCAAGGCTCCTAAAAAGCTGAATTATTCATTTTATTCACTTTATGCAGTATGCATAACTGAATAATCTGCATAAAACTAAATATGGAGACAACAAACGAGTGTGAAAAATCGAGATGAAGGAGCTGAATTATTCATTTTATTCTCTTTATGCAATATGCATAATTGAATAATCTGCATAAAACTAAATAAGATTAATTATGGAACAGACAGAATTAGAACGTGTAATGATAACGAAACTACCCGAACATAGAAGAATGTTGATAGAAATATCCAAGTCGGATATAGGGTTGCGACATTCTTCCCTCACTGACTATCTCGACAAGGTAGTGGGTTACGATGCAAATATGCTGAGGGAGATTGATGTGCTTATCTCCAGATTTCATCTGGGAGCAGTGAAAAAGTCTATCAACAATCACCTCGGTACGGTGCTTCCACGCATCGACCAAGCAGGAAGAATAGTCGGTGGCAACGTGATGTATTTCGACAGCAATACAGGTGTCATTCTTAAATTGGAGCCTATTACAAGCCACCTCTATCAGTGGTATTGCTTCGACTATTTTATCAATCGTGAGGTATTTTTCGGTGAGCATCTGTTATCAGGTAAGCCCATTGCGGTAGTCATGGAAGAGAAAACCGCTTTGCTCGGTTTGCTTGCCGAACCATCAGTGGACTGGCTTGCTGTGGGAGTGGACTATCTGCTTACCGACAAAATGATGAATAGGCTATCGGGCAAGCGTGTAATACTTTTCCCTGACGGCTTGGGCTATAATTATTGGAACGAGCACTTCGGTGCAAGGTTCAAGGTGGACGGTGGTTTTACCCAGCGTGACATCAACGAATACCTCATTGATAAAATCAAGTGCCGTGGAAGCCCTTAGTCGCTGAAGGGTGGGGTGGACGAACAGGGCTGTGCCCTTGTTATAGCCCACTATAACTACACGGCTAAAGCCTTTCGTAGTTGTGGGCTCAAGGCGCTGCCTTAAGGAACCGGCGGGAGTGACTCTCTCCCTGCACCCTCCACTCATGGGCATCTGCCCCCAAGACCCCTGACCAAAGCGTGACCCTCTCTTTGAATTCTCCGCTTAGGGCTTATCCCTAAGAACCTTTATGAGAATAATAAGAGATTATAATATTATTGTATTATCGAATGAATTAATGATTTTAATTATGGCTAAGACTTCAATACATATCAAGTCCTGTAATATCGGGCAGAGTGAAGCTCACAATAAGAGAACAAAGGAGTACCTTGCGCATATCAATGCTGACAAACTTTACATCAGGGAAGACCTGACTTCCTGTAATCAGTCGTGGATAGCCGAGCAGCAACAAGGTTTATCTCTCCAGCAGTATTATGACAACATCGGCAAGATGGTGAAGGAGAAAACTGGCAGGGCGATGCAGACCAAGGAACGTGAAAAGGTCAACAAGAAGACTGGGAAGATTACCAAGATTGCTGGTTGCACTCCTTTGCGTGAGGGTGTGATTGTCTGTAAGCAGGACACCACAATGGAGGATCTACAGCACTTTGCTTCCCTGTGCCAGTCAAGGTTCGGTATCACCGCCTTGCAGATACACATTCATAATGACGAAGGACACTTCGCTGTTCCCAATGATGCTAACTCATGGAAGTCCAACTATCATGCCCATATCATCTGGGACTGGATGAATCATGATACAGGTAAGTCCTACAAGCTCAACAGTGATGACATCAGCGAAATGCAGGACATGGTGGCCGAGGTACTGGGCATGGAGCGTGGCGAGTCGAAGATGCTTACAGGGACGCAGCACCTGGAACGCAATGACTACATTGTAGCCAAGCAGAAACGTGAGCTGGAGGAAGCCAAGACAAAGAAAACTGAAATGGAAAAGGGGAATGAGGTCAAGGCTCAGCAGAGTAAAGCTCTTGATAGGGAGATTGAACAAAAGCAACAGAAGGCTAATCGTGAGAATGGCAATGCCATCCTGTCGGGTCTGGCTAATCTTGCAGGTAAGGGCAAGTTTGCACAGCTTGAAGCTGAAAATATAGAAATGAAGAAGCAGGTGGCAGTAATCCCGCAAGTGGTAGCCCAACAGGTGGAGAGATTGACCATCACCTATAAAGAAGAGATTGCCAAGGAACAAAAACGAGCAGACTTTTGGCTGGAAGAATGCAATAAGCAAGAACGCATTTACAAGGGGTTGCTTGCCAAGTCGAAGAATCGGGAAGAAACTCTCAGACAGGGAATTCAACAGCGTGACCAAATCATCGAAACGATGAAAGCGAGCCTTGCCGATTTCCTCGGCCAATGCACGGCCATTTGTCAGAACGCCATCAAAGCTGTCATCCAGTTTGCCCATGACACAAAGGCACAGTTCTTCACCTTCCCTCAGGCTTTCGCCGTCAACAATTTTCTCACCACCGAATCGCACGATCGCCGCAGTGGTGCCAACATACTTATCACTTTCACTCGCCCCTTCCTCAACCTATTTGAGCATGAGAAGGGAAAGACGGAAATCAAGAATGTGGCTGATAACTTTGATTGGTACAAGGAAAGGCAAGAACAGAAGCTGAAGCAGCAAGAAGAAGTAAGGACAGGACCAAGATTTAGAAGATAACATCATACATAGACTACCGAACGCAACATTTAGCTGTTTTCGGTAGTATTTAGACTGACAACACCACATTTCTATATTTTTATTTGATAGTATCACTAATAATGTTTATCTTTGAACACATAATGATAAATACGGCTATGACAAAAGATATATTTCACCCCAACAGGCTCAGAGTGGTGCTGGCCGAAAAGCAAATCACCAACCGATGGCTGGCCGAACAATTAGGCGTTACTGATATGACGGTATCGCGCTGGAGTACCAATAAGGTACAACCCTCTGTGTCGCAGTTGGTAGAGATAGCCAAGCTGCTTGATGTGGACATCAAAGAACTGATAGAGGCTGATTTGTAATTGAAGAGGAAAAGCAAACTATGAAATTTCGATTAGAGTCACCAGAGCATCAAATCCAAGCCATCAAAAGCGTGGTAAGCATTTTTGATGGCTTGGAGAAGAATATCCCAGACAACGCTCAGATAGAAGATATCTATGCCAACGTGTGTTCTTTGCGCCCACAACAGATTTGGGACAATATACATCGAGTAGCTGAGGAAAACGGAATCACTGAAGCCAATGCACATTACGCAGAGACCAATGATGTCTGTATTGAGATGGAGACGGGAACGGGTAAAACTCTCACCTATCTGCAAACGGCATACGAACTCTATAAGGAACACGGCTTCACAAAGTTTGTGATTATTGTACCATCTGTACCTATCCGTCAAGGTGTTATTGATACTTTTGAGAACTTCAAAGAACAGTTGGACGACAAATATGGCTTTACGCCCAATGCCTTTGTCTATGATAGTTCTCGTTTGAGTAAACTGCGCGACTTCATCACGCAGGATTATCCACAGATTATGATCCTCACAATGGCATCGTTCAATTCTGAGGATAACATTCTCAATAGGAAAGAGCAAGAAAACCTGTTGAATAATCTGCCCCATATCGAATCTTTGGGGAGAACTCACCCCATCATTTTTATGGATGAGCCACAGGAAGGTATGGACACCGACAACTCTATAGCGTGGCTCGCCAAGATGCAGCCTTTGTTCAAAATACGCTATTCGGCGACCCACAAAGTGAAGTGGAATACTATCTACCGTCTTACGCCTGCCGAGAGTTACAGATTGGGACTGGTCAAGAAGATAGAAGTGCTTACTGTAGCCGAGAAAAACGACGAGGCAACGATGAAGATTGAATTGTCTGCCGTTCAGGAAACCAAAACGGAGCCAAAAGTTAAATTGAAATACTGGAAGCTCAATAGGGCCAAAGATCGTTTTGAGTTCAAAGAGTCGGGGCTCCTCAAGAAAGACGACAATCTGGCCGTGAAGTCGGGTAACGACTCGTATGCCGACTTCAACATCAGCCGTATCTATAAGCAGATGAGCAACCGTCGATGGAAGGTTGTCTTCAGCAATGGCACCTCCGTTGAGGAGAAGCAGACTTCCACCTCTAAGGAACAGGTGTGGGCGCTGCAACTGGAATGGCTCATCCGTAGACACTTCCAAAATAAGGCCTGGCTGAAGCCGCAGGGCATCAAGAATCTTTCGCTCATATTCATTGATCGTGTGGCCAATTACATGAGCGAAGAATACCCCGTGATCAAGCAGCTCTTTGAAGAGAAATATAAGCAGCTCTACCCCGAATACAACAACGGTCAAACGCCAACCGAAGAACAGGTAAAGGCCGTGCAGGGGTTCTACTTTGCCAAGACCACGCAAGGCGAATATACCGACAATGAAACGTCGATGAAAGGCAATAAGGAGATCTACGACCAAATACTCCACCGCAAGGAGTTACTGCTCTCGTTCGACAGCCCCATCGAGTTTATATTTTCTCATTCGGCCCTCGGTGTGGGTTGGGACAATCCCAATATCTTTGGCATTGCTACACTCAATGAGAGCTATTCGGAGAACAAAAAGCGACAGGAAATCGGTCGTGGACTGCGCATCTGTGTCAATCAGGAGGGCCAGCGTGTGTACGACAAGGATGGCACGCCCGAGGACGACTTGATCAATCAGCTCACCATAGTGCCCAATGAGACTTATGAGACTTTTGCTAAAAGCTATCAGGCAGAAATTACCGAAGCCTACGGTACTCCCGATGCCGGACCCAAGATGAAGCCCACACACAAGGGCAACCCCACACATCGTGTGACCTTTAAGCTCAATAGCAAAGACAGCGTACGACAAGCTTTCCGCGAACTGTGGAAACGCATATCGCACCTCACCACCTATCGTGTGCATTTCGACGAAGATACACTGGTAAACCGATGCATCGAAGCGGTGAATACAATCAATATAGAGGATTATATGGCAGAAGTGTCCATGTATCGGGTACAAAACATCAGTGACTTCACGCAAAGAGAATACGGAGGATCGGAGAATTATAATTTGAAAGGACACTTCACTCCGACCGATTTCATCGAGGATGTGAGCGAAAAGACCGGACTTTGTTACCGCTCGGTAATGCGCATCTTCAGCGGTATAAACAACAAACAGCAGTATGTGAAGAATCCGCCCGTGTTCATCGAACGGGCCGTGGTGCAGATCAGGTCTATGCAGCTGGAGGAACTGGTACGCTGTGTGGAATACACGCCATCCGACGAGAGATACAACATCGAGCGATTTGTCGATTACTACCGCGACGACTGCCGAGAGTTTGTTTCCACACCTAATCATGGTTTATGGGACAAGACCCTCTACGACAGTCTGCTCGAACGTGATTTTGCACGCGATGCCGACGAGGAGGACAAAAGTGTGGTGTGCTTCTTGAAATTCCCCACATGGTATAAGATACCCACACCAATAGGAGAATACATACCCGACTTTGGCGTAGTGCTCAAACGCAAGCGGCTCAGCAATGCCGATGAAAAGGAATACTACTTTGTAGTAGAAATCAAAGGCACCAATGACATCAACGACCAGAAGGCGCTCACCCCACATGAAGTAGCACGCATCAAGTGTGCTATCCGCCATTTCGATGCACTCGGCATCGACGTACAATATAAAGCACCCATCAAAGACTTTGAGACATTCACCAAACAGACAGAACTTGAAAGAAAATAACAGCAATGGAAACCTATAAAGACCATATCACCCTCACTCCCGACGTAAACGACGAGCGTCTGCAAACGCTCCGCCGTCTGTTTCCCGACTGGTTTACCCAGGAAGGAAAGCTCGACATCAACGAGGTCAAGAAAGCCGCAGGCTCACAAGATACAGGCGAAACAGAGCGTTACGAGTTTCGCTGGTTTGGCAAGTCGGCTGCCAAGCGCAATGCCTTCTCGCCCACGCGTGCCACCCTGCACTATGACCCAACACGCAGCGTCAATGCCGACAAAACGGAAAACATCATCATTGAGGGCGAAAACCTCGAAGTGCTCAAGATTCTCCAGCAGGGCTATCGCGAGAAGGTGAAGTGCATTTATATTGATCCACCGTATAACACTGGAGAGGATTTCCTTTACGATGATGATTTCAAAGAAGGCAAAGAAGCCTATTGGGAGCATACGGGGGTTAAGAAAGAAGGAGTTACCCTTGATACCAATACGGTGAACGAAGGTCGGTTCCATAGCAACTGGCTTGACATGATGTATCCTCGTCTGCTTGTAGCAAGAACACTGCTCCGCCCAGACGGTGTAATCTTTATCTCTATGGATGACCATGAGATACACCATCTGCGTAAGATATGCGATGAGATCTTTGGGGAAGAAAACTTTGTAGCACAATTTATATGGGAAAAAAGATTAAATAGAGAAAATAGAGTTGAGGTCTCTATAAGGCACGATTATATTCTGTGTTATGCCAAGGATTCCCAAAAGGATATTCGACGTATAGCACAGCTACCGATGAATGAAAAAGCTTTGGCAAGCTATTCCAATCCCGATAATGATCCCCGTGGTCTTTGGAAGTCAGACCCAGCACATGCGCAAGCTGGACATGGCACGAAGTCGCAATTTTATACTCTCGTTGCGCCCAATGGTAAAAAGCATGAATTACCAAGTGGTCGTTGCTGGGTGTATAACCAAAGAGTTATGGAAGCTGCCATTAAAGATAATCGTATTTGGTTTGGAAAGGACGGTAATGCTGTTCCAAGAATAAAAACATATTTAGATGCCAAGGAACGAGGTCTTACGCCTGAGAGTATTATATTCGCCAAAGATGGGTCAACTAATGAAAATGCAAAAGAAGATCTCAAGACACTATTTGATGGCGTTGCAGTCTTTGATACTCCCAAGCCAACAGAACTAATCAGTTACCTCCTTTCCCTGTGCAAGGGCGGAGGCATTGTATTAGACTTTTTTGCAGGTAGCGGTGTAACAGCCCATGCTGTAATGCAAGCAAATTCTCAGCGTACAGCTGAAAATCAATTTCAGTTTATATGTGTTCAAATTCCAGAAATAACCCCAAAAGAAAGTGCACCTTTCAAAATAGGACTGAAAACAATTTCTGAAATCACAATAGAGAGAGCTAAACGTGCTTGCAAACTTGTAAAAGGAGAAGTAAACATTAAGATAAAGGCAGAAAAGGAGAAATTATCCTTTGATGATGAAGAAAATATTTATATGCCGGATTTAGGTTTCAAAGTGTTTACACTTTGTAAATCCAGCTTCCCACGTGTTGATTTTGCGCCTGATTCAGAGAAGACCGATGAGGAAAACCTCCAGCTCTTGCAGGAGTATATCAGCCAAAAGGAGCAGCAGCTCACCATCCAGTTTAATGACGAGGAGCTGATTACTGAGATTCTGATCAAGCAAGACTTCCAGCTTACCTATAAACTTGAACTACAACCGCAGTTTGAGGCCAACCACGTGTTTTTCGCCACCGATGCCACCCACAAGGCCTACATCACCGTGGATGATAAGCTGAACGATACCACTGTAGATTACTTCCTTACCCATACCGACACGAAGTTTATCTGCATCGAGCGGGCCCTTGATACCACAAAGAAGTATAACCTGAAAAAGGCAATGGACACCAAGTTCTTTGCCTTCTAAATACTGCACATTATGGAATATAGTAACATTTCAGGTATAGCTCAGAAAATACTGTCAGACATTATGAATGATGCACCATTATCAAGCATAATGCTAAAAGTAAAGATATTTGCAGCAAAGAAACCTGATAAAGATTTGTTAGATTGGGTATCAAATGAGCTGAAAGGATACAATGACAAGCCACCAATATATAGAATTATTGATTGTGGTGTGAAAATTGATATTCATAGAGGTTTCCAAGAATTCTTAGGTTTTGAGTATCCTGTAGAAATGATTAAGGATGAGAAGATAAGAGAAAGAGTTCTACATATAGCTCTACAACAACCTGTTTCTGAAATTGAGGAATTCGTAAAAGGGGCAAACACAACAAACATAATTCATGTTCCCATCCCCGTTCCGATATGGTATAATCATATGGGACACTGCATCTCTGGACAGATTCAAAGAGCATATCAATTCGCTACTGTTGCTTCTATGAAAAATGTTCTTGTAGAGATTAAATCTAAATTAATAGATTATTTTCTAAAAATAGACAACAATGAAGAAATTGATTTTGCATCAGTAATGAGAAAAGAAGAAATGCAGTCCAATATCACTCATAACACAACATATAATGCTGCAATTGTGAACACTGGAAACGGCAATGTAGAGGCACATCAAATTACAAACATAGCAAGTAGCAGGGTGATATTAAATGACGATAAAAAGTCAGAACTAAAAGAAATCTTAGATAAAATTGCTTCAATTGCAAAGCAAGCGAAATCCCCAGAGTTTGCAGATCTCGTAAATGAAGCAGACGAAGAAATAAAGAAGCCTCAATCTGAGGTCAAAATAATAAAAAGATGCTTTCAGGCAATGAAAGGATTATCATACGAAGTTGGTGTAAGCGTTATTGCAGACCAGTTATCTTCTTTACTAACAAAAGCTTTATCATTGTTACCTTTTTAGGTGTTGCTAAAGCGTCGAGGAGCTATCTCTACGTAAAACTGCACTTTTCACAACTTATTAACTATAATTTTCAAAATTAGTTTTATATGGCAAAAATATATCATTACACATCAATAGAGAATCTTGCTCTAATTCTTAAGAATAAGAGCATAAGATTTAATAGGCTTGATCATGTTGATGATAAGGAAGAGGCTAATATTATTTCATCTGGAAAGAATCTTTCCCAATATTTTTTTACTTCTTGTTGGACCAGAGATAACATTGAAAACATCCCTTTATGGAAAATGTATACCAATAATGGACTTGGTGTTAGAATTTGTTTAGAGGATGATCCTTTCGTTGATTATCCTCTTCCAGAAGATCCGTATGGTATTTTACATGCAGGTAGCATAAAACGCTCGAAAATTCCGACCAATGAAATATTTGGAAGGGATAGAGTAGTTGTCCCTGTTGTTAATGGAACAAATGGGTTTCTAAAAGATGTGATGTATGTAGATGATGCCATTGCAAAAACTTCTGAGTGCTTAAAAATAGACGATAATGGTACAACAACAAATATATCGCTTTCGTACCATGACGTTGGTTATTTCAAAAATAAAAATTGGGCTTTTGAGAAAGAAACTCGTTTTGTAATTCCTATTTTCCCAATTTCCTCTAACTCATATCACAACAAGAAGGAATGGAACGATGAGGTTACTCGGATGATGTACCACAATTATCCTAATACAATGACAAATGACTATTTTTTAACTATAAAGAATGAAGTTCTCAATAATATCATAGTGAGATTAAGTCCTAATGCAAAGATAGAACATTTCATCATTGTTGAATCTCTATTGAGGCAATATACCACTAAAGGTATTTTAGAGCGAAGTCAGCTTGCAGACAAAATAAATATGAAATAAAAATTACTGATTAAAGGGAAGCAAATGCAACACGCCTCCACAATGTGTTATGAAATTCCCGAAAATGTAACATGTTCCCTTAACGTGTTAAGAAATCGCGAAAAACTTAAGTATCTTGTTAGAAGTGCTCGGATATATTCCAAGAAACCTTATGTAATCGCTTTGGCTTGCATGAGGTTTCTTCGTCTTACTTTGCGCTTAAAAAGGTCACCTAAAGGTCACCCATGGGCGCTAAAAAAGGAGTTACATTGCTGTAACTCCTTGATTTCCTTTGTGGACCAGCCTGGGCTTGAACCAGGGACCTCCAGATTATGAGTCTGTTGCTCTAACCAACTGAGCTACAAGTCCGACTTATTGCAGAAAGCGAATAAGTTTATGGCTGCAAAGGTAAAAAATAAAATTGATAATCGGAGGAAGAAGTGAGAAAAACTTTTGTTTAACACATTTTTTCGTAAAAACATCATTCAGACGTTGCATTGCAGGAATTACTGAAAAAGACACCACGGAGGCTAGCCTGCCAGTTTAATTCCAATCAATACCATGATCATTCCGAGGCAAACACTTCCTCCCACATACAGAACGGCATACGAAAGATGACCTTGTTGCACGAGAGACAAACTTTCATGAGAGAAAGTGGAAAAGGTGGTAAAGCCCCCACAAAAACCTGTTATCAAGAGTAGTTTGAGATTGTTGTTACCAAGTATGTTCTGATCAACCAGACCATAGAGGATTCCAATGACCAGACAGCCCAAAAGATTGACTGCAAACGTACCATAGGGAAAGGCATTGGGAAGCCAATCTTGTATGACTTTAGACGTAAGATACCTCATGGCCGAACCCACAGCTCCACCCATGGCTACCATCAACATACTGCGTAGAAAATTCATGTTGCAAAGATATGAAATCATTTTGAATGTCCCTTCACGGGCAAAGACAAATATCATTGGGTAGATTCAACTTCAAATGGTTTTTAGGTTAATAATTTGTCTGGTTTAGTCAAAAATACTAACTTTGCAAAGTTAGCAAATCATACAAAGAGCTTATAATCACCATGGAAGAAAATTATGTTAAAAAGCAAATGACCAACTTTCGTTGGATTATCTGTGCCATGCTTTTCCTGGCCACCGCCATTAATTATATGGATCGCCAAGCCTTATCCTTAACTTGGAAAGATTTTATCGCACCCGAATTTCATTGGACCAACACAGATTATGGTAACATCGCAGCTGCTTTTTCCATCGTTTACGCCATTGCCAACTTATTTTCCGGCCGCATCATCGACTGGCTGGGTACAAAGAAAGGTTATCTTTGGGCTATAGGTATCTGGTCTGTCGGTGCGTGTTTGCATGCACTTTGTGGTTGGGCTACCGAACAAGTCGTTGGCCTTAACGATGCCGCTTTGCTGATTGGGGCTGCAGGTGCCACAGCCTCGACCATATCCATGGTGAGTGTTTATTTCTTTTTAGCTGCACGTGTCATCCTGGCTGCCGGTGAAGCCGGAAACTTTCCTGCTGCCATCAAGGTGACTGCCGAATACTTCCCCAAAAAAGATAGAGCGTTTGCAACGGCCATCTTCAACGCCGGAACGACGGTGGGTGCACTGATTGCCCCACTAACCATCCCAACTTTGGCACGATGTTTCAAAGATATGGGCGTGGGAAACGGCTGGGAAATGGCTTTCGTGGTAATTGGCTTATTGGGGTTCTTGTGGATGGGACTATGGATTTTTATGTACAAAGATCTCGATAAGAATCCGCATGTGAACCAAGCCGAACGCGAATATATCTTGCAAGACAGCAAGAATGAGGCGGGTGAGGACGACAAAGGCCGAAAGATTCCGGTGAAAGAATGCATCAAACTGCGTCAAACATGGGCTATTGTGCTTGGCAAGTTCTTGACAGACGGCGTTTGGTGGTTCTTTCTGTTCTGGACTCCTGCCTATATTTCGGACGTCTACGGATATACCTCCGACTCGTTCATGGCACAAATGCTCATATTTGTCTTGTACGCCATCACGATGCTTTCTCTCTTTGGAGGCAAGCTACCCACCATCTTCATCAACCGAACCGGCAAGGATCCCTACAGCTGCCGCATGCGCGCCATGCTCATTTTTGCCGTATTCCCCTTGCTGGGCTTGCTGGCACAACCCTTAGGTGCCTACTCGTGTTGGCTTACCATTATCATCATTGGCATCGTTGGGGCAGCCCACCAATCCTGGTCTGCCAACCTTTTCTCTGTCGGCAGTGACCTCTTCCCCAAGAACACGGTTGCCACGATAACGGGAATGAATGGCATGGCGGGTGGCATCAGCTCGTTTTTAATCAACCTCGGCTCAGGTAGATTGCTCGACTATGTTGATGCCACGCAACTATCTTTCTTGGGATTTCAGGGGAAAGAAGCTGGTTATTTCATGATCTTCTGCTACTGTTCGGTGGCTTACCTTGCAGGCTGGAGTGTCATGAAGAGCTTGGTACCTAAATACAAGCCTGTGGTATAACTCAACTGCTCACGGATTATAAAGAATACGAAACAATACATGGAAAAAACTTGGAGATGGTTTGGCAAGAAAGATAAGATCACGCTTGCCATGCTCAAACAAATAGGAGTTGAAGGAATTGTCACCGCCCTGCATGATATTCCGCTGGGCCAGGTGTGGACACGTGAGGCCATACATGACCTGAAAAGTTATATAGAGCAGCACGGCATGCGATGGAGCGTTGTCGAGTCGCTTCCGGTCACCGAAACAATTAAATATGGAGGACCCGACCGTGACCAACAGATTGAGGTCTACAAACAAAGTCTGCGCAACCTGTCTGCCGAAGGCATCCACAACATCTGCTATAATTTCATGCCCGTATTGGACTGGGCACGAACCGATTTGGAGCATCCAAACCCCAACGGAACAACCAGCCTTTACTTCAGTTGGGCGCAGTTTGCCTATTTCGACATTCACATCTTGAAACGCGATGGAGCAAGCGATGACTGGAGGAAAAGAGGTGATGAGATGCATCGTGACATACTCGGTGAGGTTGCAAAATTAAAGAAGTCCATGACAGCGGCAGATGACATGCGGCTCGTCGAAAACATCATCGTCAAGACACAAGGCTTTGTCAGTGGCAACATTCAGGAAGATGAGGCTCGACCTGTTGACCTGTTCCGAAAACTTCTGGCCCATTACAAAGGCATTGATAAAGAACAACTCAGGAAAAACCTCAGAGATTTCCTCAACGCCATCATGCCTGTTTGTGACGAATGCGACCTGTACATGTGCGTTCATCCCGACGATCCGCCCTTCCCCATCCTGGGACTGCCCCGCATCATCAATTGCGACGAAGACATTCAATGGCTGATGGAAACGGTTCCAAACCCACGAAACGGCCTCACATTCTGCGCCGGAAGCCTTTCTGCCGGTGCTCATAACGACATCACAGCGTTAGCCAACAAATACGCCGAGCGTACCTGGTTCGTTCACATGCGTTCGTGTCACATATTCCCCAACGGCGACTTTACCGAGGCCAGTCATCTGGGAGGACGCGCCGACCTGATTGAACTGACGAAGATTTTCGAACAAGAAGAAATGAAAAGAAAAGATAATCCTACCACACGACTGTTGCCCATGCGCGTAGATCATGGTATGACCATGCTGGGTGATGAGAAACATGCCTACAACGCAGGCTACTCATTCCTCGGAAGAATGTTTGCCATGGGGCAGGTGCAAGGCGTGATGGCCGCCGTAGACAAACAACTGGGAAAGATAAATAGTCAACAAGAAATTTACGAGTAGATGATGAACAAGTTATTTAATATACACGACTATGTAGTCGTTATTACAGGCGGTACCGGCATTTTAGGACGTTGCATCGCCAAATATCTGGCAACGGAAGGGGCCAAAGTGGCCATTCTCGGTAGAAAAGAAGAGGTAGGAAACAAGATTGTCCGTGACATCCAGGCCAATAGTGGTGTGGCAAAGTTTTACAAAACAGACGTCATGAACAAAGAGGTGGTACAACAAAACCGCCGTGATATCTTGGCTGATTTCGGTCGCATAGACACTCTTCTCAATGCAGCAGGAGGCAATATGCCTGGTGCTACGATAGGCCCAACACAGAATATCTTTGATTTAGATCCCACCCAGTTCCAAACCGTACTCAACCTAAACCTCGTCGGGACAGTCATCCCTACCCAGGTATTTCTACAACCAATGGTGGAACAAGGCAAGGGAAGCATCATCAACTTTGCCAGCATGGCGGCTTTCCGTCCGCTCACAAGAGTTTGCGGCTATGGGGCAGCCAAGGCAGGCATCTGCAATTTTACTGCCTACATGGCACAGGAAACGGCAAAGAAGTTCGGCGAAAAGATACGTGTCAACGCTATCGCTCCGGGATTCTTCATCACAGAACAGAACCGAGCATTGCTCACCAATCCCGATGGAACATACACCGAACGAGGCCGGGATGTCATCCGACAGACTCCTTTCGGCCGCATGGGCGATCCAGAAGAACTTTGTGGAACAATACACTACCTGATGAGTGACGCTTCCAAGTTTGTCACTGGAACGGTAGCCGTAGTGGACGGAGGCTTCAACGTCTTTTCCATGTAATGTAGGCAACTTGAATAACGAATATAGAAGGTAGGAATCATGAAAAATTTTATGGACGACGACTTCTTGTTGCACACGCCAACTGCACACAAGTTATATTTCGAACATGCGGCCAACATGCCCATCATAGACTACCACTGCCACCTGGATCCCAAGATGGTGGCCGAGAACCAACCCTTCAAGTCCATCACGGAGCTATGGCTCGGCGGCGACCATTACAAATGGCGTGCGCTTCGTGCCAATGGCATTGACGAGCGATACATCACCGGAACGGACACTTCTGACTGGGAAAAGTTTGTGAAATGGGCCGAAACCGTGCCATATACGCTTCGCAATCCGCTTTATCACTGGACACACTTAGAGCTGAAGACAGCTTTTGGTATTGATAAACGCCTCAATCCCGATACGGCAAAAGAGATTTACGAAGCTTGCAATGCCAAACTGAAAGAAGACCCGCAGCTCACCCCTTGGGGCCTTTTGAACAAGTATCGCGTCGAGGTTGTATGCACTACCGACGATCCCACAGATGACTTGCGATATCATCAGCTGACGAAAGAGTGTGCTTTGAAAACCAAAATGCTTCCTACCTGGCGACCCGACAAAGCCATGTCGCCAGAATGTCCTGATGCCTTCCGCGCCTATGTGGAGAAACTGGCTGCCGTTTCTGGTATCGACATCCACAACTTCAACGATTTCTTGGATGCCCTTCAGCAACGTCACGACTTTTTCAACAGCATGGGATGCCGCCTCTCTGATCATGGAATCGAGAAGTTTTATGCCGAACCATACACTGATAACGAGATCAAGATTATCTTTGACAAAGTATATGGTGGCTATCAACTTTCTGCGGAAGAAACCCTGAAATTTAAGAGTGCCATGCTCTATATCTTTGGCATTCAAGACCATGCTGCCGGCTGGACACAACAATATCATTACGGGGCCATGCGCAACAACAACACCCGCATGTTCGAGAAAATTGGCGCTGACACGGGATTTGACTCGATTGGCGAGTACAATACGGGCAAGGAGTGTTCGAGGTTTCTTGACCGGCTTGACCAAGAAGGTCGGCTCAGCAAGACCATTCTCTACAACCTCAATCCCAACGCCAACGAGGTTTTGGCCACTATGATTGGCAATTTCCAAGACGGCACAATACCCGGAAAGATTCAATGGGGATCGGGTTGGTGGTTCATGGACCAGAAAAACGGGATGCAGAACCAACTCAACACCCTCTCTCTGCTCGGCCTTCTCAGCCGGTTTGTCGGCATGCTGACCGACTCCCGCTCGTTTCTATCTTACCCACGTCACGAATATTTCCGCAGAATCCTCTGCGATCTCATCGGCACCGACATCGAGAATGGGGAACTACCCTACACTGGTTACGAGCAACAACGCATCAACCAAATGGTAGAAGACGTGTGCTATTACAACGCAAAACAATTTTTCAATTTCTAAAACGTTCATCACAAAAGACTGACACATCATGGCAAAAATAATAACCTTAGGCGAAATCATGCTACGCCTCTCACCCATGGGCAACAATCGTTTCTTGCAAGGTGATGAATTTCGCATCATCCCTGGTGGTGGCGAGGCCAATGTGGCCGTCAGCCTGGCCAACTATGGACACGATGCCTACTTCGTCAGTAAGCTGCCCCAGCACGAGATTGGACAAATAGCCGTCAATGCCTTGCGCCGTTATGGCGTTCATACAAAGTGGATTGCCCGTGGGGGCGACCGTGTTGGACTCTACTATGCTGAAACCGGTACATCGATGAGACCCAGCAAAGTGATTTATGACCGTGCGCATTCGGCCATCGCCGAGGCCACACCAGACGACTTCAACTTTGATGCCATCATGGAGAACGCCCAATGGTTTCATTGGAGTGGGATCACACCTGCCATCAGCGACCAAGCTGCCGAACTGACCAAACAAGCTTGTGAGGCTGCCAAACGACATGGTGTGACCGTCTCAGTAGACTTGAATTTCCGCAAGAAGTTGTGGACATCAGAGAAGGCAATCGCCGTGATGCGACCGCTGATGCAATATGTCGACGTGTGTATCGGTAACGAGGAAGACGCTCAGCTATGTCTGGGCTTTAAGCCCGATGCAGACGTGGAGGGTGGCAAGACCGACGCTTCTGGCTATCATGCCATTTTCAAACAGATGACCCAAGAGTTCGGGTTCAAGTATGTGGCTTCTACCCTGCGCGAGTCTTTCTCAGCCACGCACAATGGCTGGAAGGCACTCATCTATGACGGAACGCATTTTTACGAAAGCAAACGATATGACATCGAACCCATCATAGACCGCGTAGGCGGCGGCGATTCTTTCTCGGCAGGCCTCATCCACGGGCTACTCACGAAGGACAACCAGGCAGAGGCTCTGGAGTTTGCCGTGGCAGCTTCGGCCCTGAAGCACACCATCAACGGCGATTTCAACCTGGTTTCCATTGAGGAAGTAGAGGCCTTGATGGCAGGTAACGCAAACGGACGAGTACAAAGATAACGACAGTTTATACAGAAAGATATGGCAAAATTTGATAAGTTAGCAGTTCTCAACAAGATTCACGACACCGGCATGATTCCGGTATACTACCAACGGGATGTTGAAACCGCCCAAAAAGTATTGAAAGCCTGCTATGACGGCGGCGTGCGTGTTTTCGAATTCACCAACCGTGGTGATTTCGCACACGAAGTATTTGGACAACTGGTTAAATGGTCAAACATTGAATGTCCCGAACTGGCGCTTGGTGTAGGAAGCATCGTCGATGCCGCCACCGCAGCGCTGTACATCCAACTGGGTGCCAATTTCATCGTGGGACCCCTGCTCAACCCCGAAATCAGCAAGGTGTGCAACCGGCGGGCCATCCCTTACTGCCCGGGCTGCGGCACGGTGAGCGAGGTGGGTACGGCGCAAGAACTGGGAGCAGAGCTGGTCAAGCTTTTCCCCGGAGACGTGTATACCCCAAAAATGGTCAAAGCCTTGCTGGCACCCTGTCCATGGTCTAAGATCATGGTCACCGGTGGCGTGGCACCTACACGCGAGAACCTAACCGAATGGTTCCAAGCTGGTGCGTTCTGTGTTGGCATGGGATCAAAACTCTTCCCTGCTGACAAAATTGCAACAGGTCGTTGGACTGACATCACCAACCGATGTCAGGAATGCCTGGAAAACATCAAAGAAGCAAAAAGTACGCTGAAGCCATAAATCACGAGATATGAACCAGAAGATTTTTAGAATGCTCCTCATCGGATGCGTAGTGGCATGCCTTGCCGCCTGCAGCGACACTTTTGAGGAAGGCGACCCTACACCACCAGAGATTTCTGTAACCGAGGTGGTAACAACAGACCAGCTCACATTTTCGTTTGACGTAATCAAATGCAAGGGCAAGTTCACAGTAGAAACTGAGGATACCCAATCGCCTACTGCACCCAAAATCACCATCAAAGACCACCATGTGACAGTAGAACTCATCGCCGACTATACTTTTCTGAAGGTTACGGACGAGAGTGGATTGTCACAACACATCAAAATAAAATCCACACACCCTGACTTAACTCC
Source organism: Prevotella sp. BV3P1 (assembly GCF_000479005.1). GTDB lineage: Bacteria > Bacteroidota > Bacteroidia > Bacteroidales > Bacteroidaceae > Prevotella. The sequence goes on along the minus strand of NZ_AWXC01000034.1, from coordinate 1,025 downwards.
CATTATCTACGACATGAGCCAATCGTATGGGGTGAGACAGAGATATCCAAGCCTCAAGTTCGGAACAGGAAAGATAAAGATACTGCGTAGCAACCAGGAAAATGGTGTGGTCAAAGTCGGCATCGACCCAGATGGCGTGCTGGTCATCGAAAGCATCAAGCCGGGAAGACATTCATTCCAGCTCGCCGACACCCGAGGTGTCGTCCGCTACGTCATCGTGGACGTCAACAAAGGCTGGGACGTTACTGGCAGCACTCTTGAGGTAGAATGTCAACAAGGTGAACTACTGAATTTCTTAATCAAATATGGTAACGGTGGATGGAAACTGGTGTCGGCAGCTGTTGAAACACCTTTCAATGTCCTAGTAGCAAAAGGAACAAATGGCGACAGCACTTATCTATACGATTGGCTACAACTAAGCATTCCAATGGATGCCTCAGGACAATTAATCTACAAACTTGAAAACAGCGATGGCCTGCATGTTACCATCACCGTGAGCGTGAAAGAAAGTTAGACGGTTACTGCTTAATCGTGATTCATCACATTCCACCATCTCCAAATAGGGATGGTGCACGAGCGCGTTATAATAACCCAAGTTTCATACTTGGATTTTGACATAGTGAGCACATACATCACAAAATTATTTTTCGACAGATTTCGGATTATACCAAGTCGAAAGTTAATTAGTCATACCATCAAAGAACTCTTCGGCTGGCAACGGAAAGCTGCGTAGACATTATCTCGAATTTTAAAGAATTAGCCATAAAGTATGCTCCATTTATTTGTTTTCTAAAGGTTCTCTCACCATCATGCTACCGTCTTTTAATGTAATGCTCATTAGCCCTCATTTCTTTTCCCATATAAAGCTATGAACTCCCATTAGTTTTTGATTTACACCATTCTCAGCATTAACACCTTCGACAACAGTTATTTTCTTCTCTTTGGGGGATATACTAATATCTTGAGAATACAAGCCTCCTAATGTTAGCATTGCTACAATATTAGAATCTTTAAAGCGTTTTTCT
>NZ_AWXC01000033.1 GCF_000479005.1 Prevotella sp. BV3P1 | reverse complement strand
ACACTTTGAAGATTAGACCAAACTTGCGTTAAGCCAACACTCTGTATGCCCCATTGTAACACGTGTGTAGCCCCGGACGTAAGGGCCGTGCTGATTTGACGTCATCCCCACCTTCCTCACACCTTGCGGTGGCAGTATCTCCAGAGTGCCCAGCATTACCTGATGGCAACTGAAAAAAGGGGTTGCGCTCGTTATGGCACTTAAGCCGACACCTCACGGCACGAGCTGACGACAACCATGCAGCACCTCCACCAGCGCCCCGAAGGGCCTCAACATCTCTGTATCGTTCACTGGCAGTTCAAGCCCGGGTAAGGTTCCTCGCGTATCATCGAATTAAACCACATGTTCCTCCGCTTGTGCGGGCCCCCGTCAATTCCTTTGAGTTTCACCGTTGCCGGCGTACTCCCCAGGTGGGATGCTTAACGCTTTCGCTTGGCCACCCGCCACAATAGGCGGACAGCGGGCATCCATCGTTTACCGTGCGGACTACCAGGGTATCTAATCCTGTTTGATACCCGCACCTTCGAGCATCAGCGTCAGTCGCACTGCAGCAAGCTGCCTTCGCAATCGGAGTTCTTCATGATATCTAAGCATTTCACCGCTACACCATGAATTCCGCCTGCTTACCGTGCACTCAAGCCAAACAGTTCGCGCTGCAATTCACCGGTTGAGCCGGTACATTTCACAACACGCTTATCTGGCGGCCTACGCTCCCTTTAAACCCAATAAATCCGGATAACGCCCGGACCTTCCGTATTACCGCGGCTGCTGGCACGGAATTAGCCGGTCCTTATTCATGCGGTACCTGCAATGCATGACACGTCACGCACTTTATCCCCGCATAAAAGCAGTTTACAACCCATAGGGCCGTCATCCTGCACGCTACTTGGCTGGTTCAGGCTCTCGCCCATTGACCAATATTCCTCACTGCTGCCTCCCGTAGGAGTTTGGACCGTGTCTCAGTTCCAATGTGGGGGACCTTCCTCTCAGAACCCCTACTGATCGTAGCCTTGGTGGGCCGTTACCCCGCCAACAAGCTAATCAGACGCATCCCCATCCATCACCGCCAAACCTTTAATCGTTATTTGATGTCAGCAAACGATGTTATACGGTATTAGTCCGTCTTTCAACGGGTTATCCCGTGGTCATGGGAAGGTTGGATACGCGTTACTCACCCGTGCGCCAGTCGTCGTCAAGGGAAGCAAGCTTCCCTCACGTTACCCTGCGACTTGCATGTGTTAAGCCTGTAGCTAGCGTTCATCCTGAGCCAGGATCAAACTCTACATTGTAAAATATAGTTGAAATGGATGATAATATT
>NZ_AWXC01000032.1 GCF_000479005.1 Prevotella sp. BV3P1 | reverse complement strand
CATGTTAATTGTTATTTTGTAAAAGTGTAAATGCATCTCTATAATAGTGCGCAAACCAAATGCGGTACGCATATTTGAGTTATGGTGCCTTTTGAGTTGCAAAAGTACGTCTTATCAATATAATGAGCAATACCTACTAATTGGGATGTTACTTAGGCATACCTGTTTGTAGGTATAAATGTGAGTTTTTTAAGACATTAAGTTGTCTATCAAGTTGTTAGCTTGTTCAATATGAAACTTGTAAAATAATTAATCTATGTCCTTTAAGTTGTTTCCTTGTAAATGTTCTTACCTAATATTAAGGCTCATCATTTCTCTTCTACCTACAACTTGTTACTTCTCTAAAAAAATCATTTTATTAGCTTATTGATAAGTGATCGAAATACATAAAAATAGGTATTTTGCATTTTTTTTCATTTTCGTACCTTTGCAACCAAATTTATAACACTCATTATTCAAACAATTATTAAAATGAAAAAAATGACTACCGCCCTGTTTTTGGGCCTTACAGCCATGGTCTTTACATGGACATCGTGTGACAAATCAGAGGATTTATCCCAAAAGAAAGAGAAAGAAGAACAAAGTGCGATTTGCAAGCATGTCGATATTTTGTTGCAAGAAAAACAAATGACCAACTACGACAAGTGGGTTTACATTGATTTGGAAAGTGGCAAGACTGAAACCCAGACAGATTATCGCACATGGGTGTATGGCATGATGAACCGGCAAACGGGCGAAATGGATCAGATTACCAAAGAGGTACCCGAGCGTGCTAATAACGAACCAAAGAAGTGGCACATCGCTTTCCACTTGTATGACCCCATGACCAATGGCGGTGAGGTGATGATTGCAGGTAAGGATACCACCTCTCTTGACCAAATCACTGAACTTCCCAAGGGTGGAACATGGACACCAGACAAGCCTGTATGGATTTTGGTAGATATGGCAGGTATGATGCAGATGCCTCCGACAATGGGATACAGCAAGGGATTTTCTAATCCTAATCTGCACAAGTATATGCGTCGTGCGGGGATGGGGCAATATGAAATGGCAAACAAAGGGCGCATCTTTATTGTAAAATTCAAGGATGGAAGTTTTGCAGCCATCAAGTTCACAGAAATTACTGATGCGACAGGAAAGAAGAAACAAGTGTCATTCGACTACAAGTTTGTTAGAAAAAAATAAACCCTTATGAATATAACCACCTTTCATTCCGCTGATAAGGGCATGAAAGGTGGCTTTTTTGCTTTATCAAGGCAGCAACCTATCAAACCGAATGTCCATTCTCGGAAAGGCGTTGTCACCTATACTTCTTTCACCGCAATATCGCTCACTATATAATAAATATGGTGAGAAACAAACAAACCATCAAAGGTAGGTAACCCTCATCTATTTTTTCTTTGTTTTCATGAACAAAATATTCTTGCTCTGCTTATTCGCAATACTCCAATTTGTCACGACCTCTGCCAAAGCCGACGCTGCATCCTCTCGCTATACCATTCGTGGAACGGTAACCGATGAATGCAACAGACCGCTGCCAGGAGCACTCATTGCGGTTTCTGGCACTACCATTAAGCAAGGAACGAATAGCAAAGGCATGTTTGAAATCACGGTCAACGAAAATCGTAATTATGACATTACTGCTTCGTATGTAGGCTTTCAGCCCAAACATGTCATCGCACGCCCCGGTCAAGACGCCAGCATTACGCTGTTCCCCTCGCGCACCAACTTGAACGAAGTGGTTGTAACTGGAACCCGTAGTGACCGCCCATTAAAAGATATGCCTGTACTGACACGAGTTATCTCGCGGCGCGAAATAGAAACGATAAACGCCATAGACCTTACCACACTGCTGCAAACGGCATTACCGGGATTGCAATTCTCGTACAATGACATGTCACAAGCTACCGAAATCACTTACCAGGGTCTGGGCGGAAAGGCGGTACTCTTTTTGCTCGACGGTGAGAGAATCAGTGGAGAGGGTGGTGCCAACAACATAGATTACGGCAGGTTTAACGTAAACGACATTGAACGGATAGAGATCGTGCGCGGAGCTGCTGCCACCTTATACGACAGCAGAGCCATCGGGGGTGTTATCAACATCATTACACGCAAAGGTTTCCGTCCCGTTACCGCTCGCGTTTCCACCCGATATGCAGGGCGAAACGGCGAGATGTACTCGGTTTCGGCAGGTGTCAACCGTAAGAACTTTTCAGCACTCACCTCGTTCGGGTATCGCAAGCGTGAGTCGTATACCATTGCCGACAGTACCGGTAAGGTGCGTGAGACACGTTTGTCTAACGGGGTGGTTAAGCGTGATACGCTGCCTGCTTACCAGTCTACCATTCACGGATACAGCATATTGGATGTCTCTCAAAAATTGTCATACGTGTTCAACGACCAGCTACGCGCGGATTTTCGGGGCTCGTACTATAACAACAGGCGTCCGAGCAATGAATACAAAAAACTGCATCAGGTTTACACGGATTTGACATTGAGCGGAAAACTGTCATACATACCATCCAGCAATCAGAACATAGAGCTGACCGTGATACGTGACGACTATCAGAAGACCAATGTGTTTGACAAGGTAGACCTGAAAGAACATGTGTATCGCAACATCAACACAACGGGAAGACTGTATTATTCGGGTACGTTAGGAAAACACACCATAAGCGCAGGTGTTGACTATGTTCGCGAAGACTTGAAACATTATTTCCTGCCAGACACTGCACAAATGCACACAAGTCAATTTTCTTGCTGTTTGCAGGAAGACTGGAAACCGTGGCGGCAACTGAACATCGTGGCGGGCGTGCGTGCCGACAAGGTTACAAGATATAAGCTGCACTTTACACCCAAACTATCAGTCATGTATCGCCCTTGGGCGTTTGTTACTGCCCGCGCAGGTTATTCACAAGGGTATCGTGCGCCAAACCTAAAAGAGTTGTATCAAGAATGGACCATGGGTGGACTTATACAAATGTATGGCAATCCTAACTTGAAACCTGAAGTGGGAAGCCAATTGTCCGCATCTGTCGAATATGATAAGAATGGGTTGAACCTTTCCCTGTCGTCTTACTATAATAATTATCTCAACAAGATAACTTATGCGTATGTTCATCCAGAAAAAAACATGGACATGAGATGGGAAAACGCCGACAGCGTTAGGACGTTTGGGGTGGAGGCGACGGCCAATTACAAGTTTGTCTGGGGGCTGCAACTTGCGGGAGCATACACCTATATTACCGATTATAATAAGAAAAATGGATATAACCTGTCATGGCTGCGTCCACATAGCGCCAAGTTAAGTGCCGTATATTCAAAGAAATGGGGAAAGACGACAGAAACGTTGTCACTCTACACCAACTGGGTGTCGGCTCTCTCTACCTACACTTACAAAAGTAATAAAGATGAGCAGACAGGTAAAGTCGTTGAGAGCTTCACGCGAGAAGATTTTGATGCACGCACTATCTGTTCGCTCAACTTGCGCTCGCAATTACCCCATGGCATTACTATCGGTGTCATGATTGATAATTTGCTGAACTATAAGGACAAAGCTGTTGATTCAGGATTACAATATCCACAAAATGGTCGTACTTATGTTGCTACGATTTCTATTAATATTGCAGATATGCTCAAGCTATAATCATATTAGAACATAATGAAAAAGAAAATTATCATTGCCGCTATTACAATAATAGTCATCATTTTGGCAACATGGGGATGGAATCATTGGTTCTCACGTACCCGTATTGCATTTGTAAATTATCAAGCCATTGAACTTGCTCAAATTAGTCGCGCCAACGACAATGGAATGATTAAGATAGAAAATTTAAGTGCAGAAAATCTTGACGAGCTCAACAAGTACGACATGGTGTTTGTGCAAGCCATGGGGCTGAAACTTACTGGTGAACAGCGCAAGCTCATCACGACGGCTGCCCAAAAGGGGGTTCCCATACTAAGTACGATGATTACAACTCCCGAAAACGATTTTACGACCATTGACCAGGTTAGTGCTGACACCTTGCGGCTGTACCTGGGAAACGGTGGACGACAAAACTATCGTAATCTCGCCTTGTATGTACGCAAATACATTGACGCTAAATACTTTAAGGCTCCAACTCCACAACCTGTAGTAGAACATATACTTGGGCTGTTGCATCATCGTCCGAAAACAGAGGATAAGGCTGCCGATGATCTGCAGTTTAACTCTGTAAAAGAATACAATGCTTATTTAAAAAAACAAGGGTTGTGGCACGAAGGCGCACCGGCAATAGTGGTCATGGGTCCGATGGGCGAACCTACCTCGTTGATTGAACGATTGGAACAAACAGGAAATAATGTTTATCCTGTTAACGACATTCGAAAATTTATAGAAGAGGGGCATGCTGACAGCATTCCTCTGCGTGCAGTTATCAATATGGCACATGGACGAGTTGGTGATAACTTGGTAGCTTTCTTGCAGCAAAAGAACATTCCCTTGTTCGCTCCGCTCAACGTAAACCAACCAGAGAAGGATTGGCGTAATGACAAACAGGGAATGATGGGGGGATTTTTATCGCAAAGCGTAACTATGCCAGAGATAGATGGAGCTATCCGTCCGTTTGCTCTTTTCGCTCATTATAAGGGAAAAGACGGTCTTGATTATGTAGATGCGATACCCGACAGATTGAACACTTTTGTGAAAACGGTAAACAATTATATTCGCTTGAAAAATATACCAAACAGCAAAAAACGTGTTGCCATTTATTATTACAAGGGGCCTGGCCAAAATGCCTTAACAGCAAGTGGTATGGACGTCTGCTCTTCATTGTTCAATTTGCTCACCACCATGAAGCAACAGGGGTATAATGTGCAAGGTCTTCCGTCATCAGCAGAGGAACTTGAAAAACTTATTCAACAGCAAGGAGCGGTTTTGGGTACATATGCCAAAGGTGCCATCGCTCATTTCATTCATGCAGGGCATCCTGCGCTGGTAAATAAAGAGGAATATGATAAATGGGTAAAGGCATCTATCGTTGGTGAGAAATATAAGGAAATAGTAGAGAAGAATGGAGAATTTCCCGGTAATTACTTAGCGACAGACAAAGGCGAATTGGCTATACCACGAATACAATTGGGCAATATTGTTCTCATGCCTCAACTTGCTGTTAGCACAGAGGGTAATTCCTTCAAGATTGTACACGGAACAGATGCAGCTCCCTCTCATGCTTTCATCGCGTCTTATTTGTGGATGCAACATGCTTTTAAGGCTGATGTGTTGGTGCATTTTGGCACACATGGCAGCATGGAGTTTACGCCAAAAAAGCAAATTGCCTTGAGCAATGAGGACTGGTCCGATAGATTAGTGGGTTCAATTCCTCATATATATATATACACAGTAGGCAATGTTGGCGAGGGGGTTATCGCCAAACGCCGTTCGTATGCTTGCTTGCAAACCTATCTTACACAGCCTTATATGAAAAATGACGTACGCACTATGTACAAGGCATTATTGGATAAAATGGATGTGTATCATACTAAAGTGGCTAAAAAACTTCCTGGTATAACGGAAACAGCCTTGCAAGTGAAGGCGATGGTTGTGAAAATGGGCATTCACCGCGACTTGCAATTAGATGCGAACCTTAAGCGGCCGTACAATGAAGAGCAGATGCAACAGGTAGACAACTTTATTGAAGAATTGGCAACCGAAAAGATCGGTGGGCATTTGTACACGTTGGGAGTACCTTATGATACCCAAGGTTTGCACTCTACGGTTATGGCGATGTGTGCCGATCCTATTGCATATGCGCAATTCGCAGTAGACAAGCAAAAGGGGAGAGCGTCTGATGTCATGATGAAACAACGTTCTTTGTTCGTACAACGTTATCTTTACCCCGCTCAGAAGTTAGTAGATAAACTTCTTGCAAACCCTTCTCTTGGCAATCCAAAAATGGTGTGCCAAGTATTAGGTATCGCTCCTGCCGAATTGCAAAAAGCACATCATCTTTGCGAGGCTCTTAACGCGCCATCCAGTATGATGGCTATGATGCAAGGCATGAGTAAAAAGTCACCGATGGCTAAAGGCATGAAAAAGAACATGAATTCCATGAAAGGAAATATGCCAAAGGGAATGGGAATGGGTGGCATGAGAATGCAAAAGCCTTCGTTCTCATCTCATGAAAAGGATTTAGCATTTGCTGTCATAGAAGCCGAACGAACAATTATGAACGTGGCGAAATACCGCAAATTGCTGATACAAAGCCCCGCAATGGAATTGAGAAGCATTCTTAACGCAATGAATGGTGGCTACACATCACCTTCACCAGGGGGCGATCCTGTGACGAATCCCAACACATTGCCAACAGGGCGTAACATGTATAGCATTAATGCCGAAACAACTCCCAGCGAAGCTGCATGGGAACAAGGTAAACAACTGGCAGAAAACACCATTGCCCTGTATCGACAACATCACCATGACAGCATTCCAAGAAAAGTGAGCTTTACGCTTTGGAGTAGTGAATTTATTGAAACACAAGGCGCATCTATTGCACAGATTTTATACCTTTTGGGGGTAGAACCCGTTCGTGACTTCTTTGGACGCATATCAGACATCAAGCTTATTCCGTCAAAAGTGTTAGGACGTCCACGCATAGATGTAGTTGTACAGACCTCTGGACAGTTGCGAGACTTAGCCGCATCACGCTTGTTCTTAATCAACAGGGCTGTCGAAATGGCCGCCGCTGCTCATGATGATAAGTATGAAAACATGGTAAGCGAGGGAGTAAAGGAGACCGAGCGAGTGCTGACAGAGAAAGGTGTTTCACCAAAAGAAGCACGAAGCATGGCTGCACGACGAGTGTTTGGTGGAGTAAATGGCAATTATGGCACCAACATACAGTCGATGGTAATGAGTAGCGACCAATGGGAAAACCGTTCAGAGATAGCAGATACCTATCTTAATAATATGGGAGCTTTCTATGGTGATGACAAAGAGTGGGAGGATTTTAAACAATATGCCTTCGAAGCTGCTCTTACTCGTACGGACGTCATCGTTCAACCGCGACAAAGTAACTTATGGGGAGCATTAAGTTTAGACCATGTTTATGAGTTTATGGGCGGGCTCAACATAGCCGTCACCAAGGCAACAGGCAAAGAACCCGATGCTTACATTAGTGATATGCGCAATCATTACAATATGCGTATGCAAGATTTGAAAGAGGCGGTGGGCATAGAGAGCCGGACTACCATCTTCAATCCTGCTTACATCAAAGAGCATATCAAGAGCGGAAAAGAGGGTGCTGATGAGTTTGCCAAAACAATACAAAACACTTTTGGTTGGAACGTGATGCGTACCAACGTGATTGACCAACAGTTTTGGAATAAAATTTATCAAGTTTACATCAAAGACGAATATAAAGTAGGAATACAGAAGTATTTTGAACAAAAAAATCCTGCAGCTCTTGAAGAGATAACGGCCGTGATGCTGGAAGGCGCGCGCAAAGGTATGTGGAAACCTACGCACGAACAAATAAAGACCTTGGCTTCGCGGCACATGGACTTAGTGAACCGCTTTAAACCTTCATGTTCAGGATTTGTGTGTAACAATAATAAACTCCGTCAGTTTATCGCGAAGGAGGGAGCGGACAATGCCGTTCAACAGCAACAATATCTTCGAAACATTAATCAGATAAGAGAGAAGGCAACTGATGGCAAACAGGGTATGACCATGAAGAAGGAAACTCTGTCTGACAACCAGAATACTACCTCAGACTCCGTAAACGGTACGGTTATTATCATTGTCGTACTTATTGCCATAATTGCTGTTGTACTCATTGTGCGACGCAATCGTAAAATGCGATAAAAATGAAGGAAGGCTGTTTCTGAAAAATACCATCTTATGAGTTGATTAAATTATATAAGAATACATCTTGAATTAAAAAACATGTTCAAAATCCATCATAGATAATTTTCAGAATCAACAAAGACCCCAAAAATTAAACAATGAAATTGATATAATGGTTACTGTCATAGCTATTCTTATGTTATTGGTTTGCTTCAATTTTCTATTGAAGCAAACCTTTGGAACGTGGAAAGGAATTGCGGTATACACCATGCTCATAGCAGTGTTTACGATAAGTACATGGCCTATCGCCATTAACCAATCGCGTACGCATATAGCCGAATGGTTCGCTTCTGAGCCGATTATGCAAAATATGGCTGTCATACTTTCAGTAGACATTATTGTCCAATTGCTTTTTTGTATGGTTGCAGCGCGGGAAAAGACAAAGATGCCACAGGCTGCTACGTTTCGTCAAAAAATATATTACGCTATATTACAATGGTGGCCAGGCTTTGCAATCTTTCCTGTTGTTTTTGCCATGCTGGTTGAGTGCATCTTTGGCTTGCCCGGCCTCTCGTTCTCGCTCATAGCATATGTATTGGCGGCAGTATTTGTCGTATCCATACCATTGCTCACTTTTCTGTTGCGAAGACTTTTAGGCGATAGAGACGTACGCTTAGAAATGCTTTTCCTTTCAAATTTAATCGTGGCAATGATTGCTGTTGTGGCAACGGTTCGGGTATCGACACCACAAAATAGCAATTCGCCAGTTAATTGGTTCGCTACGGCTGGAGTGGCTTTGTTGCTTGCACTGGGCGTTTTCTTAGGGGCATTGATACGTTACATTAAAATAAAATAGGACATTGATAAATACATGATTATAAAAACATCTTGATTGAAAACTAAATAAAAACAAATATGACTTATATTTCAGATTTTCTTTTTTGGATTACCACAGGACTTTTAATTCCTGTCATCGTAATTTTATTGTTGCTCTTTATCCGAGCATTACTTTTGTTAGGGACATTCTTCGGACAGTATCTTGGCATGCGACATACGGTGCGTGTCATTGAAAAGCATTTCGACACTCTTACCGTCGATGGATTGCCCAGTCTCAAAGAGCAGCTGCCTACGCAAAGAACGTCGCCTCTTTTAGTTTATGCACATCGCATATTAGACGCGAAAGGAAGCGAGCAACACATTGAGAGGTTGCTTTCACAATTTGAAATAGATTATAATAAAGAGATAGGCGCGCCTGCCTTGTTGGCTAAATTAGGACCACAGTTGGGACTTATGGGAACGCTTATTCCCATGGGACCTGCTCTTGTGGGATTGTCAACAGGCGACATTGCTTCTATGGCGTACAATATGCAAGTGGCTTTTGCCACAACCGTCGTAGGATTATTCTCGGCTGGCGTAGGCATGATAACAATGCAGGTTAAGCGGCGTTGGTTCATGCAGCAGCGCACACAATTAGAGTTCTTGGCAGATTTAATCTTAGAAAACAAGGGAAAGGTATGAGAAAACGTCGCCGTTATGCATCATCTTCAAACGATGAAGATTTTAATCCCATGGGTGTGGTGGGCAATCTTTTTGACGTGTCTATGGTCTTTGCTGTGGCTCTCATGGTGGCATTGGTAACACGGTACAAGATGCCAGAGATGTTCAGCAGTCAGGATTTTACGATGGTAAAAAATCCAGGTAAAGAAAATATGGAGATTATTACCAAAAAAGGTAAAAAGATAGAGCGTTATACACCGTCCAACGATAAAAGTAATGCCGATGGTTCCAGAGGAAAAAAATAGGAATAGCCTACGAATTAGATAATGGACAGGTGATATATGTGCCCGAATGAGAACTACTCATGGAAAGTTTTGCAGTAAAAGAATGATTACCGTTATCAGTCACCTTGAATGCGCTGTCGTCAGAAATAGCGATGCCATCTTCGCAGCTGCTTCTTTTCATCGGCTGGGATTCAACCGAACCTCCGCACTCACTGGTGATCGTCACCTTCTTGTCATATAAGCTGCGCAGAATAGTTTCAACAGAAACATCCGAAGATTTCGTCAGTATTGGACACGGCTGGTCGTTGACCAAGAGATTGCTCAAAGAAGAATGGCGTTTCGTGAATATTTTAAACTAAGGCTATATGCACTACATGACTGTCATATCACTCGAAAAGTCGGATGAACCACTTTTTTCTCCGAAGAATAATTCAGCATGAAATACTTTTTATTTGTTGTAAAGTATTTTCATAATTTACTTAAACAATCAATGATGATTGAGAAACAATGTGTATTAGTCCAAAATAGTCCACTTTTTGAATGTATATTGAGCGTTTTTGATAGTCGTTGATTTCCTTACATTTTCCTCTACTTCCCGCTACATCCTTACCTCTTGGAATAATACCAAAAGCCCTCTATTTTTGCATCGTCAGACCTGACTGAACGCCCTATGTGCAAGGGCGAGTTATTCATTTCAAAACAATTGAATTATGAAGATAAACGAATTACTGGACATGCCTGTTTGGCAGTTGATAGGTGAAGAATTGCTCTTCATTGCACAACATGGCAATATGTCCACAAAAGCAAAGGAGGAAAACAGCTCCTCCAAAGATGAAAAGCGATATGTGTATGGGGTGGTTGATATTGTACATCTCCAGCAATAATACGGAGACCGTAATCCAAGTTACGAGGGGACAACACCATGCTCGAACGTAGTGTTGTTGCACACTCCATTATTCGCACTTTTATTTATTTCCAAAAATTGCATTTCTTCATTGAACTTACCAGGAAGTTTCTACTGAGCCTGCAAGAATCTGTCGATGTTTGCTTGTTCCAATTTCAGCAGCCACCGCTTCCTGTCCAGGCCTCCCGCATAGCCCGTGAGGCTTCCGTTGGTGCCGATGACCCGGTGACAAGGAATGATGATGGAGATGGGATTGCGTCCAACGGCACCACCCACCGCCTGGCTCGACATGCTTTTCACACCGTGTTGCCTGGCCCATTGCATGGCAATGTCCTTGTAAGTGGTGGTTTCTCCATACGGAATGGTTAACAATAACTGCCATACAGTCCTGCGAAACGGCGTGTCGTTCAGCAGCATCGGGGGTGTGAACGTAGGACGTTTGCCCTGAAAATAAACGTCTAACCAAGTGCGGGTCTCGTCAAAAATGGGGAGCGCATGATGTGAAGGTTGGTCACATAGCGTGTCGCCGAAGTGCTTCTGTCCTTCAAACCACAATCCTGTAAGCTGCTTGCCATCGCTGCCCATGGTGATGATTCCTAAGGGAGAGGCGTATGTGTCGATATATTGTTCCATTCCAAAAATGCTTGGTTGCTGTACAAAGATAACGAAAAAGATGATATCAATGGCCGATGACCGTGTCAAATGTTTGTGAGCAAGAGCATGTTGAAGCCATCTTTCGCGTTCGTTTTGCTTTGGTATCAGCTTTGTGTTCATTTATCTGTCTCTGTCTGTTATCCTGTCTTTAGAGTTACAGCTTTTCATCTTCTTTTGTAATAAATCACACCCTTTGTCCGTTTATATAGAAAAATAAGCATCATGAAGAAGTTATTGCTGTCTATGGCCCTGCTGATGGCCTGCACATTTGCCATGGCTCAACGCAGTGTTGGGACGTGGTCACTGATTCCCAAGGTAGGGGTAAACTTGGCAAACATCTCTAATTTTGACGTTGTCATTGGTGGTTTGTACCCTGATGGGCAGCAGAATGAAGTTGAGCAGAAATCAAAGTACCGCGAAGGATTTATCGGTGGACTGGACGTACAGTATCAAGCGGTGGATCAGGTGGCGTTCTCTGCCGGTGTGTTCTATTCGGTTCAGGGAATGTGTTTTCAGTCATCAGAAACGATTGATGAGGCAAAAGTACACTATACGTCTGATGATGTTCAGTGGAAATACGATTATCTTACGCTTCCCTTGATGGCTCATGTGGCGGTTCTTCCTGGTCTTTCGTTCAATGCTGGCGTGCAAATGGGCTATCTCTTGTCGGCAAAAGGTAGGGCATCCTTGTCGCAATTTACAGTCGACAAAGAAGGAAAAGCGCATTATCAGACTGGCGAGAAGGGGCATTTGCTGTATGCCTACACCGAAAAATATGACAACCTGTCCTATTCAAAGCGCTTCGACGTTTCCATTCCTGTTGGCTTTTCGTTGGAGTACAGCCATGTGGTGCTGGATGCAAGATACAACTTCGGCCTGACCAAGATGAACAAATATACCCAAGATAGCATGAAAAACAAGGTGTTCACCTTCACGGTTGGCTATGTATTTGACCTCTGGTAGTTAAACCCAACTAAGAGTAAAATTACGCTCTCCACTATCCTCTAAATTGTAAACTGAAAAGGCTTTTTTTGGTGGTGCTCATCAGTTGTTTTTCAATAACATAGAGTTTGGGTGCTAAAGTCATAGAGTTTGGACGTTAAAGTCATAGAGTTTGGACGCTAAAGTCATTGAGTTTAGCTATGCTTCTCATGCTCCTGAAAATCAATCACCTACGATTGCGTATTTTTAGAAAAATACTTTTTCGGTAATAAACGTGCTGCTATAAATTTCCGTTTATTTGTTCTCTTTTACACATATATCGTAACTTTTACTTAATTTTGTGCGCTGAAACGAACAAAAACAGTTCTTAAGTGACAACTCAATGCAGATGATAAAAAGTACACTTCGTGGTGTGGGCCAAGTGATGTTTCAGGACAATGCGCTGTCGGGCGCACTGATGCTTGCAGGTATTGCTTGCAACTCCCTCCTCATGTGCTTGTTTGCCTTGGCTGGAAGTGCCATTGGTACATGTACGGCTGTTGCCCTTCGATATGACGCGGGGCGCATCCGCGACGGCTTGTATGGTTTTAATGCTGCGCTGGTGGGTATCGCCGTACCCTGCTTTATGCCCATTCATGCAGGTTCGGTTCTGCTCATGGTAGTGGCATGTGTGCTATCTGCGCTGGTGACGCGACTGTTCGAGCGGCAACGCTATGTCCCTGCGCTCACCGCACCCTTTGTACTCATCACCTGGGCAATGCTGCTGTTGGGTCACGTTTTTCCCCAGTTGCAGCTGCCAGCAACGACAGCTGTCGATACTGCGGAAAGTTTCTCGTTGGTTCGGGCCGCCTCACTGAGCTTTGGACAAATCATGCTTCAGGGCAACAACCTGCTCACTGGCTTGTTGTTTTTCCTTGCCATTTGTGTCAATTCGCGCAAGATGGGCATGGAGTCGCTTGTAGCCTGTGCACTGTGTCTCGCCGTGGTGTGTGTGCCGGGTGTCAGTACCACCCCGGTGAACAACGGTATGTATGGCTACAATGCCATACTTGCTGTTTTGGCAGTTGCCAATATTCTTGGCATTGGCTCATGTACTTACGTCAAGGCATTGATAGCCCTGATACTATCGTTGCTAATGCAGTATGCAGGTTTGCACATGGGGCTTGTCACGCTCACCGCACCTTTCGTGTTGTCGGTGTGGTTAGTGGCTTTGTATCATACTTTTGTAGTTAAAATCAAATAAGATTATAAAAAATGAAAATGAAAATTAAAAGATGGTTAAGCCCCACCTTATGGGGCATTGTGCTTACCATGACGGTGAGCATTCCCACCTTGGGCAAGATAGTAACAGTGGACAAGTCGATAAATATTGCCCGCAAATATGTCAATGTGAGCCTTTCGGAACGCCATGCTACGAGGGCGTCGCATGGTACACCACCTTATTACATTTATAACGATCGCCACGGACGGGGCTTCGTTGTGGTGGCAGGCGATGATGCCATGGGACAAGTGTTAGGCTACTCGCACACAGGAACGCTCGACACGTTGCGTGCAAGCGAGGAGCTTAAATTCCTGCTGAGTGCTTATCGTGACGCCTTTCACCAAATACAAAGGCAACCCAGCACAAGAGCTACCGTTACCACTACGCCCCCTAACCGAAAGGAGGTGGCTCCGTTGCTTACAACGGCATGGAATCAAGACGACCCTTACAGTCGTCTTACGGGGTACAACTACACAGGATGCGTGGCTACGGCGGTGGCGCAAATCATGTATTATCATCGCTGGCCAGAGCGGGGAAAGGGCAGCTACTCGTATGTAGTGCGCTCTGACAACCGCACGATGAGTGTGGACTTCAGTGAGTCGGTATACCAATGGGACAAGATGTTACCCAAATACAACACACGCATGGCACTTGCCGATGCGGAGGCTTGCGACGCTGTGGGGCTGCTCATGCGTGATGTGGGCGTGTCGGTGAACATGCAGTACACCTCTTCATCCAGCGGTGCACAAACCTTCATGGCTGCCAAGGCACTGAAAACGTACTTCAATTATTCCACCTCCATGCTCAACAAGTCTGATGAGGGCGCAGCTGCTTTCACTCAAATATTGCGCAAGGAGATAGAAAACGGCTTCCCTGTGTACATCAGCGGTAGCGTGAAGTCGGGCGGTAGCGGACACGCATGGGTGGTAGACGGTGTAGATAAGGACAACCTCTTTCACATGAACTTTGGTTGGGGAGGCGGTGGCGACGGCTACTTCTCCGTTACAGCACTCAACCTTTCCACCACAGGACAGGAGTTTGGCCGTAAGCCTCTCTCCTTCAACAAGCAGGTGCAGATAGTTTTGGTGCATCCTAACAAACCGGGAAGCGCACCCATTGCTGCCGAACTTGCTGATGATGCACCCAACTTGTGTTTCAACTCGGAGGGCAATATGAGCGTAGTTGGCGGCATGCCCACCAACAAACAGCAACCCATGACGGTTAGTTATCACCACTTTAAGAACCAAGCCGACGGAACGTTTGCCGGAGATATTGGCTTGGGCGTGTACAACGAGCAGGGCAAGCAAGTAAAAGTGGTGCCATCGGCATGGCACGACAACGGTGGATACACTGCAGAGCGCGGCAAGCATAACGGTGGCGTGCTGCAATCGGGACAGTTGATTGATGATGCTTGCACGTTTACGGTGAATCTTGAAGACCTTGCCGATGGACGCTACTACTTGCAGGCTGTGTGTGCCAGCCTCAAGGATAAGGACATCTACGGGGCATGGTGCAAGATGAAAACGGCACCACGCATAGCCTTTCAGGTGCAAGGCAACGACGTGCGCCTATTTGAGAAACCCGATGACAAGGCTCCTTTCGCATTGACATCCCATCCCTATACGCTCAAACCATGTACTGCCGGAAACAAAGTCACGCTGTGCCTGACGATACGCAAGCTCACGGGTACGCCTTTCGATGGTACGGTGAGGGTGTCGCTCGTGGATGATGACAATCATGTGGTGGCTACAGGACAAACCGCAGAGGCAGTGGATTTTGAGATGTTTGCCGAGACAGAGGTGAGGGTGGACATGCACTTGCCCGATAATCTGCAGCCAAAGGAATACAAACTGAAGGTAGAGGTCGTCAAACAATATGATGCCGACAACATTGCCACGGTGGGTATGGTGCATGGCAACGAGCCGTCTACGTTGCAGGTAAATGCCGCTAAGCCCAGCGACAAGCTTTTCGCACAACTTTTGGGTATGGTGCAAGACAACAGTGGATCTTCCATATCTCCCATGAACGTTGACCTCAGTGGTAATCCATTACTCAAGATAGGAGTGGTGATGACGCTTGCACCTCAAGCCACCTACAACGGCAAATTGACGCTTTGCCTGATTGATACGCAAACCCAGCGACGCATTTCTTTGGGCAGCAGTGCTCAAAAGCAATATAACTTGTCGGGTGGAGGGGATGATGAAATATTTGTTACAGGATGGTTGAGAAACAAGGACAGCTTGCCCGTCATCAACAACCGTACATACCGATTGGCGTTAATGGGCGTGGTAGACGGCATGGAGTGTGATTTGTGGAACGAGCACTGCCCTCCCTTTGAAGTGTCGTTCGTGAACAGTATTTACAATAATTATCCTGACGAGACCACACATATAGACACAACACAAAGCTCGCTACGCATGATGAGAGGTAACAACTGGATTGACGTGCAGGGCGAGGATTTGGCGCATGTGCAGGTGTTCGCACTTAACGGAACCCTGATTGCCGCCTTTGATGCCCACGGTCAACATACGGTGAGGTTGCACGTTCCTTCTGCGCAAGTGGTTGTTGTGCGGGTGAAAACCCTTCATGGCAGCACCTTAACGAAGAAGTTAAGATAAAACTTTGGGAATAAGATATTCAGCAACAATACGTGAAAAATATTGTCGTATTGTTGCTGTAGTCAATGTCAAGCCTCGGCTTATTCTGGATAAACCAGGTTTTTGTCTTCAATCTTTAGCAGTACCTCTTCAAGGAATTTGCGTGATTCAAGTTTTGCCATGGGTAAGTCGTGCAACAGGTAGTTGCCACAATCCTTGGGTTGTGCGCCGGGAATCTCACCCTCATAGTTGGCAATGAAGTTGAAGGTGCGTATCATCAAGTCGACAATGTCGCTGCTTTTCAGGTCGCCATGTATAATAAGGTAGTTGCCAGTGAGGCATCCCATGGGTCCCCAGTAAACGATTTTGTCTTTCCACTGGGCATCATTGCGCAGATAGGTGGCGGCTAAATGCTCGATGGTGTGCAAGGCACCAATGTGTAACACGGGTTCACGGTTGGGCTCTTTCATGCGAATGTCGAAAGTGGTGATGACTTCAGAACCGACAACGTCTTGCCTGCTTACATAAATACCACGCAACAGTTTGTTGTGGTTGATGGTGAATGAGGGAATCTTGTTCATTTTTTAGTTTGTGAGTTTTTTAGTTTTTTAGTTGATGAGTTGTTAGTTGACGAGGTTTTAGTTGACAAGTTTACGAGTTGATGGCTTTTCTTTGCTTGTGGGTTTTATAGTTAATGCGTCAACAGAGAAAGCTATCAACTTGTGAACTTGTCAACTCGTAAACTTGTCAACTATTCCACTATCTGTATAAACTCTTTGGTGACATGGAACGAATTGTTGGCCAATCGCTCCCAAAAATCATAATACTGTGCCGCGTTTGTATCCTTTAAAGGCACATCACTGATTACGCGGAAGGAGATGAACGGCGTGTGATAAAGGTAACAGGTTTGGGCAATGGCACAACTCTCCATGTCAACAGCCATGGCTGTGGGAAAAGAGGAAAGTATTTGTTGCATCTTCTCTTTGCTGTCAACAAACCAATCGCCACTCACAATAAGACCGCTACGAATGTTAGTTCCGCAGTCGATGGCGCACGCCTTACGAACTAATTCGGCTGGAGAGGCGTAACTTGAGGGCATTCCCATGATTTGACCTGCTTTGAACTCTTTGCCACAATAAGCGTCGTGGTAACAACATTGTGTGCTTACAACCACGTCGGTAGGACTTAAAGACACATCTGCACCACCCGCACATCCAGATGAAATCATCAAGTCGGGATGATGATAATTTATCAATTCCACCGCACCAATGGCAGCATTTACCTTTCCAATGCCACATTGTTGCATCACGATTTCGTGTTGTCCAATGCGTCCCGTGATGACAGACAGATGCCGATGTTGTTGTGTCTGCATATCTTCGAGCAAGGATTTGAGTTGCGTGAACTCTTTCTCCATGGCCACAATGATACCTATTTTCATGATTGTTGTTTGCTATTTAGCTGCAAAGGTAGCAAAAAATGGTTGCACAGACAGGTGTAAACGGTAAAGTTTTGCTATCTTTGCGCTTAAATCTTAACATAAAACAGCTATTCATGGAAGCTTTGAAGAAATATGGGTTGGATGTCGCCGCCGTTGTCTTGTTCGTCTTGATTTCATTCGCTTATTTCGTCCCAGCCAGTCTGGAAGGGCGCATTCTGTTCCAGCATGATGCTTCGGCAGGAAAGGGTCTTGGGCATGAACAAACAGAATATTATCAACGAACGGGTGAACGAACCCGATGGACCAATTCGGTGTTCGGGGGTATGCCCACCTATCAAACGGCTCCATCGTACAACAGTACTGACATACTGAGCAAGGTGATGAACGCTTACCACTTGTGGCTGCCCGAAAATGTGTGGTATGTGTTTGCCTATTTGTTGGGCTTCTACATCTTGCTGAGGGCTTTTGATTTCCGCAAGGAACTGGCTGTTTTGGGTTCTGTCATCTGGGCTTTCTCCAGTTACTTCTTCATCATCATTGCTGCCGGACACATTTGGAAAGTGATGGCTTTGGCCTATCTGCCGCCTATGATTGCTGGCATTGTGCTTAGTTATAGGGGAAAATATCTCTGGGGATTAATCCTGACGGCCTTGTTCACCGCCTTTGAAGTGAAGGCCAACCACGTTCAGATGACCTATTATTATTTGTTCATCATCTTCTTCATGGTTATCGCCTTCTTGGTTCAGGCCGTGAAAGACAATCAGTTGGCACGGTTTGGTAAGGCAACAGCCGTGTGTATCGCCGCCGCTGCCATCGGTATCTGCATCAACCTGAGCAATCTGTATCATACATGGGAATACAGTCAAGAGTCGATGCGTGGCAAGAGCGAACTGGTGAAGCCCAACTCGGCCAACCAAACCAATAGCGGCTTGGAGCGCGACTACATCACCCAGTGGAGTTATGGCATTGGTGAAACATGGACGTTGCTCATTCCTAATGCCAAAGGAGGAGCGTCTGTTCCGCTCTCAATGAACGAAACTGCCATGAAAAAGGCTGATCCACAGTTCATGGAAATCTATCAACAGATAGGTCAATACTGGGGTGAACAACCCGGAACCAGCGGTCCTGTGTATGTTGGCGCATTCGTCATGATGCTCTTCATCTTGGGATTGTTCATCGTGAAAGGGCCTATGAAGTGGGCTTTGTTGGCAGCTACCATCCTGTCTGTCATGCTGTCGTGGGGTAAAAACTTTATGCCGCTTACCAATTTCTTCATCGATTACGTGCCCATGTACGCCAAATTCCGTACCGTGGCGTCGATTTTGGTCATTGCAGAGTTTACCATTCCGCTGTTGGCCGTGATGGCATTGAAGAAAATCATCGACGAACCCGAACTATTGAACAAACGTTTGAAATATGTATATGTCAGCTTTGGTCTCACGGCTGGGTTCTGTTTGCTGTTCGCGCTGATGCCAACAGTGTTCTTCTCCGACTATGTTTCCACTGCAGAGATGGAGGCTATGAAGAATATTCCTTCCGAATATCAGGGTGCGCTGCTGACAAATCTTCGTGCCATGCGACAAGCTATCTTCACAACAGACTGCTGGCGTTCGTTTGTAATCATCCTCATTGGTACCTTGTTTTTGCTGCTTTACAAGGCAAGGAAAATACACACGGCATGGCTCATCGGCGGGCTTACCCTGTTGTGCTTGGTAGATATGTGGGCTGTCAACAAGCGTTATTTGTACGACAGCATGTTTGTTGAGAAAAGTGTGCGTGAAAATCCCATCGAAATGACACCCGCCGACAAGCAAATTCTGCAGACCAAGGAACTTGACTATCGTGTGTTGAATCTCTCAACGAATACGTTCAACGAGAACGAAACCAGTTATTTCCACAAGAGCATTGGTGGCTATCATCCTGCCAAGTTGCGCCGTTATCAGGAAATGATAGAGGCTTATATCGCACCTGAAATGCAGAACCTGATGAAAAAGATTATGGAAGCGCAGGGCGACATGACGCAATTGAATGGTGATAGTATTTCGCCTGTGCTGAATATGCTCAACACCAAGTTTTTCATCATGCCATTGCAAGGTGGACAAACCGTTCCGCTCAAAAATCCATACGCCTTTGGCAATGCGTGGTTTGTTGATAAATTGACGTATGTGGATAATGCCAATCAGGAAATAGAACGCATCGGAAAGATGAATCTTCGTACTGAGGCCGTGGCTGATAAGAAGTTCAAACAAGAGCTTGGCGAGGCCGTTGCGCAAGACCATTCGTCGGTAGTAACGCTACAGAAGTATGAACCCAACCAACTGACCTATCAGGTAGAGTCGAGCAAAGGTGGCGTGGTGGTGTTCTCTGAGATTTATTATCCGGAATGGACGGCCACGGTTGATGGCGAGGAAGTGCCGGTTGGTCGGGTTAATTACATACTTCGTGCCATCCAGGTGAAACCCGGTAAACACACGGTGGTATTGAGTTTCTTCCCTAAATCGGTCAATCGTACGGAGACCATCGCGTATATTTCCTTTGCTTTGCTGGTGGTACTGATTATCTTGGTATGCTTCAACGAGTTTCGTAAGCGTAAACAGAAGGAAGCAAAGCAAGCGTGATTGGGCTGTTAAGAAGTATAGCGTTGAGGGATGATTATATAACTTTGCGACTAAATTTAATGAGATATTCATGGTATCAGTAGAAGGTTTGAAGGTAGAATTTGGTGTAAAACCCTTGTTCCGCGACGTGAGTTTTGTCATCAATGAGCGTGATAGAATTGCATTGGTGGGCAAGAACGGAGCTGGTAAATCTACCTTACTCAAGATTCTCAATGGTCAACAGAAACCTACCTCGGGTGTCGTTTCGGTTCCTAATGACACCACCATTGGTTATCTTCCGCAGGTGATGAAGATAGCCGACGACACAACTGTCAAGGAAGAAACACGAAAGACTTTTTCTGACAGCATGCGCATGAAGGAACACCTTGAACGCATGCAGAACGAATTGAGTAACCGTACCGACTATGAGAGTGCGTCGTACATGGAACTGGTCGAGAGGTTTACGCAGGAACATGATCGCTATTTGATGATGGGCGGTGAGAACTATGAGGCCGAAATGGAGCGGACACTTACCGGACTGGGCTTCACTCAGGCCGATTTTGACCGTCCTACGTCCGAGTTCTCAGGTGGTTGGCGCATGCGAATCGAACTGGCGAAGATTTTGTTGCGTCGCCCTGACGTGCTGTTGCTGGACGAACCCACCAACCATCTCGACATCGAGTCGATACAATGGCTGGAACAATTTCTCGCTCAATCTGCCAAAGCAGTGGTACTGGTCAGTCACGACCGTGCTTTTATCAATAATGTAACCAACCGTACGATAGAGATTACTTGTGGCCACATCGAAGACTATAAAGTTAAATACGATCAATATGTCGTGTTGCGAGCTGAACGACGAGAGCAGCAACTGCGCGCCTATGAAAACCAACAAAAAGAAATAGCCGACACAAAAGCCTTCATTGAGCGTTTCCGTTATCAAGCAACCAAGGCCATTCAGGTGCAACAGCGCATCCGTCAACTGGAAAAGATAGAACCCATTGAGGTTGATGAGGTGGATAACAAACGCATGCACTTGAAGTTTCCCCCATGCCTTCGAAGTGGCGATTACCCTATTATTTGTGATGAACTTCGCAAAGATTATGGCTCTCATACGGTGTTCAAAGATGTTACTTTCACCCTTAAACGTGGGGAAAAGGTTGCCTTTGTTGGAAAAAATGGCGAAGGTAAATCTACCTTGGTTAAATGTATCATGGGTGAGATTCCGTATACCGGCACACTGAAGGTAGGGCATAACGTGCAGATAGGCTATTTCGCACAGAACCAAGCACAGTTGCTGGATGAGGAACTGACGATTTACGAAACGATTGACCGTGTGGCAACGGGTGACATGCGACTGAAAATCAACGACCTGTTGGGTGCGTTTATGTTCGGTGGCGAAACGTCTGAGAAGAAGGTTAAGGTGCTATCGGGTGGCGAACGCAGTCGGTTGGCGATGATTCGCTTGCTTTTGCAACCCGTCAACCTGCTCATTCTTGACGAGCCTACCAACCATTTGGACATGCCATCAAAAGATGTTTTGAAAGAGGCCATACGGGCTTTCGATGGTACGGTGATACTGGTGAGCCACGACCGCGACTTCCTCGGCGGCCTGGTAAGCAAGGTTTACGAGTTCGGTGGTGGCCAGGTGAAAGAACACTTAGGTGGCATCTACTACTTCATCCGCAGTCATGCGCAGTCGTTGGATGATGACGCTGACAACCATAGCATCGATTCTCTTTTGCACACAAACACACAGTCGGGTGCATCACAACCATTGCAAGCTGCTTCAAAAACAGAAAAGAGTGGGGCTGAAGAATATCTCCAGCGCAAGGAACAGCAAAAGAAAGTACGCAAACTAAAACGGAGCATCGAGGAGAGTGAAGCTAAAATCGCTGCTATGGAAAAGCGTATCACCGAACTAAACACCATTCTCTCACAACCAGAAAATGCGTCTAACATGGAGTTGGTCACTGAATACACGTCTATTCAACGAGCATTGGATGCGGAAAACGAACGATGGATGGAGCTTAATGAGAAAATGGAGAAACTTTGAACATTGAACTTTGAACATTGAACTTTGAGGTTTGAACTTTGAACTATCAACTTGTTAACTATCAACTTGTAAACTCGTAAACTAAAAAACTCGTAAACTAAAAAACTCGTAAACTAAAATACATTAAAATTTATGAAACATTTATTTCCAATCATGATGTTGATGGTGGCACCCACGATGGGGATGGCACAATCAAAATCGGGGCTTGTCGAGGCTAATTTTGACAAGTCTGTTCGCCCAGCCGATGATTTTTACCAGTTTGCCACGGGCGGATGGCAGAAGAAACATCCGCTGCCAGCGGCTTATTCGCGCTTTGGCAGCTTCGACCAGTTGGCCGAAGACAACAACAAGCGAATTAACACCATCTTGGGTGAATTGCAGAAGAAGACGTATAAGAAAGGTACGATGGAGCAAAAGCTGTCCGACTTCTACAAGCTCGCCATGGATGCCGACCGTCGTAACAAGGAGGGCATCAAACCGGTGAAACCCTTGTTGGATGAGATGGAAGCCGCCAAAACGAAGAAAGACCTGGAGCAACTGCAATTGAAGTATGCCGCTCAGGGATATGGTGTCGCTTGCGGTACTTACTTCGCTGCTGACGAAAAGAATGTGACGATGAACATTCTGAACGTCAGTCAGGGTGGATTAACGTTGGGACAGAAAGACTATTACCTCAACAACGATGCGGCCACCGTAGCCATTCGCGACGAATATAAGAAGCATATCGCGCGCATGTTCAACCTCTATGGATTCGATGAGGCTCAGGCACAGGCAAAGGCGGATGTCATTTTCAAAACAGAGACCGCACTCGCCTTGATTTCAAAGAGCATGACGGAGCTTCGTGACCCACAAGCCAACTACAACAAGATGACCTTGAAAGAGTTCAAGTCCAATTATCCCAACATCAACCTCGAAGGCATGGCTAATGCAGAGGGCGTGAAGAGTGAGTACATTCAGACGATGGTTGTCGGCCAACCGTCATTCCTGGAAGGATATGACAAGCTGTCTGCTGCTGCCACTGCCGACGATTTGCGCGCGCTGATGGAGTGGGACGTCATCATGTCGTCATCAAGCTATCTCACCGATGCAATCCGTGAGGCCAACTTCAACTTCTTCGGTAAGACCATGAGTGGCCGCAAGGAGGATTATCCGCTGTGGAAACGTGCCACCAATCAGGTTGAGGCACAGATGGGCGAGGCGCTCGGCAAGATGTACGTAGCCCGTTACTTCCCTGAGAGTTCTAAAAAGAAGATGGAGAACTTGGTGCGCAATCTGCAAATTGCATTGGGCCAACGTATTGATGCACAAACATGGATGAGCGATACAACCAAGGCCGAAGCACATAAGAAGTTGGATAAATTCTATGTAAAGATTGGCTATCCTAACAAGTGGCGCGACTATTCTAAGTTGAACATCGACCCCGCTAAGTCGTTCTATGAGAACGTTATGGCATGCCGCCAGTTCGCACACGAAAATCATATTGCCGAGCGTGCAGGTAAGCCAGTCGACCGTGATGAGTGGTTCATGACGCCGCAAACCGTGAACGCCTACTACAATCCCACCACCAACGAGATTTGTTTCCCAGCGGGAATCCTGCAATATCCGTTCTTCGACCCTAAGGCCGACGAGGCCTTCAACTATGGTGCCATAGGCGTGGTGATTGGTCATGAGATGACACACGGATTCGATGACCAAGGTCGTCAGTACGATGCCAATGGCAACATGAACGATTGGTGGACTGCCAACGATGCGAAAGGGTTTAACAAGAGAGCCGACATGTATGCCGATTTCTTCTCCAATATCAATGTTTTGCCCGACCTCAAAGCTAACGGACGCTTCACGTTGGGTGAAAATTTGGCCGACCATGGCGGATTGCAGGTTAGTTTCCTGGCTTATAAGAACGCCACGGCGAAGAAGCCTTTGAAGACCAAAGACGGATTTACCCCCGATCAACGTTTCTTCCTGGCCTATGCAGGCGTGTGGGGACAGAACATCACCGAGCAGGAAATTCGCAACCGTGTGAAGCGTGATCCACATGCGTTGGGCAAGTGGCGCGTCAATGGTGCGCTTCCTCACGTTGACGCTTGGTACGAGGCGTTCAACGTGAAAGAAGGCGACAAGCTCTTCATTCCGAAGAAAAACCGCTTGGATTTGTGGTAATTCTTCCAGATTATTGAAATCATCATATCCACTCATTTGAGCATCAACTTCTCAAGTGAGTGGATTTTTTCTTGATTGTCGTTCACGATGTTCTTGAACGCTTGAGATTTGTAAGAAACCTGATGCCAAGAGTATTGCAAGGGTATGAAATGCACGGAAACGGCTATCTGTTATTTCTTTGTAAATCATTGAATATCAGCTAATAATAAAAATATTTATCGATAGCATTGTCCGTGTTCGTCAAACTCATTGACTTTGGAATGCAAACCCATACAGATTTGAGGCCAAACTCTATGACTTTGAAGCCCAAACTCCATGACTTTGAAAATGCGGTAAATCTCTCTTATAAAACACTGTCAATGAGAGGTTTATGAAAAGGTGGTTTTTTTTTGCGGAAAGGATGGTGATGCACAGGGGTGCATTCGCCATTCGCCCTGTTATTTTTAGAGCGTTTGCCCAGTTGTGTATAGAATGATTAAGTGGGTGTGCGATGGCTGAAAGCAACTGAAGTAGTGAACATTCAAGTTCAATCCGTGTGTGCTTTCAGCACGCGGTGAGGCATGCGTCCATGCCCCAACAAGTCGATAGGGCAGCCGAGGTGTTGCTCCAGCTCAACCATCGACAGCTCCGTGTCGGGGTGGTAGTGTACGTTGTGGTTGACACAGGCCACGGCTTTCACGTTTTGCAGGATAGGGCCAATGTCGTGACTTACGATGATGATGGCGCAATCGCGGTTGATGTCGTTGAGCATTTGGTACATTTGTTCTTGGAATTGCCTGTCAATGTAGGTGTTGGGTTCATCCAAAATCAGCACTTCTGGTCGTGCAACGATGGCGCGAGCCAGCAACACGCGCTGCAACTGGCCGCCACTCAGGGTGCCGATGGCACGTCGGCGCAGTTCGGTGAGCTGCATCCTGGCAAGCGTTTCGTCCACCATGTGGTGGTGCTTGGACGTGAATGGGGAGAATAATTTCTTTTGTCCACTCAGTCCCGACAGCACTACTTCTTGCACCGAGATGGGGAATTTCTTGTCGATGTCGTTGTATTGTGGGAGATAACCCATGCTGATGTGGTCTGCAAGTGTTCCGTTTCGGTAGAACTTGATTTGTCCCTCGCTCGGCTTTTTCAGACCGATGATGAGTTGTACAAGGGTAGTTTTTCCACCACCGTTTGGTCCGATGATACCCAGAAAGTCGTGATCGTACACGGTGAGGTTCACGTCTTGCAGAACTGTTTTCGGTCCGTATGCCGCGCTGATGTTTTCTAATTGGATGATGGGTGTCATGCGGTTATTTTAGTTTTTTGGCAATACTCACCATTTCTTCGCTCCAATTGTGGCTCAAGGGGTTGATGGCTATCGTTTCTGCACCCACCTCTTGGCTGACAATCTTCGTGCTTCTGGTTTCAAACTGCTTCTGCACAAACATCACTTTCACCTTCTTGTCCTTGGCCAGTTGGATGGTCTTTTTCAGTTGGGCGGCACTGGGTTCGCGCCCTTCTTCCTCCACAGGAATCTGCAAAAGCTCGTAGTCGCGAGCAAAGTAGGTGAGGGCAGGGTGGTCAATGAGGAAAGCTTGCGACTTGTCACGCGTGAGCTGTTCGCGCAGTCGCATGTCGGTAGCCTCAATGGTGTCTATCAAGGCTTCGTAATTTCTCCTGTACGAGGCACTATCTCGTTCATTAATGCTGACCAACGCTTGGTAGATATTTCGTGCGATTTGCTTTGCGTTGTTGGTGCTCATCCAGGTATGTGGATCAGTAACGCCGTGTGAAGAGTGGGCCAAATCAATGCCTTCAGACGAATCGATGATGATGGTATGCGGTGCGTTTTGGCTCAGTTTTTTCATCCATGTGCGCTCAAAGCCAATGTTTCCCACCTTGATGTACAGGTCGCTCTCGGCCAACTTCACCATCTGTTGAGTGGTTGGTTCGTAGGTTTCGGGGTTTCCTCCCTGGGGAACCATGGTGTTTACAACAAACTTGTCACCAGCAATTTGTTCGGTGAAATAGCGCAGTGGCTCTATGGTCACCGTGATTTTTCGCCTCGTGTCTTGCGGGTTGGTGGTGCAAGATGCGAGAAAGAGCGTGACCGTGAGTAACAGAAGGTATTTTTTCATTGAGCGTGTCATGTATGTAATGCTTATAAAATGAGATTCATGCCATAAATGATAAGTAGGTATCTGAATATTTTTCCCAAGGTGAAAGAGACGAGGGTGACCCAGATGTTGGCTCTCACCAGTCCTAAGACGATGGCTATGGCGCTGCCGATGATGGGCAGAAAAGCGAAGAAACCTATCCAGGCGCCGTAACGGGCCATCAGTCGTTGTGCGCGGTCCAGCTTGTCGGGTTTGACATGTAGGTATTTCTCTATCCAGTCTAACCGCCCCAATGTGCCGATGAAATAATTGAACAACGAGCCAATGACGTTTCCAATGGTGCCGTACACAACCAAGGGCCAGGGGTTAAGACCGGCTGCCAACAGACCCGCCATGACGGCTTCGCTGCTGAAAGGAAAGACCGATCCAGCTAAAAGTGAGGCCAAGAACATGCCCACATAGCCGTATTGTATCAAGAGATCTATCAATGTATCCATAGTTGATAACCCGTGATGGTCAGCGTGATGATAAACAGCGTGAGACAAGTAATGCCCGACAGGCGCGAGCCGGTGAACGTGATGTAGTGGCCGATAAGTGGTGAAACGCTGACAATGAGTGCAGGTAAGAGGTTGGGTAGGTGCGTAGGTTGCAGGATGATGAACACGATGGTGGCTGCCATCATCAAAATGAAGGATGAGAAAAACAAGCGAATGCGAATCTTATCCTTTGAACTGTTGAGGAGAAAATGCAGCATGCCGATAATGCCCAATGCACAGATAAAGCAGAGCGTCAGCAGGTTCAGTAGGGAAATGCTTTGGAAATCGAAGAGAGGTGCAATGTCGGTGATGCTGGAAAAGTGATGGATGAGCGTGTCAGCATCGTGTAGATAGACGTAATAGCCTCCTACAAACCAATAGGGAGTGATGACAGCCAGCAGCGAAGCCCAGAAGGTTCGCCAGCCCATGCCCATGACGTAAAACCGCAAGATAATCCACCAAATGGGGAGAAGGAATAGTATTTGGACAAACCAAATGCTGGCCACGCCGATGAAGAAGAACGCATTAAACACGCTGCTGATGGCCGATTTGTCTTGATAGGCGCGGAACATGAACAAATAGGTGAGGGCAAAACAAAGTTGAACGATGCAGGCTTCCAGGTGAACGAATAGGGGTAGGGCAGCGACAGAGAGCACAAGATACGAACAAGACAGCATGCGACTGTAGGTTCGTATCAAAGTGTGCTGGTTGTTCAGTTCGACCATGGTCAAAGTAGTCATGAGCATCAGTATGAACTGAGGCCACAACTGCTGTTGAAGCAAACCGCCCATGAACCAAATGCCTATTGCATATACCATGGTGATGGGCAGAGCATAACGACTTCCTGCTATTCTGTTTTGTAATCTATGCGTCATGAATCAAACCAAACGACACTGTAAGTGCATTCTCAAGTTAAAGCATCGGTGACGACAGCTGTTCGTGCTTGTTGGACTGACCAGCTGGTCTTCGTATGTACGAGCGTAGGCATTTATAGGTCTTTGCCGATGTCTTTTCGGAAATACACGTCTTGAAAATCAATCTTTTTTGCAGCTGCGAAACTCTTATTCAGTGCCTCGTCTTTATCTTTTCCATACGAACAAACGGCCAAAACCCTGCCGCCGGCAGTGACAACCCGCCCATCTTTCACCGCCGTTCCGCTGTGAAAGACAATGCTGTCCTTTACCGTTTCGAGTCCAGCGATAGGATATCCCTTGGTATAGGCTTGCGGATAACCGCCGCTGACGAGCATGACACACACCACGGAACGAGGGTCGAACGCCACTTGTCGCTGATCTAAATCGCCTTGAGCCACTCCCTCGAACAAGTCAACGATATCACTCTTCAGTCGTAGCATCACGCTTTCGGTTTCTGGATCGCCCATTCTACAGTTGTATTCTATCACCATGGGTTCGCCTTTCACATTGATTAAGCCAAAGAAGATAAAACCTTTGTAGTCGATTCCTTCTTCAGATAGTCCCTTTATCGTTGGCTGAATGATTCGTTCCTCCACCTTCTTCATCCAGTCATTATCTGCAAATGGGACGGGTGAAACGCTGCCCATGCCACCTGTATTCAGTCCTGTATCGCCTTCACCAATACGTTTATAATCCTTCGCTTCTGGCAAAATTTGATAATGTTTGCCATCGGTTAAGACGAAAACAGAACATTCTATTCCACTTAGATATTCCTCTATGACGACTCGTGCCGACGCTTTTCCAAACATACCCCCTAACATTTCCTTTAGTTCTCGCTGTGCTTCTGCCAACGTAGGGAGTATTAAAACGCCCTTACCAGCACATAGTCCGTCGGCTTTCAACACGTATGGAGCCTCTAAAGTCTCCAAGAAACGAAGTCCTTCATCTAAAGTCTCACCCGTAAAGGTGTGGTATCGAGCGGTTGGAATATGATGGCGTTGCATGAAAGCCTTGGCAAAATCCTTGCTACCTTCCAGTTTTGCCCCTTCTTTCGATGGACCTATGACCACGGTGTCTTTAGTTCGAGAGTCATTTTTCAACGCATCGTAGATGCCATTCACAAGTGGATCTTCGGGTCCAACGACAACCATATCAATCTTTTGGTCGCATATAAAATCTTTGATAGCATCGAAATCGTTCACCTGAATGTCGACGTTGGTGCCTACTTCACTTGTTCCAGCATTGCCGGGGGCGATGAATAGTTGGGTTACTCGTTTGCTTTGTGCTATTTTCCAGCCCAAGGCGTGTTCTCTTCCGCCACTGCCTAATAATAATATCTTCATGCGTATGTTTCCTTTTTTATTTCAGATAATCTTCAAAGTACTGTGTGATGCGTTCGTGGAGGTGAACACTTTGATGTCCTCTCATATTGTGTGGTTCACCCGGATAGACGAAGAAATCGGGTTGAGTGCCTTGCTTGATACACTCAGCAATGAACGACAAGCAGTGTTGCGGCACTACCGTTTTGTCGTTAGTGCCTTGAATAATTTGTAATTTTCCTTTCAAATTCTTGGCTTGTGGTATCAAGGAAGTCTTGCTGTAGCCCTCTGGATTGGCTTGTGGTGTATCCATATAGCGCTCTCCATACATCACTTCATACCATTTCCAATCAATAACAGGACCGCCAGCGACACCCACTTTGAAGGTTTCGGGATAATTTGTCATCAGCGAAATGGTCATAAAACCGCCGAAACTCCAACCATGCACGCCTATTCTGTTGGCATCGACGTATGGTAAAGTCTTCACATATTCAATGCCCTTCATTTGGTCTTGCATCTCTATCTGACCTAATTGGCGGAATGTTGCTTGTTCAAAATCCCTTCCTCGCCGCTCACTTCCTCTGTTATCGAGTATGAAGAGGATGTATCCCTTCTGTGCCATGTAGGTTTCCCAACTGCGAGAAGCGTAATGCCAACGTGCATCTACGTTGTGTGCATGGGGTCCTCCGTACACATAAAGCACTAAAGGATATTTCTTGTTTTCATCAAAATTGGCAGGTTTCACCATGCGATAGTACAAGTCGGTCGTGCCGTCAGCAGCTTTGAGAGTGCCACATGTAAAGCTTGGTACTTGATATCCTTTCCAGGGGTCAGCCGCTTCAAAGTACTGGGTGCGCTCTCCGTTGGCCGTATTGATAATCTCGATGTTGCGTGGAACGGTGGGTTCGCTGTACTTATCTACGATAAATGCTCCAGAAGGAGATAATGACGGACTGTGATAGCCACGCCCGTTGTCCAATAATCTGCGCTTTCCAGTCTTGACATTCACGGTGTATGTGTTGGTTTGCAACGCATGCTTTTCGGTAGAGGTATAGACAATCGACTTGTCTTTTGTATTGAATCCTATCACGTCTAACACCACCCATTTGCCTTTGGTAAGCTGTTTTACCAACTTGCCGTTTGCTTGGTAGAGGTACAAATGATTGTAACCGTTACGTTGGCTTTGCATGATGAAGAGGTTGTTGTTCCAAGGCAAGAATGCAATGGGGTGCTGTGGCTCTACATATTTATCGTGCGTCTCTCGGTAAAGTTCAGCGATCTTTTTGCCTGTTTGCGCATCGTAGCTCACCAACCGACAGTCATTTTGGTCCCTATTCAGCTCAAACATATAGATAGTCTTGCTGTCTGGACTCCATGCAATGTTAGTAAAATATCGGTCAGTGGGGTCACCAGCTTGCAAAGTAACCGTCTTTTTCGTGGTTAAGTCATACACCATCACCGTTACCTTATGACTTGTTTCGCCTGCCATAGGATATTTGTCGGGCTCGCATTTGGCTATTCTACTGAAGATGTTTACCTGCGGATAGTCAGCCACCATGCTCTGATCCATGCGATAGAATGCCAATTTCTGTCCATTGGGTGCCCAAAACATACCTTTATGTATGCCAAACTCGTCACGATGTACGCTTTGACCATACACGATTTCCCTACTTCCATCAGTTGTCAACTGGATGTCGTTGCCATCAAAAGTGCGTAGATGGAGTTGCTGACTTTTAGGTTCTATATAAGAAATAGCCTTGGATATGGCATTCCATTCGGCCACATCACCCTCGTCAGCAGTGCTCATGCACCATGCTGTCTTTTTCGTTTTCCAGTTGTACAGGCTCATGGTTGCCCCATTCCGCAACAATACCAACGACTTGTCAGGGTAGGGAAACGAGGCACCAAACAGGTTTTTAACCTGGCTGGAGCAGTCGCTTACCGCGTATTTGTTTATTTCATCCAGCGTGAATAGGATGCTCTCTTTGCCCGTTTTCTTGTCGATAACGCTGCATTGTTTGGCGTCTGTGCGAATCAGCTCATCGCCCCACCATGTAGTGTAGCGATTTTCTGGGACGAACTTTCGATAGTTTTTCCCTCCAAAGTTTAACTCTTCGAGCGTGAATAGTTTCTGTCCCATAACCTTTTGTCCACCTACGAATAGGGCAATGAGGGTAAGAAAACTGAACCAAGTTTTATTCATAATCGTCTATTTGATAATTCTTTCTTCCACGCTCTTTACCACCTCGTTTACCAAATGACCGTCCACGTCCGTCTTTGTCAAAACGTTTCTTGCCTTTGTAGTCTGGCATATCGTTACTATCATACGAGCGGTCGTTGCGACGGTTCCCGCCTCTTTTTCGCTCATCTCTTTCCTGTACTCGTTCTAAAGAATGAAATTTGAACGAGCGGATATCCGCAATTTCGTTCTCTTCGTTTTCTTCTAAGCGTTTTTTGAACTCACGATTTTTCTTAAAGCGATGCTTTTCAGCCATCTCTTTCTTTTCCTCTTCAGTCTTGATAATGCCTCCTTCGGCACGAAATTCCTTCATCTTTCCGTCGAAGATAGCATACTTTCTAAACTCACATTCAAGGCTTCCGTTGTACACTGGTATCTTGATAGACGGTTTCAAACCAATCTGTTCGAAACATTCTTCACGATAACTCAATATCCAAGCATCATTGCCCATGAACTCATGTTTCAGTCGTTCGCCAATCATCTTGTAGGTTCCGAGCAAGTTAGGCGTGGAGATACGCTCGCCGTATGGCGGATTAGTAATGAGAATACTGGGTTCTTGAGGCTTCTTAAAGTTCTTGAAATCAGCCTGTTCTATCGTGATATCTTTGGTTAGTCCCGCTGCTTTAACATTCAGTCGAGCCGTGTTCACCGCTTTCATGTCGATGTCGTAGCCATAAATATGGTGTGTAAACTCGCTCTCTTGCGACTCGTCATTATAGATACGGTCGAACAACTCCTGGTCAAAGTCGGGCCATTTCTCAAATGCAAACTCCTTTCTAAAGATGCCAGGACTCATGTTTCGGGCAATCAGTGCCGCTTCTATCAACAACGTACCACTGCCACACATCGGGTCAATGAAGTCGGTTTCGCCTTTCCAGCCTGTCATCAAAATCATTCCAGCAGCCAACACCTCGTTCAAAGGAGCTTCTACAGATTCCTGCCGATAGCCTCTTCGGTGCAGCGACTCTCCACTGGAATCCAAACAAAGCGTTGCATCTTCGTCGGCAATGTGTATGTGTAGGCGGATGTCAGGATTGCTCACCGAGATGTTCGGGCGTGTTCCCGTCTTTTCTCTGAATTGGTCTACGATGGCATCCTTCACCTTGTAGGTCACGAATCTGGAATTTCTGAACTCTTCAGAATAAACCACCGAGTCGACAGAGAATGTCTTTCCTTTTTCTATGTACTGGCTCCAGTCCACCGTTTTGATTTCATCATACACATCTTCAGCAGAGCGAGCCTTGAAGTGCTTGATGGGTTTTAGAATACGAATGGCCGTATGGAGTTGGAAATTGGCGCGGTACAT
Organism: Prevotella sp. BV3P1; assembly: GCF_000479005.1. Lineage (GTDB taxonomy): Bacteria > Bacteroidota > Bacteroidia > Bacteroidales > Bacteroidaceae > Prevotella. The sequence goes on along the minus strand of NZ_AWXC01000032.1, from coordinate 6,295 downwards.
CATCTCTTGATTGCCCGAAAACGACACCATTCTGCGTCCTATTTGTACATTGTTTGCACCCAGTTGGGTTAGCTCTTGTGCCAAAACGGGTTCCAAGCCCATGAAAGTTTTGGCGATGAGTTCAAATTCCATTTGATTGAATTGATAAATAATGGTTGTATTAAAATAATGAAAACTTAATTCTTGTTGTATTTCTTTGTGTCGGGAGCCAAGTCTTCTGTCACCCAAACATTGGCGCCAATGACGCTTCCCTTACCGATGGTAACTCTGCCTAAGATGGTGGCATTGGCATAAATGATGACGTTGTCTTCAATGATGGGATGACGTGGAATGCCCTTGACAGGGTTCCCATGTTCGTCTAACGGAAAGCTTTTAGCCCCCAAGGTTACCCCTTGGTATATTTTCACGTTGTCGCCAATCGTGCATGTAGCACCAATAACGACACCTGTACCATGGTCAATGGTGAAGTATCGGCCTATGTGTGCGCCCGGATGAATGTCGATTCCAGTTTCCGAGTGAGCCATTTCTGTCATCATTCTGGGTATCAGAGGAACATTGAGTAGATAGAGTTCGTGTGCGATGCGATAGTTTGCCAATGTTTTGATGATAGGGTAGCACGCTATAATCTCAGCCCGGCTTTCAGACGCAGGGTCGCCATTGTAAGCTGCGATGACATCTGTTGAGAGTTTTTCACGTATTTCAGGTAGTTTCTTGACCAACTTGAACGACAAATCCCTGGCCATCTTTTTCTGTTCGTCTGCTTCCAACTCGCTCAACGTAGTCTCGCAGTCTTCACAGAAACGGAGTCCAGCTAATATTTGATCTTCCATCAAGCGTTGAAATCGCTCTACGTTTACACCTATATAATATTGTATTGTTTGAATGTTCACCGATGCTTTTCCATAATATCCAGGAAAAAGAATGGCTCTTGACAAGTCTATGATTTCTTGCAGTGTTTTACCAGATGGGAGAGGGTATCCATCACGCTGCCGATGGCACAAGTTGTTGAGTGATTCTGGTTGGGATAGCTGTTCAACCGTGCTTGTCAACGCATGAGTCAAATTATCTTTACTCATCTCTATGTAATGTCTCAATATTTAAGGTACAAAGGTACGATTTTTAAATTGAAAACAATTAGTAGCGATGCATAAATTTAATTATTTTCGATTGTAATACGATTGTAACGTGTGTTTAAAAGACTTGTAATATAACTCCGCTATTTTTGCTCACAAAATCAGTAGGCGCTATGCCAGACTGTACTTTGATTATTCATTATTAAACCATATCAATGTTAACAATTTATTTGTGCATCGTCATTTTTCTGCTTTCTTTGGCAGTTTTTGACTTATTTGTAGGTGTCTCTAATGATGCTGTCAACTTCTTACAATCGGCAGTGGGAGCCAAGGTGGCCAAGTTTCGCACCATCCTTATCATTGCTTCCTTTGGTGTAGTATTAGGCGCGGTCATGTCATCTGGCATGATGGATGTGGCTCGGCATGGCATCATGAATCCAGCCCAGTTTAGTTTCCATGAGGTCATGATTATTTTCTTGGCAGTTATGGTAACAGACGTCATTGTCTTGGATATCTTCAATCGCTTGGGAATGCCTACCTCCACTACGGTATCCATGGTCTTCGAGCTGTTGGGTGCCACCTTCATGTTGGCCATTATCAAGATGATAGCCGACTCCTCTCTCGGATTCAGTGACTTGCTCAACACAGAACAGGCCTTAAAAGTAATTATTGCCATCTTTGTGAGTGTCGCCATCGCTTTCGTCTTTGGCGTTGTCGTGCAGTATCTAACGCGTATCATTTTTACTTTCAATTACAAGAAAAACATGCGTTATGCCATTGCCGTTTTTGGTGGCATCGCATTCACCGCTTTGGCTTACTTCATCTTTATGAAGGGTTTAGGGAAGTCTCCTTATATATCCGAAGCCACACGGCAATACATCAATGACCATGTAGGCATGTTGCTTGTTTATACCTTTATCGGCTCGGCCATCCTCATGCAGATTATGCATCTCATGGGAGTGAACATCTTCAAGTTCGTTGTGTTGATGGGAACATTTGCCTTGGCGATGGCATTTGCTGGCAACGACTTGGTTAACTTTATCGGCGTTCCGCTTGCAGGCCTTGATTCGTATCAAACTTATTTGGCGCAGGGTAACGGCACTGCACCCACTTCTTTCTTGATGACCAGTTTGGTTGAGAGTGCCAAAACCCCTCCACTTTATTTAATGTTGGCAGGCGTTATCATGATTATAGCCATGGCTACATCTAAGAAAGCTCACCGCGTGATTAAGACTTCGGTTGATTTGGCGCGACAAGACGAGGGCGACGAGATGTTTGGATCGAGTGGTGCAGCACGCAGTATCGTGCGTTTCACACAGAATACCAACTCGTATATCACCAAAATCATTCCAAATCGATCCCTCGATTGGGTTAATCGCCGTTTTGATCAGCGAGCCGTATCTTTAGATGAAGGAGCTGCATACGACGTGGTTCGGGCGGCGGTTAACTTGGTTTTGGCTTCCATGCTGATCACCTTTGGTACCAACTACAAGTTGCCATTGTCTACCACCTATGTTACCTTCATGGTTGCCATGGGTACCAGCTTGGCCGACCGGGCATGGAGTCGCGAGAGTGCCGTGTTCCGTGTAACGGGCGTGTTATCCGTCATTGGTGGTTGGTTTATCACGGCTGGCGTAGCATTTCTTTGCACCGCTGTGGTTGCTTTGCTGATGTTTTATGGAGGTATCTTAGCACAAGCGGCCTTCATCGCCTTAGTAATCTATTGTTTATTTAGAGGGTCGAAGGATAAGTCGAACGACGGTTCGGGCAAAGATGATACCTACCGCTTGATGATGCGCACGCAAGATCCGGTTATCCTTTGGGATTTGTTGGGCAAACATGTCAGTCGTACGCAGAGCTATATGACACGTTTTGCCAACGAACAATACAATGCTATCTTGGACGGATTTATCAATGATAAGCCAAGTGTGTTGAGGCACAGCCTGAATGCGCTGCGCAATGAGAAAACATCTCTCACGAAATACCGTCGACAAGAGCTGATGGCTCTTCGCAAGGCGCCTGCCGACCTCGCCATTGAGCGCAATACGTGGTTCCACATGGGTATGAATGCGTCGCAGCAATACATCTATGGATTGCGTCGTATGCTTGAGCCTATCAAAGAACATGTTGACAACAATTTTACCCCTATCACGCAGCGCCTCATTGACGAATATCAACCCATTCGTTTGAAAATCACCGACTTTTTAACCCAAACCGAAAACTTTATTGCCACAGGTAGGTTTGAAAACTATCGGGAGTTGTTGGATAAGGCTGACCAGTTTGAAACAGAGTTGAGTGAATATCGTAAGAAGCATATCGATCGTATACAGATGGCACAGGACAACGAGACCTTCCAATTGTCCCTTGTCTATCTCAACCTGCTTCAAGAGAGCCAACTACTGATTAGCAGTATGCGCCATCAGCTCAGGGCTGCCAAGAAGTTTAAGGAGTAAAGGCTTTTGCAACAACGAATGGAACAGATGAAATTACTCGAGTCAATAAATAAGGACACTTGATGGGTAGAATTCGTTGGTAAACAATCATTTAACAAGAAATAATAGGAAAGTGCATTGAGTGGTAATACCACGCTTTGCATTTTCCTTTTTCCTTAATCTTGCTTTGTGTTTCCAATCTCTATGACTTTAGAACCCAAAGTCTTTGACTTTACAGGCCAATCTGTATGACTTTGCAGACCAAAGTCAATGAGTTTGGAAGCCGCATGTTTTGCACTAAAATCGTTGTCAGTTGTTCAAGAAACTCAATGATGTCAGCACTAAACAAAATCCCCTCGCCATTCATGTGCTGAAAGCCATGATAGGCGAGGGGACGAGCTGTTGATTTCCTATGATTTGGGACTAATCAAACCGTTTCATCATTCCTTGAATGGGAGCGGTTTGCCAATGCTGCCGTTCGGCACTTGTATCTTCAAAAGGTTGCAAATGGTGGGTGCAATGTCGTTGATGGTTGCTTCGTAACCGCTTCTGCCATGTGGAATTCCCCAGCCGTAAAGTACAAATGGGATGTGCGAATCGTAGGGATTCCATACCCCGTGCGTGGTTCCTTGGTGAGGAGCCGTGCCTGCATGCTCGTAATGAGCGGGCGAAAGTACCACCTCCATGTCACCACTTCTCTGGGCGTTATACCCATTGCGCATCATGTTTTTCAGGCGAATGGGCATGGGAAGACTTTCCATATTTTCGTAATCAACCACGAATTCAATCTTCGTGTCTTGCTTCAAGAATGCTGCAATCTCGTCTTTCACCTTTTTAATGTCAAGACCCGATTGGCCAATGGTTTCATGGTCAAGATAGATACGGTATTCGATATAGTCTTTAACCAATGGCTTGGCTACCCCGAATTTGGACGAGAGGTGTTCGTTGAGAGCCTTCATGGTTGCGCGTGCATCCCATGTTCCGGCCTGAATCTTGTGTGCGCGGAGGTAATCTGTGTTATGTGAAGCTCCGTGATCGGCCGTGAGGAACAGCAGGTAGTTGCCTTTTCCCACCTTTTCATCCAGCTTATTGAGCAGTTTGCCCAACTCCTTGTCCAGGTTGAGGTATATCGCATCAGTTTGTTTACTTCTCACACCGTATTTGTGACCCACATAGTCGGTCGACGAAAAGCTCATGGCCAGGAAGTCGGTTTCATCACCTTGCCCCAGTTTTTCGTTGTCCAAAACCTCCATGGCCAGACGCACCAAGATGGAATTTCCTTCTGGATCGGTGCGCACGTCGCGTTTGATGATGTCGTAATTCTTCTTATTGAAGGCCTTCAACCATGCGGGAAGCTCGTTCATGTAGTAAGTGCTGGTGATGAAAGAACCGGCAGATACATCCATCCAATAGGCCGCATTGGCCGTATGTCCACCGGGCATGATGGCGCTACGGTCTTTGATGGAGATTGAAATGGTGCGCGATCTGAAATCGTTGGCCAATCGTAAAGCGTCGGTCATGGTCGTCACTTTGAGGTTGCGGGGCGACATCTTGCCTGCCTTCGACTGGCTTCCTACGCTGTTAACGGAGTTGTCTTCGGCACAATAGACGCGCTGGCCGTTGATGTAAAAGTTGTTACCGGCAATGCCAGAGATGGCTGGCACCGAGCCTGTATAAACGTGTGTATGGCCTGCGCAGGTAACGGTGGGGGTGTAGTTGATGTTGAGGTTGTCGAAACTGAAGCCGCCATTCATTAGGCGGTTGAAGCCATCTTGCCCAAACCGGCTTTCATAATAAGGCAGATAGTCCCACCTCATTTGGTCTACGATGATGCCTACTACTAGTTTTGGTTTCTTGGGTTGAGCCATCACGAGGAGTGATGAGCATACCAAGAGCGTGCAGAGTGTAAAAAACTTTTTCATTTCTTTCTATTGTTTTGCTGTGATACTGCAAAGTTACAATATTCTTTTTACAAAGCCATGGACATGGCATTACAAAGTAATGATGGTTTGTCGCCGAAGGTTAGTCATGCTTGAGTCGTCTGTTGGGCTCTTTGCTTTCAATCCAAATCCTGAGCAGCCACAGGGCATTGTTGTATGCGCGTTGGCTGATTTTTTGTGTGGGGAAATCCATTTTGACACTGATACTGAAGGCTGTCTTGAACTTTTCAGCCTCGTAAAGGCTGGACTGTCCCGTAAAAGGACCGTTGATAAATCGCATCTTTGCGCGTTGGTGTCCCCCTAAACCAAAGCGGTAGTCCCAGTCGAGGCAGAGCGAAACGGTGCTGAAAAGGTGAATGTCAACGCCCAACTGTGGTATAATACTCAAGGCAGGACATTGTACATCGTGCTCCATATAAAGGGTTGTGCCTGGGTATCCTTCGCTAACTGCATAATTGCCATTGCCTTGTGAACGACTAAGGTTGAGGAAATTGGTTTGAAGGGAGGCGCCAACGTGCGGCTGGATGACCCATTTCTTGGGAAAAAAATAATATTTAGCACCAGCGGTGAGGCCCATGGTATTAATCTTTTTCAGTCCAATTCCGCTGGAAAAGCCGGTCAAAAGTCCGGCTTGTTCAAAGTACACACCTCCTGTTAAAGCCAGTCTTTGCGTGAGAAAATAATCACCGCTGAGTGAAAATAGGTTCCCTTCATTGTCATTGGGAACATAGAAGGGTTGATTTTCTGGCGAATTTTCCCCTACGGAAGTCTTGCCCATTCCCAGTTGTAATCCCCATCGTTTTGGGGTGTCGTCATCACTTGCTGCTTTGATCGGTAACGAACAGAAAAC
>NZ_AWXC01000031.1 GCF_000479005.1 Prevotella sp. BV3P1 | reverse complement strand
TAACTAATTAGTCTACTCTCTCTCTCTCTCTCTCTCTCTCTCTCTCTCTCTCTCTCATAGGCGCCACGCCAATAACCAAACTCTAAAACATTTCCGCATACGCGCGCGTGAGGCGCGCCGTATCTCCCATAAACAAAGGGCTTTCCGAAGTTCCCTTTGTTCAGTTTTTCATGCCCTTTTACCAACCGACAAAAAAACGAAATAAGAAGAATTTTATTCATCAAATTATCATGTAGATTATGAAAAGAAATCAGTTAAAAACCTATTGTGCTCCCAAATGCATGTTAGTACATATGGAGCCTTTCACGCTGATGGAAACCTCTTTCCCGAGCCAGCACAATCCTGCCCAGCCCGGCGGTACGATTTCCGGTGCTAAGCAGGGATTGCTATGGGAGAACTCCGAAGACGAAGAAAGCTTCTCCCTTTGGAAGACTGATAAAAGAGAGTTATCAACAGAAAGAAAATAAAAAGGAAGAAATAAATGAAAAAAGATTTATTTAAGGCAAAGTCGCTCGCAACTCTTTGCTGTTTTATGCTGGCGTTTATGTCCTGTGCCAATGAAGATGTAGCGCAGAAAACGACAGACACGGATAGCGACAACGACAAGAATTTGACTACATTCTCTGCAGGTGCCCCAGAAAGCCGCACTACAATGGACTACAGCACTGGTAATTTTTATTGGGAAGCTGGTGATTATATCTACGTAAAGGATGATAACAATGTTTGGCGGAAAAGCAAGAATACGCCAACAGCCAAGACAACATTTTTTAATTTCAAGGTAGATGGTGATTTCAATAATAGTGCCACTTACAAGGTTTACTATCCTGGCAAGAATGGCACAAACAATCAAGTAACCATTCCTGCTGCACAGACACAGACTGTCCCCAACACCACTATTCACTTTGGCGAATCCGGCGACTGTGGCACGGCTGATGCCACTGGCACTATAGGAGGGAAAGCATTCAGCTTCAAACTCGACCACCAAGCAGCCTACCTTGTCTTTCAGCCTTACACCACAAATAAGGTGCTGCACGACTGCTACCTTACCAAAATAGAAGTTAACTCCGACAATGACATCACCGACACCTATACCCTTGATCCTACTACCGGAGAACTGACAGGGACGGGTAGTGGTCAGCAGATTGTACTTACAACAAAGGGCAGCGGGGCATACGCTGAAGGCTTCCCTCTGACCAATACTTCGGCAGACATTACAACCAATGGTGCCTGCATGATTATCAAACCTGGTACGCATACGCTCAGAATACGTTACTGGGTAAAAGGCATTACAGAAAATCATCGTGATATAGAAGGAACAGTCACCAAAACTCTCTCCTCACACTTTTTCGCTAAGAATAAGTACTATAATATGATATTCAATCTTAACCCACGAGACTACGATGGTAGTCATTATTATATGTGGGACGCTCAGCAACAATATTGGTTCGGTCATGAGTGGAACAAAGGGGGTGACCAGCCAACCACAGACCGCATTTCTTCTAATAACTACCCACAGAACAACAGCGACCCTCGTTATTATAACGAAACTGTCCCAGACGACGGCATGGGATATGAAGCGCAGACCGTCCTTTTCAAGAGTTTGCCTAATGTTAACGAACTCTCATGGTATGTCATGAAGGGTGATCCCCGTTGGGACAAAGACGAGTTATGGACAAGCATGGGACTTTTATATAAAGGGGGAATGTGGTTCTTGAAGAAAGCAAACATCATTGATTATTCCACAGAACATTCTTTCTATGGTATAATCGACCTGCGTACTTTCGATGCCGACCAGCGTACAAGACGCAAATACCGTTACTTTAAAAACACTCCATCTGACGTACTCCCTTCTGCAACTGATGCAAATAAATACTTTTACTTGCCAGCCTTGGGTAGCTATCTTAGGGGAGGTCTAGGCGCTGTTGGGAGTTGCGGACGCTATTGGACATCCAGCGCCAGGCCAGTACAAAGAAGTTTAGAGGCATATTCTCTATATATCGATAGGAATTTGGCGCAGGTACGCTCTTTAGAGCGTTGTCATGGGCGCATTGCGCAGCCGTTCAGCGATTTCGGAGATGAATAATCCCGACCAATCTTTCGCCAACCAATGAAGGACTGAAAATAAAGAAAAGACATCGCTCGCAAGCGAAATGCAGAAAACGCGAAAAACAGTGTTTCGCTTGCAAGCGACGGACAAAAAACGCAGAAAATTGGCTTTCGCTTGCAAGCGAAATGCAAGAACCTTGAAAACCTTTGTGTCTTTGTCACTGACGTTTGCTCCAGTAAGAACGAAAGCTATGATTTCCCCTCTGTCATTACATGCCAGATGAAGCTTGAATCCGTGCACCTGGCTCCGGGCGGTGGCTTCACCATGAAAATGAATTAAAGAGAGATCTCTCACAGCGTTCCTTTTCTTGGAGTGTTAGACAAACTTTGATGACGAGTTGATGAGTACGGCGAATAATCGTGCTCAGATGCAAGAAAACAGTACACGTCCTAACATTGTTGGAAAACGATACAAGGGAGACACTGGGTAAAAGGCCAAAACATATCGTCCAGAGCGATGCTCTGGACGATATGTTTTTGGATTTTCAATACGATTTAGTATGTACAATACTATTTGATTTCTACAGCTGAATAGCTGTTTGATTACTGCAACCTTTATTCCTGTTCAATTTCAGCACCAAGTCGCAGCGTGCTGCCAAGGTCGTCTACCTTGAAGATGTGTACCCGTTCTTCACTTTTGTTAGGTTGATGCAGCGTAAGGCAGAGCTGTCCACTGAAGGTGCGGAAGAGCATGCCATGCCCGCCATCGTTGCGGTAGATGGGCTCGGGTTGTTGCTTCCACGGCCCGGCTATCTTGCCTGTAACCGATTCGGCGATGCCCGTAGTGTATTCGCCCTTGTGATAACTCGACCATATCATGAGCAGCTTGCCGGTGCGTGTGCGATAGAGGTAGCAGCCATCGGTGATGATAGAGATTGGCAGTCCTTTTTCTTCCATGCCCGTACTGTTTGCCCATGGCGCAGCCGATCCACGGAAAAGCATCTGCGGCGCACCCACGGCTTTCGAGAGGTCGGGCGAAAGGCGTATTGCGTTCACGGCTCCGTCGCCCAGTTGCACCCACTCATGGCAGTACACCATGTAGGGAACGCCATCTTCTACCCACAATGTCCCATCAAGCGCCATCTCGTCGAGTGGTGTCTGTTGGAGTGTTGACAGCGGCAGAAACGGACCGTCTGGCTTATCGGCGCGCAGTATCTGTGTGCCACGCCAGGTGTAGTCGGGCCAGCCCTCTACTTTTTTCTTCCAAACAATGTCGCTGTTCACGGTGACGAAGGCATAATATTTCCCCCGGTATTCGTGTACTTCCGGAGCCCAAATCGTCCCTGTGCTCCAGTTGGTCGACGGCAGTGTAAGAACCTGTTTGGGGCCTCGCCACGCATGCAGGTCGGTGCTGGTGTAAACCTCTACACCTCCCACCATGGTTCCATCTGGTTTCTTTACGCTGTTCGAGCGATAGAGATAATAGGTGTGTGAGGGCTTGTCTGCAAGGATGCAGGGATCGCGGAACTGTAGTGTCTTGAGTGACACTTTCTTTGTTTGTGCACCTGTGGCGATGGCAGCAAGTGCGACAAAAGCTGTAAGAATGATTTTTTTCATGATTTTTTTGTATGATGATGATTTCGTGTAATCATTTTCTTCATGAACGCCGGGTGTGGTTTTTCATTCCGGCGCTCTGTTAGGTTAATCGTTAGAACGATAAAACGTCTTTTCAAACAAAAAGCCCTGCAAATCTTTCAACAGACTAACAGGGCTTTTGTAGCGGGAACCGGGATTGAACCGGTGACCTCATGATTATGAATCATGCGCTCTAACCAGCTGAGCTATCCCGCCATATCGTTCATTTGCGGCTGCAAAGATACTACAATCTTTTTAAATACACAATAAAAATATATTTTTTTATTTCGTTACAATATATTTTGCTATATTTGTACGTAATACATGATTATCACCAAGAAACTATTCGACATGCCCAAACAACAAGTCAAAATAGAGAGAGAGTTAAAGTCTAATTCGCAAAGTATCATCTGGAATCTGATTAGTGAGCCTGATCAGTTGGCTCGATGGCTGGCCGATGACATACAGAAACAAGGTGACCTATTGAATTTCAGATGGGGTGAACTATATGCGCATCATGAAACACGGCAAGCCAAAGTTGTAGCAAAGGTAAAATTTCATTACCTGCGTTTCAGGTGGCTGGATGAGGAAGACGCGAATGCATACGTAGAGCTGCGCATGGAAAAATGCGACATTACGGACGATTACATTCTCGTGATTACCGATTTTGCCGATGATGACGATGTAGATACCTTGAAAGATTTGTGGGAGGACAACTTGTTGCGTTTGCGACAGTTTAGTGGTCTTTAAGCAGGCGGTTGGCTTCCTCACACAAGTTTCATCGCAACCCTATATGTGGCACTTGCAGGTCTTTTCCATTCTTGGCTTTGTCCGTAAAAATGACAATAAAAAGCCTCCTGTAAAATGTTGAAATAGAAAAAATGGATAGGCAATTGCGCTGCAATTATTGCTTGCCGAACAAGAAAAACGTTCGGTCGGTGAAAAAAGCATTGCATTGTGAAGGCAAACTCCATGCCTTTCTCCTCCTATAAACATGACTTTAAGCTGTTAAACGTATCCTTTAAGCGTCTAAAATGCGCTTTATAACGTGAAAAACCATGAGTAAAACGTGCCAAGATGAGCCGTGATAGCCGCAATGTCTTGATAAATACGGAGATATGGTCTTTGTGTATATTTTCAATATTTGCGAGCACTTGGCGGGTCGCTGACAAATAAACAAAATATGAGAGAGTAGTTGTCAAGAAAAATGATAACTTCTCACCCGTTGTTGTTGCTCAGACGTACCGTGATAAATCAGGCATCTACGCTCCATCGTTCATCGTAAATGTAGATGTGCAAGTGCGCATTCCAAACTGGCATCACATGGCTCTTTCGTTGTAAAAAAATGAGATGTCATTGTAGTTCTTTGTTTGTGAGCAGGATGCCTTGTTCGTTTAGTTTGTAATTTAGAGGCAGTAGTAAGCAAAGGGTGGCTGTTTTTTTGCTGTGTTTATTGTTAAGCTGCGTTTAATTC
>NZ_AWXC01000030.1 GCF_000479005.1 Prevotella sp. BV3P1 | reverse complement strand
TTAATTAAGGATTTGGAAGTTTGTAGGTCTGCGATTATTGAATGGCATTATGGGCAAGTTGAGAAACAGAATGTTTGCATTGGAGATTTGGGGGAACCTTTCAATGTTGGTAATTTGGCAAAAGAAGATTTGACTGAAACAGGGATGCCTTGTGTTATTTATGGCGAACTTTTTACGACTTATGGAGAAACTATATCTCAAATAGAAAGCCATACCAATAAAGCAGAGGGTATGATTTTGAGTAAGAAAGGAGATCTGTTATTTCCTTCTTCAACTACTGTTGACGCAATGTCTTTAATTGCTCCATCTGTTATCAACGTGGACGGAGTTATATTAGGTGGAGATATGTTTGGAATTCATATCACTCCTAACTCTAATGCACAATATCTAAGTTACTACTTCAATCATATCGCCAAAAGGCAATTGGCAAAATTTGCTAAGGGTAGTACCATTATTCATTTGCATTACGCAGATATAGAAAAAGCCAAACTATTGTTGCCTTCTTTGGAAGAACAAAATAGAATGGCTAATTGCTTAATCTCTTTAGACACAAAAATAAATATTGAAAGCATTTTCATTAGTTTGTTGAATAGTCAGAAGGCGTATTTACTTCGTCAGATGTTCATATAAACATTTGGCGTAATAGAAATTGTTTCTCTTTCAGCATGGCATTCTGTATTCTTTCTTCAATCTCAGCTTTTCTTTCAAGTGATGACAAAAAAGTTGAGATTGTTTTTTGTTGTTTTATTGTCGGAATCTCAATTTTGAACATAGCCAAGTCTTTCTTCTGAATATTAGGTAAGCCGGAGCCGATGCGTAGTTTCATTATAGCATCTTCTTTAGATTTAAGGTAATGGTACAAGTACAGATTATCTATATTATCTGCGATGTTCTGAATGGAATAACAATGACCACCACTCCAAAATGGTGAGGTGTTGAATTGTACATAACCACAAGAATTGCCGCCCTCGCTTATTGAAATGGTATTGGCGTCTACATTGTAATCGCCATAATATCCAGATGGTTCTGTACCTCCATTCATTACATAATACTCACCACTTTCAGTGAGGTATTCTCCATTGATTTGTTTTCCCTTAACAATATCGCAAATTTCAGACAATGTACTGACATTGCCTTTTATGTTTTTGAAGAGTCTTTCTGAAATCGCAGACTTTAGCTTTTTCAAAT
>NZ_AWXC01000029.1 GCF_000479005.1 Prevotella sp. BV3P1 | reverse complement strand
CCCTGGCTGGAGCGCATGGAAAAGCAAATGTAGGTATAAGTAACGATAAGGAGGGTGAGATTCCCTCCCGCTGCAAGACCAAGGTTTCCCGGGCAATGCCAATCAGCCCGGGGTCAGTCGGGTCCTAAGCCTCAGCCGAACGGCGAGGGCGATGGCAGACACGGTTAATATTCCGTGACTGCTGCATGATGCGATTGCGGAGACGGAGAAGTGACACCGCCGCGGGCTGACGGAATAGCCCGTTGAAGAGATTAGGCGTCGATCATGGCAGGCAAATCCACCATGAGAGCTGAATCTTGAAAGTATGCCCGTCCCCTCGGGGAAGGGCAATAGTGTGGGTAATCATGCTCCCGAGAAAATCCGCTAAGCTCCAGTCATGCAGCACCCGTACCGCAAACGGACACACGTAGTCGGGTTGAACATACTAAGGCGTTGAGAGATTCATGGTTAAGGAACTAGGCAAATTAACCCCGTAACTTCGGGAGAAGGGGTCCTCGTTATTTTGACGAGGCGCAGAGAATAGGTCCAGGCAACTGTTTAACAAAAACACAGGGCTGTGCTAACACGAAAGTTGACGTATACAGCCTGACACCTGCCCGGTGCCGGAAGGTTAAGAGGAGAGGTCATACGTAAGTAGAAGCCTTGAATTGAAGCCCCGGTAAACGGCGGCCGTAACTATAACGGTCCTAAGGTAGCGAAATTCCTTGTCGGGTAAGTTCCGACCTGCACGAATGGTGTAATGATCCGGACACTGTCTCAATCATGATCTCAGTGAAATTGTAGTATCGGTGAAGATGCCGATTACCCGCGATGGGACGAAAAGACCCCGTGAACCTTTACTATAGCTTAGCATTGACCTTGGTCATCCGATGTGTAGGATAGGCCGGAGGCTTTGAAGTTGCCGCGCCAGCGGTGAT
>NZ_AWXC01000028.1 GCF_000479005.1 Prevotella sp. BV3P1 | reverse complement strand
CCCAATTTTCATCCACGCAAAAGCCCCACAATCCGTTTAGATTGCGGGGCTTTCTCTATCTAAATATCAAAGTAATGATTACTCAACGGTGATTTGCTTGCCTAATGTCTGTACAATTTCCTCACGTTTCGGCAAGGTAACCGTCAAGACGCCATCCGACATTTTTGCGCAAATTTTCTCTTTGTCTACGTCATCTGGCAAAATCAGGGTCTGCTCAAAGCTTGAGTAACTAAACTCTCTACGCAAGTAGTGAGCCTTCTTGTCCTCTTCTTTGTTCTCCACCTTCTTTTCCATCTTGATAGTCAAATTTCCGTCGTTATCGATATTCACGACAAAATCATCTTTCTTCAAGCCGGGTGCAGCCAACTCTACCACATACTCACCGTCATGAGCAATGACGTTGATGGCGGGTGCTGTGCTGTTCAATCTTGGTGCAAGACCTGTATCAAAAAAGTCATCAAACACACTTGGTAACCATGAATTTCTGTTTCTTACTGGTAACATAAACATTTCCTCCTATTTTTATATTGTTTATTTTTATTTGCTCTTTCGAGTTCACTAACCATTGTTGCAAGGAGCGTACCAGCGAAGAAATTGTGTCATTATGACATACATTCCATTGTTTAGTCCAAAAACCAAGCCATTATGTCAGCTGTTTAAGACTTTTCATCCAACTCAGTATCAGCGTTACGGACATGCAGGACAAGGGTTTTCCATGCGCTTCACCCTACATGTTTGCTTCACTTTCATTCTGATTGGCACGTTATAACGCATACTGACTGGTCTACCCAGTAGCATGCAAGGTTTCCAACGCTTCATGTGTTTCATTTCTCTAATAATGATTTTATCAAACCTTGGGTCTTTCGAACGATACACTTTGAAATCTTTGCAACGACCTTTTTTATCGATAACAAAACTCACCACCATGGTTCCCGTTAACGTAGAGTCGACCTTCATCAGCTTAGGAATCACCCTATCGCTCACAAATGCCATCAACGCTTTTTGCCCTCCAGGATAAACAGGCATCACCTCGGGATCGGAAAATATCTTATCCGACGGTTCAACATACTTCGATGAGCCCACACACTGTGCCGACATTGCCGCCCAAACAGCCATCATGAGCCAAAATAACAACACACTTCTTCTCTTCATCATATTTATTCTTTAGTTTTGGGAACAGTATTTTTTTCATTCTCACGCTCCCTCTTAATCGTGATAGGAAGGTTAAATTTTACAGGCATAGCCTTGCCTTTGAACTTACCATGGGTCCACCTCCGCTTCTTTTTCAGTCCGTTTAAAAATAAGGTATCAATCTCGGGAGCCACCGATTTTACCACTTTAAAACTGTCACAAGCGCCATTTTCCAGAACGACAAACGAGATCAACAACTTTCCTTCTGCCGAGCTTTTAAGACTGTTCAGCCCGGGAGCCACAGAATCAATCACCCATTGGCGCAAGGCAACTGTTCCACCAGGATAAACAGGTATGTCGTCAATGACAGACCAACATATGTTTCCATCTGGTCGTGGCAAGCTTTTCTTGTGACTTTGCGACCACGTCATCTGAAAAACAACGAAGCAAAACATAACCAACAAAATACCATATTTCTTCATATCTTATCTTTTTTAAACATTGTTCCATCCTTTCAAAAAGTACATCCGCACCGTCTATGACCGAGGAAACCAAAGACAGGTGCGAACTGTACTTCAGATTTGCATATAGCTTTCGCAGACAAAGATACAACTTCAGACTGCTCTTGTCAATAGTCAGACAGTCATTGACACACATAGAAAATACAAACTTCTGACCGTCAGGTATTTAAAATACCGCCAACATCTCTTTTGACACATCAAAGAACGAATATGAATTGTTTTTTATATCTTTGCCCTGAACAAAAAAGACCAAAACACAGCCGTATGCAAAAGATATTCGTGATGCTGCTTTCTGCCACACTTCTACTCGGCGCATGCAACCCGAGCAGCCAAAAAAGCGCCCTTCCCGCACCCGAGCAGCAAGCCCGCACCTACATTGACAGCGCCCTGCAGTATATCGACCAACACAACTTAAAGGCTGCCATGGTGCAACTGAAGCAAGCCGAGCGACTGATTCCTGCGCTCGACAGTGCCAAAACCATCTTCCATATCTACCAATATATTGGGTGGATCAATGAGAACAGCGGTGCCAACGAACTGGCCCTGCAATACCAGAACCGCGCCCTAAAATATGCCATGACGTATGGAAAGCCCGAACACATCGTCGACGTTCTGGTGAACAAGGCCAATACATTTTTCAATATGGAGCTGCCCGACAGCGCCCGCAACGCCACCAAAACAGCCATGCTGTATTACCACAAGGTTGGCAGAGGGCAGCAGTCGGTCATCCAAAAGCACCTGGCTCATTACGATCTGCTGCGCGATTCGCTTGCATCAGCCGAGCATCACGCCTACCAAGCGTTCATGCTGGCACAAGACTCGTCGGCCCTTGGCAACGCACTCACGCTACTCAGCCAAATCTACACTCGACAAAACCAGCCTGAGAAGGTAAGGCTCGTCATGTCGATGATGTCGAAAAGAAACAACTCTACCATGGCGTACAACCGACTGCTCGCCGAAACGCACTTGCACGAGACACACGGCGACTACCGCAAGGCATACGAATCAATGCTGCGCCTCAAAGCACTCGACGACTCGCTTTACTCGGAGAAGACGCACACTGACATCATCAAGGTGCAAAACGATTACGACAACGCCGTGCTACAATTAGACCGTGCCCGCCAACGATACCGCTACTCAGTCGTCATCATCGCCCTCATGCTGCTACTGTTTGCCCTCTCCTACTGGTACTACCGACGCAATCACCTGCTATACAAACGATTCCAAGAGCAAATAGCCGACATCAAGGACGAACTGCACACACGGCTTTCGGCCAAAAACCTCACGATAGAAGAGATGAAACAGGCGATGGACAGCCGGCTAAAAGAGTTGGAGCAACTGAAACGCAAGCTACCCCCAGCCATGCAGGAAGACCGCAATTATGAGTCGGTGGCACAGATCAAGCTGGGCATCGACGTGCTTGATGCCATCCTACATAATGGTAACATCAGCCAGTTTGGTAAGAAAGAGCAGGTTGCCGTGGCCAGCATCATGTCCAATATCGATGCCGAACTGGCTGAACTGCTCAACAACCAGTCACTGGCACTGACACCCAAAGAAACATTTTTCTGCATCATGGAACGCAATGGCATGGCCGACAGCGAGAAAGCAAAGGCATTCTGCTGCTCAGAACAAGCCGTAAGGTCTACCAAAAGCCGGCTGCGAAAAAAAAATAAAAGACACCAGTAGCCCACTCACCTCCATACTGTAAATTGGTGAGTAGCATTCCTAATCCATCTGTGATAGTTAATCCTTCGCTTAATTACATTCGCAACAACTTTTCAAAATAACGTTTTGACAAAGTCCAAATAAACACTATAATTATTCTACCTACACCTATAGCTATTTGCAATTAATAACACCTCTCCATGCTTTAATTCTTAGTGTTAACTTTATTGATTTACTGGTATTCAAGCATTTTCAGCAAGGATATTAGCTATCTTTTAAAACGTTAACATTTACAAACATTTACATAATTAGAGTTAAACAACAACAACTTTTACTACTATAATTTATGATTTGTTATACCTTTGTGGTCGACACGATAGTCCATGAATCAGTACATATTTTGTACAACATGGGCATAACAAAACAATCAGTTACATTCTATTAATTTTACGCTATGAACAGAAAGACATGAAAATCCTTTGATTGAAAAGGCCTAACAAACGGCTTTTCTCTTCTTACCTTAACCTGAGAGAAGAACTTTGCAGATAAAACACGATTATCTCACTTAACTTTTAAAGTATGAAAAACTTTTCAGAAAAACCTAATTTAAGAAAAATTGCAGAACTAATGTGCGTGATGGCCTTCTGTGTGATTCCCACTTTTGCAAATCCAAATCCCGAAATAAACGCAAACAAGGTACAGACTGCCGTTCTGCAGCAAAACAACAAAGTGGTAAAGGGGCATATCGTTGACGATAGTGGCGAACCTCTTATTGGAGTCAGCGTGAAGGAACAAGGAACCGGCAACGGAACAGTAACCGATGTCGATGGCAACTTCACATTACGTTCAACAGGCAAAAGCCTTGAAATATCTTATGTGGGATTCCAAAAACAGGTGGTTACTCCGCAGCCCAACATGAACATTGTCCTCAAGGCTTCAAATAAAGAACTGGAAGAGGTTGTAGTAGTAGGATACGGAACACAGAAAAAGGTAAACCTAACAGGTGCGGTAGCTTCCGTTGATTTTACTAAAGAACATTCGCGTCCTGTGACAACAGCTACAGGAGCATTGGCTGGTATGTCTGCAGGTTTGCAGGTTATTCAGTCGTCGGGTCGTCCTAACTCAGAAGGTTTTGGCATCCAGATTCGTGGCAATGGAACTCTCAACAACACATCACCGCTTGTGTTAGTCGATGGTATGGAACAAAACCTTTCCGATGTAAACCCCAACGACATTGCGACCATCTCCGTGCTGAAAGATGCTGCAAGTTGTGCCATCTATGGTAACCGCGGTGCCAACGGTGTCATTCTCGTCACTACAAAGTCTGGTGAAGGAGGTAAGACACAAGTGAACTACTCTGGCAAATTTTCATTTAATACACCGTCTCGTTTGGTACGATTCGTGAGCAATTATGCTGACTACATGGAATTTATCAATGAGGCCGCTGCAAACACAAACAACAACGCTATCTATTCTGAAACAACAATCCAGAAATGGCGCGAAGCAGAGAAAAATCCAAATGGAGTGGCAGAAACAGGATATCCTAACTATGTTGCTTATCCTAACACGGACTGGATGGACGAGATTTACCAGACGAAACTCATGCAAGAGCATTCTGTATCGATTCTCGGCAGCGAAAAACGCTCCAATTACAACATCTCTATGACTTATCTTGACAACCCAGGTATCATCGTAAACTCTGGTGTCAAGAAATACTTCCTTAACCTTAACCTCAAAAGCGACGTGACAGATTGGCTGCAAATAGGAGCTCATGCATGGGGTAACCATACCGACCAAGACCGCAACGATGTCAACAACCTCACCAAATGGTCATTCCTTAAAGCTGTTCCAGGCATGTATCCTTATTACGATGGCAAATACGGTGGCGTAGAAGCACCAGAAGAAGATACGGCAGCAGGCAATCCATTACTCAACCTGAATGGACAGGGCGATTCCTACTACAAGTTCAACCATTTCTATGCAACGACACACGCTCAGGTAAAGTTTCTCAAAAACTTTACTCTCAAAACACTGTTCGGTTATGACTACTACCAAACACGCCACAAATATAGTAGCATTGGGCATGATGCTTACAGCTTCAGCCGCGGAAAGTATGTCAACTTTGCCGGTCCGCTCAACTCCATGAATGTATATATCTATAACAACCAGTACTATAATTGGAAATGGACCAATACCTTGGCATGGGGAAAGACTTTTGACGAAAAGCATGATGTATCGGCACTCGTTGGTTTTGAGGAAGGCAAGTATTACGCAAGCAACTCTGATGTACGTAAACAAGGTATCATTGATGCAAAGATTACCGACCTCAGCACGGTTACCACAATGGGTTATATCTACGGCGCCGACACGCAAAATCGCTTCCGCTCTTGGTTCGGCCGAGTAAATTACGCATACGACTCAAGATATCTTTTTGAAGCCAACTTCCGCTATGATGGCTCATCCAAATTTGCAGCAGGCAATCGATGGGGATTCTTCCCATCAGTATCTGCTGGATGGCGCATCTCAGAGGAAGCATTCGCAAAGAATTCAATCCTTGGCTCATTCCAGAACTTGAAGCTTAGAGCCTCGTGGGGACAGTTGGGAAACAACTCTGTTGGCGACTACGCATATACTACCAATTACTCACAACGCTACACCATCATGAACGGGACAAAGGTCGGAGCTCTCTACATGGGCACTCTGCCTAACAACAACATCACATGGGAAAAAACGTCTACTTTCAACATCGGACTTGATTTCTCTACACTCAACAACCGACTGACGGGTACGATTGACTACTACGACAAGCTAACTTCGGGCATTCTCTTCCGGCCTGACATCTATCTTACATTAGGGGACAAAGAATCACCTTATGAGAACCTTGCCGAGGTAAGCAACCGAGGACTTGAAGTTACACTGGGTTGGCGTGACCACATTGGTGAAGTATCCTACAGCATATCAGGTAACGTAACCTTCAACCGCAACCGCGTAACTAAATACAAAGGAGCTCTTGAGCGTGGTTGGATAACCGATGAAACAGGCAAAAAGGTGTATAAAAGCAACCTCGGTGAAGTTTCAACTGGTGGTGATAACCGCATCGTAGAGGGACACCAGATTGGTGAGTTCTACATGTATCATACTTATTCTGGAAACGGCTCTTATTTCAATTCAGATGGCTCCGTCAATAAAGACGGCGGACCAAAAGACGGAATGATACGTACAGAACAGGATATGAAATGGCTGCGTGCGATGGTAGATGCGGGATATACTTTCCTGCCTAATAGAAATATTGCAAAGAACGGCATCTGGTACGGCGACTACATCTTCGCAGATAACAACGATGATGGCGTGTATGGTGACTCCAACGACAGAGACTTCTATGGGGTATCTTACGATCCGAAAGTCAACTTCGGTCTGCAGGCCTCTGTCCAATGGAAGGGATTCGACTTGTCTATGAATTGGGCAGGTGCTACAGGTTTCAAAACTTACTGGCGTGAGATAGGACAAAATTCAAGTTGCGCCGTTTATGGCCTACAGTTGCCTAAGGAACAAGCCTATAACCACTATTTCTACGATCCAGAAAATCCGAATGCGGCCAATACCAACCTTACTTCCGCTACCCCACGTCTGACGCTTCAGAACCCAAGCCAGAGTGACAACTTGCCTAGCAATCTCTACCTATACGACTGTAAGTTTATCAAACTCCGCAACTTGACATTCGGTTACACCATCCCGAAGTCAATCACCAATAAGTTCTACGCTCAAAATGTACGCCTATACCTATCTGGCGAAAACCTCTTCACCATCACCCCATTCAAGGGAATGGATCCTGAGATGCGTGCAGGTGCTGGATATGCAACCATGAGACAGTTCGCATTTGGTATTAACGTAAGCTTTTAATCATCAAAACAAGGAGAAATTTTATGAACAATAACATATTCAACAAATGGTCCAGAATGGCTTTTATAGCTAGTGGACTGATTCTTGCTAGCTGTAGCCAAGATTTCCTCGACACCACACCTACCGACCAGGTTGCTTCATCTGTAATTTGGACTTCCAAAAATCTTGCAGAACGTGTAGTCAACGGCATCTATGAACACATGACTTACGAGTACCGTGACAACCCATGGCTCACATGCAACATGACAGATGCTTTTACTGAAATAGAAGACGAGGACATGAACTGGGTAAACGGTAATGCTCCGTTGCTCATGGGATCTTCTACAGCATCAAGCGGCATCTATGCGGACATGTGGAGGAAGATGTATGAAACCATCTACCGCTGCAACGATGTCATTGACCATATAGACCAGGTTCCCGATATGACGGATCAGGAAAAAGAGAAAGCCAAGGGTGAAGCGCTCATCGCACGCGGATGGCACTATTACCGTCTGAACGTACTCTATCGTGGCGTACCCATCTATGAACATGTTTATGACAACACCAACTGCACCAAAGCACGTTCAACGGCTGATGAAGTTTGGAAACAGATAATTGACGACTGCACCAATGCCATCAACAACCCAAGTCTCCCAGACAAGAACGCGACAAATGATGCCAACTGGGGACGCATGACCAAGGGAGCTGCCTATTTCTTACGAGGACAGGTATATCTCTGGCAGAAAGAATGGGCAAAAGCTGAAGCCGACTTCAAAAAGCTTGGAAGCATAGGCTATAAGCTTTTCAACAGCTATGGACCGATGTTCACGGTTGAAAACGAGAAAAACGACGAGTACATCTTACAATACCAATACACCGAAGACGAAAGCTGTGGCAACTTCTTCAGCTGGACTTACGGTAATCGTAACTCTAAGGGATACTCATGGAACAACTACATTCCAAACCCCTACTTTGTAGACTCCTACCAAAAGGCTGACGGAAGTAAGTTTAACATTGACGATATTCTTCCGGGATACACGAAAATGAAGCCGGGAGCACGCGTGGTATTTTACCTGCGCAACGGCTTGACCGATGAAGAAATCAAGGCTTTCCAGAAGAAATATGAAGCTGATGGCATCGACATGAGCAAATATCTGCCTGATGGTAACGAGGAACGGTTGGCGAAAGTTTATAACGACCGTGACCCACGTATGGCACAAAACTTCATTCTGCCTTACTCTCACTATATAGGAGGATGTACCGGTCAGGACATCAAATACACCCTGCGCTGGCCATATCGAGGTTCAGATGGTGCTGAGCCCTACGACCTTCGCACCGATACCAACGACCGCTTCTACTACCTATGGCGTAAGTTCGTGTGGGTAGGTGCAAGCCTCAAGGACCAAGGGCGTTCACCTATTGACATCCCAGTATTCCGCTATGCTGAGGCATTGCTTGGACTTGCCGAAGCTCTCAACGAGCAAGGAAAGACCGATGAGGCCGTGAATGTACTGAACCAAGTACGCAATCGAGCTGGAGTGGCTCCGCTCACCATGACTGCAGGCAAACCTACATCCGTAACAGGTACTGACAATCTGCGCACACGCATACAAGATGAGTACGGATGGGAACTTGCAGGCGAAAATCGCATGTTCTGGCACGAGCTCCGTTGGGGTATTTGGAAGGACAAAAAGTTCAACAAGGGCAATGGTATGACCGAGATATGGGGTACAAAGCGTTACACAAACACTTTCCAAGGCGATTATTCCATCTTATGGCCTATTCCTCAAAAGGAACTTGAAATGAACGCCAATCTGAAACAAAATCCAGGTTGGTACTAAACCTGCAATTAACATACTGTAGACATATCCTCATTATTTGACAAACGGGGGTAGGATAACAGGAAGTAATTCCGTTGTCCTACCCCTTTTTATTCATCAACACTTATTCTCAGTTCTTTCAGCTTGTGTGTTCACAGAGTTTATCAACCAGATTACATTTACTTCTGAACGATAAGGTAACTACATGTTTCGTCTGGAATACTTAGACGGAAACTTCGTAGGTTTTATGAAGAAAAACAACTTTCAATAAGAAACATAAAGAATGAAAAAGATTTTTTGTCATATAAATCAAATTCCTTTTTTGTTCGTTTTTCTTCCCTAATTTTAACACTTCTGGAACCTCACAAATAGAAAAAATATAGGGGATATTTTGGATGTTCCGTAGCCTTAATTGGGCTATAAGCATGACTTTGATTGGTTAACCCATTGAGTTAACTGGCCAATATCAATGCAATAACATGCCTAACCCTTTGTTTTTCCTACGCAAAATCATGGTTTTTGCGGCCATTTCGCATTGTTTTTTCGACTAAATGACGTCCCTATTTTTATAACACGCTGATTATCAACCATTCCCATTTTTCGCGTATTTGCGAGCAAGTATCCATCTCGTTACAAATATGCTCGTATTTAGAGAGCGATTGTCAATATATTTCGGTTTTTTTAAGACGATTTTTTCATTGCATCGGAATGACACGGAATGACACGGATATGCAGTGAAATTCCGTGAAACTCCGTTGCAACATAAATCATATTCTTACAACTAAACAACCTGTTCAAAACAAATGAAAGAAGTGTGACGACAAGACCTTATAAAAGAAAAAAACTTGTACTTCTGCCTAAAAACAAGTACTTTTGTAAACAAATTCCCTGCGGATGACAGAGACACTCAAAGAGAAAACGGCAAAAGGTATATTTTGGGGGGCGATGAGCAACATCACCCTGCAATTGGTAGGCGTGGTGTTTGGCATCATGCTGGGTCGTATCCTGTCCGACGAAGACTATGGCATGATGGCGATGATAGCCATTTTTCAGTTGGTTGCCATTGCCCTTCAAAACAGTGGGTTCACGGTAGCCATCACCAATATGAAATCCCCTACCCACGATGACTACAACGCTGTATTTTGGTTCAACATCTTGGTTGGCGGCACCTTGTACATCCTTTTGTTCCTATCCGCTCCTCTGATAGCCTCTTTCTACGACACGCCAGCCCTGACATCCTTGTGCCGATACAGTTTTTTAGGCATCCTCTTCGCCTCGTTTGGCACCGCCCAATCGGCATGGTTGTTCAAGAACTTACACGCCAAGCAGCAAGCCAAAGCCAACATCGTTGCCGTATTGCTGTCGAGCATCACGGGAGTACTGATGGCGTGGGGCGGTTTTCGTTATTGGTCATTAGCCACTCAAAGTTTGGTGTACATCCTGCTGTGTACCCTCCTCTATTGGCATTATTCGCCTTGGCGACCCTCCGTACACCACATTTCGTTTGCTCCCGTGAGACGAATGTTCAAGTTCTCATTCAAAATCCTACTCACCACGCTCATTACCCAAGTCAACAACAACGTGCTGAACATTCTGTTGGGCAGGTTATACACCAAACACGACGTGGGACAATACAACCAAGCCTACCAATGGGACAGCAAGGGATTTCAGTTGGTGCAGAGCATAGTGAACCAAGTAGCACAACCTGTACTCGTTGAACTGAAGAGCGAGGCCGACCGACAGCTGCACGCTTTTCGCAAGATGATGCGCTTTTCGGCATTTATCAGTTTCCCTCTCTTGTTGGGATTGGGACTGGTATCGCGCGAATTCATCGTGCTTACCATTACCGAAAAATGGCTTCCCAGTGCCCAACTCCTTCGGCTGTTGTGCGTGAGTGGGGCTATCTTCCCCCTCATCACACTGATGTCGAACCTCATTATCAGCAAGGGAAAAGCCAATATCTACCTTGGTTGCACCGTTGCCTTGGGCGCATTGCAAATCCTCCTCATGCTATTGCTGTGGCCCTACGGCATCCGCAACATGGTTATTGCCTATGTATGCCTCAACGTGAGTTGGCTTTTTGTGTGGTTCTACTTCGTGAGAAAGTCCACGGGATACACGCTTCCGCAGTTTTTTAAGGATGTGTTGCCCTTTGCAGTCAGCGCATCTGTGGTGATGGTTGTGACCTACTATGCCACGTTGAGCATCACTCATCTGCTCCCATTATTAGTCGTCAGAGTGATAATGGCAGCTGTTTTGTATTACGTCATCATGCGCGTTGCCAAAGCAGAGATACTCCGCGAATGCCAAACAGCCATTCTTTCTAAATGGAAGAAAAAGCACTAAGGACATCCCCTAAATCCATATTTTTATGTATATTTGCTCATTATTGAAAATCAAAGCAGAATTTTAACACATGCAAGCCATTATATTAGCCGCCGGAATGGGGCGTCGTTTAGGAAGCTACACCAAGGAGAACACCAAATGTATGGTACCCGTGAACGGAGTAAAACTCATTGACAGGGTACTTACCCAACTATCGCAGCTCAACCTACAACGGGTTATCATTGTAGTGGGATACAAGGGACAAAAACTTATAAAATATCTTGACCACAGATACGACGACAAACTGAAAATAGAGTTTGTTAACAATCCCATTTACGACCGCACCAATAACATTTACTCGTTGTCGCTGGTAAAGGAGCAGATGCAGGAAGATGACACCATTTTAATAGAGTCAGACCTTATCTTCTCTGACCGGTTGTTCAAGATGCTGGTAGATAACGAGCGTCCCAACATTGCACTGGTGGCAAAATACGAGACATGGATGGACGGTACCATGGTGCGCATTGACCAAGATGGCAACATCGTGAACTTTATTCCTAAAAAGGCTTTCAACTACAACGAAGTGGCATCGTATTATAAAACCGTCAACATTTACAAGTTTAGCAAGGAATTTTCTAAAAATCAGTACGTTCCTTTTCTCGATGCCTACTGCAAGGCTTTGGGAAATAACGAATATTACGAACAGGTGTTGCGCGTGATTACACTCTTGGACAAAACCAACCTCAAGGCACTTGACATTGGCAATGAGAAGTGGTACGAGATAGACGACGTGCAAGACTTGGACATTGCAGAAACCATTTTTGCTAAAGACGACGAGATGCTCAAGCGGTATAACTATCGCTATGGCGGGCACTGGCGTTTTCCAAAGATGCTGGACTACTGCTATTTGGTAAACCCATACTTTCCTTGTGAGCAGATGAAAGCCGAGATGAAAGCCAACTTTGACACCCTGTTGACCGAATATCCATCGGGTATGTACGTTAACTCGCTGTTGGCAGGCAAGTGTTTTGGCATTAAACAAGCATACATGGTGGTGGGCAACGGAGCAGCAGAACTCATCAAGAGCCTTATGGAGAACGTTAAAGGCAAGGTGGGCATGGTGTTCCCCACCTTTGAGGAATATCCGCATCGACTGCAAAAAGAGCAGATAGTATCGTTTGTTCCGCCCTTGGACACGCTGCAATATACTGCCAACGACTTGATGAATTTCTACAAAGACAAGTCCATAGACATGCTGTTGCTCATCAATCCGGACAATCCCTCGGGCAACTTCATACCCAAAGCCGACGTTGTAAGGCTGGCAGCATGGTGCAAGGAGCGAAATATACAGTTAGTGGTTGACGAGTCGTTTGTTGACTTTAGTGATGACTTTCTACACAACTCACTTCTCTATGATGAGACATTGGAAGCCTATCCCAACCTGTTGGTCATGAAAAGTATTTCAAAATCGTACGGCGTCCCTGGACTTCGGTTGGGAATCTTGGCTACCTCACAACGAGAAACCATTGCTCGCATCAAGAAAGACGTGTCAATATGGAACATCAACTCGTTTGCCGAGTTCTTCATGCAGATATACAATAAATATCAAGCACAATACGAAAAGGCGTGTCAGCAATTCATTGACGAGCGCAATCGCTTTGCCCTACGCTTGAAGGAGATACACTTTTTGCGTGTTCTACCAAGCCAAGCCAACTACTTTTGTTGTGAGGTAAAACCGCCTTATACCGCAGCCGAGCTGACCAAACAACTATTGGCACGCTTTGACATCATGATAAAAGATTGCAACAGCAAGACATCACTCAAAGGATTGAACTATATTCGCATCTCTATCCGCAACCAAGCGGACAACGACCAACTAATCACAGCATTGCTCAACCTACAAAACGAAACCATATAAATGAAAATATGTATTTGCGGAGGAGGTAACTTAGGGCATGTGGTGGCTGGCTTCTTGGCTGCACAGCCTACTCATGAGGTGAGTTTGTTGACACGACATCCCGAACGGTGGACGCATCATTTGCTCATTGACACCCCCAATGGAGAGGTGTTAAAGGGAGAGTTATGCCACATCAGTACGCATGCCAAAGAAGTAATACCTTCGGCAGAGTTGGTTTTGCTGTGCCTCCCAGGATATGCACTGCACGACACACTGGAGCAAATAAGTAAGTACCTGTCGCCCCACGTACCTGTGGGAAGCATCGTATCGAGTACGGGATTCTTCTTTGAAGCGTTGGACATCTTGCCCGAAACCACTCCTCTTTTTGGCTTTCAGCGCGTACCTTTCATTGCCCGAACCACTCAATATGGACATCGAGCATCGCTGTTGGGCTATAAGCCTCAACTCAATTTAGCAATTGAACGAGGTGGCGAGGCTACCGAAGCATTAAGGGAAACATTGCAAGAAATGTTGCATACCCCCATCAGTCTGTTAGATAACTATTACGAAGCGAGTTTGACAAATAGCAATCCGCTGTTGCACACCGCTCGTCTGTACGAGCTATGGCACACTTGGCACAAGGAGATTGTATATAAAGAGGTGCCACTTTTCTACACCGATTGGACCGATGAAGCCGCACAATTATACATCCAAATGGATGAAGAACTTCAAACTCTATTGAGTAAATTAAAGGTAAAGCAGGGCGCAATACCCACTGTTCTCGACTATTACGAGAGTACGGATGCACATAGTTTAAGCAAAAAACTGTCGTCCATTACTGCCTTTCAAGGCATACCTGCACCCATGAAAGCCGTTGAAGGAGGTTATCAACCTGATTTTTCCAGTAGGTATTTCACAGAAGACTTCCCCTATGGACTGGCTATCATTCACCGATTGGCGCATCAACACGGTGTAGAGGTTCCACATATCGAAAAGGTTTATGAATGGGGGATGCGACAATTGTCAAAATAAAACAGCAGTCATGAACACACCACTCATACCACACGAGGAACTGCGCCAACGCTTCAATCCTGACGGCTCGTTGCTACGCCGCCAACAGATGCGCATGCTGCACATCCTTGTTGAGGTTGATAAGATATGCCAACGCCACAACATTCGGTATTGGCTCAGCAGTGGAACATTGATAGGTGCTGTTCGACATGGCGGCTTCATCCCCTGGGATGATGACTTGGACATTGAGATGATGCGCTCGGACTACGAGCGACTTTTGGAAATTCTGCCTCACGAACTGCCCGAAGATTTGGCATTGCAAGCCCATAGTACCGACCCAAATTATTGTTACCATTACGCAAAGGTGCGCGACCGTTGTTCCTATATCGAAGAGAAGCCCAACTACGACCGCTTTTTTAAGCATCGTGGCATCTATATAGACATCTTTCCTTTGGAGAAGCAACACATGTGGACACACAAACTCTCGGAACTTTCCTTCGGTCATGCGTATAAACTCATGCGTACCTACAAGGGAAACGACGAGGAGTGCATGAAAAAAGTGAAACGACTGTATGCGTGGAATGTAAGATTTATCTACCCATTATTGCGCTTGGTGAATCGCATCACTGGCGCAAAGACCATCACCAGCGGACTTGGTATTCCGTTTCACAATCCCCGATATGAAGAGGATATATTCCCATTGACAACCCTTGTGTTTGAAAATCGTCCGTTCATGGCTCCTCATGACAGCGATCGCATGTTGCGACACATTTATGGCGACTATATGAAGCTGCCCGATTTAAGCCAACTGAAGCCTCATACAGGCAGCATTGAAATATACAATAACGAAACCAACAAACATTGATAGGACATGAAACAGCCTGCAAAAACAGACGTGGCGGTACTGATACTCTTCTTTAACCGTCCCAAGGAACTGGGCAACTTGTTTGAACAAATCAAACTGGCTCGCCCCAGCAAGTTGTATCTGTATCAGGATGGACCACGCAACGACAGCGACTTGCCACGCATGGAAGCGTGCCGAAAGCTGCTCGATGATGAGCAGATTGACTGGGAATGTGAGGTACATCGCAACTACCAAGAGGTGAACAGGGGCTGCGACCCTTCCGAATATCTCTCCCAAAAGTGGGCATTCACCCATGAAGACAAGTGCATTGTCTTGGAAGATGACAACGTGCCTGCCCTCTCGTTCTTCCCTTTTTGCAAAGAATTGCTTGACAGATATGCACATGATGAGCGCATCGGCATGATTGCGGGCATGAATTACGATGAAGAAACACAGGGGATTCCCGATGATTATTTTTTCACCACTACCTTTAGCATCAGTGGTTGGGCATCGTGGAAACGGGTAGTTGACAAATGGGACGCTACTTATTCGTTCCTTGACGACAAGTACAATCGGCAGCAGTTGGAAGCCCTTATTAAAGAAAGGAAATACCAAAACGACTTTATTGAGTTTTGCGAGTATCACCGTTCGGTGGGGAAAGCTTATTACGAAACGATTTTTCATGCAGCCATCTTCTTCCATTCGCAGCTCTGCATCGTTCCCCGAGTGAACATGATTAGCAATGCTGGAGCTACCGAAGACGGTGTTCATCTCAGTGGGAGCAACGACGACTTGCCCAAAGCCATTCGAGGAATCTTCACCATGCAACGCCACGAACTGTCGTTTCCGCTGAAACACCCACGATATGTCATTGAGAACGTGGGCTACAAGCACCGCATGTTCCGCATCATGGGCTGGGGACATCCTTGGCTCAAGATAGGACGATCGATAGAAGAGCTGTTCATCAACTTGCATAAAGGAAATTTCAAACGCATCAAAGAGGCGATGGTCAATCGGATGCGGAAACTATGTGGCAAATCCAAATGGGACTAACAATAGCTTAAAAGAGAAGACATCTAAAACAATAAAAAACCTACATTTATGAAAAAAACACTCATACTGGCTGCCCTCACACTATCTCTATCTGTGGCAGCCCAAACCAATCCATTGTGGATGAAACATACTTCGATCTCTCCCGATGGGCAAACCGTTGCGTTTTCGTACAAAGGCGACGTATTCACCGTACCCGCTTCGGGCGGTCAGGCACGACAACTCACCTCGAATGCAGCATACGATTCCTACCCCATTTGGAGCCCTGACGGCAAGAAAATTGCTTTCGCATCGAGCCGTGAAGGTAGCTTAGATATCTTCGTAATGGACAAATTCGGTGGCGAACCCAAGCGGTTGACCACCCGAAGCACCAACGAAACTCCCATTGCATGGCGTGACAACGAACACATCCTGTTCTGTGCAGCTATCATGCCAACAGCAAAATCTATCTTTTTTGCCAGCAGTCAGTTCCCACAGGTGTACGAAGTAAACTTGAAAGGCGACCGCCCAAAGCTCTTCTCTGTTGTGAACATGGAGGACTTGAGCATCAACCAAAAGGGTGAGATATTGTATCATGACAAGAAAGGATACGAAGATGCCTTCCGCAAACATCACCGCTCGCCTATCACAAGGGATATATGGCTCAATCAAAATGGTAAGTTTAGCAAACTTACTACCTTCAATGGGGAGGATCGTACACCACGCTGGGCACCCGATGGCACCTCTTTTTACTACCTAAGTGAGGAAGACGGAACCTTCAATGTGTACAAACGAGGCATTTCGGGAGCTGACAAAACACAAATTACTCACCACACCAAACACCCCGTGCGCTATCTATCAGTGGCACAAAATGGGCGGATTTGTTACAGTTACGACGGTGAGATATACACCCAAATGGGGTCGGCTGCACCACAAAAAGTAAATGTGAGCATTACTGCCGACCGTAATGACATCGACTTGAGTCGACAGATAAAGACATGGGGAGCGACAGAGATTGCTCTTTCCCCTAACGGGAAGGAAATAGGATTCGTACTGCATGGTGACGTGTATGTAACCAACATCGAATATAAAACCACCAAACAAATCACTGATACACCCGAACAAGAGCGTTCGATTGAATTCTCTCCCGACGGACTGGCGATTGTCTACGCATCAGAACGAGAAGGGTTGTGGCAGATTTACCAAACCACCATGAAGAACAAAGCGGAGAAACAGTTTGCGTATGCCACCGACTTACAGGAAGAACGCCTTATCCATTCGGCTTATACCTCTTTCCAACCGCAATACAGTCCCGATGGGAAAAGTATTGCCTTCTTTGAGAACAGAGGTACGCTCAAGGTGCTTGATGTAAAGAGCAAGAAAGTAAGAACCGTGATGGACGGTAAATATGTTTACTCTTATAGCGACGGAGATATTTGGTTTGAATGGAGTCCAGACAGCAAGTGGCTCATCTCCAATTATATCGGAACAGGAGGATGGAACAACCAAGACATTGCCTTGATTGACGCAGAAGGTAAAAAGCCCATTTATAACCTCACGCAAAGTGGTTACAATGCCGGTAATGGAAAATGGGTATTAGGCGGAAAAGCCATCATTTTCCAAAGTGACCGAGCAGGCTATCGCAGCCACGGTAGTTGGGGAACGGAAGACGATGTGTACATCATGTTCTTCGACTTGGACGAATATGAGAAGTT
Organism: Prevotella sp. BV3P1; assembly: GCF_000479005.1. Taxonomy (GTDB): domain Bacteria; phylum Bacteroidota; class Bacteroidia; order Bacteroidales; family Bacteroidaceae; genus Prevotella. The sequence continues at coordinate 86,349 of NZ_AWXC01000028.1, read as the reverse complement.
CAAGATGACGAAAGAGGAAAAGAGCCTCCTCGACGAAGCAGAGAAGGAGAAGAAAAAAGCCGAAGAGCCAAAGACGGTAGACGTAACGGTGAAGAAGAAAGAAAAGAAGGAAGAGCCTATCAAACTGGACTTGAACAACTGTCGCGACCGTGTGCTTAGGCTCACTGTCAACTCATGCCGATTGGGTGATGCCGTGCTGAGCAACGACGGAAACGCCCTCTATTATCAGGCTGCATTTGAAGGTGGGTTCGACTTATGGAAGCATGATCTACAAGATAAGAGTACAAAAATTGTGTTGAAAGGTGTTGGAGGCGGCGGAATGCTGGCGGACAAAGACTTCAAGAATCTGTACCTGTGCTCTGGAGGAGGCATCAAGAAAATAGATATAGGCAGCAACTCGTCGAAAAATGTTGACTTTGAAGCACGTTTCAACTACAAGCCTTATCAAGAAAGGGAGTACATGTTCAACCACATTTGGCAGCAGGTGAAGGATAAATTTTATAAGGTCGACCTGCACGGTGTCGATTGGGAAGGCTACAAAAAGAGTTATGCACGGTTCTTACCTTATATCAACAACAATTATGACTTCAGCGACATGCTCAGCGAAATGTTGGGCGAACTGAACGCATCTCACACGGGTGCCCGCTATTTTGGCGGTGGTGCCAACCTTAGTACAGCCACCTTGGGTTTGTTCTACGACCAAACTTACGATGGAGATGGACTGAAAGTCGAGGAAATTATCAATCGTGGACCTTTCTCAGTGAAGAAAACAGGGGTTACCAAAGGCTGCATCATTGAGAAGATAGACGGTGAACCGATATTGAAAGACAAAGACTACTACTATATGTTGGACGGAAAGTCGGGTCGCAATGTCAGGGTATCGGTGTACAATCCCACCACTAAAAAGCGTTTCGACGTAACGGTGAAGGCCATTAGCAAGGGCTATCAAGACGAACTGCTGTACAGACGATGGGTGGACAGGAACCGCCAATTGGTAGACAGTCTGTCGCATGGACGGTTGGCATACGTACACGTCAAAGCCATGGATAGCGAGAGTTTCCGTACTGTATTTCATGAATTGCTGAGCGATAAGAACAGAAATCGTGAAGCTGTGATTGTAGATGAGCGTCACAACGGTGGCGGCTGGCTGCACGATGACTTGTGTACGCTGCTCTCAGGCAAGCAATATCAGAGCTTTGTCCCACGTGGACAGTTCATTGGAAAAGACCCTTGGAACAAATGGACCAAGCCTTCGTGCGTCATGGTGTGCGAAGATGACTACAGCAATGGTCATGGATTCCCGTTCGTGTACAAGGAGTTGGGCATTGGAAAACTGATTGGTACGCCAGTTGCTGGTACTATGACCGCCGTTTGGTGGGAAACACTCATCGACAACACCATGGTCTTTGGCATCCCACAGGTAGGCTGCCGGGACATGCGAGGCAACTTTGGAGAGAACACACAACTCAATCCTGACATCGAAGTTTACAACACTCCAGAGGATTATATCAATGGCAACGACCAACAGTTGAAACGGGCTGTTGAGGAAATGTTAAAGAAATAAGTCAAGACTTGAGGTGCTTTATCAACATGCAAGACTGATACCTTTGGTACAAAAGTGATGATACAAAAGCATCCCAACGCTCGCCTATCCCTCCAAGCACTGCCAGCGGGCATGTACATCGTAAGGGGGATGTGCGACAAGACTCCTGCTGTGTTGAAGATTGTCAAGAGATAATCCCTCATAACACATAGAACAGACCCATCCTTATCACCGAACAATCGGTGCGGGATGGGTCTGTTTTCTTATTTTCAATGAAAGAACAACGAACCAAACACAACCACGGTGTGTGTTACGAACTTCGTGAGTAACACGAAAAGAGAAATGACAAAACAAATCAAACATCCTTCAGAGGTGTGAGTTTAGCAATGAGTTCGTTTCGCATTTCCACCGTTATCCTCCTGCCCCGAAGGCTCCTTACCACCGGAAAGCCGTCAAAATAAGCATCTGAAGACAGGTACCATGCGTGCTGTTTCACTTCTGACAGCCGTTGCAGCTCGTGTTCCATCGCAGACGCATACTTGGGGTTGACCACCGAAACGAAATGCCCCCGTCCCTGTACCTCAAGCAAGAGGATGAGCCGAGGCGTGGCTGATGATTGCACGGAGGCGGACTTTGCCTCACTCATCCGAGAGCTGACGCTGATTTCCCAACCATACTTTTCATTCAAGTTTTTCATCATCTGACGAAAAACTTTACCATGTGGCGAGGTGTCCACAATGCCTTTGTAGGCGATATAATAATGAATCATCTCGTGCAACAGCACGTTCTGATATTGCCGTTCGGTCTGATTATAATAGGTACTGACGTGAATGGCATAACGGCAAGGCCTGTATCCTTTCCAGGTAAGCTTATGCTTGCACGACATGCTGCCGAGCCTTGTGCGCGACTGCGATAACGAGAGTCGGGGACGGGGCAACGCATTGTCAAAATACAAGCGGTTGAAAGTGTCAAAAGACGCATGCAACCAGGCCTCATCAATCACAACCGTATCATTCATGTTGACAACAATTTACTGAAGTGGTTGACGTCAAAGCTGCTGCCAGATATTCGGATTGGGTGCCAATTCTGAACTTTCCTCCCCAAATACCAAGACCATTTATTGCGAAACGCCACTGCGCCCAGCCGTTCAGCGAGGCACCGTAGGCTTTCTCACAATAAGCACTTCCCAGCAAGGGAACCACCAGAAAAAGAATGCCCCAGAGCTTCATGAATGAAAAATAATTGTGTGTGAAAAGAGGGTGATCAGCCATGCTGTCCTCCGCTTTCATCCGTAAGTGAATGTGATTTGCACCACAAAGGTATGCAAAAAACCATGAAGCGTGAACTATTTTTCATGCTTTTGTGCACGCATGGCCAACCTATCCATTCAAACAATGCAAATAGGATGCCGCCAAGGTTGTTATGTATTTTTACCAATTATCGCCCCAAAAACGGCACATAAAAACTTTCAATATAGAAAAAAACGATAGGCAAACAGGATGCAAGACAGGAGTTGAGTTGGCAAGAAAAATCAAATTTTTACCATAAAGCATTGACTTTGCACTGCTAAAAGCACCCCATTGGCACGCAATGAACATGGGTTTACTGCGCAAAAGCATACATATTGCACCCTTAACTCAATGCATTTCACAGATAAAGACGGCGAAAACAGGCGTGCAGCGGATAGAGATTAACGTAATACATTATGCCATAACCACTTATAAAACTTTCTCATTTTAAGCATATTTGCAACAAGATGCCCGGTTGTTCGTAAATTCTAAAAATATGAAGATGTTCGTTGTCAAGAAAATTCACATAAATCTGTCAGTGAGATTGCATGTGCTATGATGCGCATAAACACACTGTTTGACTATTCATCCAACAGCACTCAGGCACACGTTATGGGCTTCAAGCAGTACCATTTCTTGCAAAATGACTACTTTTTTGCAGCCAATCAGCTTGAAAAATATCTTTTTTGTCCTATCTTTGCACCTTCATTTTAAACCATAAAACAAGTAAGAAGATGAATAAAAGATTGTTATCGATAACGTTGACGCTTTGTGCGATGGTTTTCACGCTCGCATCATGCGACAAGCAGGACAAAGATTTTGAGAGCCTAACAGCAAACAAGTTGATAAATACAAAATGGAGTTACGAACGCTTAGTGCCATCCAGTCATTCCAAATATGTAAAGCACTGGGGAAGTTTGGCGTTCGCATCCGCCCGCGAGGTGTTTGTCACTTCGGGCAGTGAAGAGAGATACGAAAAAGGAAACAGCGTAGAGACAAACAGACGACAGCACCGACAAGAGGTGACACAAACCGCCACCTACACATATCAAAAGCCGGTATTGAGAATCACGATGCCCGCCAAAGGACACCAGCCAGCGTATGTCGTTGTTTTAAAAGTGGACGAGGAGAAGGGGCTCATGACACAAGTGAGCGTAGGAAGTGACGATGTCACGGACGATCCCGTGGTCTACAAAAGGCAATAAGCGGGGCTGTGGGTGGTTTTTGATGGCCGCTCCCGCTCAATCATCCTCATCGTGCGTTTGCGTTTTAGGCCAATTAACCAAATACAAACGCTCGGTGGCTCGGGTGAAAGCGGTGTACAACCAATGCACATAGTCGGGCGTGAGCATGTCGTCGGTCATATATCCCTGATCCAGATAGACATGCGCCCACTGCCCACCTTGCGCCTTATGACAGGTGATGGCGTACGCATATTTCACCTGAATGGCGTTCAACAACTTGTCCTGTCTCATCTTTTTGAGCCGTTCCCGCTTCAAGGGAATGTCGGCATAGTCGGCCATCACCTCCTGAAACAATCGCTCGTTTTGCGCTTGCGTCAGCGCCGGCGCCTCCGTATTAAGACTGTCCAGCACGACCGTTGCTTGCAATTCGTATTGGTCGTAGTCGGGGAATTGCAGCCAGACATCAGCAAAACGAAAGCCATACACTTCGCGCACGTTCCTCACCCGCTGCACCAAGGCACGGTCTCCGTTGGCCAAAAAGGAGATACCGTTGGTGCCATTCCCTTCTTTTTCCGCCTCTCGCATGGCCGAAGAGGCCGCAGCATTATTCGCAAGCGGCACATCGTTCACCGGCGATTCGGTGGCTTGTTGCGACCAAAAATAATTGTTCCGCACCACCATGAGCCAATCACCGGAGCTTAGTTCCTCCTCTCTGTCCAGGATGGTGTTACGGATGCCACGGTTATAGATGTTGGCTCGCTTGTTACTTCTCGTTACAACGATGGTTTCGTCCATGCCCACTTCCGTGTAACTGTCATTGAGCGTCTCAATCAATTCATCGCCCGGCACCATCTTGATGTCAGCGAATCCATGGAAATGTATCTGGGGTAATTCGGTCAACTCGTCACGGGTGATCATCTGCCTGATGAGCGTTGCATTGTACAGTATGCCGCTCTGTCGGCTCTGTCGCAACACCTCACTGAGCGTACACTCGTAAGTTTTCAGTCCATACCCTTGTAAGAAGTCGGCGTTCAGAGCCGGAGATTCGGTTTCACCGACAGGCGGCAGCTGCGCCTGATCACCGATGAGCATCATCTTACAGTTGCGCCCACCGTAGACAAACTGCACCAAATCGTCTAACAGGCACCCGCTTCCGAACGACGAGTCGGGCATGCCGCGGTTGGAAATCATCGAACATTCGTCAATCATGAACATCGTGTCGGCATGGCGGTTGTAGTTGAGATTGAACACACCACCATCACCCTCGAATGTTTTCTGTCGGTATATCTGGTGATGAATGGTGTAAGCAGGATGCGTGCTGTTCATGGCAAACACCTTTGCGGCGCGTCCGGTAGGGGCCAAGAGCATCACCTTTTGACCCAGTGTCACCATGGTTCGCACGATAGCCGCAGCCAAAGAGGTCTTCCCAGTGCCTGCGCTCCCCCGTAAAATCATCACCGCGTGTGGGTCGTCATCCATCATGAAACAGGCAAAGGTGCGTAGAGCATCGGCCTGTTCGGCTGTAGGTTCGAGTGCGAATTGTCGTTTGATTTGGAAGATGAGTTCGTCTGTGATCATGTGTTCAGAAAGAGATAGAATGAGAAATTTACCGATTTGTCGGTTTATTGGAAACTATTTTGTACTTTTGCAAGTGTAAGATGGTTCGCCATACGCACAAAGATACAACAAAAATCGGTCATGAAAGTCAAAGTAAAGCATAATTATCTTTTAACCTGCTGCGTCTTGATTCTGGCCATCTTGTGCATCTTGAGCATCTACGGTCCCATCCACTTCAAGCAGCAACAGACTGAACGGGAAACAGAAGTGAAGCGCCATTTGGTGCAAATACGCATGGCCGAAGAGAAATACCGCATGGCCACGGGAGGCTATACCGCCAGCTTCGATAGCCTGATACGTCGGGGCTTGCTGACCGACTCCCTGCGGTTTGTTCCGCATACCAACCACAAGCAGTTCGAGATAGAAACCGCCATGCAGCTCACTAAGTCGGGGCGACAGCTGCCATTGATGGAATGCAGGGCCTATCATGCTGACTTTTTACAGGGATTAGACAAACAAGCCATCCAACAACTGATTGACGACGAGAACGCGGCGGGACGCTTTCCCGGACTGAAGATCGGAGATCTCAACACATCAAACGACAATGCCGGAAATTGGGAATGACATACAACGAAAGAGGGCCAGGCTGACTTTCAGGGTCAGTCAGCACTCCTTGAGTTTCTCCGTGATAGACAATTCCACGGAGAGCCAATTGGCTTTCGAGCCTTATATCCTTAAGAGTGGTATTTCGTTGGCTGCCAACTTACGCGAAGCCTTTGAAGAAAGTGACCTGCTCTCGTATGGCTACCAGCGGGCACAGGTGATGGTCGACTCGCCCGTTCTGATGATTCCCATTGACGAATTTGATGAAAGTGCCATCGAACTACTTTACCATCACACCTTCATCGGGCATGACGACAGCACGGTGTTGCACGCCATTCTGCCCAATCTCAACGCAGTGGCCGTGTTTTCCATGAACAAAGACCTGAAATTGGTTATCACAGACCACTTCAACGACGTGCGCTTCCACCCCATGTTGCAGCCGGTTTGGAGCTATCTACATAAGCGAAGTTTCACGGGAGCGTACCAAAAACTGTACGCATACTTTCATGATAAGAAGGTAGACGTGTTCTGTTTTCAACACAACCGCTTCAAGTTCTGCAACACATTCAATGCGGCAAGCGCGCAAGATGCCATCTACTTTCTGCTGTACGCATGGAAATTGCTGGCTTTGGACACCGAGAAAGACGAGCTGCATGTAGCGGGCGACGTTCCCGAACGCGAATGGTTGACCGACAACCTGCGCCGCTATTTGCAAAAAGTGTATTACATCAATCCCGCAGCAGAGTTCAATCGTGCTCCCATCATCAACATCAAAGGAATCACATTCGACCTCATCACCCTCTTTTTGAAAGGAAAATAATGCGCATCATCACAGGCTTATACAAGGGAAGACACTTCGACATACCCCACACGTTCAAAGCCAGACCCACGACAGACTATGCTAAAGAGAGCATTTTCAACGTGCTGAACGGCTACATTGACTTTGAAGGAGCCATGGCTTTAGACCTCTTTGCAGGCACCGGAAGCATCTCTATGGAACTGTTGTCGCGTGGGTGTGAGCAGGTAGTGAGCGTGGAGGCCGACCGCGACCATGCCAACTTGATTCGCCATTGCATGCAAAAATTAGGAACAGAGAAGAACGTTTTGATTCGAGGGGACGTGTTTCGTTTCTTGAAAAATTGCCACCAACGGTTCGATTTCATCTTCGCTGACCCTCCATACACCTTACCCGAACTGGAGAAGATTCCCGCGCTTGTTCTGCAATATGAGCTGCTGAAGCCAAACGGCGTGTTCGTATTCGAACACGGAAAGAAGAATGATTTCAGTACATTGCCGCAATATGTCGAGCACAGACACTACGGCAGCGTCAACTTCACCATATTCCAATCCAAAGACATGTAATCGCTTACGAAGGGAAGCGGCATTATAGAAGCGGAGCAAGCAGACGTACCAGCGACTCCCAAAGCCTGTTTAAGAACGGCCTACGCATGAAATCTGCCAGCCTGTCGATAAGCACACACGATTCTTGATCGGTCAAAAAGACCTGCTTCATGCGCAAAGCCAGTTCCTCATCATAAAAGAAAATGTTAGCTTCGAAGTTGTTTTCAAAGCTACGGAAGTCGATGTTAGTGGATCCACATGTACACAAACTGTCATCAGCCACCAAGAGTTTAGAATGATTGAACCCCGCTTTGTAGAAATAAACCTTCACGCCCGCCTCAATCATGATAGGGATATACGACCTGCTGGCCCATTCAACTAACTTCACGTCCCCATGCCTTGGCAGCATCAAGCGCACGTCAACGCCCGCCAAGGCCGCTGTGCGAATGGCGAAAAGCACGGGTTCCGTGGGTAGGAAATAAGGCGTTTCCATGTAGACATAACGGCGAGCTTCGAGCAAAATGCGCACATATCCCTGCATCATTTCAGGCCAAGGCGAGATAGGACTGCTGGTCACAACCTGTGCAAGACAATTGTTTGTAATGGGTTGTTCAAAGGGTGGATAATACTTTTGACTGCTGATGAGCGTCCTATCCACGAAATACCAATCTACCAAAAAGGCACGCTGTATGGCGTACACGGCTCCCCCGCGCACCTTCATGTGCGTATCTCTCCATGGCTGTTTGGCCGAACCGCGTATGTAGCGCATGGCAATGTTCATGCCACCGATAAAACCTATCTGCCCATCTACAACGGCCAGCTTGCGGTGATTACGGTAGTTTACCTTGCCAGTGAATGCCGGAAAGTGCACTGGCATGAAAGAACGCACATCAACACCGGCGTTGCGAAGCCGCTCAAAATACCTGCCTGGAACCTTCCAACAACCCACATAGTCGTAAATCAGTCGCACCTCAACACCCTCCCGCGCCTTGTCTATCAAGGCATCGGCAATCAACTGTGACAGTGGGTCTTCTTCAATAATGTACGTGTCGATGTGTATGTGATGTTTGGCACTGCCTATCGCCTTGAGTAACCCCAGGAAGAAGTCGGCCCCTTCGGTATAGATTTCCACCTCGTTGTCCTTGAATGGCAACGACATGTTTTGATTGGCGAACAGCTGTATCAGCGGTTGATACCGTTCGGGCAGCATCAAATCTTTCTGTTCGGCAAACTCCAACATCGAACGCTTGGTGAGTTGGTCGATGCTTCGCTGGCTCATCATACGCTGCTTGCGCGTGTTTTGGCCGAAGAAGAAATAAAGAATGATGCCCACGATAGGTAAGAAAATGAGCACGAGCAACCACGCCATTGTCTTCGACGGCTGTCGGTTGTCCAACAAGACGGTGACAATGGTGCCGATAATGATGATCAAATAGATCAAGATAAGCGTCCAATGAAGGTAAACCATAGTATTGTTTATGCTGCAGGCAAGTCCGATTTGTCGGTCGGTTGGCACGACAAAGTCGCACCAGCGTGTCATTTACGGTGTTACACGATGATGTTGTTGCCCAACTGTTTGGCCAAGGCATTGCGTATTTGGTGCATGTCTTTATATTCCAGCATGAGCTGTTGCATGCGTTCAGCGTCGTTCGACGCCTCCGCTATCTCGCGCATCAGGTCTTTCAACCGCTGTTCAACATAGTCCATGCGGTAGTCCATCACCAAGTGAATGGTATGGTTTCGGAGAGCCTCTTGCGCCTCTCTCGCCAATTGTTCCTCGTCAATATATTTCGTTTCAGATGCTGGTTTTTGTGTTTCCATCACCTGATAAGCATCCATGCTCAACTTGCTGGCCAGTTTGCTGATTTCAATATCGTCATGATGCACGAAGTATTGTTCAGCCACAAAGCCTTCTTCTCCGCTGTGACTGACAGCCTCTGACAGAATGCGCCTGTAGAGTTCGTTGCCCAATTGCAGCTGGTCACCATTCAAGATGTAGTCGATATATTGAGCCACGGTGAAGTTTACGACGTTGTGATTATCATCTTCCACGCCCTCGTAAATCAGCTGTTCGCCCTTTCTAATCACCAGTTGGATGAGCATCAGTTCTACCTTCGAAGCCTGTGCCATGGGCTTTGCAGACGGTGTGGGGTGGGAAACGGGCGCGGATTGCGCCGCCTGCATGGCCGCTCTTTGCTGCTCTGTGGTTCTGGCACCTCGATTTTCGCGGATGTATCGATTCATGGTGTTAATCAAAGTCTGCTCACTCATCCCAATTCTGCGCGCGCAATCCTGCACATAAGTATCACGCAGAATCTGATTGGGTACCACGGCAATGCTGCTGATGATGGAGTTGATGCCCTCAGAACGCTTAAAAGGGTCGATGACGTTGCTCACCATCATGTCGGTCTTGAACTGTATAAAGTCAACTTGATGCTTGTCGATGTATGCCTTGAAGTCATCGGCCGAATGTTTTCTCGCAAAGCTGTCAGGGTCGTCACCGTCAGGCAAAAGCAGTATCTTCACATTCATGCCCTCACTCAAGAGCATGTCCATTCCGCGGAAAGCCGCATGGATGCCGGCGGCGTCACCATCATATAATAAGGTGATGTTGGACGTGAATCGGTGCAGAATGTGAATCTGATGCATGCTGAGTGCCGTTCCCGAGTTGGCTACCACGTTCTCTACGCCGCACTGGTGCATGGAGATTACGTCGGTATAGCCCTCCACCATGTACACCCAGTCTTCTTTCGCGATGGCCTTCTTGGCCTGGTAGATGCCGTACAGCTCACGGTCTTTTTGGTAAATCTCGGATGCCGGCGAGTTGACATATTTCTGATTAACTCCCTTGGTGCGCGAGTCGAGCACCCTACCGCCAAAACCTACCACCTTGCCATTGAGCCCTATCCACGGAAAGATGACCCGCCCGCTGTACCGGTCGATTAAGTCACCACGGTCGGTTTTATAACAAATGCCCGTCTTCAACAAGAACTCTTCCTGATAACCCTTGCCAATGGCCGTCCGTGACAGCAGCGTGCGGTCGGGCAAGTCGTACCCCAATTGGAACTTTCGGATGATGTCGTCGCGAAAACCACGACTACGAAAATACTGCATGCCAATGGCTTGTCCGTCCGGATGGTTGTGCAACAAGTCGCTGAAATAGCCCGCTGCCCACTCGTTGACGATGAACATCGACTCGCGCTCGCTCTGTTCGCGACGTTCCTCATCCGTCATCTCGCGTTCACGGATTTCAATATGATACTTGCGAGCCAGCCAACGCAGGGCCTCGGGATAATTCATCTGCTCGTGTTCCATGATAAACCCGATGGCGTTTCCACCCTTTCCGCACCCGAAACAATGGCAGGTACCGCGGGCAGGTGAAACGATGAACGAGGGTGTTTTCTCGTTATGGAACGGACAAAGACCCTTGTAGTTGGCGCCACTCTTGCGAAGTGTCACAAACTCACTCACCACATCCACGATGTTGGCCGTGTCTTTTATCCGTTCAACGGTGGCTCTGTCTATCATAGTCATGCAAAGTTAACGAATAAAATATGAAGCGCCGAATATTCTCCGCCCTATTTTTCAGAATATTTATCTGCGTCTGCCGCTGTTTCATTTCATACGTCATGGCCCATCCTGAGCTTGCTGCGTCCCATTTCTTTGCCGTGAAGAGCTACCGGCAACCATGTCATCACGTCCCTTGAAAACACGCAAGTGGGGCATCCTTACAAAGCGGTTTGCGATGTCTTTCTATGGTTTTATCTCATTCATAATGAGGCGTTTATCTTGTTTTTCTACTTGTTACGTTCCCCTTGGCCGTGACTTTCCAATCCAAACTCATTGACTTTGGCAGTCAAAGTCAATGAGTTTGGGCATCAAAGTCAATGAGTTTGGCACACAAAGTCATTGCTATTGGAAATCATGCAAATAGCGGCTTGATTTATCATGTTTCGCCCTTGATGCATAAGGAATGTGAAACCGAATCCTGATTGTGCATTTATGCACCCTTTTTTTGGGTAAGAACCAAAAAGTTAGTACATTTGCGAGCAGACAAAAGTCCTAAAAGGAATCTGTTAACGACCATTATATTATAACACAGAATACATTCTATGAAACTGAAAATCGTTGTACTTGCCAAACAAGTACCTGACACAAGAAACGTCGGAAAGGATGCCATGACTGAGCAAGGCACGGTGAATCGAGCCGCACTGCCCGCCATATTTAATCCCGAAGACTTGAACGCGCTGGAGCAAGCGCTGCGCATCAAGGAGCAAAATCCAGGTTCTACCGTGGGCGTGTTGACCATGGGACCACCGCGTGCAGCTGAAATCATCCGCCAAGGTTTGTTCCGCGGCGCCGACACCGGATGGCTGCTGACCGACCGTTTGTTTGCCGGAGCCGACACGCTGGCCACGTCTTACGCGCTGGCCACGGCCATCAAGAAGATTGGGCATGTAGACTTGGTGATTGGAGGCCGCCAGGCTATCGATGGCGACACGGCACAAGTAGGTCCGCAGGTTGCTCAGAAATTAGGCCTCAACCAGGTGACCTACGCCGAAGAAATATTGAAGATAGAAAACGGAAAGGCTACCATTCGCCGCTTGATTGATGGCGGTGTCGAGACAGTAGAGGCTCCGTTGCCCGTGGTTGTCACGGTGAATGGAAGTGCGGCCCCATGCCGTCCTTGCCATGCCAAGCTGGTGATGAAGCACAAGTACGCCACTTGTCCGATGGAACGGAAAGGCGATGAGGCATGGACCGAACTCTATGAGCAGCGTCCTTACCTCACATTGAATCAATGGTCGGTGGCCGATGTGGACGGCGACCCAGCGCAGTGTGGTCTTTCGGGCTCGCCAACGAAGGTGAAGTCGGTGCAGAACATCGTGTTCCAAGCCAAGGAGAGCAAAACGCTTACCTCATCTGATGAGGATGTGAAAGCACTGATGAAAGAGTTGATTGAAGAAAAGATTATTGGGTAAGTTTTTAAGTTTGTCAGTTTTTTAGTTTTTAAGTTGCAAAACAAAATTGCCTCATGCTAAGGTTTCTTGTACTTAGAGAACTTAAAAACTCATAAACTCAAAAACTAATAAACTTATGTGTATATGAACAACGTATTTGTATATTGCGAGATAGAAGGCACAACCGTTGCCGAAGTATCTCAAGAGCTGCTCACCAAAGGGCGCACACTGGCCAACCAACTGGGCGTTGAGCTGCATGCGCTGGCAGTGGGAACGGGCATCAAGGGCAACGTAGAGAACCAGATATTGCCTTATGGCGTTGATAAATTGTTTGTCTTCGACGGAGAAGGATTGTATCCTTATACGTCGGCACCACACACGGACATCATGGTTAAACTGTTCCAGACAGAGCAACCGCAGATATGCCTGATGGGTGCGACGGTAATCGGCCGCGACCTGGGACCGCGCGTGTCGTCATCGCTCACCAGTGGACTGACGGCTGATTGTACGCAACTGGAGATTGGCGACTACGACGACCGTAAAGCCAAAAAGCACTATGACAATTTGCTTTATCAAATCAGACCGGCCTTTGGCGGCAACATCGTGGCCACCATCGTCAACCCCGACCATCGTCCACAGATGGCGACCGTGCGTTCGGGAGTGATGAAGAAGGCGCTCTATGAGGGCGAGGCGAAAGGCGAGGTGGTGTATCCCGTGGTAACGGAATACGTCAGTCCAGAATCGTATGTCGTTAAGGTACTTGAACGACATGTTGAGGAAGCCAAGCACAACCTAAAGGGTGCGCCCATCGTTGTGGCAGGCGGCTACGGCGTAGGAAGCAAAGAGGTTTTCGACCTTCTATACGAATTGGCCGACGTGTTACACGGTGAGGTGGGCGCCAGTCGCGCAGCCGTTGACGCCGGATGGATAGAGAAAGACCGCCAGATTGGTCAAACGGGCGTGACGGTGCATCCCAAGGTGTACATCGCCTGCGGCATCTCCGGACAGATTCAGCATGTGGCCGGCATGCAAGACGCGGGCATCATCATATCCATCAACACCGATGCCGACGCCCCCATCAACCAGCTGGCCGACTATGTCATCACCGGAACGGTGGAGGAAGTGGTGCCCAAGATGATTAAATATTATAAGGAGAACAGCAAATAAATCCCCACGATTAGGGGGAGTTAATAGGAGTAATATCGGAGTTATAGGCCTTCGGCCATGGGAGTTAACAGACATTAGTTCTCTTAGTCACCCTGTTGGAATATAATAACGCACATGAGATGACGAAAAATTTCACAGATATCATAGCTTGGCAAATATCTCATCAATTTGTAATCAAAGTTTATAAAATGACGAGAACATTTCCTGAGATAGAACGCTTTGGCTTGATTTCGCAGTTTCAACGTGCTGCGGTATCTATTACTGCTAATATTGCAGAAGGATATCGAAAGATAGGAAAGGCAGATAAATTACGCTTCTTGAATACATCTCAAGGCAGTTTGGAAGAATGTAGAAATTATATCATTCTATCAAAAGATTTAGAATATATAAACGAAGAGCAATATGCTGAACTCATGAGTATTTTAGAAAAAGCAAGTTGGTATATCAATGCGTATGCCAAAGGAATACTTAACAACAATGCCATAGCGTCATGCAAAGGTAATGTCCGTTAACTCCTGTGAGCGAAGCGAACTAACTCCGAATAACTTCCGATAACTTCAAACAATAATATCAAACTATGTCCAATTACTATACTGACCATCCGGAGATTAAATTTCATTTAGATCATCCGTTGATGAAGCGAATTGTTGAGCTCAAGGAGCGCAACTATCAAGACAAAGAGCACTATGATGATGCTCCGGTAAATTACGATGATGCTATCGAGAATTACAAACGCATTCTCGAAATCACGGGCGACGTGGCGGCAAACATCATCGAACCCAACTCGGAAGACGTGGACAAAGAAGGTCCGCATCTTGAGAATGGGCGCATGAAGTATGCCAGCAAAACGCTTGACAACATCAAAGCAACCCAGCAAGCAGGCCTGTGGGGCGTATCGATGCCACGGCGTTATGGCGGACTGAACTTGCCCAACGTCACTTTCTCGATGATGTCGGAGATGATAGCCGCAGCAGATGCAGGATTTCAGAACATCTGGTCGCTGCAATCGTGCATCGACACGCTGTATGAATTCGGCTCGGACGAGCAGCGAGAAAAGTATATCCCACGCGTTTGTGAGGGTGCCACCATGTCGATGGACCTGACCGAACCCGACGCAGGCTCTGACCTTCAGCGCGTGATGCTCAAGGCTACTTATGATGAAAAAGAAGACTGTTGGCGACTGAATGGCGTGAAACGCTTCATCACCAATGGCGACTCAGACATCCATTTGGTGCTGGCACGGTCGGAAGAGGGTACGAAAGACGGCCGAGGACTGTCCATGTTCATCTACGACAAACGCAATGGCGGGGTGGATGTGCGCCACATTGAGAACAAATTGGGTATCCATGGCTCGCCAACCTGCGAGCTGGTGTACAAGAATGCCAAAGCCGAACTGTGCGGAAGCACGCGCATGGGACTGATTAAGTACGTCATGGCACTGATGAATGGCGCTCGTTTGGGCATTGCGGCACAGTCGGTTGGTGTTGAACAAGAGGCATACAACGAAGCTTTGGCATACGCCAAAGAGCGTCAACAGTTTGGACAAGCCATCATTGAGTTCCCCGCCGTGTACGACATGCTGTCGCGCATGAAGGCCAAACTCGACGCAGGCCGTTCCTTGTTGTATCAAACGGCTCGTTACGTTGACCTCTATAAGGCATTGGAAGACATCCAACGCGACCGAAAACTGAGTGCTGAAGAACGTGCGGAGATGAAGAAATACAACCGATTGGCTGACGCTTTCACGCCATTAGCCAAAGGCATGAACTCCGAATATGCCAACCAAAACGCTTATGATGCCATCAGCATACATGGTGGTTCGGGCTTCATCATGGCCTATAAGTGCCAGCGTTTGTTCCGCGACGCACGCATTTTCTCTATCTACGAGGGCACGACACAGCTGCAAGTGGTAGCCGCCATACGCTACATCATGAATGGTACCTACCTCAACATCATGAAAGAAATGCTCGACAATGAGGTTGAAGACGCATGGAAACCTTTACACGACCGCTTGAAAGTGCTGGCCCAGCAGTACGAAGAAGCTGTCAACATGGTGAAAGAGGCTGACAACCAGGAGCTGCAAGACTTCTTGGCTCGTCGCCTATATAACATGACAGCCAATCTCTTGATGTCAGTATTGCTCATTGATGATGCATCACGTTCACCCGAATTGTTCGGCAAGAGCGCACACGTCTACATGCGTCATGCTGAAGAAGAGAATACAGGGCACTACACGTTCATCAAGAACTTCCGCGCCGAAGACTTGATCAACTATCGCGCCTTGGAGCAAGAAGCAGAGTAAAACCTCTTCTTGATTGCAAGAAAATAATGGCTGTTCGTATCTATTTCGAACAGCCATTTTTATTTGTAAAGCATATCTTGGACGGTTCTTGCATCAGATGTATGGACAACTTTCCATGAAACATAGATCCTGTTCGATTGGACACGACAGACAATCCGCCCACACCCGTGCTACTTATCCACTTTGATTTCGGCTATATTCAACGTGCCTTGCTGGCAAAGTACCCTAATATCACTAACGCCAGACCGATTGATTTGCAGCTTTTGTTCGTGTCCCGAAACCTTTCCTGTAAAGACATCCAAGAACTGACCACCACCCGACGATAGCTGAATCGTGAATTCTGCATTAGGTGAACAGCCTTTCGCAAACACAATAGTAAGACTTCCTAATTTCTCAGAGGCTGGCACAGATACCGTCAGAGAGGCGTTAGTCTGCCCCTGCCAGTAAGTAGAAGTGTTTCCATCCACCGCATATTGGGCGGTTGGAGTTGTGGGAACAGCCACTACTTCCATGCGATGAGCACGATTCTTGGCAACCATTGAAGCATTAGGAGTAGTAACGGTAAACGTATCTTTCAGTCGTATATCCTCTGACGAGGCACCCATCATTACCTTGAAATCACCGGGTTCAACCACATGTTGATACAGCTCATTGATGAGCTGCAAATGCTCTGGCTTGATGACAAACGACAAGGTGCGTGTTTCACCTGGCTTGAGATGCACACGTTCAAAGCCCCTGAGATTCTTCTCGTACGTGGTCACCGTGCTCAACACATCTTGAATATAAAGTTGTACCACTTCATCTCCGGCACGTTGACCGGTGTTCGTGATGTCACAGCTCACCAATACCGAGTCGGTAGGACTGATGTTTTGCGCTGACAACCGAAGGTTCGAATATTTGAAAGTCGTGTAACTCAAACCATGTCCGAAATAATAGAGGGCACCATTTGCGCGCGATGCATTGCCATGCAACCCCAACTTGTTTCCACCATCGACCAAGGCAGCCGGCTTAGAAGGGAAGTTGAAAGGAATCTGCCCCACTGTCTTTGGAAAAGTAACGGTAAGCTTACCACCTGGATTGTAGTCACCAAACAGCACATCGGCGACAGCTATTCCGCCCTGAGAACCAGGATACCATGCCTCTACAATGGCCGGAACGAACTTATCAGCCCAGTTAACAGACAGTGGTCGGCCATTGATCAATACCAATATCACCGTCTTTCCCGTAGCCTGAACGGCCTTTAATAGTTGCAATTGTCTGCCCGGCAACTCCAATGAAGAGCGTGACTTGTTTTCGCCACAAGTACGCAAATTGCCACCAAGTACCACCACAGCCACATCACTCTGCTTCACCTGTTCCACAGCTTTGTCAATCTCGTTCTGCTCATCGGCCGTCATGGGATAATCTACCAACTCTGATTCGGGCCAATGCGCATCCACAAGATCACAGCCTTTGGTATAAGTCACCTCAACCTCACTTCCCACCTTGTTGCGTATTCCTTCAAAGACCGTTGTCACCTCAACAGCCAACGGACCATAATGGGTAAGCGCATACGTTGCGTCATTGGCATTAGGACCACATACAGCTATCTTTTTAATGGACGCCTTGTTTAAGGGCAACGTGTTGTTTTGATTCTTCAATAGCACAATGCTCTCGCGTGATGCCTGTAACGCCACTTGCTGATGACTCTCCCCATCCACTTCCTTGTCGGCTGCTTGCAGATTCATTTGATACGGACGATCAAAGATACCCACCATGAATTTCACCCGAAGAATATCTCTCAACCGCTCATCTATCACCTTCATAGGAATGCGTCCCTCTTTGACCAGCTCACGCAATGGCAAAACAAATGAATCGGGTGAGCGGAATGTACACCGCACATTCAAACCCGCCATGACAGCTTTGTACACGGCTTCCTTCATGTTGTCAGCGGTGCGATGCTTCGAAAAGAGATATTCCAACGCATCACTGTCGGACACCACATAACCTTTAAAGCCAAACTGTTGGCGCAACACCTCTGTGAGCCAATGATAGCTACCCTGTATAGGTACCCCATCATAATCGTTGTACGAGCTCATCGCTCCCAACAATCCCGCTTCTCTCACCACCCTGCCCCACGGGTATAGGTGTATGTTCTGTACCTCGCGGGGTGACATCTGCGGATCCACGCGAGCCATACCCTCACGCGCTCCTTTGTTATTGCTATAGGCAGCAAAGTGCTTGGCTGTAGAGGCTACCTGATAATTGGTTTGTAACCCTCGTGTCATCTGTATGCCTAACTCGGCTACGAGAAACGGACTTTCCCCATAAACCTCCTCATAACGCCCCCAACGTTGGTCGCGTCCCACGTCCAAAATAGGAGCATACACATTGGTATAGCCCAACAAACGAGCCTCACGCCCTGTGATATAGCCTACCTGATGAATGAGCTTTCGGTTCCATGTCGTACCCAATCCCAACTGCGTAGGAAAGTTGGTAGCCTTGAAACTCTCCACGCCTCGGATGCCCTCATTGGTGAAATCAACAGGAATCCCAAGACGCGTTTGTTCCACAAAGAATCGCTGAACCTCATTAATGGCCCATGCATGCTTTGAGGCAGGCCACACCCATGGATTGTCTGAAGGCGGCAAGCCCCATTGTTGAAAGCCATTGAGGTGTTCGTCAATGGCACCAATTCCATCTTTCCACAACTTTTGTTTCCAGCTTTCGTTGGGCAAATCGTCTTGCAACACACGTTTGTAACCATAGAGAGTCACCATCTGGCAGGTCTTTTCCTCAAGCGTCATCTGACTGATCAGATCGTCAATGCGATCATCAATTCCGGCCGTAGGATCTTCGTACACATCTTTTTTGCCATTCTTGTTGTAGTCTATCCAGCCTTTGTGGTAGATTTTGTTTTTCGGCAGGTTATAGAATTTTAGTTTGGCACTATACTGATTAGGCTTTTGCGCCCAAGCTACATTCCCACATGATGCGGCCAATCCTAACAGAACAATGAATATGTGTTTCATCTTATTAAATGGTTATGGTGTAAAACGTTTCTGCAAATATATGAATAAATCTGTTCAAAATCGTATCTTCGATTACGATATTTTGAGAGGTAGGCAAATGAAATGATTTTGCAACGACATCATCACGATGCACCAATCGATGAAAGAATAAAGTAGAAAGATATTTCATTGGGGTGAAACATCAACAAATAGGAAAATATTTTACATAGGCCTTCAATACTCGCTTATTTACAACCAACAGGAAAATGGGTTGCAAATAAGCGAAATATGAGCAAGTTTCACATCTCTTTATGAACTAATGAGTTATAGGATTTATAGCCTTTTATTTCTCAATAAAAAACTATTTTTGCGACAAAAGCATGCCTATTGCCGCCCAATTCACATGCTTTTGGAGGGATAAGGCACGTTAGTTGGAGGGATAAGGCATACAAAAAAATAAGAAATAAGCATGCTTTTGTCCCTCTTACCGCTCAATTTTTCCTTTTTAAGGCATCAAATTACCATCTAATGCGCAAGAATTTTGTCTATTTCGAAAGTTCAAAATTTTGAAATTATTCAACACTATCAGAACTTTCACGCAGTGTACCAAACAACCATCAACCTGGGTTATCATCGTGTGCGGGACAGTGACAGATACCCCAGCAAACGGCTTCTACTTCTGATAATTCAACTTGACCATCACCGGATAATGGTCAGAAGGCAAGCGATGTACATACTGACGGAAGTTCAACTCCTGTGGCGCAGCACCTTCTTTGCTTACCTCACGGCTGTTTCCCTCAGTCCAATAGCCATTGGTCAAAATGCCATATTGGTTCACTTGGAACTTGTTGGAAACAAAAACGTGGTCGATGCGACTGTCTGTCATCAAGGAAGGGTTGAAACCCTGGAACGTTCCATTCTCGGCAAAGCGCATTCTGGCGGCGGTGTATGAATCCTTCAGGAGACCCGACCGGGTGAAAATTTGGTAAATCTCGTCATGCTGATCAACGTTAAAGTCGCCGGTGAGAATGACAGGCGCGTTGCTGCCCGCAATCTCTTTGATTT
Source organism: Prevotella sp. BV3P1 (assembly GCF_000479005.1). Lineage (GTDB taxonomy): Bacteria > Bacteroidota > Bacteroidia > Bacteroidales > Bacteroidaceae > Prevotella. The sequence continues at coordinate 66,347 of NZ_AWXC01000028.1, read as the reverse complement.
TCCTTACAACCAGTTTAGCGGCCTCCCTGCGGGCCACCACGCCCACATGATCCATGTGAAGATTGAAGAAATAAAACTTCAACCCGGTCTTCACGTCCCTGAACTTACCCCAGGTGCAGATGCGGATGCAGGCCGCGTCCCAGCCCAAAGCGGGCTTGTACGGCGTTTCATTCAACCAGAAGTTGCCGCTGTCCAGACGCTTGAGTTTGTCTTTCTTGTAGAAAATGGCCGAATACTCACCAGCCTCTTTGCCATCATCGCGCCCCACGCCGATGCAATCGTATCCGTCCAGTCCCCGTTTCAAATCGCGCAGCTGCCCCACGAGCACCTCTTGCGTGCCGAAGACGTCGGGCTGCTCAAAATTCATCATGTCGCATATCACCTGGCATCGCTTGGGCCATGCGTTGCCATCCTTGCGGTCGTCGGGATTGTCATAGCGAATGTTGTAGGTTCCTACGAACAGGTGTTGCGAACTTACGCATAGCGTTACTGCCAGAAACAGGAGTGTGAGTGTGTACTTTTTCATTGTCCAAGTGTTTAAAAGATTATTTTCTAAGTGGTACAAAAGTAGAGATTATTCATGGAAACGGCAAGGCGTTTAACGCATTTTCACCCGAGAATCAAGCTGCTGGCAACATCGCAAAGCATTCAACATGTTGCTGTCACGGTTGATGTATTGCCGCCGTCAGGCTGCCACGACAGTCTGTCTTTACGATTTGCCGCAGAGCGCAGCCGTCACCAGGCTAATCTCTTCAAACGTAACGTCGGGCGCGCAGAGAGCCTTGATGGCCGTCTTTCCGTTGTCGAGCCCCACCTTCTCAATGACCTGCCGGATGTTTTGAAGGTGTTTCCCGTCTATCAATTGCAGCAACTCAATGTCGCCTTGGCGGACAAAATGGCCCAGATGCGTGTATATGGTGCTGACGGCCAGCTGCCGTTCAGCCGCTATTTGAGCAGGCGACAGGCCACTCTTGTAAAGTCGGAAGGTGACGTCTTTCGTTTTCTCTTTCTTCTTTTTGGGTGCCTTCTGCGCCTTCGAGCGGCTTTTGGCATGCGGTGTGAGCTCGTCCATGGCCGCCAAGAGTGCTTCTTGCTTGGCCTTGAGGTAGCCTTGGGCGGTAAACCCGTTTTGAACGACGTACCCGAGCAAGAACGTTTTGGCCAGATACTGCTCGCGCAAATCAGCGAGACAGGTGTTCAGACGGCGCACGGCCAGCTTGTTGTTCGACGTGACATCCTGCGACTGCTCAAGGACATCACCCAGATACTGCTTCAACGTCTTGCGGAAATAGCCGGCTCCCGCCACCACTCTTTCCAGGAATTGAGGGTCACGCAGCTGCGCTGCCGTCAACCGGCCGATATGCGAAGTCCACCTGTATGCGATGACGTTCACCTTGTCTTGCAAGGCCTTGACGGTAGACTTGTGTATCAGCGTGAGCTTTGGATAGGCGTGAAAGAACTCGATGAACAGGCGGCACAGCATGTCTTCGGCCCGCCATAGGTCTAAGAAACTGAAGAGTTCGATGAGCTGATGACGCTCGTACTCATCCTTGAGCTGGGGCAATTGCTCGATGCTTCTCTGCGCCTCATCCTCCTGCTGGCGGATGTACGACGCGACACGTTCATCGTTCATCACCGCACGCGCGGGGATGGGCGACGCCAAGACCAATCCTTCCAGACTTCTACAACGGCTCAAAGCCACATACACCTGTCCTGAGGCAAACGACGAAGCGGCGTCGATGATGGCATGATCGAAAGTGAGTCCCTGACTCTTGTGGATGGTGATGGCCCATGCCAGGCGCAGGGGATATTGGCTGAAGGTGCCTTGTACCTTGGGTTCTATCTCCTTGGTCTGCTCATTGATCTGGTAGGTGGTGTTCTCCCACGTCTGTCTTTCCACTAAGATAGACTGTTCATCGCCTGGGCAGAGCACTTCGACATGGTCATCATCCAGATACACGACACGACCGATGCGGCCGTTGTAATACCGCCGTTCCGACGAACCGTCGTTCTTGATGAACATCACCTGAGCGCCAACTTTTAAGGTGAGCGACTCGCTGGTGGGGTAAGAGTACTCTGGGAAGTTGCCTTCGACGGTGGCTTTGTATTGATAAGTTTTGGTGATTAGGCTGTTCAGCTCGCGGTTGTTGTAGCTGTCGGCCATGCTGTTGTGCGTGGTCAGCAGGATGTATCCATCGTCCTGCCGGGGACGGAACGTTGGGTCGCAGCGGCTGTTGAGCAAGTCAAGGTCATGCTGTGTCAACTGATTGTCGCGCAAATGGTTGAGGATGTTCAAGAAAGCCGAATCCTGCTGTCGGTACACCTTTTGCAACTGCAGGGTGACATAGGGCGTTTGTTGCAGGGCATGGCTGCCAAAGAAATAAGGCGTGTCATAGTATGGGCGCAGCAACTCCTCATCGGCAGGCGTGACGACGGGTGTCAACTGTTGCAAGTCGCCAATCATCAACAGCTGCACACCGCCAAACGGTCGGTCGCGTTGACGATACCTTCTGAGCACCGCGTCAATGGCATCGAGCAGGTCACTGCGCACCATACTGATTTCATCGATGACGAGCATGTCGAGCGTACGGATGATTTTGCGCTTCTCCCTGCCAAAATCATATCGATTTTGCACCACGGCATTGGGCACGAAGGGTGACAACGGCAGCTGAAAGAATGAGTGGATGGTGACGCCTCCGGCATTGATGGCAGCCACACCCGTGGGCGCAACCACCACCATACGCTTGTTGCTGCGCTCCTTGACCTTCTTCAAGAATGTGGTTTTACCTGTTCCCGCCTTTCCCGTGAGGAAGATGCACTGGGCGGTATGTTCCACAAATTCCCACGCAAGTTCCAATTCTCTGTTCTGTTCCATTATCAATTTTCTGCTTTGGCTGTATGCGGCATGATGCCTACGAATGTCACAAAGGTACGCAAAAAAGCAGTACCCGGCAAGCCCTGTCAGCTTGATAATCTTGACGGAATAAATGGGTGGCTACACAAATCTTGTCATGAAAGCATTGCACAACAGATGTTAATATAGTTTACAAATATGACAAAATAATAAAAATAATACCAAAGACACGCTTTTCTGCATTTTTATTAGTAAATTTGCATATAGAATGTTTCACTAAATAATTAAAGAATATGATTTCAAACACATTGCAAGAAGCTTTAAACAATCAGATTGTTGAAGAGATTTTTTCAGCCAATCTATATCTTTCCATGTCTTTCTACTTAGAGAAAGAGGGCTTTGACGGTTTCTCCAACTGGATGAAAAGGCAATCGGAAGAGGAGATGGACCACGCCTTCCAGATGGCAAACTACATCATCAAGCGCGGCGGTGAGGCCATCGTCAACCAGATACCCGCGGTAAAGCAAACGTGGACCAGCCCGCTGGATGCCTTCGAAGACGCCTACAAGCACGAATGCCACATCAGCGAACTGATTAACACCTTGCTTGACAAGGCTGTGAAAGAGAACGACAAGGCCACCGAGGATTTCCTCTGGCAGTTTGTGCGCGAGCAGGTGGAAGAAGAAGCTACCGCCAGCAGTATCGTAGACCGTATCACGCGTATGGGCGACACGGCCATCTTCAACCTTGACCAACAATACGGCTCACGCGTGAAGTAGACCCTACACATGTAATGTAACATAGAAGAGATTATCAATCCTGCGTAGGGATGATAATCTCTTTTTCTGTCACTAAGCTGTGGCTCTGCAAGCCACACCAACAGCACGAAAAGCAAAATCACCAACGAATGAAGAAAGAAAACGACATGGGGAGCAGCCCTTTCACACTGGCCTTGCTACGCTGGTTCAACGAGAACGGGCGCAGCATGCCATGGCGCGAGACAACCGACCCATACGCCATCTGGATTAGTGAGGTGATTTTGCAGCAGACGCGCATACAGCAAGGCTGGGCCTACTGGGAGCGTTTCATGGCTCGTTTCCCGAAAGTGGAAGATTTGGCAGCGGCTTCCGAGGACGAGGTGCTGCGTCTATGGCAGGGATTGGGCTACTACAGCAGGGCACGAAACCTACATCATGCCGCCAAACAAGTGGTGGGGTTGGGACATTTTCCCAACACGATGGATGGGCTGAAGGCCCTGAAAGGCGTGGGCGACTATACGGCTGCGGCCATTGGCTCGATAGCCTTCGGACTGCCTGTGGCGGTAGTTGATGGAAACGTATATCGGGTGTTGGCACGGCATTACGGCGTCTCTACCCCCATCAACACCACCGAAGGCAAGAAAGAATTTGCCGCTTTGGCGCAGTCGTTGTTGCCCGTAGCTGAGCCATCGGCCTACAACCAGGCCATCATGGACTTCGGAGCGATACAGTGTACACCCACATCGCCTCGATGCTTGATATGTCCTTTGGCGGAAACATGCGTAGCTCTGCGGACAGGAAAGGTTGAAGAACTGCCCATCAAACTGAAGACTTTGAAAATTAAGACGCGTCAATTAGTATATGTATATGTGCGATGGCAAGGAAAAACAGCCATTCATCGCCGAGCGGCCGGTGACATTTGGCAGGGCCTGTGGGAACCGTTGCTCTATGAAAACGAAGAACTACCCGACTTCCACGGACAGCTATTGCTGCTGAAAAAAGGTGTGAAGCATGTGCTGACGCACCGCATCCTGCAGGCTGACTTTTACCTGTTGGAAACCGATGAACAACCGACATTGCCCGATGACTACATCTGGGTGGAAAAAAGTGATCTGGACCAATATGCCTTGCCACGCCTCATCGAACTGTTGTTGGAATCTCTTCCAGACAACGACACCTAATCACGGAGCGGCAACAGCAGTATCCATCTTAATTTCTTCTACCTTCTTAACAAGTTTTGTACTGTCTTTTCCCATCACAAAAACAATGCGAACCACCCGGCCGTAGTCTGCGCTACCCATTACCTTCAAAGGCCGTTTCTTGCCAAAGAGCATGGTATCGCGTTGCGATGGATAAGAGATGAGTTGTAGTTTGTCACGGGTTGAGCCTTCACCGATGATGAAGATGTCCACACTGTCTTTCGCTTTCGACATTTTTCTTTTTGCTGTTGTTTCAAAACGGCCGTGTCGATTGGCTCGAAGACCTCGGCTGCTACCGTGTCACCCAAATCTTGTGAAGGCGCAAACTTGCAAGAAGTGGAGAATCCTAAGACAAATAGGAAGGCGGGAAAAAAGAGTAATAGTTTTTTCATTTGTTAAGAATGTGCAGGATAGAACATTTGTCAGCATCCGCAAACAAGAACAAACGCAAAGATAAAAAATAAATCCCGGATTCTTCATTGAACCCGGGATTTTATTGGATACATAACCAATTAGGTTATTGCTTTGTATAAGTTCGCTTAACAAACGGGGCTTTTTGAATGTATCGAGCGCAAAGTCTGGCACCCTCCATGATATTCATTCCAGCCTCAGTTCCTTCCATTTCGACAACGAAATCTTGCAAACCGGCCTTGTCTGCGTATTTAAAGATACCGTCAAAGCCTACCATGCCACTCTCTCCGAGCACATACTTGTCTTTGATGTGGAGCATCTTAAAACGTCCAGGATGTTTTCGGAACCACTCCGTAGGACTTTGCTGCGCCATCATGGCCCAATACACGTCCATTTGGAAGAACACATATTCAGGGTTGGTGTGGCTCACAAAGTACTCGTACCAATTTTGTCCTTCCACCTTGGTGAACTCGTGTGAATGGCTGTGATAACCATAAAGAAGACCTGCAGCTCTACACTTTTTACCAATTTCGTTGTGATAATCACAAAGTGTCTGGGCATCTTTGAGTGTTTTTGGAACAGATGCCCAAGGCGTTACGATATACTTCATGCCCGCAGCCTTATGGGCTTTGATTGCCTCGTCCCACCACTTCAACGCTGCTGTGAAATCATGATTCTTCAATTCTTGGTCACTCAATGCACGAGTAGCATGTGAAGAAATGGGCTTGAGGCCTGCCGCCTCAACATCTTTACGATATTGTTCGGGAGACACTCCATAGAACTTACCGTCACCATAGTGAGCTGCTTCAACACCTGTATAACCCATAGCCTTAAGACGTTTGAACACGTCAACATGGTTTTTGGCATACTTATCGGCGTCACCGAGCACCTCACGAATGGAATAAAGCTGTAGAGCCATTTCTTTCTGAGGTAACACTCGACGCTGCATTTTACCGCGTCGCTGTGCGAAAGTGGCCGTACTGCCAAGAAGCATCAAGGCAATAAGTGATAAAACTATCTTATTTTTCATGTCGTTCTTGATTTAGTCTGTAATCTTAATGCGTATATTTCGATACCAAACATCGTCTCCGTGATCTTGGAAGCCGATATATCCTTCATGCTTGTCACCACCCATATTCTTCAATAGCTTGTAAGCAATGGGGAATTCACCATCCTCTTTGAACTTGCTGTTCTTCAACATTTCGTTCCATTTTGGTGTCCACAAGTGGTATTCCACAACGTTTTTACCATTCTGAGCGTGGATAACAGTACCCTTGAAAACGGTGATTTTACCCTTATTCCACTCACCGAATGGTTTCGCATTCTGTGGTTTGGCTGGAATCATGTCATACAAGGAAGCCGACTGACGATTGCCATCGACACCAAGTTTGGCATCTTCGTGGTTGGCATTGTCAAGTACTTGATATTCTGAAGCTGACTGCCAGATAGGAAGATATTCGTCCTTGCCATCAACATTCGTCGTAACTTCTTGTGCTAAATAGAACACACCAGAGTTACCTCCCTTTGATATTTTGTATTCAAACTCAAATTCGAAGTTCTTGAACTTATGTGCGAAGATTAAATCACCTCCGCCTTCCATCTGAGCTTCACCTGTGCCTGAACCCACCAAGTGGATAGCACCGTCTTCTACATTCCAGCTTGCAGGAGCCGTATCCTTGCCATATCCGCGCCATCCATTCAAAGTTTTGCCATCAAACAACGTGATGAAGCCATCCTTGTCTACTGGGAATTTGCTCAAATCGACGTTCTGCTTGTCAGCTACTTTAAAGTCTAAAGCACCGGCAGCGACAGCTGTAGAGTCGGCATTGTCACAACATTGCTTACATCCACAATTACACTTTTTATTATTTCCGCAAGATATGAATAGCAAAGAAGCTATTGCTAATGTTGATAATGTGTATTTCATCATTCTGTATTTTAATTGGTTATTATAATTCTTTCACACGAATGTTACGGAACCAAACATCGTTTCCGTGGTCTTGTATACCAATCAATCCTTCACGGTTAGCACCTCCACAGTCGTTGAGGAACCTGAAAGCAATGGGCCATGCCTTTTCACTGAACTTGCTCTTCTGCAAGAGTTCGGTCCATTCGGGTGTCCACAATTTGTACTGCAATACCTGAACGCCGTTTTGGAAATGTGTAACTATACCGTTCAATACACGGATTTTTACATGGTTCCACTGTCCATAAGGTTTTGCATTCTGTGGTTTAGCTGGAATCATGTCGTAAAGCGATGAAGATTTACGATTGCCGTCAACGCCCAATTTTGCGTCTGGATGGTTCTCATTATCGAGAACTTGGCACTCGGGACAGGAGATATAGATAGGTTGTAGCTCACCCTTCTCATTGACAGTTTCTTGTGCCAAGTAGAAAATTCCAGAGTTAGCACCCTTTCCAACCTTCCATTCCATGTCCAATTCAAAGTTCTTGAACTTGTGTGCAAACACCAAGTCGCCACCTTCTTTGCCTTTAGACTCAGGACTCTCGTTGCCGATAAAGTGAATGGAACCATTATCAACAACCCAGCGTGAAGGCACGTATGTCTTGCCATAGCCACGCCAACCCCTCAACGTTTTGCCGTCAAAGATGTTGATAAAACCTTTTTTGTCAACCTTGAAAGTATGCTTTTCCCACTTCTCAGGGCCTTGAAAGCCTTGCGAGAAATACAATGTAACCGCTCCTTTGTTGGCATAGTTTGATTTTGGTGTTGCCGCCGAAGCGTTCAACACCAAAAAGCAACATGCAACAGTACATAACAATTGTTTCATGTTTAATCCTATTTCTTTTATACGTTAGGCATTTCAGGAAGTTTCCAACCTTGGCGATATACTGGTTTGATGAGGCGCTCTGCCCATTCATTAGCATTAACCGGATTGGTATATGTACGGTCGAACGTAGGATGACCGTCGTGAATTTCAAACTTATCCTCAATGACACTACGCAAAGTTGCATTTGCCGGGATGTTGGTGAAGCGCATGTTCTTAGCATCATACTTCAGCCACTGGCCAAGGTCTTGCAGACGAACAGCAGCACAACCCAAGACAATTGCTTCGTTCATAGGAGCCGCGAACTTGAAATCTGACTCGCACGGAATACGGTTCTCTGGACTTTCTTTACAAGCTCTGATCCAGTCTTGCTCGTGATTATCGTTCTTAACAATACGGTTTAGTTCTGGTACAACCGGCTTTCTGCCAGACAACAAGTAAGGATCATAACCGTAGCACTCTGCAACCAACGTATCTTTTGAACCATAGAAGATACAGCAGCCGTCAGCTCTTAACTTCTTGCCTTGAGGCATTCCATCTGGATATTGTGGGATAAGACCACCGTCATACCATGCCAACTCAACCTCTGGGAGAGCCAATTTAGGCATGTTTTCACGGGCAGCAAAGCGATAAGTAATCTTTTCTGCAGACGGACAAGAGTCGGTCATCAACATGGTTGAGCTGCCAATCAATTCAGAAGGCGCGCCAAGGTTCAATCCCTTGAAGGCAACCTGCAAGATATGGTTAGCCATATCACCTAAGGCTCCTGATCCAAAGTCCCACCATCCACGGAAGTTCCATGGTGTATAGGCAGCATTAAAATCACGGTATTGCGCCGGACCGATAAAGGCATCCCAATTCATGGTCGAAGGAATAGCCATCTTCTCTGTAGGAGTTGGCATTCCTTGTGGCCAGATAGGACGGTTTGTAAAGGCTTCAATGCGCCTTACCTCACCAATTTCACCGTTCCAAATCCAGTTCAATGCCTGACGAGCACCACTACTGGAAGCACCTTGGTTACCCATCTGGGTTGCCACCTTATATTTCTTTGCGAGCGCAGCCAGCAAGCGGGATTCGTAAGGATAGAGTGTCATTGGCTTCTCTACATATACATGTTTGCCTGCTGTAATGGCATCGGCGCAAATAATGGCGTGTGTATGGTCGGCCGTTGCACACATCACAGCATCTGCACTTTTAAGCATCTCGTCGAACATCTTACGATAATCGTTATAGCGCTTAGCCTTGGGATACTTGTCAAAGACATGTTTAGCATACTTCCAGTCAACATCACAAAGACCAATGATGTTCTCTGTTTCCATTGCACTGAGGTCAGCGGCACCACGTCCGCCGATACCTACACCAAGAATATTCAGTTTGTCACTTGGTGATTTCTTACCGCGCGCCTTACCCAACACCGTGTTAGGTACGATACTGGGTGCTACAATCATTCCCGCCAATGCGGCGCTTCCTCTCTTAAGGAAGTCTCTTCTTGAAATATCTGCCATAATTGTTTAGTTGGTTAATATAGATATAAAATTTAAGTTGATTAAACTTCTGAGTTATTAGGTAACAGTCCATATCCATCGGTCATGTGCCTTCTACGGTACCTGATTTGTTCCAATGTTTCCAAATTTCCGATGGCTGGAAGGTCGTGCTTGGCTGCATCGTCCAGACAGTCCCATGCGAATTTAGATGCGATAGCCGAATCTTTAAAGGTGGGTAGATGAGAGTCACGCACTCCTGTTACTATTGAGTTGGCCATGCGCTCAATGAGCACATCAATATTCTTACCACCGAAAGGTTTTTCAATATGCAGTGTCTCGTTCACACCTCGCACGTCAACGACTGCCGTATGGAAGTCGTGCGTCATGTGAGCAATACCTTTGGTGCCAATAATGTCTATATAAGAATTATGTATCTGATCCTTCGAAAGCTGTCCGTAGACAAAACCTTGCGTGATATCAAACACAATACCGTTTTCAAAGGTGCCATGTACCTGCAACCACCACGGGTCTTTGTAATTCCACATACGAATGCCTTGGGCATGATAGGTCTTGAATTCACTGCCAGCATACCATCGAGCCACATCTACATAATGCATACCACAGTCGTGAAAGCACGGTCCTTCCGACTCATGTCCTTCACCCGGAGCCAAGCCCGGAGTCATGTGACATATACGCAGGATGGCCAAATCACCAATCTCTCCGCTGGCCACTATATCTTTTAACTCGCTGTGATACCAAGAATTGCGCAGGTACATGTTCACCGTACAGATGCCATCGTAATTTTCAGTCATCTGCACACAGGCTTCTTCTGCTTCTACAGTGTCAGCAATAGGTTTCTCTGCTATGATATGTTTTCCTTTGGCGACAGCTAAGGCAATGCGATCTCTACGATCACTTGCAAATGCGCTTAAAACGACGAGCTGTACGTTAGGGTCATCAAAGACCACATCGCTGTTGGTGATAACTTTTGAACTTGGAGACAATTCACGCGCCAATTTACAGCAGTCTTCATTAATGTCACATATATATACTACGTCATATCGGGTGTTCTTTTGAAATTCCTGAAGGTAAAACCTTCCCATTCGACCGAACCCGATAATCGCAACTTTTATTTTCATCCGAAATAATTACCTAAAAGATTTAGATTTATCATACATTAAACTGCTTGCAAATATAGCTAAAAAATAACTGGATTTGGTAGTATTTCTGTTAAAAGATAGTTAATTTTTACTACAGAACAAAGTAAGGAAAGAACAAACAATCACAGTCATCCCCCTATGAGTGGGCCGATACAATTAGCTGTGAATTTATTCTTTTGGGTGATATTTTCACAATCGCATCTATATAATTCATTTTTAATATCTATCTTTGTCCTATTAAAGAGACATGCATGACGGTTCAAACACATAGAGTTGTAGCGCCATACCTGCCTACTGAAAACAACTGACCCATGAAGATAGTAAAACCAAAAAAGAACTTAGGCCAGCACTTTCTTACCGATCTGAGCATTGCCAAGCGCATTGCCGACACCGTGGACACATGCCCAGACATCCCAATCTTGGAGATAGGACCCGGCATGGGCGTGCTGACGCAATACTTAGTGGAGAAGCCTCGGGAAGTGAAAGCGGTCGAGATAGACCGCGAGTCGGTGACTTATCTCAAGGAGAACTTTCCCAAACTGCGTGACAACATCATCGGACAGGACTTCCTGCGCATGGATCTTCAACAGGCGTTCAATGGACGGCAGTTCGTATTGACAGGCAACTATCCGTATGACATCTCCTCCCAAATCTTCTTCAAGATGCTCGATTACAAAGACCTCATCCCCTGCTGCACCGGCATGATACAGCGCGAAGTGGCACAACGCATCGCCTCACAGCCCGGCAACAAGGCGTACGGCATCCTGTCGGTATTGATACAGGCGTGGTATCATGTGGAATATCTGTTCACGGTAGACGAACATGTGTTCAATCCGCCACCCAAAGTGAAGAGTGCGGTCATACGCATGACGCGAAACGAAGTGCGCGACCTGGGCTGCGATGAGACGTTCTTCAAGCGAGTTGTCAAAGCTGTTTTCAACCAGCGCCGCAAGATGTTGCGGGTTAGTCTGCGGCAGCTGTTCCCGGGCGAGGGTGCGTCAGCTGGATTCTATACGGGAGAACTGATGACCAACCGACCCGAGCAACTGACAGTGGCACAGTTCGTAGCATTGACAAACCGAGTGGAAGCCGAGCTGAAGCGACTTCGCCATCAGGGATAACGATGAGCCAAAAAGCCTTCAACCAGCCACGAAAGGCAGCCCCCCTGACTGAAGGAAGCCAACAACGCCACACCTGCCCCGCCCCATGACCAACAACAAATTCCGGCAAACAGTTGCGTATTTCCCTGCAATTCCGTATTTTTGTACAACACTAACACTAATGCAAGAAAAGATATGATTGACGTAAAATCTACATTAAAAAGCGCAGAAGAGCGCATGCAGATGGCTACCATGTTTTTAGAAGAACAGCTGAACCGCATTCGTGCGGGCCGCGCGAACGTAGCTATCTTGGAAGGAGTGATGGTCAGCTCGTACGGTTCCATGGTTCCGCTCAACCAAGTGGCCAACGTTTCGGTACCCGACGCGCGCACCATCGCCATCAAACCATGGGACAGGAAGGCCATTCGTGACATCGAAAAGGCCATCATGGATTCTGACGTGGGCATCACACCAGAGAACAACGGAGAGATTATCCGCCTGGGAATTCCACAGCCTACCGAGGAGCGTCGCCGGGATTTGGTGAAACAGTGCAACAAGATTGGCGAAAAATCGAAGATAGAAGTGCGCAACGTGCGCTCTGAAATCAAAGACAAACTCAAGAAAGCCGTTAAAGACGGACTGCCTGAAGATGCGGAAAAGGACGCCGAGAACGACTTGCAGAAGATTCACGACAAGTTCATCAAGCAGATAGACAGCCTGCTGGATGACAAGACAAAAGAAATCATGACGGTGTAGGGAAGTTGAGTTGATGAGTTTGTAAGTTGATGAGCTGATGAGTTGATAAGTTCATAAGTTTATGAGTTTGTAAGTTGATCAGTTTATTTCGTCACAAACCACTCATCCCTCTGATTACCCACTCCTTTATGAAGAAAGATAAAGATGAAAGTCACAAGACTATCCAACCGCATAAAAGTCTATCCACTCCCCTCTCTTTTGGAGAGGGGCTGGTGGTGAGGCTTTAAACCACATTCATCCATGCACGGCCTCATTATCAAGAACACAGGAAGCTGGTACACCGTCAAGACCGATGACGGGCGCATCGTAGAAAGCAAGGTGAAGGGTAACTTTCGATTGAAAGGTATCCGCAGCACCAGTCCCGTGGCAGTGGGCGACTATGTTGACATCATCATGAACGCCGGGGGAACGGCACTGATCAGCGCCATTGACGACCGCAAGAACTACATCATACGCAAAGCGTCCAACCTCTCCAAGCAAAGCCAAATCATCGCAGCCAACCTCGACCTGGCCCTACTCGTCATCACCATCAAGCAACCGGAAACATCCACTACGTTCATCGACCGTTTCCTTGCCGGGGCCGAAGCCTATCGGGTACCCGTGGTGTTGGTGTTCAACAAGACCGACCTGCTCAACGATGACGAACGCCGCTACCAACAACAAATGGTAGAACTGTACGAAACCATCGGCTATCCGTGTGTGGAAATATCGGCCGAGACGGGCATGGGCATCACGCAGCTGCAATCACTCCTGATACAAAAGGTAACGCTGGTCAGCGGGAATAGCGGCGTTGGCAAGTCAACGCTCATCAACGCCATCATCCCACACGCCGACCAACGTACGGCCGAAATCAGCAACGCGCACGGCACAGGCATGCACACCACCACGTTCAGTGAGATGATAGAACTAACAGAAGGTGGCTACCTGATTGACACACCGGGCATCAAAGGCTTTGGAACCTTTGACATCGAGCGAGAAGAACTGACAAGCTATTTCAAGGAAATCTTCAAATTTTCAAAAGATTGCAGATTCAACAACTGCACTCACACCCACGAGCCTGGCTGTGCGGTGATACAAGCTGTTGAGAATCATTACATCTCCGCAAGCCGCTATCAGAGTTATCTCAACATGTTGGAAGATAAGGATGACAGCAAATACCGCGCGGCCTATTAGCATAAAGCCATCCGGACAGGCTACTCACGCACGGCCCTGTGAAAAGGGATGGCTCCCGCACGGAACACCATCCCTACTGTACGAGAAAAGCGAGACGGCTTTATCTGTACTTTCCTTCAGGCTGAATCTATCTGTCAGTCTTATTGATTTCCGACTTGTTCTATCATAAAAAGAAATCAAAAGATGACAAACATAAATTATATCTGTTACTATATATTTATGGTAACGGTTTACCGTCTCCTCTTTTCATATTTTTCTGCTTGTCGATGCGGTTATGCCAAGTAAGCATTTACCATCCAAACCGCTTTTTCCTGACCTACCAAGAAGTCATCCATTAAAGCAATAGTCACTTCATCGTTGGCCTCTTCGGCTGCTGCAATAATGGCACGTTCTTGAGCAATCAGCACTTTTAACGTGTCTAAAATTAGTTGCATGCCATCAGTATCGGTAACCTTGTCGTTCTCCTCTTGCAAAGAAGCCGCTTTTAGCAGTTCGCTGAAGCGATTTTCTGGTTTACTGTCTAATTGCAGCAAACGTTCTGCAACGCTGTCAATCTTTTCAGCCGTATCGTTGTATTGCTTCTCATATTCTGCATGAAGCTGAAAGAAGCCCTTGCCTTGCACATTCCAATGTAAGCCTCGTAAGTTCATATAGTAAACATGCAAATCGGCAAGCAATTGATTTAATCCCTTAACCACTCCGTTAACTTTGTTCTCGTTTAATCCTGTAATCATTAAATTTTTCATGTTTCTTTTGTTTTTTTATAGTGATACAATTTAGTTAATAGTGTTTACTACTGAAGCCTTTGTGTAATAAACACATAAAAATAAATAGATTTCTTTTTTAGTTTTTCCATAATCATGCAACAGAGCATGATATTGAAGTTCTATCACGAAATATTGAATAAGCCGTCATATTACGCCCCTAATCCTGTCGTCAAAGGCTGAAAGAGCAGCTTTGGCACCTTCACCCATGGCAATCATGATTTGTTTATAAGGTACGTTGGTCACATCTCCTGCGGCATAAACTCCAGGCACGGTAGTCCTACAATAGTTGTCCACCTCTATCTCGTGACGTTGATTCAACGGAAGAGCCTCACGGAAAGGGTCGGCATTGGCCGCCAATCCTATCTGTACGAAGATGCCGTCTACTGCTATGTCACGCTCTTCATCATCGTTGCGGTTCTTCACACGAATGGCGGTTACTTTCTGCCCGTCGCCCACGATGGCCGTAGTTTGTGCCATGGTGAATATTTCCACGTTACCCAAGCTCTTCGCTTTTTCTTGTAAAACGGTGTCAGCCCGTAGGGTCTCACCAAATTCGAGCAAGGTTACCTTTTTGCAGATGCCCGCCAAATCGATGGCCGCTTCCACGCCAGAGTTGCCTCCGCCAACCACTGCCACATGCTTGTTCTTATAGAAAGGACCGTCGCAGTGGGGACAGAAGTGTACACCATGCCCCATATACTTAGCCTCGTCTTGCACGTTGAGCTTTCTCCAACTTGCGCCTGTGGCAATGATGACCGCAGGTGAGATAAATATCTCACCGCCTTTTACATGTACCTGTTTTAGTTTTTCATCAAACAACACCTTGTCAACCCTTCTGTTGTCAAACACGTCTATGGGGTATTCCTTGAGATGTGCGAGGAGATTGTCGGCCATCTTCGCTCCTGTTGTCTTGGGAACGGATATGAAGTTTTCTATGCCAACCGTATCTTTCACCTGTCCACCGATGCGGCTTGCCACGACAGCCACCCGCAAACCCTTGCGTGCGGAATAAATAGCTGCCGACGCTCCGGCGGGTCCACCTCCCACAACTACGACATCGTAACGGCGTTCCACCGGCTCTTGGTTCTCATCCTCTTCGCTGCCAACCATGTCTTCCAGTTTGGTGAGCAGCTCTCCCAAGCTGCCTCGTCCAATGTGCAATAACTCTCCGTTGGCATATACCGTTGGGACAGCTTGAATATTCAAGCGCTCTACCTCGTCTTGAAACAAGGCGCCATCTATCATTTCGTGCGTAATTTTTGGACTAATTAGCGCCATGACATTCAACGCCTGTACCACGTCGGGACAGTTGGTGCAGGTTAACGAGACGTATGTTTGCAGTTTGATGTTTCCCTTTAGACGCTGGATGCGCCTGCAAATGGCATCGTCGGGCAGGTTCTTGCCCTTGCCGTCGGCATTCAGGACAGCCAAAAGAAGCGACGTGAACTCATGACCGTTGGGTATGCCACGAAACATCACGCCTGTTTCTTCATTGTCTTTCAGCAAGGAGAACTGGATGGTCATGTCATCGGTCTCCACAAATTGTGCCTTAAAAAGCTGGGATGTGGAAACAAAGTCGTTGATGAATTCTTTTAGTTCTGCGGCTTTTTCATGTTGCGGATGCGCCGTTACTTTGAAGGTATATTGGTGGGTTAAGTCTTTGAAGACATCTTTAACCTGTTGTAGGATGGTTGTATCTAACATTGTGCTATAACTTATTATGTGAGGGTAGTTTGTTTTTCTTTGCGTTTCTTGCAGAAATGCAAAAGGAATAAAAAAAAGGTAGCTGGAGAAAACAACAACGATACTTGGTTCGCAGGCATTTTCTTTCAGCTACCGGTCAAGTTTGGTTCTTGTATCTTTTTACAGTTTTCCTACCAGGTCGATGCTTGGTTTCAGCGTCTCTTCGCCCTGCTTCCACTTAGCCGGACACACTTCACCGGGGTGAGATTCCACAAACTGTGCTGCTGATACCTTGCGTACCAACTCGTCGGCGTTGCGGCCAATGCTGTTGTCTTGAATCTCTGCAACCTTTATCTTGCCCTCTGGATCTACCAGGAAAGTGCCGCGATAAGCTACACCTTCGTCTTCTTTGTAAACGCCAAAGCCTTTTGCCAACACGGCCAATGGGTCAGCAAGCATGGTGTAGTTAATCTTCTTAATGCTGTCAGATGTGTCGTGCCATGCTTTGTGTACAAAGTGGGTGTCACAACTTACGGAGAACACCTCCACGCCCATCTTCTTTAATTCTTCGTACTTGCCTGCCAAGTCTACCAATTCTGTAGGACAAACAAAAGTGAAGTCGGCCGGGTAGAAGAAGAAGATGGCCCATTTGCCCTTGATGTCTTCGTTAGAAACTGTCTTGAACTCTCCTTGTTGAAATGCCTGAACCTTAAACTCAGGTACTTGTGCGTTGATTATTGATTCCATCTGTATCGTGTTTATTAAATTGTTATGTATCGCAACGAATGCATGACCCGCCGCTTGTAATAATTACAAAGTTAGCGATAAATTGCTGAAAACAAGCAACCAACTGCTGAAACAGCGTGAATTATAACCATAATTATAATATCTACTCCTGACTTAACATTTTTCAACAGTTTATTCCTCATTACTCGCTGCCCCCTCTCGCTTTTAGAAGGATAAAGGGTGGCGCGGGCTGAAACCGCAGCGTCCGCACCCTCGCTAACGGAACGACTCGAAACGGCAACGCTAACGGCACAGGAAGGCACGTCACAACATTCGGTGGGAAGAGGTAACGGGCAAAAGTAAACGGCCCTGCCACGCGGTGACAATCGTGAGCGGGACAAAAAAAGGGGATGGAAGACATGACCACTGGAAACGTCGTGATAAACGCGCAGCGACTGACAAGCAACGAAATATCTTGACAAGCCTTCTGAATACTCGCATATTTGCAACCAAAGGAAGGACTGACCGGAAAAACGCATATTTTGAGCGTTTTCGTATCTCGCTATCATATAAGATGTTACTGATTACTGTCAGGCATCAATCTCCAATAGCATTGCTTTTCATTTTCAAAAGCATGCAGTTTGACCCTCAACCTCTATGCTTTTGCCTCACTATTGCATGTAAATATGAAAGACAAATCATGCAAACAGCACGTTAAAAAGCATGCAATTGCCTCATTTCTTATTTGTTACTTACATTTCAACGCCTCAAAACAAGCTGACAGGTGCCATATTTTTTCTATTTCACAACTTGTAAATTTTGAAATAAATCAACAATCTTGCAAATCTTAGACTCATTTTTCCCATTTAGAATTTACTACAAATGACTTTCACACCCCTATCGATTAGCACACACATCAATGCCCATTAGACTTTCATCACAAAAGCAACTTTCATGCTCATCTACATGCAACCATGCATATAGATGAGCATGCAACATGTAACTACACCTCACACGGAACGTACGGCGACGGGGTCAACGCGCAAGAAGTCAACCTTGGAGCAGCACTTGGGTGTAATAACAAGAACACAGATAGCCACTCTGAGCGACAGATTGAAGGTTGTTTACGGATGCTGTACAATCATAAAGCCTGGCTTGAACAAATTCAAACCAGGCTTTATATAAACAATTTACTCAGCGACTACCTCAAAACCTTACCAATTTCTGATGGAAGTTTACCAGATAGCGTGTGGTTACGAAGCTGCTTTTTCACTTTCTCGAGAACCGCCTGCTTGGAAACTTCGTCTTGATTGGCAGACTTGCCAAATTCGAGAACGGCAGCCTTGGCTGACTTTGGTGTAATCTCCAACATGAAAGGCTTATAATAAAGAGATTCCATGCCCTGGTAACTATTCTTCGCTACCTTATTGGAATTGAAGATAAAGAAGCCCAATGCATTGGCATTGTACTCAGCCGTCGGATCTTTAATCAACTGCTTAATAAGGGCATCATTAAATATGTTGTCACCCATAAAAGCGATTGTTGCGTTTTGTTTATCACTATAGTCAAAGTAGCCAGAGATACTCAACTTAGAATCTGAGCTTGCAAACGCAAAACCTATCTCGTTCTTCAAGAAGGAAGCCAGGTATGCATAATCAACAACACCTGAGAAAACATGGTAGTAATTGTAATACATACCCATGCGTTCACCAGCGTTAATGTCGAAACTCAACGAGCCCTCATCGAGCGTCATAGGTAAAATCCAGTTGGTATCAGGGAAATAAATCAGCAACTGGCCTTTCACTTCAACCACCATCACCTTCTTCACAGAAAACACTTCATCTATGCTTTTCGTATTCTCCGTAATCTTAGACAAATCGTAACCACCCAGATTGTAGGTCTTGTTGACGATGTCTTTCTTCTCTCCTTGACACACATAGATTGAATCTGTATAAGGGCCAGTAGTGTACTTAATGAGGCCAGACCGGATATGTCCCGACTTATTCTCAGACAGTTTGATGTTGATGGCCTCATCACTGATACTTGCCTCTGCCCAATCAAGCCCCTTGATGGAGAGATTAGCCCCTTCATTCTTCACTGGGATGTTGATGGTTCCGGCAGCATCGTTATAAATAAACTGATTAGTCTTACCACCGTATTTGAACATCATTCCACGTTGTTGAACGGTAACCTGCGTGGAATCACCTCCACATTTGATGGTCAATAGTGCCGAACGCCCTTCCAACTTGGCGTTTTTCTTAACGCTCACATCAACCTTGTTGCCGTTGACCACAGCCGAAGCCCATTGGGCATCAACCGACACGGTAGCTGCTGAAGGTGCTTCAAACACCAACGTACCAGTACCGGCAGCAGCCGAGAACACAAGGTTAGAACTGAGTACCTTGACAGAAGACTCGCGAGAATACTCGCTGCCAACTTGATCATGATCGTCGCTACATGCACTAAAAGTCAATGTAAAGACCGCAAGTAGCAGGAAACTATATATTTTCTTCATGTTGCTTTATTTATTTTTCGATCATTTTGATAGATGCTGGTATGGAAGAACGCATTACCTGAGGCATTCTTCCTTCCAGTCCAGAGAAACTCTTGGCAGGCTGCCCCTTGTCCTTCATCTTGACAATGATAGGCGATTCGAACCAGAATAGGAAGCCAGCCATATCTGACAAAGACTTTGGTGTTTCAATCTCAGAAGCAAAGAGTAGCAGTCCTTCAATGGGATAATCATTAACCTTTCCTCCGAAGATGGCATAGGTACCGTCCTTCTCGTCATGCTGGAACGGTGCTGAAATGTAGGCATGGGGGTCCCATGTCCCCTGACTTCTTTCGCCAAACAAGAGAACACCTATCATATAATAGGTAGAGTTGAACTTGCCCAGGTTTCCACCTTGTATTCTCAACGAGCCAGTAGCCTGATCAAAGGCCGCAGGGATGCTGTAAGTCTTTTTATCCTCAAGGTCCATGAAAGTAAACTTCATATCCTTGCCGGATACAGACAGCGATGCCTTTGTCATTTTTTTGTTTCCTTTATTGTCCTTATAAATGAATGCATAGTTGCCAGTCACATCGCCAACCTCACATTGTGTCACGACGAACGATGATTTGTAATTGCCATTCACAACAACGACTTCGGTTGAACGAACGTCGCCAGTAGTGTTTGGAGTCATACTAACAGTCAGGTCGTTTCCGTTGGTCGTCACGTTTACCCAGTCGGCACCCGTAACAAATTTGAATTCACCCAGCTTGGGAATGTTACGATAGGTACGGCTGAAGGCCTCATCATCCGAACCAATGCTCTTAATTTCATCAACGACTGCCTGCGGATTCTGCCAGCCTTTGGCCAAATCTACCTTGTCAGCAACCAATGAGAGTTTTTCCTTGGAGTAAGTCAACTCGGAGACCGATACGCCATTGACCATCAGTGGCTCGTACAATCGCAACCCGTTGTCCGTATAGTTGTAGGCCGTTTTAAGGGTGTCAGTATCCGTTATGATGGTAAGCTGGCGGGCAACAACATCATATTCAAAATGAGCCTTCTTGCTGCCGATAGTGCCATCAGAGCCAATAAGGTTAAAATTATCACCCACGTCTACCACTTTCTTCTGGTAGGCTGCGGCACTCTCTTTCAGGCGACGCATGTACATCACATTCTGTGAGCGCTTGCCATGGAACTTGATGGCATCCTGCCCGATGCTGTCGATAACGAACTCAAAATCACCGCCATAGGCCTCATACAAGCCGGACGAAGGCGTTGCGAAGAAGTGCATCATCGGGCTATAGGTGTCAAAAGACAACTCAGGCCCATTGTTTGTCTTCATGGCATACAGGCAGGTTTCCTTCGCATCTGGATTAATCTCAGATCTCACTTCAGCCTCATCCTTGGTAAACTTCAATGTATAAGTGAAGCCGCCATATTTGCGGTGAGTCTCAGGATAATATTCAAGTACCCAGCCATTCTCAGAACTCATCAACACACGCTGTGCCTCATTCAGGTAGTTTTCCATACGAGCGGCTGATGACTCGTCAAACACATCCTCCTGATCTTTCAAGCACGACTGGAACAGCAGTGCTGAAAGCATCAAGAACAAGCCTGTCAATATTTTATTTGTTTTCATCATGATGGTCTCCTCTTACTTATCTATTTTCAAATCAGTCAAGTTCACATATCCATTGATGACATCCCCCTCACGACGCAGAATCTCATCGCGAAGCGCATCGATATCAATGTTGAATTCATCACGCATGTAGACCCTTACCATCTCCAGCTTCTTGGCAATGTGCTCAGCACCGGGAGTTTTCTTACCTGTCTTAGGATCCTTGGCAGCCTCTGCCATCCACTTTGCCCACTGCTCTGGCGTGTTGGTGACATACATGGACAACATCTCGGCAAAGTCTTCACGAGCCTCCATCTGTGAGTAAGCCGTGATGAAACCACGCTGCAGATAACCCGTCGCTCCTTTTTCCGAGCTCCATGCGTCTCCGATATACAGATTTCCGTTCACCTTCTGGTACTCAGCTGTGTAGTTCTTCGTCTGATTCAAAATGTGCGTGAACTCGTGATGAATGGTACGCAGATAATATGTGTTCAAACTTTCAACCGTTGTAGAAAGTTTATTCAAATGATTTGTTCCGGCCAAGAATATTTTCTTTCCGCCCTCTGCTGTACCCAAAATCATGGTACCATCGTTGCGATACTCAAACTCGCCTGTCGCATAGAATAGCTTGGGGAAGAATGTTCTGGTAAAATCCACACCTGCCACTTGGTCGTATGCCTCGATGCTGGCATATTTCACGATGTGCGCCAGTTTCACAGCTTGCTCATAGTCGGCAGGCACGTTGTAATAGTTCATGTCAGTTTCGTTGTGTTCATACCGATACTTGAACACTATATTATAAGGATCAGTAAAGTTTGCCTTGATCCATTTATCGAAGTCAGTCTGCTTTACGTTTGAGTCAACGATGACACTTTCCGCCTCGAGTTTGTCCTCTGAACAGGAACCAAACCCTAAGCATACAAGGCAAAGCGACGCGCATACTATATATTTTTTCATATACATATTCGAATTTATATTTATTAAATTAACGTGGATTAGCCTCAACACCTGCCTGAAGAATGTCCAATGGTATCTGGACGGCACGGCGATTATCATCCTTCTTCAACACATCTGTCAACGTAGCTGGCTTTCCATCGGGCCCCATGGTTCGGCGAACGATTTCAATACCGTAACGCTTCACGTCAAACCAGCGCAAGCCCTGATGAAGAGTTTCCATACGACGGAAGCCTAAGACACACTGCAACATTGTTTCCTGCACAGACCCTTCTGCGTCAATGGCGAAGGCCGGATGCAGATGTTTCTTCACGGTCGACGCCATCTTTGTAGCATCATCATAAGAATAGGGAACCGATTTATAGAAATTCTGTATCTTTTCTGGTGTCAACGTCACATCAGTTTTCACAATATTATGCATCCACATGTCAAGATCGGCCGCAGCCTTATCGTATTGTTTGAGCATGATGTAGGCCTCTGCACGGTTCAACAGCACTTCGTCTGTTGTGAAAACCACATTCACCGTGTGGGGAAGACCGGTCCTCGCAACAGGGTCTTCAATTTCGAACAGATAAGGCAACTTCCATATTTGCACTACATCAAAATTGTTACCTCTGCGCGAAAACGGCTGATAATAGAATCCACCCCTGCCCCAAACGTTAGTTGCCTCAAAGTCTTCGTTGCTGGAAACGTATGCGCCATGTGCGTAACGCTTGTACAAAAGATACGGACCGAAGTACAGACCCAGTTGTGAAACATGTGTGTTCATCATCAAATTGGCAGCGACATCTGCTGCAACATAATGCTGTGAGATGGCATCTGGATCAGAAATCATCTCACTCATGGCCTTCCAGTCACGAAGAGTTGCTGCAGCATTGCTGCCCAAACACATGTCAGCATACTTCACAGCCTCGTTCCATTTCTCATAATAGAGATAGAAACGGGTAGCGAAGGCGTAGGCCGCCCTCTTGTTGAAGTGGTACTTCGGTACGGTATAATTGTCCGTCACGATGGGAAGTGCCTCTTTCAAGTCTTGCTCGATACGCGCATAGACCTCAGCAACGGTACCACGATTGTGTTTCTCGGTGATGTTTTCCACCTTGTCAGAGTAATGTATACCCAACGCTTTACTACCTTCACTGTAGTTCATGCAGAATTCGTTGACCAGCAAGAAGTGTGCGTATGCCCGGCAAAGCAATGCTTCTGCTTTGGAGGTCTGCAATGCTTCTGTCTTGGCACCACCCATTTCTTCAATGGATGCCAGTGCTTGGTTTGCGCTTGCGATGGCATCATAACAAGATAGCCAAAATTTCATGGGCGACTCATTGTCACCCTCTGTCACGTCTTGCCAGAAGTATACCTGGTCGCCAAAGCGGTTACCGTTTGGGTTTTTGTCGCCATAATAGTCAGCATTATCCGACATCGTCTCATTGATCAACAGATTAGAGGAATGAGGATAGGCTGACACCAATAGATTGGCCACCTTCTTCTCTGTATCAATGGTCGTCCGGTTGTCCGGCATGGTATCCAGATACTCGTCGCACGAAGACAATGTCAGAGCCGAGAATGTCAAGGCCAATGCTGTATATGTTATTTTTATTGTTTTCATCTTTGCTGTATTTTAGAGTCCTAATCTAAGTGTGAGTGTGAACTGCTTTGGTACCGGAACGGCTACACCACCTGTATTAAAGAATTCAGGATCCTGCCCGTTTAGCTTGCTGTCTGCATAGAGCAAGAAGAGGTTGGTGGCTTGAAGCTTCAAGGAGAGCGTATTTACGTTCAGGAACTTGCGCACGCTATTTGGGAAATCATAGCCCAAAGACAATTCCTTCATGCGGATAAAATCTCCCTTGGCGATACGCGCATCCGAATAGTTGTATGCGTTGTAGGCATAAGACAGGTTTCTGTCGAACCTATTCTGCTGCGCACTTGCTATCACAGGGATGCTGGTCTTTCGCTCATCGCCAGACACTTCCCAGCGGTTACGGAACTCCTTAGGCATAGACGAGAGGTCGTCATATTCGTTGGAGAACACCGGATCCAGACGCACCACGTTACCGAACGAGTAGGTCAAGAACACGTTCAGCGTCCAGTTCTTGTATTTAAAGATGTTGCCCAGCGAGCCTACGTCAGTAGGTTCAGCAGATCCTTCATATTTCAAGAACTTCACCTTTTCCGGATCACGTTCCTGGAAGTAGATGCCCGTGGTGGTCACATTACCATTTTGATCGAGGAAGGTTGGCAATCCTTCGCGGTTCAATCCACGGAAAGGAACAGAGAACACCGAGCGAACGGGATAGCCCTTTTTGGCAAAACCTGTTCCCTGAACCATGTCAATGACGCGAGACAGCGCATTGAGTTCGGTAATCTCGTTGTGCGAATGCGAGTAGATCAGGTTGGTACTCCAAGTAAAGTCCTCCGTCTTGATGTTGGTAGTAGAGAGCGTGAATTCCATACCATTCGACTTCATGGATGCCACGTTGGCATACTGCGGACCATACAACTCGGTGTTGGCGATGCCAATCAAGTCGTAGTTGTTACGCCAATAGAAGTCGGCACTCAGGTTGATGCGGTTCTTCAGGAAGCCCAAATCGAAACCAAAGTTCAGCTCGTGCTTTTTCTCATAGGTCAACTCTGAATTACCTAACACCTGATCCAATCCCGGTTCCTGCACATTGGTGAAGGGTCGCCATGGGTTGGAGCTGCGGAAAATAGGCAGGGCATTAGTGATGGCAGGACGGTCACCGGTCAGCGAGTAGCTCACACGGAACGTGCTGTGTGTCAACACATCCTTGAACAAGCCCTCATACCAGCTTTCCTCATGTGCGTTCCAAGCACCCGAAAGGTTCCATGTAGGCATCCAGCGTGCACTGGTAGCCTTGCCCAAATAGTTGGTTCCCTCGTAACGAATGGTACCAGTCAACTGATAACGTCCTTTATAAGAATAGGTACCCGTACCAAAGAATGCCGCACTGCGAATGTGGGAATTGTCCATCGTAAAATAATCAGAACCATTCTCCTGACCTTTTTTGAAAACCTGGTATGCATACAGTGGCACTTCGCCTTGGCTGTATTGCAAACCCCAACCGCGGAACCAGGTTGACTTACGGTCAACGAAGTTGGTTTCCATACCTCCGTAGAGGTTCACGATGTGCGTATCGTTGAACACGTCGTTGTAGCTGGCTGAGAGTCGTGTGTCCCATCCAAAGAACCTGTTGTCGCGACGTTCGTAGATACCACCGTAAGGCAACACGGAAATAGGTAGCGCATAAATATTGTCTGGATCTTTGTACAAGAAGGGGTTCTTGTCACGAATGGCGGCCGTAGGCATGGCACGGTAAGCCATGGCCTGGTTCGATTCGTCCAGAATGTTATGTTCTTGAGAGGTGGAAGAACTCTTAGCCGACCCCAACAGGGTAATCTTCAATTTCTGAATAGGCCTGTAGTCGATGCTGGCCTGCACACGGAAATCGGACACATGCAAATCCATATAGTTGTTGTCCAACTCATGGAAGATGTTGAATGGGGCGAAGTTGCGAGTGTAATATTCATTTGGATCCAACGTACGCGAGGTGTTCAACGCATAGGAATATGGGTTGATATCGAAGTCGCGCTTCACCTCACCAGTCACCAAGTCAACATCCGAGTTCAACGTTCCCGGTGCCTGTTGCTTACGGTACGAGGCATTTCCAATCAAATTGATGTCAAAATGCTTGTTGAGGTTGTAAGTGGTGTTGATGTTAGCCGTGTATCGTTGCACCTTACTCTGCTTGGTCCATCCTGGGTCAAACATGGCAGAGAGTGAAGCATAGTATTGCGATTTCTCTGTACCGCCCGAGATACTCACCGAGTGGTTGTGCATGATGGCTGTTGAGAACAAGTCCTTAAACCAGTTGGTGTTTCTAAATTCGGCCGCGCGCAGATAGGCGTTCTTTGCCTTCTCCGTATTGGCCAGGGCAAACTGACCAGTTTCCTTGTTGTATTCCGACAACATTTGGTACATCTTACCATACACGCCACTGTTCATGGCGTTGGCCGTCTCGGCATAGTTCAAGAATCCCTTCTTCTCCAACTCGCGGTAAATAGACATCTGGTCTTGCGAGTTCATGATGTTGAAGGTGCTGTAGGTTGGCCTGAGTCGCATGGTGTATTCACCGGTATAACTGATGTGCGACTGTCCGGCTTTACCCTTCTTGGTGGTGATGACGATGACACCAGCCATCGCACGCGCACCATAAATAGATGTAGCCGAGCCATCTTTCAATATCTGGAAACTCTCAATATCGTCTGAGTTCAGTCCAGCAATGGCCGATGAAATCAGCGTGTTGGCATCTCCCGATGACAAATCTTCTGCCGAAACATCCACCACGTCCTCCATAATCACGCCGTCTACCACCCACAAAGGCTTTGAGCTACCGTGAATAGAGGTGGCACCACGCACGCGAATCTTGGGCGCCGTACCAAACGTACCTGATACGTTCTGCACGCTTACACCGGCCGCACGGCCCTCCAGCGAGCGGCTGATATCAGCCATACCGCTAATCTTCGCCTCCTTGGCATCAATTTTCGTAGCGGCTCCGGAAAACAATCTTTTGTCTGTACTGGTCATACCCGTAACAACAACTTCGTCCAAGACCAATTTCTGGTCGTGCCTCAGCGTCACTTTCATTCCATTCTTCGCCTTCAGCGTTTGGGGCTCCATACCCACATAGCTAATCACAATGGTTGTGCCTTCAGCTGTGTTCAAGGTGAAGTGACCATCAATGTCAGTGACCGTTCCGCCAACGGTAGTCCCTTTAATCAGCACTGACGCGCCAATGATGGGTTCACCGTCTTCACCGGAGATTACGGTTCCAGTAATTTTGGTTTGGGCAAAGACCATTCCTATGCATAGGAACAGGCCGACCATAACCATCCCAAGTCTTTTCTCCATAATTTCTCTCTTGCGTTAAAAATAATTATTTACTAAAATGAATTGCAAAGTTAGTACAAATTAACAAGACGCACAAGAAAAAACATAAAAAAGTAGAAAAAATCAACGTAACAGAAAGGATAATCCATCAAAATCCTCGATTATCTTGTTTTCAGCTTACAAATTGACACTATTCTTAGCATACTTATTCAACTAATATGTTACGAATCTCTTACTTTTGTTGATAAAAATTCACAACCATTCGCATGAAAATCATTTTTCATCAACACTATCATCTATCCAGAAAAAGCGGTTGTTTACTTTCGTGTGGCTCATCAAAACGATTTCCTTCCTACGCCAAAGAAAGCGTATCGACCAGTTAATAGAAACATCCCTACGCTATGTGTCGCCCCTTAGTCAAAACGCACGATAACAGATAGCTATCTATCTGAAAATCAACAACCTTAACTTATCTCTCCAAAGTCAATGCTATTGGCCTTCAAAGTCAATGCTATTGCCCACCAAAGTCAATGCTATTGGCCACCAAAGTCAATGTGATTGGTGCGGAAGGGCAAAAAGCCATGTGTCACGAAGGAAAAACACAAGCTGTTTTAACCTATACGGTAATCTCAGCAGAACCGATGCAACGATGATGCTGTTCATCGTATACCACGCAGAATTGTCCGGGTGCTACGCCGTGGATGGGCTGTGCGGCATGAACGGTATAACAGCCTTCAGCCGTCTTTTCTATGGTTGCCGGATGATATTCGGGCGTATGTCTGATTTTGAATGTTATGTGCTCCATATCCAAAGGCTCGGTGAGGAAATGGAAATCGTGTACCTTAAAGTCCGACTTGTAGGCCGTCTTGGGGTCGTATCCCCTACTGACATAGAGCACGTTGGCCTGAACATCCTTCTTCACCACGAACCAAGGACCGCCTCCAAAGCCCAGGCCGTGACGCTGACCGATGGTGTGAAACCACAATCCGCGGTGCTCACCAATCTTCTTATCCGTTTCTAATTCTATCACGTCGCCATGCTTTTCACCCAGATAGCGGCGCAGGTATTCGTTGTAATCAATCTGTCCCAGGAAACAAATGCCCTGACTGTCCCTGCGCTTGGCGTTGACAAGATGCTCGCGCTCGGCAATTTCGCGTACCTCATTCTTTTGATAATGCCCAATGGGAAACAAGGCCTTCTTGAGCTGCCAGTCGTATATCTGAGCCAAAAAGTCGGTCTGATCTTTCACTGGATCAGGACTGGTGACGAGCCACTTCTTGCCGTTAATCACCTCGGTTTGTGCATAGTGACCCGTCGCAATCAAGTCATACTGATGACCTGCCTTTGCATCAAAGGCTCCAAACTTGATGAGTCGGTTGCACATCACGTCGGGATTAGGCGTGTAACCCGCCTTCACCTTCTCCATGGTGTACTTTGTTACCTCGCTCCAATACTCTTTATGACAATCAACAACCTGCAACCTGCAACCGTATTTCGCAGCCACGGCAGTAGCCATCTCCAGGTCTTCTTCCGACAAGCAGTCCCACTCTTCGGCTTCCTCGGGGCCTATCTTGATATAAAAACAATCGGGATGCAGTCCCATTTGCGCCAATTCGTACACCACAACCGAGCTGTCTACACCGCCCGAAAGCAGCACAGCGATTCGTTTGTCCTTGATATCAGCTACGTTGATTCCCATTTCTTGCCTCTCCTATGCTTAGTTTCATCGGCAAAGATACGCATTTTTGCCGGTAAGGTCGGGTGGCTTTTCGTTTTTTACAAATATTATCACACGCAGCTACAATATAAACATCGAAAAAGAGTTATCTTCATATTATTCTATAAACAAACGAAAATATGAAAAAGTTAGTATTTATGTTCGCTGCCGCAGCTATGTTCGCTGCGTGTCAGCAAAATGGTAAGAAAGCAGCCAATGCAGAGGGTACAGATTCTTTGGCAACCGACACTACGGTTGTAGCCGACACACTGGTTTACGAAGGTGAGGGTCCTGCCGCTGATGGTACGTACCAGTACAGCCTTTCGATCTACGGAGACAGCATCAAGGAGTTTGCTTACGAGCAGGTAGCTGTTACCCCAAAGGGTAAAGAAACCATGGCTCGCACTACTGGTATAGCCAGACTGATTGAGAACAACGGCAAGAATTATGTACGCGTACAGTCAGAAAAAATGGATTCAATAACCTTCCTTCAGTTGGACGATCAGACACTGCGTCTGGTATCCGACAAGTTTGAAGAAGCAGGAGAAGGTACCAATACCGACCTGAAGCTGAAGAAGTAAAGCATACGACACAAGCGCATTTAAACCAACATGCCGAAGAGGGTTTTCCTTCTTCGGCATGTTTATTTTCTCGAATCAGCCATTGCGTGTGAGTCTACCCATATTACGGATTATGAATGAAGGTACGAACAGCCATCCATCCGCAAAGACATAGGATGCTTAGGTAGTCGGATCTTCAGCGCTTTCATCTGGCTTATCTTCCTCCACCACCTGCATCTTTCGTTTTTTGAGTCTCCCATTCTTGCGTAAAGCCTCACTGATAATCCATTGCAGTTGGCCGTTGATAGACCGAAACTCATCGGCAGCCCATTTCTCTACCGCGTCCATCGTGTCTGAATCAATACGCAGAATGAAACTTTTATTCTTGTTTTCTTTCTTTGCCATTCGCCTTACATGTTCAACGTACCCGTGTTAACAACAGGTTGAGCCGTATCATCACCACAGAGAACCACCATCAAATTGCTTACCATTGCCGCCTTCTTGTCATCATCAAGATCGATAACGCCCTCACTGGAAAGCCTGTCTATGGCCATTTTCACCATCGATACCGCTCCTTCTACTATCTTCTCGCGGGCCATAATGACGGCAGATGCCTGCTGACGGCGCAGCATCACGGCTGCAATCTCGGGCGCATAAGCCAGATAATTGATACGAGCCTCAACGATTTCGATACCGGCCATCTCCAATCTTTCGGCCAACTTCATTTCCAACTCCTTGTTAATAGACTCATCACCACCACGCAAGGTCAGTTCTTCTTGATTGGATTCGTTGTTATCATAGGCATACTGACCAGCAACTTGGCGTAGGGCTGCCTCGCTCTGTATCATCACAAAGTTCTCGAAAGCCCGCATAATGCTGCTCACATCCTTACCCACTGAGATGCCAAGACCTTGCGCCATGGTCTGCGAATCGATTTCGAACATCGCCTTATACGTATCCTTCAGCTTCCAAACCAGCACCAACCCAATCATCACAGGGTTGCCAATTTTATCGTTAACCTTGATGGGTTCGGCGTTCAAGTTTCTGGCACGGAGAGACAATTTCTTCGTACTGATAAATGGATTGACCCAATAATAACCCACTTCCGAGAAGGTTCCGCGATACTTTCCGAAGAACATCATCACCCGAGCTTCATTGGGTTCTATCTGCACAAAGCCCATCAATAAGATCAAGTCTGTGACGCAAAGACTCACACCTGCCCCGATTTGCCCATCCGAAGAGTCGACACCAGCCGAAATAAGGAACACACCCAAGGCGAAAATGGCTATAAACACGAATAACATGACGAATCCGTTGACCTTCATTCCCTTAAAAGTAAACTCTTTGTTTTCCATAATTTTGTTGATTATTGATATTATTTTGATATCACAAATATATGTATCAAAAGGCATATCCACCAACTATTTTTCGCTTATTATGCTCTTTGTTAGCATTATTTAACACGCCACACAAAGCCAACAGCAAAGCTACTACCGCCCTACCCTCCATTTATGTCGGCAGTGACTACGGTAAATTGATTTTTAATTCCATTCTATTGCCACAACCAATCATTTTCATTATTTTTGTTGCTGTAATCATCATCGCATCATGAAACTCATTTTTCAGACAGGTACAAGGCTTTCATTGAGCATTCTATGGATTGCTCTTTTTGCCAACAGTGTTCATGCAGAAGATGCTGACACCTTGCAAGTGCAGCAGAAGACCATTCACCGACTGGAATGGGACGTTGTTCCATCGACCATTTTGCACACCAACCCGTACCTCAAAGGGGCTAACGATGAGCGACGAACGATGAACCATGCCTTCACCACTCGCCTGAAATATGCCTTTCAGATGCCACAGGCCAGTGTGCAAGCACAGACGTACAAGGATGCTTACCAAGGCATTGGTTTGGCTTACCACAACCTGAATCCACAATTGGGGAACCCGCTGTCGGCTTTTATCTTTCAGGGTGCGCCCATCAAGAGATTCACCTCCAGCCTGTCGCTCAATTATGAATGGAACCTGGGGCTTACCTTCAATTGGCATCCTTACAATCAGGAAACCAACCCACAGAATAAGGTCATAGGATCAAAAGTGACCGCCTATATCGACGCCGACTTCTATCTGAGGTGGCGACTCTCCAACCATCTGGACTTAAACGCAGGCATTTCACTTTCCCACTACTCCAATGGTAACACCTCAATACCCAATGCCGGGCTCAACATTTTAGGCGGACGCGTCAGTCTGGCCTACTACCTGAATCGTAAAAATGACAAACTGATTCCGAAAAGAGCCATTCCGCCGTTCAACAAGCACATCAGCTACGACCTTTTGGTTTATGGCGCCTGGCGCAAACAGGGCATCTATTTGGATGGCAATCCCGTAGCTTTGCCAGACAGATACGGCGTGATAGGTTTCAACTTCACCCCGCTCTACAACCTGAATCACTGGTTCAATGCCGGCATTTCGCTGGATGGCGTGTACGACAGCAGCTCGAATCTGTACATTGAAGACTACGCCGTAGCCTATAATGAATCGCACAACGACCTGGATCATGTTGTGAGTCCGTCCGCCATCCGACAAATGTCTCTCGGGCTTTCTGCCAGGGCTGAGTTTGTAATGCCTTATTTCACCATCGATGCGGGCATGGGAAAGAATCTCATCAATGCACATGCCGAACTCAAAGGATGGTATCAAACACTGGCTTTGAAGGTAGATGTAGCGCATTCTGTTTTCCTCAACATCGGTTATAGCTTATACGACTTCAAAACACCCAATCACCTCATGTTGGGCGTTGGCTATCACTTTCATCACAAACGAGGCCGCTAATGCGGTTTCTTACCCTCATTAAAAATGCCGAACAACAATTGTTGCTCAGCATTTACTTGCCCACATCGGGCTAATATAAGTATGTTGTCTAACTGGAAGAGAACTGCAATGGTGCGATAGATGACTGGTTTTCGATTATTTCTTTGTCGGAATATTAAACTCGCAAACCTTCGAGATGGCTTTGTTTCCCTGTACGACAGACGCACAAATCTTAGCCGTTCCCTTTTTCAACTTATTGTTGGCGCGAACCACTGCCGTGTACCGAATGCCTGCACCCGGTTCGATTTTCTCCACATGCAGACTGGGTGAAATAGACAGATGCTTATTGCCAGACATCTCTACCACTGTTGGTTGGATGTCGTACAAGGTCTGAGTGCCACGGTTGTACACTTCAAAAATCACCTTACAGATTTCACCACGCGAAATGACATTGTCTTGATTGTCGTCTACAAAACGAGCGTTACGAATCTCGATGGCCGGGGTATAGCTGAGTCCCTTCGCCAATTTTTCCACACTTGACGACTCGGGTAGATGGGTGGTGGGCTTCTGTGCGCTGTAATCACCCGTGTAATCACTGCCCTCGAAATCGTACAAGCGGTCGTCACCACTATTCGTTTCATCGAAGCCGCTATACGCCTTGCCCTGCTGCTCGTAATTAGAGCTGCGGTCGTCGCGCTGTTCATTTTGGCGCTGTCGGCGCTGCTTACGCTGATAAGCACGTTCCTCCTTGTCGCGTTGATATTGTTCCAAATCGGCTTGACGCTTCTTGTCGGCCTGCGCACCAATGGCGCCACCCACGATGGCACCACCCGCCATACCGACAATCGTGCCGATATCACTGCCACGGGCGCCATAGCTGATACCACCAATAGCACTTCCCAAAACGGATCCAAGGGTACTGCCAGTATAAGCACCGCTACCCGTATAAGTGCCGCAGCTACTCAACAGCACCGTGGCACAAACAGCTGTAACCAAACCTCTTCTCATGTTTCTTGTATTTATAAATCCGAATTTTCGTCTGTCAAGCCTACCCAACAGACCTCAGCTTAACGCCAGGACACGACTCAAATAATATCTTCAGGCCCGTTTTCCAGCACTACAAAGATAGCAAACAAAACTTTCATGCAGCGGGGATTTTCCCGATAAAACCGTAGGGAAAACCCTATTCCAAAGCCCCCCACTACCTACCAACATTCAATACGCCACACCCTCGTTTACAAAGTATAATCAAGAATAAAGTAAATCTATAAGTCAGATGGTCAGTAAGTTAGTTTTAGCTCAGGTCAAAATTGACTCACTCATTAAACTACATACTTAACTCAGTCGATAAGTCAAGAAGCTAATAAGTCGATCAGTCTTAACTTTGGTCAGGAAATATTGGGAGGTAATACCAACAACAAAAGTATCATTTCTTTATACTGGCAAGGTGTGTCTTTGTGACTCAAACTGCCGTTTGTTCCACAATGACCCTTACCCTGAGGAGGATTAAATCACTCAGAAGTCATGATTGGATCACATATGAGCAATATTTAAACTGACGTTTACATCTAAGATGGAATCTGGTACTTCTTTTTTATTAGAATAGTTACTAATATTCAGGAAGTCTGATTTTTTTACAAGATATATCTCTTCATAACAGTTCTCGTCCGCAATATGTAAATTGTATTTTTTAAGGATTCTATTGAAATCTTCTTTTAATGAAGTCTTTTGCAAAGCATCTAAGATATTCTGATGAGTAAGATCTTTTCTCCTCATCTTGTAAAATAAATTTGAAGTTTCAATAGCTATATCCGTACAATTAACAAGGCGAAAGACTATATGTTTGAGATTTATAGAATCTTTCTCATTCAATGCGACGTTTAAACATAAATCCATTTCCTTTAAAAAGTCTTTATAATTTGGTTCATAGCAAGATATTATAGTATCTTTTGGTATCAAATACTGCTTGTACCTTGGCCAGTTCACAATCTCCATGTTACAATCATGAGGATAAGCGCGTCCTGATCTAAATATAAATGAATATGCAGAGGTGTCACCTTTATTAATTATAAAATATTCATAAGTACAATACCTAACAAGGTGGTCTTGAATTTTCTTCTTACATACTATAGTGTCATTGGTAACTTCTTCTGTATCGCTTCGTTTTATTGAGCAACCAGACATCAGTAAATAAAAAACAACAAATGGCAAAAAGTAAACTTGATGTTTCATAACGTACGATATTTTGTAAATTAACCATGAAGCTCTTTGTATTATATCGAAAGCTACCATCTCCTCATAAAAGTCTGGTACAAAGCATCTATTCTATAGTCTGTTTAAATGCATCATCGCTCAAGACCGCCTCATATATGCTTCTGGCAATTTGTTCCAATTCTGCATCGTCCTCGAGATTCGAAATTTCCATATCCATATAATCAGTCAATATTTTTTTGGGGCATAAATAGATACTATTTATATTTTGGGAGTATTTCATTATAAATGTAACATATGAAGAGTACTCATCCTCAGCTATTTCGGATGGAACCTCTAATGGATTCCATTTCTTTAATATGTCATTAACTAATTTGTCAACTCTTTCCATGATCAAAATCCTTTAAAATATCCTCTTGGAAGACTACCCGCCCCTTCAAAATTACTAAAAGTGGTTATTACGTTTCCATTATGGTTTAATATAACGATATTGTCTTTATAAGTAAATTTTGTATTTATTTTCCACCTTTTGCGTATTGGAACGTTTTTTCCCATAATATATAATCTCTTTGATTCGTTTTTCTGTAAAGCCAAGGCTTAAGGCCCTTTCTAGACCATGTTTCGTAAAATTAAGTTTAATGGCGGACATTCTATAATTAGCCCACAATTCATTTATGACGGAATATGCACCATTATAAAGCGATCTTACTCCGCAAGTTATGAAAAATCTGGGTATACTGACTGTAAAGGTTTATCGATTTCAGCTAATCTTGAGACTTCCTTTTTCAATTTTATTTTTTTCCCATGCACCAGTGATGAAACCAATGATAGTCGGTCCTGTAACTATCCCGTGTCCTCTAGGTGTGCTATTATTCCAACCTCCAAATACATTTAAATTTATTGGGAGTGCATTTCTATAGGCCTACCGGGCAAGTCAAATTCGCTCTAATTTAATTCAACCAACGGGTTAAATAAAGAACATTTGGAGCTTTTCGGCCTACCAAATGTCTATTACGCCGCAAACCACAAAAACTTAACAGACTATTGATTGATGTCACATATATATTATTTTTTTATTAATGTTGACGGGTACATGGTCTCCAGGCAATCCTCTACTCCTATATTTTCCAATGAGCTTATTCCGTAAAAAAGTAAGATATATCAAGTCTGGCTCGTATATTATCTGAGGATAACGAGAATCTTTCAAGCCATATTTCTTGTATATTTTTGGAAAGTATTTCTTTACCTCCTTGCCAAAGCTTTTGTCATCTAATTTGAAAACGGGGCTCATAGCCAGCGATTGTCTCGGATTCGCCGTCCACATCACAAACAAGATATCCTTACCATGAACTTTGCTTTTAAAATTATATGGACATCTATTCCACGAATCATAATCAATCTCATCGGATATTGTATATCGCTTCAGAATGTTGCTGATGTCCCGACAATATACTCTTATGACATAGTCCTCGCCTTTATGAATGGAATCCAAGGAGTCAACATAAAAAGCCAGTTCCCTTTTCAAATCTTGATTGTCTATCTCCATGTACCTGTCTGTCTCCTTATAGCCTTCATTGTTACATGAAAGACATAAGAGAGTGATCGATATTAAGAAAAATATAACTTTATACATTCCTTTAAATTTAAAATATTATGAAAAAACTTACCATTTTCTCTCTACGGGAAAAGCCAGTCCATTTCCATTTACCGAGACTTTGAATAATTGTTTCGTTGGGACTAGCAAAATATTAATAATTCCATCAAAATATTTATTAGCCAAATTTATATCTGCCCCACTTATCCCTAGTGGATTTTCAGTCTGAGTTGGATTCCAAGAAGGATGGGTATGCACTTGTCCTGTTGCCAATACTGTATGACGTTTACCTCC
The DNA here is from genome assembly GCF_000479005.1 of Prevotella sp. BV3P1. Classification (GTDB taxonomy): domain Bacteria; phylum Bacteroidota; class Bacteroidia; order Bacteroidales; family Bacteroidaceae; genus Prevotella. Next base: position 30,322 of record NZ_AWXC01000028.1, on the reverse strand, counting down.
AAGTATAAACTCAACTTCATTACTATTACTAACAAAATAATTATGCGTGGAAGTGTATGTATTGCCAACTTCTTTGTATACTAGCACTCCTTTATCATCTAGATTCACGGCCGCAATTTCTATTCCAAGTTTTTTGATCTTCTGACCATGTAATCATAAGCTCTATGCCGTGCATTTTTCCCTCGGAACCAAGTATGCCATGTTTTTGGATGCATTAAATCATTAAACATGAAAGAGTTAGCGCATTTATTATCAATGTATTACAAAGACGAACAACAGCGAAAACCAACCTCTTCAAAAAGGCGAGCTATCAGATGGCCTGAAAACCTTTAATGCTGTTGGTCTTCAGAATATCCCTCAGGCTCAACTCGCCATCCGTGGTGTGTGCGGCACTGTTAAAAGCACCCTCCTCATCAGCTGTTGGGCAGTAATTGAACCATTTGTCGTGCAGCACACCACACCCCCAGCCCAGAAGGGCAATGACTATAAACACCAGTAATGCTATGATTTCCATACCTTAAATATTTATATTGTACCTTGCAAAAATAGAAAATAAAGATGAATCGGCCATGGATTCTGTAGAAAACATTCGACGCGGCCCATGGCTATTTTAATTTAAACATTATATATTTTGGTGTTGTAAACAGCGTAGAAGAAATCAACAACGAAATAAACAGAAAACACGAAAATGTGCGTATGATATAAAGAAACCAAAAAACGTAGACGTTCTGACGAAAAAGCGAAAATCAATGCGTTGTAGTTTCTCTTCGATTTTTCGTCAAAAGTGAAAGGCTGCAACGATGTTTTTGTTTTAGATAGAACGTAACGTTCCTTTATAAAATATCCCTTGCGGAACGTTTTTAGATTCTTTTGTGTTTTTCGTTGTTAAAAGATGAGAGGTCATGACGGCATGGCGAGACATATTTTTCCTTATAGTTTCATGTCGGTAAAAAAGGCATGTATTACCATCGTTGTGACACATTAGCCGGGTTTTGTGGTATTGGCCAACGACGACGCCATTGAAGCCGTTGTCGGTGTATCAAACAAGCCATATACCAACGACACGAACATCAATCCCGCCTTTCAATAGCACTTACGGGCGGCCAACGCAGCCATAGCCTCGCGTTTAGCCAGCTGACATGGCTACAGTGGCACCATCGCGCCATCGGCACCCCTACCCAACCATGTAGACCCACTCATAGAAACCAGATGGCAACAAGAAGCCCCCTTCAACAACGATGTGCAAAAGAATGCTAACGGCAACCCCTATCTTGTGGGCTGCGTGGCAATCACTATGTCACAGATAATGCGCTATTACAAGTATCCCACTGTGGGGAAAGGGTCGAACAGTTATTCGATGAATGGTGAGACGCTCTCCGCCGACTTTTCCGCATCCCCTTATCAGTGGGACAAGATGTTGCCTATCTATGAAAAAGGAAAATACACTGACGAAGAGGCCAAAGCTGTGTCAGAGTTGATGCGACAGGTGGGCATTTCCGTCAATATGGATTATAAACCTAACTTCAGTTCTTCGTACACAAAATCTGCACAGAACGCATCAATTAACAATTTCGGCTACAATCCTGACATGAACCGCTACACCCGCAACTACTATTCAGAACAAGAATGGATGGACATGGTGTATAAGGAATTGTCTGAGAAACGCTCCATTTACTATTCGGGCAACAACTCGAAATGGGAAAACGGTCATGCTTTTGTAATCGATGGTTATAATGCAGAAGGCAAAGTACATATCAACTGGGGCTGGGGAGGCTCTCAAGACGGCTACTTCGACATCGGCATCTTGACACCAAAGAATAGTGGCGACTACAGTTACTATCAAGACATGATTGTTGGCATTCATCCAGAGAAGCAAGGAGCGTGGATGAGTCACCTCACCCTGTATTATGGCAGCCAGCTCACCATCGAGGAATTCTCCAAACGAGCTATCAGCAGGGGCGAGGCGAAGGTTTGGAACGTGAGCAGCACTCCTGTCAATGGCACACTTGCTTTAGTTATCGAAGGAAATGGACAACAACGCGACCTTGAGACAACAAACTATCAAGCCGAAGATAGTTATTGGAAGTCAATTCCGTGGCTTTCGTGGGTTCCTGCTTGGCCTTATCAATAGCCTTGTTGGTCTCATCCTCGGCCTCATTCAATAGGAGCCATCCTTGGAGACAATGATGACAATTGAAGGAAGACTAAATAGCCTCTTCAACGAACGACAATGTAATTCCCGCTACTAAGACTTAATCGGGACTTACCCATTAGACAGTACTTATGCCGAGTGTACTTATAAAAAACGCTCTCAAGCCAATTGGATGAGAGCGTTCATATTGAAACCAATATGGTAAAATTTACTTAGCATCCTTTTCGTCTTGTGCCTTTGCTTCAGAAACATCTTCTTTGGCATTAGCTTCAGAAGCCTCTTTCGATGTTTCTTCAGTTGGTTCTACCTTAACAGCATTGTCTGTTTCAACAGCATTTTCAGCCTTAGCAGCTTCATCATTCTTCTTACCTGAAGAACGACGGCTACGACGAGTTCTCTTAGCTGTTTTCTCAGTCTTTGCCATATTGTCATCAAAATCAACTAACTCGATAAAAGCAATCTGAGCAGCATCACCTTGACGAGTACCCAGCTTGATTACACGGGTATAACCGCCTGGACGATCACCTACTTTTGGAGCTACAGTCTTGTACAGTTCTGTCACAGCTTCCTTTTTCTGAAGGTAGCGGAAAACTACACGACGCGAATTGGTTGTATCGTCTTTTGAACGAGTAATCAGTGGCTCTACATACTTTTTTAAAGCCTTTGCCTTTGCGAGGGTCGTAGTGATTCTTTTGTGCATGATCAGGGATACTGCCATGTTAGCAAGCATAGCATCACGATGAGATGCAGTACGACCTAAGTGGTTGAATTTTTTATTGTGTCTCATTTTTTGTTTTGTTCATTGTGGATGAGAGTGGATTTCATAATATGACGTTAAGGATTTAAGTAGATGGAAAGTTTACGCATTCGTTATCAGACTATTGATTACTCAAAGTATCCAAACTAAACTTATAAACTTAAAAACTTAAAAACCTAACAACTCATACTTAAACCTTACTCCTTATCCAGTTTATACTTTGATGTATCGGTTCCAAATGATAGATTCAGACTTTCGAGCAAATCATCAAGCTCAGAAAGCGATTTCTTTCCAAAGTTGCGGAACTTCAATAAGTCTGTCTTGTTGTACTGTACCAAGTCACCGAGCGTTTCAACTTCGGCAGCCTTGAGACAATTGAGTGCGCGAACACTGAGGTTCAAGTCAACGAGCTTCGTTTTAAGCAATTGACGCATGCGCAACACTTCCTCATCAAACTCCTGGTTGTCGTCCTGATCAGGACTTTCAAGTGTTATCTTTTCATCAGAGAACAACATGAAGTGATGGATGAGAATCTTAGCAGCCTCTTTCAGTGCATCCTTTGGGGATATGGAACCATCCGTCGTTACCTCAATGACAAGCTTGTCGTAGTCGGTTTTTTGCTCAACACGATAAGGCTCAACAGAGTATTTAACATTACGGATTGGGGTGTAGATTGAATCGATTGGGAGAACATTGACATCCGTGCAGCATTGACGATTCTCGTCAGCTGGAATGTATCCACGTCCTTTGTTGATGGTCAGGTCTATCTGCATGGAAGCTTTAGCATCTAAATGACAAATCACCAAATCAGGGTTTAACACTTCAAATCCAGTCAGATACTTACCGATATCGCCCGCTTTGAACTCAGTGGAATTCTCTACGGTGATACTAACTTTCTCATTCTCGAATTCTTCTACTACTTGCTTGAATCGAACTTGTTTGAGATTCAAGATAATGTTGGTAACATCTTCCTTTACACCAGGTACTGAAGAGAACTCATGCTCAACACCAGCGATACGGATGGTATTGATAGCATAGCCTTCAAGTGATGAAAGGAGAATGCGGCGCAATGAATTACCGATGGTAATACCAAAGCCAGGCTCAAGAGGACGGAATTCGAACTTGCCGAACTTGTCATCAGCCTCCAACATTACTACTTTATCAGGTTTTTGAAATGCTAATATCGCCATTAATTTAATGATTTATTTAGAGTACAACTCAACGATTAACTGTTCCTTAATATTCTCAGGGATGTCAGCTCGTTCAGGCAAATGCAAGAACTTACCACTCTTAGAATTTTCATCCCATTCAATCCAAGGATATTTACTATGGTTGAAACCTGCCAAAGAAGTTTCGATGACTTCGAGAGACTTCGCTTTCTCACGTACACCAACAATTTGGCCTGGCTTAACTGCATAAGAAGGAATATTGACAACTTTTCCATCAACGACGATGTGCTTATGCCCTACCATTTGACGAGCAGCAGCGCGCGTTGGGGCAATACCCAAACGGAATACAACATTGTCAAGACGACATTCTAAGTTCTGAAGGAGAACCTCACCGGTAATTCCGTCAGCCTTAGCAGCCTTCTCAAACATATTACGGAACTGACGCTCAAGTACACCGTATGTATACTTTGCTTTTTGCTTCTCTGCCAACATGGCGCCGAACTCAGACATCTTTCTGCGTCGGTTATTGCCATGCTGTCCAGGAGGGAAGTTTCTCTTGGACAAAACTTTGTCAGCGCCGAAGATGGGTTCACCAAATCGACGTGCAATTTTAGATTTCGGACCTATATATCTAGCCATAATATAAAAATAAACTTTTCTAGTGATGAATATCTGGAGCCTGACAATAAAAGCAGGCTCAAGATGAGAATTTATACCTTACGTCTCTTTGGAGGACGGCACCCATTGTGTGGCAATGGAGTAACATCAATTATCTCTGTAATCTCAATTCCTGCAGCATGTACCGCACGGATGGCAGATTCACGTCCGTTACCAGGTCCTTTCACGAAAGCTCTAACTTTACGCAATCCCAAGTCGTAAGCAACTTTAGCGCAATCCTCGCCAGCCATCTGTGCTGCGTAAGGAGTATTTTTCTTAGAGCCACGGAAGCCCATCTTACCTGCAGAAGACCAAGATATGATCTGACCTTCGCTGTTTGCCAATGAAACGATAATATTGTTGAATGAGCTGTGAACATGCAACTGTCCCAGTGCGTCCACTCTTACATTCCTCTTTTTTGAAGCTGTTGTTTTCTTTGCCATAATCTTTTTTAGTTTAAAAGTTAGGAGTTTAAGTTTTAATGTATTGAGAAAATAGTTTCTCAACCCTCAACTCTCAACTAAATTTACTTAGTAGCCTTCTTCTTATTAGCAACAGTCTTCTTTCTACCCTTACGTGTACGAGCATTGTTTTTGGTGCTCTGACCACGAACTGGAAGACCATTACGATGTCTAACGCCACGATAACAACCAATATCCATCAGTCGCTTGATATTCATCTGGATCTCTGAGCGGAGATCACCTTCTACTTTGAATTCAGCACCGATAATTTCACGGATCTTGGCTGCTTGATCGTCAGTCCATTCACTAACCTTCAAGTCACGGTTTACACCAGCCTTATCCAATATCTTTGCTGAACTACTTCGACCAATACCATAGATATAGGTCAATGCGATTTCGCCACGCTTATTCTGGGGCAAATCTACTCCAACAATTCTTATTGCCATTTGTTGATAAAATTAATAAAATAAATAACTTTGATTGGATTTGAGCTGCACACTTCAATTCTCATTGAGTAGAACAACTCTTCATCTTTTTAGCCCTGACGTAATTTAAACTTCGGGTTTTTCTTGTTAATGACGAACAGACGACCTTTACGACGAACGATCTTACAGTCGGGTGTACGTTTCTTTAATGATGCTCTTGTCTTCATATCTTATACTTGATTATTTGTATCTGAAAACGATTCTGCCTTTGGTCAAATCGTAAGGACTCATTTCGACCTTCACCTTATCACCAGGCAGGATCTTTATATAGTGCATTCTCATTTTCCCAGAGATATGTGCTATAATCTCCACACCGTTTTCAAGCTCTACACGAAACATAGCGTTAGATAAACTCTCAACGATGGTTCCGTCTTGCTCTATTGCAGACTGTTTTGCCATAATTAACTAGTTCTTTCTAAAAGATCAATATTCTTAAACGTTGATAAAATCTCCACTTGACCATGATGAATGATTATCGTATTCTGGCCGATGTCATCATCACGTAAGATGATTTGCCTGTTTGAAATGCCATGTACAACTACATGATTGACAGAGGTACAGGTACTTCCCCGAAATGGATCTCCAAAACTTGAAAATTCAAAAAATGCTCTGGGCAACTCCATGGCCTCTGATGATTGTGTGTGCTAAGCAATCAAGCAAGGAGCCATAACCACCTTCCTGAATATGCTTACCAACTTCAGCGCACTTTGTTCCTGCCAGTTGCTTCGCCTCACACATCAGGTCAATTTCATCTTCAGTCTTTAGGAATATACTCACTCTCAGACTTAAAGATTAATAGGCTGATACATGACTTCCTCTAGTATGCCCCACGTTCAACAGTCCATCGTAATGACGCATCAATAAGTGGCTCTCTATCTGCTGCAAAGTATCTATGACAACACCAACGAGAATCAAGAGAGATGTACCTCCGAAGAACTGAGAGAATCCTTGCTGTACGTTCAACAGACCTGCTAAAGCTGGCATAATCGCGATAAAAGCAATGAACAAAGAACCAGGGAAGGTTAAGCGAGACATAATAGTATCAATGTACTCGGCTGTATCCTTACCAGGTCTAATTCCTGGGATAAAACCATTATTGCGCTTCATATCTTCTGCCATCTGTACAGGATTCAAGGTAATTGCTGTATAGAAATACGTGAATGCTATTATCAGAATCACATAGATGACATTATATAACAAACTGTGTGGGTCCATGAGAGAACGAACTACAGGAGACGCATTGTCTGACTGATACTGAACAATAGCCAAAGGAATGAACATCAATGCCTGCGCAAAGATGATAGGCATCACGTTGGCTGCGAACAATTTCAATGGGATGTATTGACGTGCACCACCATATTGCTTGTTGCCCACCAACCTTTTGGCATACTGTACGGGGACTTTTCGTGTTCCCTGTACCAGCAGGATTGCAGCACAAATCACACCAAACAGAATCAGCAACTCAACGATAAACATGATTAATCCACCTCCGCTAATAGCTGTTAAGCGTGAACCTGCCTCTTGCACGAAAGCCTGAGGAAGGCGGGCGATGATTCCTATCATGATAATTAATGAGATACCGTTACCTACGCCTTTATCTGTTATACGTTCACCTAACCAAAGGATAAACATACTTCCTGCAGCCAGAATAATGGTAGCTGGAATCATGAAGACAGTCCATGAGATACCTGTAGCCAACGCTTGTGAAGCCTGATACTTCAGGTTCATCAAGTAACTAGGGGCCTGCAACAGCAAAATGAATACTGTCAGGTATCGAGTGTACATACTAATCTTCTTCCGACCACTCTCTCCCTCTCGCTGCATCTTTTGGAAATAAGGTACAGCGACGGCAAGAAGTTGCATAACGATAGAAGCTGAGATATAAGGCATGATCCCAAGTGCGAAGATTGACGCATTTGAGAATGCACCACCAGAGAACATGTCAAGCAGCGACATCAAGCCGCCTTCAGTCTGCTTTTGGAGTTGTCCTAACGAAGCAGGATTAATACCCGGCAGTACTACAAACGAGCCAAAACGATAAATGGCCGTAAACAGAAGCGTAATGAGGAGACGCTGGCGCAAATCCTCAATCTTCCAACAGTTCTTCAGTGTCTCAATAAACTTTTTCATTACTTAGATTATAGTTGTGTTACCACCTACTGCCTTAATTGCCTCTTCAGCAGTTTTTGAGAATGCATTTGCTTCAACGTCAATTTTAGCTGTCAGTTCACCGTTGCCTAAGATTTTTACAAGCTTCTTGCCATTGGTTAGGCCAGCTGCCACCAACTCGGCGATTCCAATCTTGGCAAGGTTCTTTTCTTCTGCTAACGTCTGGAGTGTCGACAAATTCACTGCAAAATATTCCTTACGATTGATATTTTTGAAGCCACCTTTAGGTACACGGCGCTGAAGTGGCATCTGACCACCTTCAAATCCAACCTTCTTTTTATAACCAGAACGAGATTTTGCTCCTTTGTGTCCACGAGTAGAAGTTCCGCCAAGTCCAGAACCTGGACCACGACCAATACGACGACGTGAATGAGTAGAGCCTTCTGCTGGTTTCAAATTATATAATTTCATGATTTTACTTCTTAAAAGATTACTATTCAACGACGGTAACTAAATGATGTACCTTCCGAATCATACCACGCATACTTGGCGTATCCTCTACTTCAACAATCTGAGAGATTTTATGAAGTCCCAATGCCAGCAGCGTTTTCTTCTGGTCCACAGGAGCACCAATTTTGCTTTTGATTTGTTTTACTTTTATTGTTGCCATTATTCAGTTTCCTTATCCGTTAAATACCTTATTCATATCGATACCACGTGCACCTGCAATGGTGTATGCATCACGAACCTGACTCAACGCTAAGATCGTAGCTTTTACCAAGTTGTGAGGGTTAGAAGATCCCTTTGACTTAGCCAAGACGTCTGTAATACCAACACTGTCCAACACTGCGCGCATTGCACCGCCGGCAACCAATCCTGTACCAGCTGCAGCCGGGCGCAAGAATACTCGTGCACCGCTATAACGTGCTTCTATCTCATGAGGAATCGTACCTTTCAATACCGGAACCTTCACCAAATTTTTCTTGGCTGCTTCAGTGCCCTTGGCTATGGCAGATGTTACTTCACCAGCCTTACCAAGTCCGTAACCAATAATTCCGTTGCCATCACCTACAACGACAATAGCAGCAAAAGTGAATGTTCGACCACCTTTTGTCACTTTTGTAACACGGTTGATTGCAACCAAACGATCTTTTAATTCTACGTCGCTATTTATTTTTACTTTATTCATTGCCATAACCGTTTAAAAATTAAGTCCGCCCTTACGAGCAGCATCAGCCAACTCTTTAACACGACCATGGTAGAGATAACCATTACGGTCAAAAACAACAGCTTCTATTCCAGCTGCTTGTGCCTTTTGTGCGATGAGTTCTCCAACCTTCTGGGCCTGCTCATCCTTTGGCATTTTTTCCAAGCCTAAAGAGGACGCAGAAGCAAGAGTTGTACCAGTTATATCATTTATTACCTGAGCGTAAATCTGTTTATTAGAGCGGAAAACACTTAGACGTGGGCGCTCAGCTGTTCCGTTTACATTCTTACGAATACGGAACTTTATCTTCATTCGTCTTTTTTCTTTCTTTGTTGTCATAATCGTAAAAAATTAAAATTACTTAGCCGCAGCTGTCTTTCCAGACTTTCTACGAATAACCTCTCCCTTGAAGAGGATACCTTTTCCCTTGTAAGGCTCAGGCATACGGAAAGAACGAATTTTAGCACAAATGAGACCTAACAGTTGCTTATCGCACGACTCAAGCGTAATAAGCGGATTTTGGTTTCTTTCTGACTTCGTTTCAACCTTCACTTCACTAGGAAGCTGGATAAAGATTGGGTGAGTATATCCGAGAGAGAACTCTACAAGATTACCTTGATTGGATACACGGAAACCAACACCGATAAGCTCGAGTGTCTTGCTATAGCCTTCGCTTACACCAACAACCATATTGTTGACTAAAGAACGATACAAACCATGATAAGCTTGTTTTTGCTTATAGTCTACCGGACTTTTCTCATCTACCTCAAAGGTAATTTGTCCATCACTAATGTATGGCTTGATCGAAGGATTAATCTCCTGAGTCAATTCGCCTTTGGGTCCCTTGACAGTAAAGACATTAGTCTTCTCGTCGAAATTCACAGTTACTCCTGCTGGAATACTAATTGGCAATTTTCCTATTCTTGACATATTCTAACCTCCAATTAATATACATAGCAAAGAACCTCACCGCCTATTTTTTGTGCAGTAGCTTCCTTGTCAGTCATTACACCCTGAGACGTAGATAATATGGCAATACCTAGTCCGTTAATTACTCTCGGCATGTCTTTATAACCGGTATACTGGCGCAAACCGGGTGTAGACACTCGCTTCAATTTCTTGATAGCGTTCTGCTTTGTAGTAGGATCATACTTCAAAGCAACTTTAATTGTTCCCTGAGGACCATCTTCAATGAACTTATAGTTCAAGATGTATCCCTTCTCGAAAAGGATCTTAGTAATCTCCTTTTTCAAGTTAGACGCAGGAATCTCAACGACACGGTGATGTGCCATAATCGCATTTCTGAGTCTTGTCAGATAATCTGCTATTGGATCTGTCATTTTATAAAAGTTTAATTAATCGGGACTACCCCGACAATATTAAATTAGCATCGAATTGATGTATGGTGTCAGTAATGTGTTACCAATTACCAACTTGCCTTCTTAACGCCAGGAATCAATCCTTGCGAAGCCATTTCTCTAAACTGAATACGAGAAAGGCCGAATTGGCGGATATATCCTTTTGGACGTCCCGTAACCTTGCAACGGTTATGAAGGCGGATAGGATTCGCGTTCTTAGGAATTGACTGCAATTTACGAGCTGCCTCGTAAGCTTCTGCAGGATCCTCGGATGTTGCAACAACCTTTTTAAGAGCTGCGCGCTTTTCTGCGTAGCGAGCCACAAGCTTCGCACGCTTAATTTCGCGAGCTTTCATTGATTCTTTTGCCATATTCTTTTAATCGTTTTTTGCGTTCTTAAATGGAAGGCCGAAACCTTTGAGCAAAGCGTATCCCTCTTCATCAGTCTTGGCAGACGTGACAAAAGTGATGTTCATACCCTGTATACGATCGATCGCGTCGATATTGATTTCCGGGAAGATGATTTGCTCTTCAATACCCAGCGTATAATTACCGCGTCCATCAAACTTACTTTCAATTCCTTTGAAGTCACGAATACGAGGTAAAGCCACACGTACGAGTTTTTCCAAGAACTCATACATACGCTCGCGACGTAAGGTTACCATCACACCGATCGGCATTTTCTTACGAAGTTTGAAGTTTGCAATATCTTTCTTAGAATAGGTCGTAACGGCTTTCTGACCGGTAATTGATGAAATCTCATTCACTGCAACGTCAATAATCTTCTTGTCCTCAGTTGCATTACCAAGTCCTTGATTGATGACGATTTTTTTGAGAACGGGAACCTCCATTGTTGAAGAGTAGTGAAACTGTTCTTTCAATGCTGGAGCGATTTTCTCTTTATAAGTTTTCTTAAATTGCGCTGTATCCATATTATTTGATTTCCTCCCCTGATTTTTTGGCGATTCGTATCACTTTCTTTCCATCTCTTTTGATAGAAATACGAGTAGCTTTGCCACTCTTTGGGTCAATTAAACTCAAATTAGAAATATGTATAGGTGCTTCCTGCCTTACAATGCCTCCTTGGGGAGTCTTAGCCGAAGGCTTTGTGCTCCTGGCTACTACATTCACTCCCTCAACAATGGCGCGTTCCTTGTCGACCAACACTTTGAGCACCTTTCCAGTCTTGCCTTTATCCGAACCGGACAGTACAATCACTGTATCGTCTTTCTTTATATGTAACTTACTCATTTGCTTGTTATTTTAATAATTAAAGAACCTCTGGTGCCAAAGAAACCACTTTCATGTTTATTGCACGCAGCTCGCGAGCAACAGGACCGAAGATACGGCTTCCTCTTATCTCCCCAGCATTATTCAACAAAACACAAGCATTGTCATCGAAACGAATGTATGAACCATCCGGACGACGAATCTCTTTCTTTGTACGAACGACTAAAGCCTTAGATACTGCACCTTTTTTCAAATCGCTTGATGGGATTACGTTTTTCACTGAAACAACGATAATGTCTCCCACACTTGCATAACGGCGACCGGTACCACCGAGAACACGGATGCAAAGAGCCTCACGTGCGCCGCTGTTATCACATACTGTAAGTTTTGATTCTGCCTGTATCATAATTACTTAGCTTTTTCTACTATTTGAACTAATCTCCATCTCTTTGTTTTCGACAAAGGACGTGTCTCCATAATGAGTACTGTATCACCTACATTAGCCTCATTCTTTTCATCATGCACATGGTATTTTTTTGTCTTCTGAACAAACTTACCATATATAGGGTGTTTCTCTTTGAACTTTGCAGCAATGACGATAGTCTTATCCATGCTGTTGCTAACAACGACACCCTGTCTAACTTTTCTTAAATTTCTTGTTTCCATCTGAACCATTGTTATTTTTTAAGTTCCCTCTGCTGCAGTTCAGTTTTCATACGAGCGATGTCACGACGAGCAACCTTAATCTGAGATGGATTCTCCAGTGGAGACACAGCATGATTTAGCTTCATCTGACTGTAAGCTGCCTCAGCGTTCTCTAGCTTCTCTCGCAAGTCTTTTTCAGCGAGTCCTTTTAATTCTGTCATCTTCATAGCTTAAGCGTTTTTATCGTAATCACGTCGTACAACAAACTTTGTCTTCACAGGCAACTTCTGAGCAGCCAAGCGCAATGCCTCTTTAGCTACATCAAAACTTACACCTTCTACTTCAAAGAGGATACGTCCCGGTGTAACCGGAGCCACCCATCCCATGGGATCACCCTTACCTTTACCCATACGGACATCGGCAGGCTTACGAGTGATTGGTTTGTCCGGAAAGATTCGAATCCAGACTTGTCCTTCACGCTGCATGTAACGGTTAACTGCTACACGTGCAGCTTCTATCTGTCGGCTATCGATCCATTTGGGTTCAAGCGTCTTGATACCGAACGAACCGAAAACGAGCTGTGTTCCTCTATGGGCGTTTCCTTTGTTTCCACGTCCATCTTGAGGTCTTCTATATTTTACTCTTTTTGGCTGTAACATGATAACTTTTTCTTTTAACGGTTATTGTTTCTTCTACGATTACCGCGACCACTGTTACGGCCACCGTTTGGACGACCAGTATTAGTCTTATCCTGTGTGAAGTTTGGTGTCAATTCTTGCTTACCATAAACTTCTCCACGACAAATCCAAACTTTGATGCCGAGCAAGCCTACTTTCGTAAGCGCCTCTGTCTGGCAGTAATCGATGTCAGCACGGAATGTATGCAATGGTGTACGACCTTCTTTGTACATTTCCTTGCGTGCCATTTCTGCACCATTCAAACGTCCAGAAATTTGAACCTTGATACCCTCTGCACCAGCACGCATCGTATTTTGTATGGCCATCTTGATAGCACGGCGGTAAGCGATTTTACCTTCTACTTGGCGAGCGATATTGTTTCCTACAATGTTGGCATCGAGTTCAGGCTTCTTTACCTCAAAAATATTGATTTGAATATCTTTATGGAAAAGATTCTTCAATTCCTCCTTGAGTTTATCTACATCTTGACCTCCTTTACCAATGACGATACCAGGTCTTGCTGTACAAATAGTAATGGTAACGAGCTTCAAGGTACGTTCAATGACGATGCGTGAAAGGCTTGCCTTAGCCAAACGCTCGTTAAGATACTTGCGGATTTTCCTGTCTTCTACAAGGTTGTCTCCGAAGTCCTTACCACCGAACCAATTTGAATCCCAACCACGGATAATTCCAAGTCGATTGCTTATTGGATTAACTTTCTGTCCCATTCTATTTATTATTTTTCGTCATTAGTTTTGGCATCAACAAACAAAGTAACATGGTTACTACGCTTACGAATTCTGTACCCACGGCCTTGCGGTGCCGGTCTCATACGCTTCATCGTAACACCTTCATCTACGAAGACACGGCTGACGAACAACTCTCCATCTTCAGCCTTACGATCATTCTTAGCTTCCCAGTTAGCAATTGCAGAAAGAAGTAACTTCTCTATATCTTGAGCAGCTTGCTTTTTTGAGAATCTCAATACTCCGAGAGCGCGGTTAACTTCCATACCTCGGATCATGTCTACTACATAGCGCATTTTCCGGGGTGATGAAGGAACACCTTTGAGCTTTGCGAAGTATAAATTTTTGCGGGCTTCTTTTAATTTTTCAGCCGCTATATGCTTTCTTGCTCCCATTATTAATTTTTACTTTTTAAATGGTTTGTCCCTATTATTTCTTGTTACCGGCGTGGCCACCAAAACGACGAGTTGGAGAGAACTCTCCTAACTTATGTCCTACCATGTTTTCTGTAACGTAAACAGGGATAAATTTATTTCCGTTATGGACTGCAACAGTGTGACCCACGAAATCAGGGGAAATCATTGAAGCTCTTGCCCATGTTTTAACAACGCTCTTCTTTCCACTCTCATTCATAGCGAGAATTTTCTTTTCCAGAGCTACGTTGATATACGGACCTTTCTTAAGTGAACGACTCATATTTTACTCTTAGTTTACTTGATTATTTGTTAGCTCTTTCAATAATGTACTTGTTAGAATGCTTCTTAGGTGCACGAGTCTTGAGGCCCTTAGCATACAAGCCCTTGCGTGAACGTGGATGTCCACCACTCTGACGGCCTTCACCACCACCCATTGGGTGATCAACAGGGTTCATCACTACACCACGGTTGTGTGGGCGACGACCTAACCAGCGTGAACGACCAGCCTTACCAGACTGTTCCAATGCATGGTCAGAGTTGCCAACACTACCTACCGTAGCCTTACAAGCACTCAATATCTGACGAGTTTCGCCAGAAGGGAGCTTAATCACACAATAACTGCCCTCACGAGAAGTCAACTGAGCAAAATTACCAGCCGAACGAACGAGCAACGCACCCTGACCTGGACGCAATTCAATGTTGTGAATCACTGTACCAACAGGAATGTTTGCTAAAGGAAGTGCATTACCAACCTCAGGCGCAGCATCAGCACCAGACATCAGCGTAGCGCCTACCTGTAGTCCATTAGGAGCAATAATGTAACGTTTTTCACCATCTGCATAAAACAACAAAGCGATACGAGCCGAACGGTTTGGATCGTATTCGATTGTTTTTACTACAGCTGGAACACCATCTTTCTCACGCTTGAAATCGATAAAACGAAGTTTTCTTCTATGACCTCCACCTATGTAGCGGACAGTCATTTTTCCGGTGTTGTTTCGACCACCAGAAGAGCGTTTACCGTAAACGAGAGACTTCTCTGGCACGGATGCAGTAATATCCTCGAACGTGCCAATAACCTTGTGTCTTTGTCCCGGAGTTACCGGTTTAAATTTACGTACTGCCATTTTTTATTTTAAATATTGCTGTAAAAATCAATTGTATCGCCCTCTTTCAGAGTGACGATTGCTTTCTTGAACGCAGCTTTCTGTCCCTTCACAAGTCCAGCGCGAGTATAGCGACTTGAACGCTTACCTGCGTAGCGAGCTGTGTTCACATTTATTACTGTAACGTTGTACAGACTTTCAATCTCTTTCTTAATTTGGAGCTTATCGGCTTCTGGACGAACGATGAAACCATACTTCAGTTCTGCAACCTTAGTGCGGCTCTCGCCTTTCACCTTATAAGTTTTTTCAATAGAAGACTTGTCTGTAATCTTAGTCATCTTCTCAGTGACCAGTGGTTTAATGATAATTGCCATTTTCTATTGTCTCCTTTATTTAATTAAGATATTGTCGATCACCTTCAACGAGTTTTCTGTCACAACAAGAACATCTGCATTCAAAACTTTATAAGTATTGAGTGTAGATGCCGTCATCACTTCTGCTTGTTGCAGATTACGAGCCGACAAATATACATTTTTATTTGCTTCTGGCAAAACCAGGAGCGACTTCTTACCCTCGACTTTAAGATTTTTTGCAATATTTACGAAATCTTTAGTCTTTGGGGCATCCAAAGTAAAGTCTTCCACGATAACGATTGCGTTCTCCTGTGCTTTGTATGACAAAGCTGATTTACGAGCAAGATTCTTTACTTTTTTATTCAATTTAAAGCGATAGTCACGTGGTTTTGGACCAAACACGCGTGCGCCACCAACAAGTACAGGCGAGTTGATATCACCGCGACGTGCCCCGCCACCACCTTTCTGGCGACCAAGTTTGCGAGTAGAACCACTCATCTCACTTCTCTCTTTCGCCTTGGCTGTTCCTTGACGCTGATTTGCAAGATACTGCTTTACATCAAGATATAGCACATGGTCGTTTGGCTCTATTCCGAAGATAGCTTCGTTCAACGTAACCTTTCTTCCAGTTTCCTGACCATTGATATTTAATACGCTAACTTCCATTATTTCTCAATTAAAACAGTTGAACCATTGCATCCAGCAAACGAGCCCTTGACAATCAAGAGGTTCTTCTCTGGAATCACTTTTAACACTCTCAGATTCTGAGTTGTGACTCTGTCACCACCCATCTGGCCGCCCATGCGCATACCTTTAAACACTTTAGCTGGATAAGAACATGCACCAATAGAACCCGGCTTGCGAGCTCGGTCATCCTGACCGTGTGTACGCTGACCTACGCCGCCGAATCCGTGACGCTTAACTACGCCCTGGAAGCCTTTACCTTTTGAGGTGCCTATTACGTCAACGAATTCTGTATCGTTAAACAACTCAACAGTAATAGTGTCACCCAGGTTATACTCCCCATCAAATTTGAACTCGACCAAGTGCTTTTTAGGTGTTGTGCCGGCTTTTTTGAAGGTTCCCAACAAAGGTTTGGTTGTTCTCTTTTCCTTTGCTTCTCCGAAACCTAATTGAAGAGCCTTGTAACCATCGGTTTCCACTGTTTTGACCTGGGTTACAACACAAGGACCAGCTTCGATAACAGTGCACGGTATATTTTTACCGTCGGCACTGAAAACGGATGTCATTCCGATTTTTCTTCCAATTAATCCTGGCATTTCAATAAAATTATTAGTTTATGAGTTTTTTAGTTTTTAAGTTCTTTAGTTGACGAGTGGACGAGTAGATACTTCTCAAATCAATTACTCATGCTCCCCTACAAAAAACTTTTCATACGTTAATTTACACCTTGATTTCTACCTCAACACCACTGGGCAAATCCAACTTCATCAAAGCATCAACTGTCTTGGCTGATGAGCTATAGATATCTATCAAACGCTTGAAGTTTGAGAGTTGAAACTGCTCACGTGCTTTCTTATTCACGAAAGTACTGCGGTTCACGGTGAAAATTCTCTTGTGAGTAGGCAATGGAATAGGACCACTGACAATAGCACCTGTTGCTTTTACTGCCTTCACAATTTTCTCAGCTGATTTGTCAACCAACTGGTGGTCGTAAGACTTCAGCTTAATTCTGATTTTTTGACTCATCTTTGATATTTGTTAGTTATTTATTAAGAGGAGAGAGATACACATCTTAAGAGTCATACGCTAAGATGTGATTCTCTTTCCTTATATTCTTTTTTAAAGAAGATCTGCCTTACCATTAACTTCCTCAAGCACTGTCTTCGCGATAGAGGTAGAAACAGGTGCATGATGATCATATTCCATCGAACTAGTTGCACGTCCTGATGTGATGGTACGCAAAGCAGTTACATAACCAAACATCTCGGCCAATGGCACCATTGCTTTAACGATACGAGCACCACTGCGCGCTTCATCCATGCCTTGTACAAGACCGCGACGCTTATTCAAGTCGCCAATCACGTCACCCATGTTCTCTTCTGGTGTCACTACTTCCACTTTCATGATAGGCTCCATCAAAACAGGACCAGCCTTCGGGCAAGCATTCTTAAATGCATTATGTGCAGCAAGCTCGAAAGACAATTGGTCAGAGTCAACAGGGTGGAAAGAACCATCCGTCAATGTAACCTTTAAGCCCGTAACAGGGAAGCCACCCAAGACACCATTCTTCAGGCAATCTTGGAAACCCTTCTGTACAGAAGGAATGAATTCCTTTGGCACGTTACCACCTTTAACCTCGTTAACAAACTGCAAGTCGCCTTCGGTATAATCCTCATCCTTGGGACCAACAGTAACGATAATGTCGGCGAATTTACCACGACCACCACTCTGTTTCTTGTAAACTTCACGCAAGGTTACATCCTTGGTGATAGCCTCCTTATAGTTAACCTGTGGCTTGCCCTGGTTACATTCAACCTTAAATTCACGTTTCAAACGGTCAATGATGATATCCAAGTGCAACTCACCCATACCAGAGATAATCGTCTGACCACTCTGCTCGTCGGTACGAACTGTAAACGTTGGGTCTTCCTCTGCCAACTTGGCCAAACCGTTATCCAGCTTAGCAATATCTGCCTGGCTCTTTGGCTCAACGGCTATGGAAATCACGGTGTCGGGGAATGTCATGGATTCCAGCACGATAGGATGCTCCTCGTCACACAAGGTGTCACCCGTGCGAATATCCTTGAATCCAACACCGGCTCCGATATCACCCGCGTCGATCGAATCCATCGGAATTTCCTTATGAGAATCCATCTGGAACAGACGGCTGATACGCTCTTTCTTACCCGTACGCGGATTGTAGACATACGAGCCCGCGGTAACTTTTCCGGAATACACGCGGAAGAACACCAAACGTCCCATGAACGGGTCTGTCGCAATCTTGAACGCCAAAGCGGCTGTCGGCTCATCCTCGGAAGGCTTACGGTCTTCATCCTCATCAGTGTCGGGATTGGTACCCACAATCGCCTCCGTGTCCAGAGGTGATGGCAAGAATGCACAAATGTAATCCAATAATGGCTGAACACCCTTGTTCTTATAGGATGATCCCAGTACCATAGGAGTCAGCTCCATGGCACAAGTTCCTTTACGGATTGCCTTGATCAACTGCATCTCATCGATTTCCTGACCCTCGAGATATTTCTCCATCAAGTCATCGTCAAAACTTGCAGCAGAATCTAACAATTTATCTCTCCACTCGTTCGCTTCGTCTACCAACTCTGCTGGGATATCCGTAACGTCGTATTCAGCACCCATAGTTTCGTCGTGCCAATACATCGCCTTCATTTTAATAAGGTCAACTACACCCTTGAAGTTTTCTTCAGCACCGATTGGTATCTGAATTGGACAAGGGTTGGCACCCAAGATGTCCCTCATCTGCTGAACTGTCTCGAAGAAGTTTGCACCTGAACGGTCCATCTTGTTCACATATCCGATGCGCGGTACATTATATTTATCAGCCTGACGCCACACTGTTTCCGACTGTGGCTGTACACCATCGGCTGCAGAATAGGTTGCTACTGCACCGTCGAGCACACGCAAAGAACGTTCTACCTCAGCGGTAAAGTCGACGTGTCCCGGAGTATCAATCAGGTTAATCTTGAAAGCTTTCCCTAAATATTTCCAGGTACAGGTTGTCGCAGCAGAAGTAATGGTAATACCACGCTCCTGTTCCTGGGCCATCCAGTCCATAGTAGCTGCTCCATCATGCACCTCACCAATCTTATGAGTCTTTCCTGTATAGAACAAGATACGCTCAGAAGTTGTTGTTTTACCGGCATCGATGTGGGCCATGATACCTATGTTACGTGTTAAATGTAAATCGCGATTTGCCATTGTCTTTTTACCTTATTATATCATTAAAATCTGAAGTGTGCGAATGCGCGGTTTGCCTCAGCCATACGGTGCATATCTTCTTTACGCTTATAAGCGCCACCCTGATTGTTAAAGGCATCCATAATCTCTGCTGCGAGCTTATCTGCCATGCTCTTTCCACCACGCTTACGTGCGTACTGTATCAAGTTCTTCATCGATACACTCTGCTTACGATCAGGACGGATTTCCGTTGGCACCTGGAATGTGGCACCACCGATACGACGGCTCTTCACCTCCACTTGCGGTGTAATGTTATCCAACGCCTGCTTCCAAATTTCCAATGGAGACTTCTCTTCATTGCCCATCTTAGCCTTAACGGTATCCAGAGCTTTGTAGAAGATTTCGTACGCTGTATTTTTCTTTCCATCGTACATCAAGTGATTGACAAACTTAGATACATTTTTGTCATTGAAGACTGGATCTGGCAAGATCACACGCTTCTTTGGTTTTGCTTTTCTCATTTTTACTTAATAAAAAATTGTGTCTGCGGAGGCTGTTATTGTTTTGATCTTCAACACCCACTCTTGAGCATTTACTCAACCTTGATAATAATTCTCCAGCAAAACGATAAATATTATTTTAATGGGATAAAGAAAAGATTCCAAGTCACTGGGCTCTTGAGCCATTTTCCAATCTCCGGTTCTGAAGTCATGTATCATCTACATTCTTACCAACCACAGAACCCGCTGATTTAGAATCTTTCTTGCGTTCAGCTTACTTCTTAGCTGCCTTAGGGCGCTTCGCTCCATATTTAGAACGTCGCTGCGTGCGGTTTGCAACGCCGGCGGTATCCAATGTTCCGCGAACGATGTGGTAACGAACACCAGGAAGATCTTTCACACGACCGCCACGAACCAGCACGATACTGTGCTCTTGCAAGTTGTGTCCTTCTCCTGGGATGTAAGAGTTTACTTCCTTCTGGTTGGTCAAACGAACACGGGCGACCTTACGCATCGCCGAATTAGGCTTCTTTGGAGTGGTTGTATACACGCGCACACAAACGCCACGACGCTGAGGACAGTTGTCCAAAGCTGGCGACTTGCTTGAGCTTTCAATCACCCGTCTGCCTTTTCTTACTAACTGTGAAATAGTAGGCATAATTTTACTTTTTAATTTTATATATTATTTTGTATATTATCGAAGCGATATCGAAAGAGGACACAATATCCCCTTTAGTGAATTGGATACAATGAACCTTTTCGGGCTGCAAAGGTACAAATAATAATTAAAACTCGTACAAAATAATAAGTTCAATTTTTCACGAGCTTAAAAATTTAACAAAATATAGCATTCATTTTGATAATTTACACCGAAAACGAATGTATATCAACAACACTTATCGTTCGTGAAGAGCGCGAAAAGAATCTGTAAAACGTACTCTCGCGTATTATATTTTATACCCCAATTCGGATTCATCCCGACCTTATTCTGACAAGTTAAGGGTAATGTTCATTGTTGAGTCAACAAATGTAACACCTGCACATCTTCCAAATGCACACAGATTAAGAAAGAACATAAGAGGGAAAAACACCCTACATTCAAGTTCAACAAAACGGTTGTAAGAAACAGCGTTAGAGAAGTACGACTTAAAAGTCGGCTTGAATAGGAGGTTGTAGGGTTAGCGTCTTAGTACGTTCCTCGTATTTACTGCCATTGAATACTCTTAAGTGAATCTTATGCTCACCACCGTCCGCAAAGGTTATTGTTCCCGGATGTTGTTGGTTGGATGTAGAGGGGATGCCACCTTCAAAAGTCCACTCATATTGGCTTCCGCCTTTGCTTTTGTTGATGATGGAAACAGTTCCCGGAGCAATATCATTGATTGCCACGGTAAAATCAAAGTCTATCGTCATGGCGGCGTCAACTCTGAGGGTCTGCTGACTTGTCCTTTCCTCTACAGCATTCCAGACTCGTAAGGTAATTTTGTGCTCACCTGCCTGAGTGAATATAACCTTTCCTGGGCTTTTGTCTGTAGAACTACAAGGCTGTCCTCCTCCAAATATCCAGTCACACTCATCAGCCCCATAACTCTCATTTTTCAATTGGATAGTTACAGGTGAGGTCTTATCTTCTGATGTCTCAATGGTGAATGCCGATTAGATAGGAACAGCAGTCTCCTTGAGACAGGAAGAGCCTAAACACGTTAACAGAAGGAGTCGTATAACTCTACTAAGCATATTATTTTTCTTCGTATTTCCGCACTCCCAATAATACAATCATAGTTTTGGGTCCTCTTGAATTATCGCCAGCAAGAAGTCCAAAGTAGAACACGTATTTACACATTATAATAACAAAAGGCGTTATCATTTCATCTGCAATTTCCATTCTATACGATATATACCCCGTTTTAGCATATATGTTTTTTTTAAGAAACTTTAGTTTGTTTGCAATAGAATCGATTTTTTTTTAATTGGAACTCCTTTGTTGTTAGGATATGTCAATCCAAAAGCAACAAACTTCTCAGATTTATTTTCTTTATATATATATATATGCTCTACGGTGTCGTGAATTTTTATACAAACAAAATCTTCTCGATGAAAAATTTGTGGTTGATTTAACTCTAAAACACTCTTTTCGTTTATTGAAATTTCCATCACTTTATTTTCTTTAAATTGCGAATTTCTATTTTCCCCTCCTTGATCAGTTCTTCAATACCTTCAGAGAACATAATTTGACTACCTTGTCCTGGTTGATTAAACCAAGGTATAATAGAACCTTGCTCTACAGAAATATCTTCCAGAACAACAAGATCATAGAATTCTGCATAATCAGTTTCATCACCTCTTAAGGCCCGACCTTTAAAAGAAAACATAGTACCGTCAGACCTTTTAGGAGAGGCGAATCTTCCTCTATGAGCCCCATAACTCTCGTTTCTCAAATGGA
The DNA here is from genome assembly GCF_000479005.1 of Prevotella sp. BV3P1. GTDB lineage: Bacteria > Bacteroidota > Bacteroidia > Bacteroidales > Bacteroidaceae > Prevotella. The sequence continues at coordinate 7,954 of NZ_AWXC01000028.1, read as the reverse complement.
TGGTTACAGGGGAGGTCTTATCTTCTGATGATTCGATTGAGAATGCAGACTCGATAGGAACAGCAGTCTCTTTTAGGCAGGATGACAGTAATGTGGTAAATAACAATATTGCTATTGAGCGATATGGAACATTACACTTTTTCATATTTCATTACCTTTTTGTATTCTCGTTCGCCTTTTAGATAAGTTTAAATTCATCCAAGGAACAACTTTTTGCACAAATTTCTCAATATTTTTCATCAATCTCCATATGATTTTTCTTGATTCCTAATTCCTTGCATTTTTTAATATAGAAGTCTTTTATATCTTTGAAGTCCTGATAAGTTCTATCTCTTTTAACAAGATCTACAAACATATGAAATCCATAACCTGTATCATTAATTATAATGCTATAGAATCCTGTCCCATTTTCACGTTTGCAAAATGCAATATTCCCCAATTCGTCCTTGAAATGATTTCTCCAATCATTGTGTTATCCCAATGGCTATATAATGGAACATATTGATTTCCTTCTTTAAAGTTGCGAGTCAGATATTTTGTTTCTCGATAATAACGTACAGAATATACATTGTAAAAATGTAATGCGTCTAAGGTAATATGCCTCCAAAATGATTCTTCAAGGCATTTCTTAACATTATTCTCTAAATATGGAACATTAGATAAAAGTACTATCAGATGCCTTGAGCTTTTCCCAACGTTGGACGTGTCGGCCTCTAAAACATAATATCCTGTTGGAATAGTAAATATATCACTTCTAAAGTGATAACTTATGACTATTCCGAAGCAGCAAAAAAACATATTTACTATTATAATTTTATATTTAGTTTTATTTATCAACATTACTTCAATAGATTTTCAAAGTCAATTTCTTTCGATATCATAATCACAAACGGTTTGTATCCTCTCATGTATTGGAAGATAAACCATGAACAGAAACCGTCAGCAGCTTCTTGAAAGATAATATCACTTGGTCCTGATGGTAATAATTCATACCCTCTTTCATCGCGAGGACGTGTTATATTGCTAAGTATTTCACCAATGCCATTGGTTTTATCTCTGACTTTTTCCATAGAGCCAAATTTCTCAACATCGTCTATATCTAATTCGAAATGATCAAAGATGTCAAATCTCAATTTAGTCCAATATTTTTTCATAGCGGCATCGTATCTATAATTTAACAATGCGCAGAGTCAACCAGCAAGTGCAAAATTACAAAACGTGTTTAAAGAACTCTCGTTTTGGTGTAGAAAAGTTTAATTTTTCTCTCGGCCTTTCGTTCAGTTTCTTTTGTATAGACATTATTCTCTTGTCTGTATAACGCTCAAACGAATCCTTTTTCGGTATATATTGTCTGATTAGCTTATTTGTATTGTCCTTATGTGCCGCAAATTCAGGCCCGTTGTCTGTTGTAATGGTCTTCAGGCAGTCCTTGTATGGCCGCAGCTGTTTCCTAACTACCTTTGCCAGAGGCTTTGACTGTTTGGCAGTTTCTGCATAAGCAGCATACTGGTAGACTTCTCCACCAGCGTGAGTATGGCGTGCTGGTCAGGGTCTACGATTAAGTCCATCTCAAAATCTCCGAATCTCTTCCCGTCAACTTCCTTACTTCTTTCATGGATACTCACCCTGTCCTTGATTGGAAGATATCTGCCCTTGGGACGAAGCCTATACTTCATCTTATGCCTTGTGTGCTTGGCAAGCTCCCCTGTTGTGTCATTGTGGATGATGTTATAGATGTAGCCATCGTTACCCGCATGTGTTAATGAACCTTTCGTTTGTTAAATCGATTCGTTTTCTTTGACAAAACAAAATTGAGAAATAGATAAATCAGGGAGATGTTTTAGGTGTTGAAAGTCTTAAAATCATCATCTTTTACTACATTCACACAGAACAAATCGGCAATATGCATGCTTTTTCCTTGCAATAGGTATGCTCTTGCCGCGTAATGTGCACGCTTTTATGTCCCAATTTGCATCCTATAGCAGGCCTTTTTGTACAAAAAGAAGGTATTTCCCCTTCAATCTACTTCTCCTTTTCATGGTGTTTTAGATTTTCAAATCGAATAACAATCTAATTATCAACAAAATAACAAAACGCCTCTATATTTCGCATATTTTCAATGTATGAGCAAGTTGGTTAAAAAAACGTCCGGTATTTGTGTTAAAAAGTTGTTGCAGCGGAAGCCATTTCACCGAAGAACGTTTCGATTGATAGGCTACAAACACCAACCAAAATCATTATATAAAGGAGTCGTATGGTTCTGTAAAATTTACTACCCTATCGATACATCATCCAAAAATTATTCATAAATTTGCAAATGGCGGGGTCTAATACCGCGCAACATCATATTTCTAACCATCATATCACATAAAACGAGTATGAGACAAAAAAAACATCAGGTAAGCGAATTACCATCAGAGTGTACTACCATCATAGTAGGAAGAGAGATGACAGCCGACGGTTCCATGATTGTAGCCCGTTCAGAAGACTGGGATGCCATGGAAGCCAAAAACTACGAACTGTACGAAGATACGAAAGAAGGACCGAAAGAATTTATCGCTCTGGACAGTCCGTTCCGCTGTGAACTGCCCAAAGAAGCATTGGGGTACAGCGCATTGGCACCCTTCAACCTACCGCACCACTGGGGAAGCGCAGGATTCAACACCGCCGGCGTGGGCATGAGTGCGACTGAAAGTATCTTCAGCAGCGATGAGGTGTTAAAACATGACCCTTTGGTAGAAACGGGTTTGGCCGAAAATGCCGTATTCAATATTGTACTGCCTTACGTTCACACCGCACGCGAGGGCGTGGAGCGCTTGGGCATGCTCATTGAGAAACATGGTATCGCAGAAGGTTTCGGCATCGGATTCGTAGACGCACAAGAAATATGGTACTTGGAAACGGCCTGCGGACATCGGTGGTTGGCTTGCAGAATGCCGAAAGAGCAATATTTCGTCACGGGCAACCAGAGCCGTTTCCGCCAGTACGACCCATGCGACAAAGAGAACTATTTGGCATCCGCCGACTTGATTGAGTTTGCCGAGAAACATGGATTACACGACCCGAAGAAGGGCGAATTTGATTTCCACGCGTCGTATGCGCGCGACATAAAACTCGACACCACCTATAACTATCCGCGCGTATGGGGCCTGCAGCAGATGTTCTCGCCGGCCGTTAAAAATGACGTAACCAAAAACACATTCCCCGTTTACGCCAAGGCCGAGAAACCTATCAGCATAACAGACTTGCGCACGGCGTTCCGTTTCCACTACGACAATACCGAACACGACCCCTATCTACATAGCAACCCCAAAGAGCCTTACCGCCCGGTATCTATCTTCAGGACCACGCAGACGCACATCCTGCAGGTGCGTCCCGAACTGCCTCAGGCCATTGGCTGCGTCGCATACGTTGCCATGGGCATGGCCGACCTCGGCTTGTTCCTGCCGCTGTATCAGGGCATCAGCTCATATCCGGTTGAATACACGCAGGGAACCGACCAGTCGAGTGCCGATTCTGCTTATTGGAAATTCCGTAAGGTGATGGTGCTGGGCATGGTGAACTACAACAAATACGCACCCATGATTAAAGAGACGTACCGCAAATTTGAGGAGGAAACCGACCAACGGCAGCGTGAAATGGAAGAAGAGTATTTGCGTATATACAAAACACAGCCGTTACGTGCTAAAGACATGCTGCAAGAATTTTCTGACAAGGTGCTGACGCGCGCACTATGCGTGGCCGACAAGTTGCAAGAGCGGTTGTTCACAGAACTCACCAAAGACATTCAAGCCGAATATCTGTTCCACGGTGCTTGATTGAACCGCGAGGTTTATTTGAACCATAAATAAAAACCTGATGAAACCAAAAGATATGTCTTACCATAAGACAGAAGAATTGGTTTCATCAGGTTTTTCTCGTGGGTCACCACCCCACCGTTCCATCCGCAGTTAGAAGTTGCTCACGCCCAAGTTGCGGTCAACCAACATGCCGTCGCGCATCTTCAGGTTCAGCTTGCCCGACTTCTTCGCATGGAACTTGATGATGAAGAGCTTGGGGTCGCCCTCATCCAGCAAGAAGTTGTTGCCACGATTGACAAAGGTGGGATACAAGGCCTTCTGTCCGTTGGTATGCAGGCGGTCGTAGGTGAGGTTTACCATTTCTTTCATGCCCTGCAAGGTAACGCCGCGATATTCCAGTTCATCAGCATTGTAAGGCAATGCGAAACTCAGCGCATTGACAAAATGCAGGTTCTTGCCCACCACCTGTATTTCAATGTCATCGCCAGCCTTGAACGTTTTTGGCGCAATCAGTTCCAACGAGCCACGCACCTGATCGTTGCGCTGGCTCGCACCGCCGTCCAACTCAACACCCACGCACGAAATGTCATAAGCGTCAATGAGGCCGTTGTGGTTGATGTCGCCAATTGACACATAATCATAATCAGCGTCACCACGGCGCAATCCCGTATAGTTCATGTACGATGTCAGGTCGTTTTCGTCAATACGCTTGTCACGATTGATGTCGCCCTGTATCTCACCTTCGGTGTTTGGTTTTCTAAACACATACATCTCGGCACCGCTGCCGAAGCCGCCTACCGCCTCTTCAAAACGAAACTTGACGTATCTTGCTTTGGGATGACCAGTGAAAGCTATGCACTTCTCATCCGCATTGCGCTGCCATGTAAACGCTATGGGTGCGGTCCAGGTTTGCCGGTCGGCAGACAATGCCCATGTTCCTTTTAAGATAGTACCGTTACCCGCATCGGTACGCGGAACGTAACACAGATGGTCTAGCTGATGAACCGCGCGCAAATCAACAATCATATCAAACGGCAAGACCTTGTTGTTGTCCCAAGCCGTATGCCAAATGGTCTTCACGTCACGGTCGAAGAGTTTCGCCGTACCTTCTCCCGTCTGCGCCGGAACCGACGTCTGTGCGCGCAGTTCTTTCACAGCCCATTCCAAAGGGTCGCTGACCGTGCTCAAAGAGAACGGCTGCCAATCACTCTTTCCGGCGGCATTCACTGCGCGCACACGGAAATCGTAGGAGGTTAAAGGCTGCAAATCGTCAATGGTACACTGAGGTGTGCGCAGTGTAGAATAAAGTTGGCCGTCAAACTCCAATTCATAATAATCCGCACCTTTCACCTCGTTCCACGCAGGTGTGAGCTGATAAGCCAGTTCCTTACTTCGCTGCTGATTGAAAGTAGGTGCGGCAAGTGGGCCATGTTGATGTAGCAACGCTTCGGCAGGCTGGAAGCAGAAACCCTTCACGACAAGCTCCGTCGCATGTTCTGTGACATTGTTCTTGGCCAAGCGTACATACACCTGTGGGTTTTTAATCACTTCGCCCACCGACTCTTCGCCCGCCTTGACCCATTGGTTCAGGTCAGGTCGCTCGTTGTAAAACCACACGTTCTCACCCTGCTCAAATTCTTTTTGACTGAACACCTGCTTGAGCTTGGTCTTGCGATTGCCCACCTTTGCCCATAGTTTCTTAGGCATCTGTGTGACATTGAGCTTAAAGTCGGTTTGTTTCTCCGGCTCAAATCCCTGATAACCGCCCGTCGTCTTCTCCACTTGCACGGTCAACATGCCTTTCTTCACCTGGGTAGATATCTTAGTATTCACCCCCTCCCCTTTCAAGTAAGCCTGCGTCTTGCCGTCGTCATCATATTCATGACCCACACATCCGTTCATGGCGTAAACCTCGTACGCCCGGTAATCACGACGTATCTCGCTGGGATTGTTGTTGGCGTGCGTGTAAGGAATGATGACGTCGGCCTTTACGAACAGCGGCAGTTTCCACAGTGGTGCATCAAACTGGTTGATGATGCGTCCGCCCGTATAGCGCTGGCCCGTGAAATAATCTATCCACGTTCCATGTGGCAGATAAATATAGTCGCGCACGTCGTTACCCTCTTTGTCGGCATGCGTGTCTTTATAAACAGGTGCTACCAAGAAAGCGTCGCCAAACATATACTGGTATTGCGTGCGATGACCCAGTGTGTAAGCGTTGCGCTCTTCCATAAACATGGGGCGCATCATGGGCTTTCCCGTCACGGCATCATGGGCAGTGGTGTAAATATAGGGTATGAGCTGCGACTTGAGCTTCAACGACCATCTGTTGAGAGCCACCGATTTACCGCCTAATATATGCGGATATTTAGGATTTGAACCCCAACCGTCCATGTTCAGAGCCATTGGGGTAAACGTTTTCCACTGAAACTCGCGCACGTTCACAGGTACGTTGCGTCCGCCGAAAATACCATCCACGTCGCTTGTTACATTCGGTTGCCCGGATAGGCCAGACCCAATGAAGGTAGGAATGTGAAAACGAATGTACTCCCAGTCGCCTCCTGTCTGGTCGCCTGTCCACACGCCCGCGTATCGTTGCGTGCCGGCCCAACCGTCTAACGTGATGATGAAGGGACGCGCATTGTCACCATAACGGGGCATGATGGCGCCGACATCCGCCACGCCGTTCAGGCCAAAGCTGTAACCCCAGCCCACCCAGGCGACGTCTGTTTTGAGCACGCGCACCCCAGCATCTCTCACTTCTTTGACGATGTCTCGTTGCAAAAGTGCCTCTACACCGTCTTTGGGATGCAAGTCGCTCTGCGTCCACAGCCCGATTTCCACCCCTTTCGAGCGCGCATAGTCGCCAAACATTTTCAGGTTGGCGATGTTACCGTCGAGCGTGGCGGTTTGTCCATATCCTGCTCCGTAGCCGTCATTGGGCAGGAACCATCCTAACGGCATGTCGTGCTTAACATACCGGTCGATGGCGGCGCGAGCCGAAAACAGATAGTTGTTTTTCTCTCCATTCAAACTCTCTTTCACGCCGCCGTTGTCTTTTTGGCTTTCCGTATATTCCTTTCCGTCTTCAAAGGTCATCACGCCGCGTCCCTTCTTCACCTCTTTCCAATAGTCGCGGTTGTAGGCATTAAGGTGGCCTTCATAGAAGCCAAACTTAGGCAGTAGCACGGGATGCCCCGTGAGCTGATAAAAATCGTTGAGCAAGGCCGTGGGCGCGCTGTCTACCATGAAGAAGCAGTCCAGATGACGCGTATCATGCTGCAAAAGCACCTTTGAAGGATCGGTCGCACCAAAGTCGTAGCTGCCCGGCTTGAACGTGTGCCACATCACGCCATATCCCTTAGTGCTCCAATAGAATGGCGTGGGCGATGCCACACCGCCGTCTACCCAGTTGTTGGTATTCTCGATGGCAATCTTCTTTCCCTTGTGAGAGAATCGTCCGTTTTGCACACCGCCGCCATAAAAATATTCATCGGGCCGGCTTGTCAACTGCAGCTTAACCTTGTCTTTCTCGATGATGGGTGCGGAGAGCGTGCGCGCCACCACTTGCCCCGTACGCAAGTCGGTCAGGGCCATCGCGCCTTGTTGCTTGCTCAACGCCACCTGCAATGAGGAAGTAGTGAGGAGATAGTTGTCGCCCAGCAGCTTCAAGTCAACGGCTCCTACTGCCCGCCGTGGTTGTGCTACAAGGATATCTGCCTGAGGCTTTGCCTGAGGATTGTGCATCGGCAGACCGATACTGTCCTGGTAAAGCCTGAAGATGTTGGGCGCATAAAAGTCGACTGTAATTTGCTGGTTGGTAGCGAGCGTGAACACTGCGGCATGATCGTTGAGCATGCGCGCGCCGGTAACGAGGGCTCGAGCCGGCGATGACAGCTCAACGCCCATGGCAGACGTGACACCTGCACGATTCATCATCGCATGATTGCTTGCTACAGCCGGATTTACCATCCATGTAGACAGTGACGCAAACGTGGTGAGTGCAAGAATACCAAAAGATTGTTTCATAGTTTATCGATAACTTGTTAGTGAAATAATAGTTTAAGCCGAAAGGCCATCAAACTTGTTTGAATGGCTGAGGCGCAGCCTATCTTTTTACAAAGTTACAAAATACGAAAAACGTACAAAAGTGG
>NZ_AWXC01000027.1 GCF_000479005.1 Prevotella sp. BV3P1 | reverse complement strand
TTATTCCTTTCCAAAGATACAGAGTTTTTTCAAACAACAAAAGCATTACTGTCAATTTTTCACACGTCCTCCGATAATAAACATCCTCCTTTACCCAAGGCGGTTGAACGAAAATCGCCCCCACATCCCCACCCCGCCAATGTAATGCATCTGACAATATTTGTTCGGTTTTTTCTGAATTTTCACCCCCAAAAATGGCTCATAAAAACTTTCAAAATAGAAAAAAACGATAGGCACACAGGAGGCAAGCATGACCATTTTTTCTTTTGAAAAATCACTTTTTGCCGCAATAGCTATGGGATAATGCTCACAAAAGCATCCTCTTGCGGTTCAACCAACAAGCAATTACCTGCCAAAAGCATGCATCTTTCGTGCTTAAAGCTATGCTTTTGGCCAATCAACACTTGCACACTGAGGCATAATAGCTAAAAAGAAACCGTAACACACTGGTTCATAGTTAGATAGAAAAATCACTCATATTTAGCGTATTTGCAATCCAAAGTAGAGTTGGTTGTAAATACGCGAAGGAGAAAGAGCATCGCTGTCAACAAATTTCACAGTCACCTATCCGCACGACCGCGAGCTTGCCAACGGCTCATCCATCCGGCATTTTGTTTTTTCCGGATAAGTGTTTACCTTTGCAGGCAGCATAATAGCGGACATGAAATGAACGGCCATACCAGACATATCGTCTCCGAAACAAAACATTCCACATTCCATACAACCTCAACGAACAAAAACATGATGCACCCAAGCGACAACTTACAAACACCGGAAGCCATTTTCAAGAACGATCTGTACGCCTACCTTCACGGACTGGACAAGGTTGACGAACACTTGCCGGATGCCCCCGACATCGAAGGAAAATGGTACGACATAGCCAACGCCTACATGCCCGACGCCGTACGAGAGTTTAATCAATATCCTACCGTTGTTTTCGGTTGGATGATGTATGTGGGCATGGCTGTGGCTAAATACTGGGACGAGGATTGGGAACTATATAATAAGGTGGAAAACCTGTACACCTACCTGCGCGACCGCATTGATTTTGACCACATGGACGACTATATACGCGAGAAAGTTCTGCTTCTGAAACCCGAACAAGCCCGGCAATTGCAAGCCACGGTTGGCGAATGTGCCGCCAGAACCAATAACTTGTTGCACCATCTATCCATCACACCTGGATCGGAAGATGCCTACCGGGCCGTGATTGCAGCGTTGCACCAGCTGTATTTGATGGGTGCCGCCATGCAACTCAAGTCCATGGGCTATCACATGACAAAAATAGGATGACAGCGTAGGCGCATCCCCCTACCCCAGCACTTTCTTAACATGACAGCAATGATGTCAAAGTGACAGGTTGGCATATTTCATGTCAGCCTGAGCCAATATGTTGTGTTTTGGCATGACATTTGTTTTTATATGAGCGTATTGAAATAAACAGTATTACTTGTGAACTTGTGAACCATCAACTTGTAAACTCGTAAACTAAAAAACTCGTAAACTAAAAAAACAACATATTATGGGAAAAATTATTGGAATCGACTTAGGAACAACAAACTCATGTGTTTCTGTATTTGAAGGCAATGAACCAGTGGTTATTGCCAATAGTGAAGGAAAACGCACAACCCCTTCGGTCATTGGTTTTGTAAAAGACGGTGAGCGCAAGGTGGGTGACCCTGCCAAGCGACAGGCCATTACCAATCCTACAAACACGGTATATTCTATCAAGCGTTTCATGGGTGAGACGTATGCACAGAGCCAGAAAGAAGCTGAGCGCGTACCTTTCAAGGTGGTTGACGAGAATGGCTATCCAAGAGTAGACATCGACGGACGCAAATATACGCCACAGGAAATATCGGCCATGGTTCTTCAGAAGATGAAAAAGACGGCCGAGGACTATTTAGGACAAGAGGTGACGGATGCGGTAATCACCGTTCCGGCTTACTTCTCTGACTCACAGCGCCAAGCAACCAAAGAAGCTGGCGAGATTGCCGGACTGAAAGTGCAGCGTATCGTGAACGAGCCTACCGCCGCAGCTTTGGCATACGGTGTGGACAAGGCTCACAAGGATATGAAGATTGCCGTGTTCGACCTTGGTGGTGGTACCTTCGATATCTCCATCTTGGAATTTGGTGGCGGCGTGTTTGAAGTGCTTTCGACCAACGGTGACACCCACTTAGGCGGCGACGACTTCGACCAGGTGATCATCGACTGGCTGGTAAAGGATTTCAAGGCCGACCAAGGCATCGACCTTTCCAAAGACCCGATGGCCATGCAACGCTTGAAAGAGGCTGCCGAAAAGGCGAAAATCGAACTTTCGAGCACCACATCAACCGAAATCAACCTGCCGTATATATCTGCTGAAGGCGGCGTGCCAAAGCACTTGGTAAAGACTTTGACGCGCGCACAGTTCGAGCAATTGGCACACGACTTGATTCAAGCATGTCTGGTTCCGTGCCAGAATGCCATCAAGGATGCGAAGATTTCTACGTCTGACATTGATGAGGTGATTCTCGTAGGTGGTTCGAGCCGTATCCCTGCCGTGCAGACCTTAGTAAAAAATTACTTTGGTAAAGAGCCTTCAAAAGGTGTCAACCCCGATGAGGTGGTTGCCATCGGCGCTGCCATACAGGGAGCCATCTTGAACAAAGAGAGTGGCGTGGGCGACATCGTATTGCTCGACGTAACTCCACTGACACTGGGTATTGAAACCATGGGTGGCGTGATGACCAAATTGATTGACGCCAACACGACCATTCCTACCAAGAAGAGTGAGACGTTCTCTACCGCAGTGGATAATCAAACGGCTGTGACCATCCATGTGTTACAAGGCGAACGCCCCATGGCTGCACAGAACAAGAGCATCGGACAGTTCAATCTTGAAGGCATCGCTCCGGCACGTCGTGGCGTTCCACAGATTGAAGTTACCTTCGACATCGACGCCAACGGTATCTTGAATGTATCGGCTAAAGACAAGGCAACAGGCAAGGAACAGAAGATTCGCATTGAGGCTTCGTCAGGTTTGAGCCAGGAGGAAATCGACCGCATGAAGGCTGAGGCAGAACAAAACGCAGCTGCTGACAAGGCTGAACGTGAGAAGGTGGACAAGCTGAATCAGGCAGACTCCATGATCTTCACCACAGAAAACTTCTTGAAAGACAACGGTGATAAGATTCCTGCCGACCAGAAGCCCAACATTGAAAGTGCTTTGCAACAGTTGAAGGACGCGCACAAGAATGCCGACGTGGCCGCTATCGACTCGGCCATCAACAACCTCAACACCGTAATGCAGGCTGCCAGCGCACAGATGTACAGCCAAGCAGGCGGCACACAGCCAGGTGCAGACGCTGGTTTCAACGCTGGTGCACAGCAAGCAGGTGACGGTCAGCAAACCCAAGGTGATTCATCTGATGACACCGTACAGGACGCCGACTTTGAGGAAGTGAAGTAAAACAAATTTATTACTTGACGACATTTTGCAGGAAAGAGGTGTAAACCAATGATTTACGCCTCATTTTTTGTTTTCCGAATCTTTGTTTTCATCACTTGTTTCTTGCTATTGATTATCCTCTATTAGCAGCATCATTGCGACAAGAAAGTTTATGTGGACAAGCGTGTTCCAGTGAACGGATGAGTCAAAAAAATAGAGAGGTTACAATAGAAAGATTGAAAAAAGAAAAGCACGCGTCACATCTTAAGCCCAAATCGGTCATTAGGATTTCTCCGTGTCGTACGGCAAAGAGAAATCCTAATGACCGATTTGGGTTTAGTGATTGAAGCTAAACTGGATATGTCCTCCATGGTTGAGGAGCAGAAAGCCTTTCGCCAAGCATTGTCATACGCACGCTTGCTACGTTCCAAGCTAATGGGAATTTGCGACAAGGAACGGCTTGTGATTTATGCTCTTAATTCATCTGGTAGTTGCAACATTGAAAGATCATTGTTTGATAACCATTGGCAAGCCATCTATTCTGACGAAATTATCGGAGCCAAGCTGAATCAGCTAATTGGGGCTGAAGTGATAAAAGGATATTTATAGAAGAAATAAATGCATTTAAGTTATGTCAAAAGCAAAGCTAAGAAAGAAGTTGGATACATTACCAAAGGAGAATGTCATTAATCTGATGATGAGCCTTTACGATGCAAGCAAGGAAGCAAAGACCTACTTAGAGTTTTATCTTACGCCCGACAGTTATGCCGAGGTGGAGAAATACAAGAAGATAATACAAAATGAGTTTTTCCCTGTGCGTGGCTTTTCTGAAAAGCCATCGTTCGCCACATGCCGCAAGGCTATCTCTGAATTTAAAAAGCTGAAACCTGCACCAGAATGCTTAGCCGACTTGATGCTCTTTTACATAGAGCAAGGCTGCGAATATACGATGACTTTTGGTGATATGTGGGAACAGTATTATGTTACTTTGGAGAACAACTTTGAGAAAGCGATGGAGTTCATTTCCTTTCACGGACTACTGCCCAACTACAACGAACGGATAGAACGCATGCTCAATGCCACGGACTGTGGATGGGGATTTTCGGATACGTTGTGGGGTATATATAGCCAATACCAGTCTTCGTAATCCTAATAAAATAGCTGAGAATCTATAGAGAATAGAACTGGCACAGAATAATCTGCAACACAAGAAGGGCAAATAGAATTGTAGATATAAGACTTTTGAAGGAGGAGAAAATATCTCCTCTTTTTTCTTCTTTATACAAGAATATTTACTATATTTGTAAACAATCAGATGATATTTATGGAAAGTCCAACTAATAGAATTAAAGAGGTGCTTATCGAGAAAGGGATTAAGCAAACATGGCTTGCAGAGAAACTCGGTAAGAGTTTCACTATTGTCAACTCATATGTTTGCAATCGTCGACAGCCAAGCCTCGAATTGCTATTTCAAATAGCAGAGATCTTACAAGTCAATCCAAAAGAATTGATTAACACCCCAGATGAGTAACTTTATTATGGCAGAGCATAAAACATCTATCCGCTTTTTCAACGACCGTGAAGTTAGGGCGGTGTGGGACGAGGAACAAAACTGTTGGTGGTTTTCAGCAACAGATATTGTTCGTGCTATTAACAATGAACCGGACTATACTAAAGCCGGTAACTATTGGCGATGGCTTAAAAGGAAGTTGAAGCAAAAAGATATTGAACTTGTGAGTGCCACTCACGGCTTCAAGTTTGAAGCTCCTGATGGGAAGTTACGTGTGGCAGATGTCTTTAATAGTAAAGATGTTGTATTGTTGGCAAAGAACTACCCCAACAATCGTGCTAATGACTTTCTTGATTGGTTTACCTACAGCGACAACACCATTGATGGACAGAGCAAGAAGAAAGCCTACCAACTCTTTGAGAGTGAACTCTTGAAAACTGCAGAGCCTGGTAGTATCAAATGTCTGCAACAGATACACGCTTATCTCTTTGGAGGACTGTACGACTTTGCTGGACAAATCCGAACTAAGAATATATCCAAAGGTGGTTTTACCTTTGCTAATTGTATGCACTTCCCTGAAACCCTGCAAACAATAGAGCGAATGCCCGAAACAACCTTTGATGAGATAATGGACAAATATGTTGAAATGAATGTTGCGCATCCATTTATGGAAGGTAACGGTCGTAGCACTCGCATTTGGCTTGACCTCATGCTAAAACGTTCTCTCAAACGATGTGTGGATTGGAGCCAAATAGACAAAAACGAATATTTGTCCGCCATGCGGGAGAGAGTTTCTGATAGTACACACATCAAAGCTTTGGTACAACCTGCCCTCACTACAAAGATTGATGACCGAGAAATGTTCATGAAGGGCATTGACTATTCATATTATTATGAACAAAAGGATTGATTTATAAGATGAAACATCATCCTATTTTTTGATGAAATTAATTATATTTACAACAAAATTAATATTGAAAAATATGGAATGGATATTTGAAGGAATCGGCACTAATATATTAGTTCTTATAGTTACATTTTTACTTGGTGGATTTACTGGCTACAAAATAGGAATCCACCAAAAGGCTAATTTAAAACAAAGCGCAGGTGATAATGCCACACAAAGTCAAACAGGAATTATAAATAATTACTATGAAGATAAACAAAAGTGAGCAAACTGCTGGTGATAATTCTACGCAAGTACAAGCTGGGACTGTAAACAATTATTATAATACCACCACTACAAATATTATTGGGATTGATGAAGAACGTGCCCGCAATATTTGTAAGGAAGAATATGCCATTGCAAAAGCTAATTGGACTCAAGAAGCCCAAGGTATTGCCCAAGAACGCGTAATAGCATTAGAGGACAAACTAATACCAAAGATGCAACAGCATGATGAAACCCTAAAAATCTTTGGTGATCCTGCTTTTCAATTTATTTTAAGAAAAGCGCAAATATCAGCTGCTTCAAGCGGAGAAGAAAGAGATTTAGATATGCTTTCTGAATTAATCGTTCATAGAGCAGAGCAAAATGGTAATAGAGAAAGAACATTAGGTATATCAAAAGCAATTGAGATTATAGACCAAATTCCAGAATCCAGTTTAATAGGGCTTTCGTCTTTCTATGCTATAAATAGATATGTGTCAGAATCTTTTGATATACATCAAGAATTAAAAACTCTTGATAATCTACATAAGAGTATCCTTAATGATATAGAATTGCCTATTGGTATACAATGGATAGAAAATTTGGATGTGCTCTCTGCTGTTCGAATCGCCCCTTCGGGAATACAATCTTTTAAGAAAATGGAAGAATTTCTATCTAATAAATTAGCATGTTTACCTATGGGAATTGAACGAAATTCACCAGAGTATAACGAAATGCTCTTGGAACTACATAAAGTTGGACTCTATGACTGCAAAGAGAAAATAGCAGAACTTTATGAGGATAATAGGGATAACAGAAATGCTCTGAAAATAGAAATGCCGTTATTTAAAGAGCATCCGTTAAGAGAGGGCTTCCTTATATGTGTGGTTCCTCCTAAATACTTTATAGATGATGGTAGCATTATTGTAAAAGTTAATGTAGACTCTAAAGAGTTTGATCTTCCCCTAAATGAGGAACAATATCTTGCATATAAGCATCTCTCAGAAATAACATACAAGGATGGGCGAAATGTTGAATCATTAACATCAAAGCTTATCAAAGAATGGGATAATTATGAATATTTAAAAAATGTACGAATCTGGTGGAATCAACTACCAATATTTTTTACAATAACACCCATTGGAGTTGCTATTGCAAATGCATATATTAGGACTAAATATCCTGCTATCCCAAGTATGTATTAAAAAATAAATCCATTATTTGTGATGCTAAAATAATATATCATATGATAAGAGAAACTTTTTCTGATAAGTATAATGAGGAAGTGAGGATAGTTATTCGCGAGCTATTCAATATTTGCAAGCAGACAATGAAGCATCCTGGAGATTTATTGGTATGTCAACAAAATGGTTTCATAGGCTTAGGTGCTCCTAGTTTGGGTATTGGGATAACTGGATTAAACTATATGCAGCAACTTAATCAAATAGTTTATCCTGGAATTGGAAAAACGACAAATAATAATGAGTGCTTTGTAAATTCAAGATCTATTTTCTTTAATGGCACTACTGATTTTGAACAATCCATAGAAGAAGAAATGCATAGGTATCATTTAATTTGGGAAAATGGGTATTTTCTAAAGACACTGAAAGAAATCAGTCATCTTCTTAATGGTGAAAATTACGATTGGGAATTAGATATTGATAGCAAGACAAGAGCTACGAGAAGCAATTATATTAAAGACGCTATTATTACCAAGTTCTCAAAAGCTCCTAAATTCCAAAATTTGTTGGAAGAAACATACAACAAAGATTTAAGGAATGCAATTGCACATACCCAGTACAGATTAATTCAGGGAGGTATTGTTTTGACAAGCATCAAAGACAATAATCACCAACCATTTTATGGCATTACATTTGAGAAATGGGAAGAAATATATTCTAAGGCATGGTTCCTATTACGATATATTTTTAGTGGATTAAATGATATTATGGAACTCTATTATGTTCCACTTGCAAAAGAAAAAATCTCAGGTGGAATCCCTATTCTAATACCAAATGGTAAAAAATGGAGCGAAACTTATGTATACTATTTTAAAAGAGGGAACAGGTGGACTTTTCATAAATGAATAATGTATGGGTGAATGGAGGTGCCGTTCCCAGCAGTGAAGCCGACACAAGGGTTTTCTCGTTTGACATTGTACCCAGCTCACAGATAGACAATTTGTTGATTGTAAAAACTCAATCGCCCGAATATCCATCTGATTATAGTGGCGGATTTATCGTGTTGAACACAAAGGAGATACCGTCAGAAAACTCGTTCTCGCTATCCTTAGGAGGCAATTGGAATACCCAATCGGCATTTCAAGACTTTACTTACGCCAAAGGTTCGAATACCGATTTTCTTGGATTTGATGGCGGTTTGCGCTCGTTAAACGGCGGTATTCACAGTCAACTTAAAACCTTATCAGACCAAGCGATTAGCTTATTGGATAACAGATTGAACAATGACTGGCACGAGAAGACGAAGAAACCTTTGGCATCAAGTCCGTTGCTGAACGCAGCTTCTTTCACTGGATTGAAAGGCTTTAAGACAGTTTCTTACATTGGAGCCTTTGCTGCAAACGATAACTGGGCTGACGGTTGGACAGAGTTTGATCCAGAAAATGCCAATTATTAATAGTACGTTGAGGCGTTAACAGACTTGCAAGCATTCACGATTCTATAACGAATCGTATGGATAAGTATTTTTTATGCTCTCTTATACTTGTCTATATGAAACGTTATAGAATCTTTTTTTGATATATTCAATCAGCCCAATAGTACCCCTAACGAGTACTATTTTATGTATTAATGTGTATTACGAGATATT
>NZ_AWXC01000026.1 GCF_000479005.1 Prevotella sp. BV3P1 | reverse complement strand
CCTAGTTTTACTTATTTCAAAAATACGACTCGAGAATACGGAAGAATCGTGCATAATATGGTTGTAAAATTATAAAGTTTTGTTAAAATCACCCCCCCGAAAAGTTAATTATATATAATTTATACAAACGTACACATAAGAACACGTCATTCACATGGGTGGTTTTGTGAAATGGGACGAAACAAAAAACTATCAGCAAACAGGGATAAGAGGCAATAAAAACAATTATACCAGCGTTGTCATATCATATATATAAATGTAGACATCGCACATGCACAATCGATATCATCTCACTTTGCTCATCCTCATCACCCTGCTGCTGACCGGCTGTGGTGCGGAACGGAACATGAAGAAGGGCGAACAGTTTCTGGCCATTGGCGAGTATCACGACGCAGCCAACCAGTTCAAGATGGCCTATCGCAAGACACCGCCCAAGGAAAGAGAAGCCCGTGGCCAGCGTGCCAAGCGAATGGCCCTGTGCTATGACCGGCTGAACGCCACGCCACAGGCCATCGCCGCCTACCGCAACGTCATCAGATACCGGCAAGACGACATCATGACGCACCTGGCGCTGGCCCGGCAACTGCTCCGGCACGGCGACTACAAGCAAGCGGCCGACGAATATCAGTTGGTACTCGACTCGATGCCCGACCATGAGCTGGCCCGCACAGGACTGCTCTCGGCACAGCGTGCCAGTGGATGGAAGGAGGCGGGCAGCCGGTACACGGTGAAGAAGATGTACGTGCTGAACTCGCGACGCGCCGACTATTCGCCCATGCTCCTGGGCGACGACCACGACCAACTGTACTTCACCTCGACCCGCAACGAGGCCACAGGTAACGAGTTGAGCGGCATCACGGGGTGCAAGCCCGCCGATATTTTTGTATCTGTCAAGGACGATAAAGGCAACTGGGGCAAGCCCGAGCCCGTGCAAGGCGGACTGAACACCGATGCCGAGGAGGGTGCGTGTGCCTTCAGTCCCGATGGGCGGGAGATGTACCTCACCCAATGTGTGACCGACGCCACCAACCCCCGCTATGCCAAGATCGTAAAATCCAGTAGGGCGGACGCGGCGTGGGGAAAGGCCAACGAACTGGAAATCACGCGCGACACGCTCTCGAGCTACGCTCATCCGGCCATCTCGCCCGACGGACAGTGGCTCTACTTCGTCTCGGACATGCCAGGCGGAATGGGCGGAATGGACATCTGGCGCGTACGCATCACACCGGCCGGACTGGGTGGTGTGGAGAACCTCGGGGCACCCATCAACACGCCGGGCAACGAGATGTTCCCTACTTTCCGACCCAATGGCGACCTGTATTTCTCAAGCGACGGCCATCCAGGATTAGGCGGACTGGACATTTACATCGCCCTGCCCAACACCACCGCCGAGCAACTGGGGCGGCAAGATTCAACGAAGCAGGGAGAGGCATCGGCCTATCGCCTATTCCACCCCGGTTATCCTCTTAACTCGCAGGGCGACGACTTCGGCATGACGTTCGAGGGGGCGTACAACCGAGGATTCTTCTCATCCAACCGAGGCGACGCACGGGGCTGGGATCACATCTACTGGTTTGAGAATCCGGAGATTGTACAAACCATCAAGGGATGGGTGTACGAGATGGATGGCTACGAACTGCCGGCTGCACAGGTGCGCATCGTGGGCAGCGACGGCACCAACAAGACACTGAGCGTGACCAGCGAGGGGTCGTTTACCTACGTCATCAAGCCCGATGTCGACTATCTGCTGTTGGCCACATGCAAGGGATTCTTGAACCATACCGAAGAATTGCGCGTGGGCAAGGTGGACGAATCGAAAGAATACACCCTGCAATTCCCGCTGGCCTCCATCACCGTTCCGGTGTTGATAGACAATATCTTCTACGATTTTGACAAGGCCACCCTGCGTCCCGAGTCCAAACAGGCGCTCGATGAGTTGGTAAAGCTGCTCAACGAAAATGGCAACGTGACCATCGAGCTGAGCGCGCACTGCGACTACAAAGGTTCGAAGGAATACAACAAGCAGTTGGCGCAGCGGCGCGCCGAGTCGGTGGTGCAATACCTCATTGCAGGGGGCATCGCCAAAGACCGCCTATCGCCCGTGGGCTATGGGAAAGAGAAGCCGAAGATGGTTCGCAAGAAGCTGACCGAGCGTTACCCCTGGCTGAAAGAAGACGACGTGCTGACAGAAGCGTTCATCAAGAAGTTGCCCCCCGAAAAACAAGAGATATGCAACCAACTGAACCGCCGCACGGAGTTCAAGGTGCTGCGCACCACCTACGGTTTGTTTGACGAAAAGGGCAACCTGAAAGTGAAGCCCAAGTCACAGAGCCGCGACAACAAGGGGGATGACGGAGGGTTTTTTATTGAGTTTGAGTAGTTGCAACAACGAATTTAAGTAGTTTTTAACAACGAATTAAACAAAAGAAACGAAATTGATGTTTGAGGGACAATGAACGCAAGCGTTCAACGAATGAACTACGAATTGTATTTGAGTAGTAGCAACTACGAATGACACGAATGACACGAATTTGTTGGTTTGCGTTCCTGTACTGCAATTTCATTCGTGTAATTCGTAGTTAACTACACGATTCGTGGCCACATCAGTTGTTGGACTCCACCGCCTGATAAGCACCGAGGAACACAAAGGTGAGGACAGTGAGATAAACCATGATGGGCGTTTGTACCCCAATTTCTATGGAAGCTATCCAACCATTGATGTCGCCCATGAAATTGCCGAACACCATGCGCAGCTGGTTCAGTGCGTTGCTCACCAGCAGGAAGACCACGCCCAAGAGGCAACAGAAGACCACCCAAATACGATTGAGGTTGACCAACCGGCGTGGCAGCTTCCGCATCACCTGTTGGGTAAAACCATTGTCGGCGAGTTCGAAAGTATGTTGTGCAAAGAACTGTTTGAGCAGTTCGTCATCCTTATTTTCCATCATAACCATTTTGTTTTAAATAAGTTGTTAGTTTACCCTTGCCCCTGAACAAGTGCGATTTCACCGTTCCTTCCGCCAGTCCCGTGATGTCGGCAATCTTGTCGATGGGCTGTCCCTCCATGAGCTGCAGGGTTACGCAGAGTCGCTCGGTGGGCGTGAGGACGTCCAGGGCATCATACAAGTCCATCTTCAGCTGACTGTCGCCTACCATAGCGTGGCGTGCGGCAACGGCTGGCGAATCCAGTCCTTCGGTCATCTTACGCTGTCGCGTATAGTCATAGAACACGTTGTAAGCGATGCGGTAGAGCCAGGTAGAGAATTTCGACTGTCCCCTGTACTGAGCCAACTTGGTGTAAGCCTTGACGAAAGTGTCTTGCGCCAAATCGTCACTCAGCGGTTCATCGCCTAAGGTCTGGCTCAAGAAGAAACGCCGAATGGGCGACTGATACCTCACCACCAGCTGGTCGAAGGCCCGCTTGTTGTGAGAAACAGTCACCTGTCGCACAAGGGTTAAATCGTCGAGGGTATTCACGCTATTTCAATTCATCGTGATTTTTGACAGAGGTCTTCGCCATGACGAGCTGCCCGATGCCCAGACAGACAATCAATCCACCAATACCGATGAGCGTTTCTGATCCCCAGATACCGAACATCACCATAAGTCCCACGCCGATGGCGACATGGCGGATGCCCGTCTTCCACAGATATTCAGAACTCTGTTTGTCAACCCGCATAAACTCTTCGGGAATAGGTTGCCCGTTCTCCATGGCCTTTTCGGCCAACGCCACCTTGTCGTTGTGTCGCTTGATGATATGGCGGAACACCATGATGACCACAATGATGGGCAACAGAATGAAGAACAACACACTGAATATCACCACGATGGCGATGGCCTTGGCCCCGAAGGAGCCGCCAAAGTTTCTCAACCAGGAGGGAAATCCTTCGACAACAAAGTCGGAGTCTGCGTCATCCCAGTAGGCGTCGTCATCAGCAGCGGCATTGTACCCCGAATCTTCCGCCATCGAATCAGCGGGAGCGGATGCCACGGAGGTGGTATCCGAATAGGCCTCAACACCCTGGTTGAGCGAGTCGACCGACGTTGTTACACCCGTTACGGGCTGATGGTGACGATGATGCCCTTGAGCCGTGGCACCGTTGATGCCTATGGCCAGCAACATCAAACATGCTAAAAGATACTGTTTCATATTTTCAATCCTTATTTTTTAATTTTCTGTTTGTTGGACGCAACAGCTGTGCTTTTAGTTGCAAAGAAACAAAATTTTTTCTACATTTGCACGAAACAAACAAACCAATGCATCTTCCCGAAGCATTTGAAACCTACACCCGCACCCTAATGGGCAACCACTTGTACGATGACCTCGTGCAAGCCTTGCAAGACGAACCCGCGGCTTGCATCCGACTGAACCACCAGAAATGTCCATCGGCACAGGTTGCCGTGCCCCATGTCCGAGTGCCTTGGTGCGACCAGGGCTATCGCTTGGCATGCCGACCCGCGTTCACCTTCGACCCACTGCTGCATGCTGGTGCCTACTATGTGCAGGAACCCTCGTCGATGTTCTTGTCGGCCGTGCTCAGACAATACGTTCGAGAACCGGTCAAGATGCTGGATCTATGTGCCGCTCCGGGCGGAAAGTCAACACTGGCTCGTGCGGAACTGCCCGAGGGAAGTGTGTTGATGTGCAACGAACCGGTGAGAAACCGTGCGCAGGTGCTGGCGGAAAACGTGCAGAAATGGGGACATCCTGACGTGATTGTCACCAACAATTATCCGGCTGATTACCGCAAGGCTGGGTTACGATTTGACGTGATTCTTTGCGACGCACCTTGCTCTGGCGAGGGCATGTTTCGCAAAAACAGCAACGCCATTGACGAATGGAGCGAGCAAAATGTGGAGAACTGCGCTCGCCTGCAACGCGACATCGTGGCTGATGCCTGGGAATGCCTCGAGGCGGGCGGACTGATGATTTATTCTACCTGCACCTTCAACGCCAAAGAGAATGAGGAAAACGTGGCGTGGATATGTAGTGAATTGGGGGCTAAAACCTTATCTATTGACACGGAAACTCATTGGGTTATTGCTCCAACTCCATTGCATTTAGAAACCCAGGGCAACAGCCCCATCGGCGATTCGCCTCATCTCGCTGAGCCACTGCACGTTTACCGCTTCATTCCCGGTTATCAAAACGCCCAGGGAAAGCAAATGGGCGAAGGCCTGTTTATGGCGGTGCTGCGAAAAGATGGGGAGAGAAAGCCCGAGAAGCCTTTGAAGCAGCAACCGAGCATGAGAGGAGCCAAAGGCAAAGAGGCGAAAAGTGGCAGCGGCAAAGACAACAATATGGTTCGTGAATGGCTGCTGCAACCCGACTCTTTCTGCTATATATATAAAGGTGACGAGCTGCTGGCCATGCGACAACCGCTGGTTGGACTGTACGAAAAGGCTGCCGGTGAACTGCGCGTGTTGTCTGCCGGCATCTGTCTGGGTCAGCAGAAGGGCAAGAATTGGATTCCCAGTGAGTCGCTCGCTCTGTCTACCTGTCTCAATCCAGCGGCCTTTCCGAAGGTGGAACTCAGTCATGCTGAGGCCCTGAACTATCTGCGAAATCAGGCCATCGTCCTGCCGGCAGACACCCCGCGGGGCTTCATCCTCGTGACGTACCGAGGTCTGCCTCTGGGCTTCATGAAGAACATCGGCAACCGAGCCAACAACCTCTACCCCAACGAATGGCGCATCAAGAGCCAGTACGACCCCGGGGAAGAGCCACACATCATTGACATTGAATAAAACAAACGAACTATGCAACAATATTTAGACCTGCTACATCGCATCCTCGAAGAAGGAAAGGTGAAGACAGACCGCACCGGAACTGGCACGAAGAGCGTTTTCGGCCACCAGATGAGGTTCAACCTGGAGGACGGATTCCCCCTGCTGACCACGAAGAAACTGCACCTGAAGTCAATCATCTACGAACTGCTGTGGTTTCTCAAGGGAGACACCAACGTGAAATATCTGCAAGAACATGGCGTGCGCATTTGGAACGAGTGGGCGGACGAGAACGGCGACCTGGGCCCCGTGTACGGGCATCAGTGGCGTTCGTGGCCCGACCACTGCGGCGGCACCATCGACCAGATACAAAACGTCATCGACCTGATTAAGCATCATCCCGACAGCCGCAGAATGCTGGTCACCGCCTGGAACCCCGCCGACATCGGCGAGATGGCGCTACCGCCCTGCCACTGTCTGTTCCAGTTCTATGTGGCCGACGGGCGTTTGTCGCTGCAATTGTATCAACGCAGCGCCGACACATTCTTGGGCGTGCCGTTCAACATCGCCTCGTATGCCCTGCTGCTACAGATGATGGCACAGGTCACAGGACTGAAAGCGGGTGATTTCATCCACACCACAGGCGACACGCACCTGTACCTGAACCACATCGAGCAGGCTAAGTTACAACTCACCCGCACGCCTCGTAAGCTGCCGCAGATGAAGTTGAATCCAAACGTGAAGAGTCTTTTCGACTTTAGATACGAAGACTTTGAACTCCTCAATTACGATCCCTGGCCCCACATCAAGGCAGAGGTGGCAGTGTGAGAGATTTAGTTGACGAGTTCACGAGTTGACGAGTTCACAAGTTGATAGCTTATATAGTTTATATAGTTGACAAGTTTACGAGTTGACGAGTTCACAAGTTGATAGTTTATATAGTTGACAAGTTCACAAGTTCACGAGTTGACTAGTTGATGGCTTGTCTAACCACTCCCCTCCCTTTTGGGGAGGGGTAAGGGGGAGAGGCCAAAAGTTCAAAGTAACCGGCTAACCACTCCCCTCCCTTTTGGGGAGGGGTAAGGGGGAGAGGCCGCTTTTAAAAGTAAATAAAATGTTGATCACCATCATCGCAGCCGTGGCGCGCAATCGTGCCATCGGCTATCAGAACAAATTGTTATATTGGTTGCCCAACGACCTGAAACGGTTCAAGGCACTCACCACCGGACACACCATCATCATGGGGCGGCGCACCTTCGAGTCGTTGCCCAAAGGCGCATTGCCCAACCGGCGCAACATCGTGCTGAGTCGTACGCAAACCCATTTTGACGGTTGCGATAGCTTCGCATCGCTCGACGAAGCGCTGGCTCACTGCGCTGCCGACGAGGACATCTACATAATCGGCGGCGCCCATGTCTACCAACAAGCCATCGAGCGGGCGGACCGACTGTGCCTCACCGAGATAGACGACGTGCCGGAACAGGCAGACGTGTTCTTTCCTCCTTATGACGACTGGCACGAGATTTCACGCGAGGAACATGGCACCGACGAGCGCCATGCCCACCGCTACGCCTTCGTCGACTATGTGAAAAACAAGTAGGGACGTGACTTATCACGCCCCTACCTTTTTTATTTTTCGTTCTCAACGGAACGTGAAAAATCACGCCCCACGCATAAACGCCGCTATTCAAATGGCACTACGTCAGCCGTGGTCTTATTGCCGACGATGAGATGATTCATGTTATATCGGATGGTAACCCGCAAGTTTTTCTTATCAAGCTCAAAAGCGTCCATGCCCTGCTCATGCGGTATGAAGGCCGGCACATGCGCTTTGATGTAAGGAGCGGCCGCAGGATTGGCTTTGGCCTCCACCTCGCTGATGGGTAAGCGGATGCCCAAATCGTTCATGCGCCGTCCCTCAGCGATGAAAATTTCCTGGCGCATCAGGTAAATCAGCTCGAGCAGCGCGTCGTGACTTTGACACTGGTCGATCATCTCTGCCGTCACCGACGTACCTGAAACCGTGGGCACGCTCACCACTTGCGGCTTCTTCCGGCTCAACACCAACCCCTTGCGATAAGGTTCACCTGGCGATGCGGCAACAGTGTAGGCAGCTCCGTCGGGATATTCCTTGATGCCTCCCACGGCACGTGTCTTGGCCCAATCTTTCACATCGTGCCGCACGGGGCGCGACTTAACCAGACCAAGCAGTTGTTTGAGTTGCGCCTTGCACTTGTCCGTTTCTTTCTTGGCCAGCAAGGCTTCGGCCATGATGAGGTGGTTCTCCTCGGCCTTGGCAATGCAGATGGGACTTTCATAAGTGGACGTGAGCTGCACATATTTGGGATTGAGAAAGTTAAGACGCGGCAATGGTTGATACAGGGCTTTCCAGATGTCATCCTGCATCGCGTTGAACACACTGTTTGAGCCATCAAACTGCACCTGCCACAGCAGATTGTCGCACAGCTTCAACGCCTTGCCGCTCTCCTCCAACGCCTCGTCTACCTTGCCCAGGCGGTAATAGGCGCGTGCCTTGAGTGTATGAACAAAGGACCGAAGCGTGTCGTTTTCAGCATATTTCTCACTTTCTCCCAGCGATTGCAGCGCCAGTTGCAACAGCTCTTGCCAGGTCTTCACCGCACCTCGTTCGCTCACCGGCAGGCCCATGAAGTTCTCGCCGCCGAGCAAGAAGCCGTATGCCTTGATGGTATGAAGTTTGAACAGCTGTGCCTTCGTGACGTTCTTGTCATACTTACTCACCTTGTCAAAGGCGAAATCGGCCGTGGCGCGCAACTGCTGCACAGCTCGCTCCAAGCCATTCACATCGGGATCGTTGTACAATATTCTCGGCTCGTCAAAGAGCTTGCTCTCGCGCGTGTAGTTGTTGAAATAGTTGTCAGAGATGATTTCGGTCTGCAAGCAGAAGTCACCAACCGTGAGGGCCAGTGTCTTCTCGGCTCCGTTCACCCAGGTGTCCATGGCGTTGCCTCCCTGGAGATAACCATCTTCTGTGACGTTAGGATTCTCGATGTCGCCGGGGGCCACCAAGTCACACGAGGCCAACAGCAACGTTCCCCCGATGATGAGGGTATATGATAGGTTTGATTGCATGATTTTACAAATTGAATTTCAGTGAAAAAACATATTGTCTGGGTAACGAATAGGTGGCATAATTCAGTCCTCCCGATGCCACAGCTCCTTGCGAGTGCGCGCCCGAGATGACCGCTTCGGGGTCTACGGATGCCGCGGTGAAGTTCAGCGGATTGTTGACGCTCATGCTGAACAGCACACTCTTCACCACCGGCTTCGAGCCTTTGAGGTGATAAAGATAGCTCAAGCCAACGTTTCGCACCTTGAAGAAGTCGGCCTTCTCCACAAAATAGTTGGTAAAGTTGAGCCATGCGTCCTTCTGCTTCCTGCCCATGAGTGCCGTCTGGGGCACCACATCGTCCTTCAATCCCTTTTGAAAGCGGAATTGACGGTCGAACGAGTGAACGTAACTACCTGTCTGATAGTCACTACTCATCCACAGACTACAGTTTTTATAGTGAACATCCAACGACACGTTGCCATAGCAGGTGGGGATGGTAGACCCCAAATCTTGCATGCGCAGCACCTCTTTGAGGGTGCCATCGTCATTGAGAACGGCCTTGTTGCCGCGCAAGAAGCCCACGGGCTTGCCCTCCTCCACTGCCGTCTGAATGGTTTCGGGACCAAACCCGCCAATGCTGAACGGCACTGTTCCGCCCGCGCTCAGCACACGGTTGCGGTTGGTGTTGACGGTGGTGCGCAGGGTGGTCTGCCAGTCTTTGGTGCGCACGACGTTGAGAGCAAGCGCCATCTCAACGCCCAGGTTGCTGATTTCGCCAATGTTGGCCAAGTAGCTTGCCGCGCGTCCGGCCGACGGCAAGGTGGGAACCGTGAACAACGCACCCTTGGTAACGGAGTGATAGTAGGTGAATGAGAGCGTGGCGATATCATGCAGGAAAGATGATTCGAAACCCACCTCGAACGAATGTTTCTTCTCGGGTCCCAAGTCGGGATTGCCAAACTGCCCGAACGTGCCAGCCTGCTTGCCTTGATAGCCTGTCACTGAGATGGTGCGCTGATAGGCGAATGGCGGCGGATAGCTGCCCGCGACACCATAGTTGCAGAACACGCGCAGCATGGACAGCATGCCACTGCTGACCAATGGGGCGAGAAATGGCTCGTCACTCATCACGTAGGACAGGCCGAGCTTGGGATAAAACTGCCACTTCACATTGTCGCCAAATGCGGTGTTGTAGTCCACGCGTGCGCCTAAATCAACGTAATATTTATTGAACAGCCCAATGTTGTTCTGCGCGTAAAAGCCGTAGCTGTGCAGGAAGTTGAGCCACTCGTCGGCCTGAACGGTTCCTGCTCCACTCATCACCTTGGCCCCATCGCGCACATTGGTACCGCGATAGATGGCCTGACGGTCATGCGTGTTGAAATATTGGAAACCGGCTGTAAGCACGTTGCTCAAGCGGTTGGCATGGTAAAACTTGTACTGTGCGTTGATGTCGGCGGTGAGTCCGAAGTAATTGCGGTCGAAATTGTTGACACGACCGGCATCCGTCGTACCCACATGCTTCTCACCAATATGAATGAGATACTCGTTGGTCACGATTTCCTTGTTGTTGTTAGCCCGATAGTCTATTCCAAAAACGCCTTTAACGGTGAGTTGGGGCAATGGCTTGTAAAGCAAGGTGTGCGATGTTTGGAAATGCTTAGTCGACTCGCGATAGTGCTGCAAAGCCTCAGCTTTGTCCACAAAGGCACGCATCTTCTCAAACGTTTCACCATCGGCAGCATCGATGTCTGCCGGATATCTCTGTTCATGGCCATTGGCATCGGTGTACTTGAAGCGGCAGGAAGCACTGCCCTCCGTGAACCATAGTCCCGTATAGAAACCCTGATTGCCATTGCGGCTGCGGTTATAATCATCGGCCACAAAGCCAAATGAGTTCTGATACTCCAGCCGGGTAGTCAGCTGTGCGCGCGAACCAAACCGCAGGTCGTACCGCTTATGGGCATTGTTGTTGTGTATCACCACACCCGTGTTTTCCATCATGTTGGCACCCAAGCTATACCCATACTTGCTGTTTCCTCCGGCAAGCGACAGCCGGTAACGCTGTTCGAAACCCGTCTGGTTGAGCAAATCGGCCGTACGGCGGAAGTGATAAAACTGCGTGGTGGCCTTGTCCCATCCCATGTCCACCGAGGCGGAAGCATGAAAACCATCCGAGCTTCCCTTCTTAGTGAAGATTTGTATCACGCCATTGGCCGCGTCAGAACCATAGAGCGTGGTGGCCGCACCACCGCTCACATATTCTATATGGTCGATGTTCTCCATGGAAATATCGCTCAGCGCGCTCGATGCCGCCATCTCACCCATGGGCATGTCGCCAATGGTGTAAGGCTGGGCGCCATAACCTTTCTTGGAATAATTGAGAATGGAACCGGTGTTGAGGTTGTCGGTGCGTACGCCGTCAACATAGATGATGGGAGTGGAATTGGAGAACGCCGAGGACAATCCCCGTGCTTTGATGACAGAGGTGCTGCCGGGTTGCGCCCCAGAGAGTGAAAACTGAACCCCGGGGATGGCGTTGCGCAGCATTTCGTCCATGCGCCCCACGGTTAACTTCTGCAAGTCTTTACCTGAAATCTTGGTGACGTTCGAAGATAACCTGCGCCGTTCAATGGCTCCGCCCTGACCCGTCACCACTACTTCGTCAAGGCTGATGGGCGAGTTAAACCTCATCGTATCTACCATCTCTGCATGCACATTGGCATGATTGTCATCCGTCAGCATCATCGCCCTTGTGTCAGGATTTGCAAATGCGGGCAGGTGGGTCAATGATTGAAAAGCAACCAATGATGTTATCGTCAACAAATTGGCTTCTCTTTTTAAATGAATCATTATGTGTAAAATCTTTTTACATTAAAAACTATAGGCTGCAAAGGTAAAAATATCCTTTAAATCTATCAAAAACTAAAGAGAAATAATATGACAAAAAGAGATTTTTATAAAAAAAGCGAATAACCTTTTGTTAGTATACAAAAAAAGTATACTTTTGCAGTGTCGTCGTTATCAACGAGGCGGCAAACAGGGGTATAGCCCAGATGGTTTAGAGCGCTGCAGTCACATTGCAGAGGTCATCGGTTCGAGCCCGATTATCCCTACCCAACCAAAAAAGGTTCAAGAAAACAAATTTCTGTTTTTCTTGAACCTTTTTTATTTTTCCAGCTACCTGGCTGTCACAGCCTTTCATGAATGTCGTTCGGCGGAGCGTGATGAATCACGCCCCTACCATTTTCATTTCACCATTCTTTTTAAGAAGCCTTAATGCGGAAAGCGTATTACAACTTGATGCTCTTTTTCTTAGCTTTGCTCTCGTTATTCATTCTGTCAAGCGCAGTAACCACGTATCGATATTTGGTTTTGCCATCGACATAAGGCAGTTTATACATCGTTTCCGAAGTGATGGCGACAATCTTAGATGGATCTTCCAAATTGACACGCTCTCCCTTGTTGAAACGGTAAACCACATACTTTGTTGCTACGTCATCCCAATCTTTACCACGAGGTTCTGTCCAAAACAGGATATAGCCGTCACTTGTCCATACGGGCTTTACCTTTCGAGGTTTCTTTGGGCGCTTGCCATCAATAAACGGCATCTCGGGTTGCAAAGCTGGATACTTCCAATAATAGTTGCGAAGAGCCGTTCCGTAGTTGCCTACATTATCCACCACAGCCTTGGCATACCACAAAACAGTACCCTTCACATTCGACATCTGATCGTGCAAACGGAATTTTGCCGGTAGTTGATTGCTATTCGGGTTTTGTAGGTCAGCATACTTCGCTGTACGATCCACACTCTCGCCAATGTATAAAGGTCGGTTACTGGCATAACGGTTCCACCACCTGATGAGCGTGTCATAATCGGCCGTTGGGTGACCGATTTGCCAATATAACTGCGGAACGCAATAATCTACCCAACCCTTGTTTACCCACAACAAGACATCGGCATAAAGATCATCATAATTTTGCAATCCCCGAGTGTTGCTACCAAGTGTTGGATCATTCTTCTTGTTGCGGTAAATACCAAAGGGCGAAACGCCAAATTTCACCCAAGGCTTACGCTGGTGTATCTTTTCTCCCAACTCTTTGATGAACAAGTTGACGTTATAGCGACGCCAGTCATTGACGTTCTTCAATCCATTATTATAGAGTTGGAATTCGCGACCGTCGGGAATGACTTCACCAGGAGCTGGATAAGGATAGAAATAATCGTCGATGTGCAAACCATCCACATCATAGCGACGCACAATATCGTCAACCACCTTATAAATATATTCCCTGTTGGCGGGGTCGCCCGGGTTGAGAATAAACTGTCCGGCATACGAAAATACCTTTCCAGGTTGCTTGATGGCAATATGATTGCCAGCCAGAGCGGAAGTACTCTTGGTCTTGGCACGATAAGGATTAATCCACGCATGCAGTTCCATCCCGCGCTGATGACACTGCTCAATCATCCATTGAAGTGGGTCCCAAAAAGGATAGGGCGCTTGTCCCTGCACGCCTGTCAAGAAGCGACTCCATGGTTCATAACTACTTTGATAGAGCGCATCGCACTCGGCCCTGACTTGGAAGATGATAGCATTGACACCATCCTTCTGCAATTCATCCAGTTGATAACTCAACGTGCGCTGCATGTTGGCTGTCCCCATTCCTTCGAACTGGCCATTTACACACTGTATCCAAGCCCCTCGAAACTCACGTTTTTTCAGATTATCGGCCTTACTTGCCAACAAGTTACTACATACCACGAATAAGAGCAAAAGCCTTATCTTAGTTAAAAATTTATTCATATTTGTTTTCATCTTCTGCAAAGATAGTGCAAGCCGAAGACAGAGAAAGTTTACTTTCTTTGTTGAAGCGAAGCCTATCTTCTGCAAAGTTAGTGCGAGCCGAAGACAGAGAAAGCTTGTTTTCTTTGTTGAGGCGAAGCCTATCTTCTGCAAAGATAGTGGTTGTTGGCTGAACTGCCAAATATATTTTTACGGAAGGAACCTCCAAAACACGGATCTTTCATTAAAAAGCAGTTCGTCGCAAGGGAGAGGTTGTGAGCTGTGGCATTGGAAGGAACAAATACGAAAGTAAGAGATAAAACTCCTGTGAAAAGTGTTTATCTCTTACTCGATGATAGATGATATTTATATTCCTTACTTAATAGCGTCGTATGCCTGAATGGATTGAGTAAATCTGTTCATTACTTCTTCTGCCGTATAAAGTCCATCGGCATTTGCTTTCAAGCCTTTCAGTTGCAAACTGTATACCTCTGGAGGATTTTGTAAGTTTAGCATGGAGAGTCCTCGCAACTGCTGTGGATTTTGGTATACAATATTGATAGCAATAAATTCTTTTCCTGTCTTGTCAACCCATTTCTCAAAAACTAATTTGCTACCAATGGGAGTTTTCTTTTCAATGGCATTTGGCAATTCGTAGTTGTCAATGCCCAATGCAGCACTTACACTGGCAATGTTCGAATCGTGTCCGCATAGGAATGTAAACTTACGACATTTGGCACGTAGTTCGTCATTCATATAGACCAATAAGGGATGAGCTACATTTGCTGCAACGATAGGAGCGGTGAATAATACGTCTCCATACACATCCTTAATCTTGGCTATCTTGGTCCATTCATCTAAGGTTAGCTTTTGTCCAAAGGCTGCCTTTAGCTCATCGGGCTCTTCATAATATTGCAGGATAAGTGCATCTGATGCAGAGTTTGCTAATTTCAGCGATCCGCTCATGCGTGGCTCATCGTAAAGTTTGAATATAATTTGCGTATCGTCATCCTTGAATCCTTTTGTTTCCCCGTTTTTGTATGCGGGCGAATTTTTCAATTCCAACACTTTTGCAGTGATATCGTAGTTCTCTTTCAGCTGTTGGTTTATGCCTTTAATTCCTTTTTTTCCACCCATTGCCTCAATTTGCTTCAGCGCTTCTGCACAAAAGGCATCGCTTACCTTCGTCAGTTGTGGACAGAAGACAGGATCCATTTTACTGGCATCAAACCGATGATTGATTTGAATGTTGGCAATAGGCATAAAGCCCGATGAGAAATACTGTGCGGTAGCAATGGTTCGTTGCATGCTATTGGCATAAAAGTTCACTTCGTCAGTGGTAGGAACGGCATTCTCTTTGAACAAACCTTCACTCACGAGCCATTTCCGGAAATATTGCCCCATCATTGTTTCGAGAGCTCCACCACGCAGCGTAAGTTCGCTTGGTGCAGAACTCCAATCGGTCCATTGGTGTGAGGTAAGTCGGCTAAGCGTACTTCCATTGGTAGAAAGCGGCGAACGGATATTGTGCCGGCTCAAGATGACAACTTCTTGCAGTTTGTAATGTTCCTTAAACTCGTTACTTCTTTGCAGCTGTGCCATGATGACAGAAGGCAGCATGACCAGCAGCATGATAAATGTTGTAATTTTAATTGACTTCATAATAGATATTGGTATTTAGAACAATGAATGATAATAAGCATATTAGAATTTAAACTGTAAACGAGTTTCAATAATTCCCAACTCGTTGTTTTTGGTTTCTGCACAATTTTCTGTTTTGGTATACGATGCTCGCAAACGCCAAATCGTGTTCTTATTGATGTAATAGTTGAATGTGGCTGACCAATCGTTTGAACGTCCACCAAAGATGCCAGCCTTACTATCAGATAAGTCGGTATAGTCATACGCCAAGACCACTTCCGCAGAACCTGCATCAGGAGTATCAATACCGCCCGAGAAGCTTGTGTACTTGTAGTCGTTACCTTTGATGATGCCACGCAAAGAACAATAAGCACCCGAAGCGTGATAAGTATTCAGACTGTTAGAACGAGTTGCTGCAGCATAATAATATTGTGTTTCTATGCCAAGCCTACCGTATGCGGCAACCAATTCGGGGGTGAACTTAAAGAGTGCTTCAGCATCGGTAACGGTTGCCTTTAATGCAGTTACTTTAGCCACGCGTGTAGGCCATGCAGTGGAAAATATGTATGACTTATGTTTCAGTTTTTCGTCAGCATTGTATCGTGGACTGAGATATGCACCCGAAACGCCTACTTGCAATATCTTTCCCGTTTGCGTATATGGACGATATACCAAGCGTGACATAGCCCCGATGGCAGAGTTTCCAATCTTGTCAGAAGAGAGTTTCATCGCTTCCGATTCAGTAAACACACTTGCAGTACCCAAGAATTGGCTGCCATTGTGCACATACATTAAGCCTATCATACGAGGATTGTTAAATACTTCGTTGCTACGTGGCTCTTCCATGGATATTTTGTAGGACGAGCTGGTAGAATATTGTGCGCCAAACTGGTGGATATAATAACCTGCACGCAAAGAGTTTTTGGTGTCAAAATGATGTTCAATAAAAACATCTTTCATGCCCACTTTTCCGTACGCATATCCCACATCTAACTTTGCAGACCACTTTCCCGTCTTTGCCGAGAAGCCTACACGGGCATCGGGGATTGCCATTCCGCTGTTAAAAAGCTCTTTGTCGGTGTTAGCTTTATACATCGCACCGTCGAAAAGAATACGTCCAGAGGGCTTGATGACTAACTTATCGTTATTTTGTGCTTGTGCATTGGCTGCTATGAGCAAGCCTAATGCAAGAGTTGCGATATATTTCATATTGCGTTGTTTTGTTTTTTTTCGTGTTCGTTTCTTGTGTGTATCAATTGGCATTGCGTGTACTCTTGGCTACTTTACCTGCCTTGTTTAATTTCTCAAATTCTGCCTTTGCTTTATCCAGTTGTTTCATAAAATTCTTATTGGCATGTAGTCGAGCCACCACCGCACTTGAAACCAAGCGTGCAGCATCAACATCGCTTTGGAAATGATAACCGCAAATCACACGGCTCTGTCCCATTTCGTAGCCTCGTTTTAATATCTCATTCTGTCTGTCAACGTTTATTTCGGCTAAAACTAATGCCGTTGCCCAACCAATAGCTGTATGCCCTGATGGGTATGAGCCATTAGTAGACAATTCTTCTTGTTGCTCGGGGTTGCAGGTCATCTCTTTATAAAAGGCAAATGGGCGTACACGCATATAGTGTTTTTTTGCTGCACGCGTAGCTAAGTCGCCTGCGTCTTCGCGCATCCCTACAACTAACTTATAAATTTCTGGAGTGTTTTCTTTTGAAATGGCAACACCAAAAGCTTCAGAAAAGGCATTAGGAACGCCATCGCCTCCCACACGTGCATCGGCAACAGCTTGATCGCCACGCGGAGTGTTGCGTTGCAATTTTCCCCATTGATATTGTGCTTCGTCATTCATCCACAATATAGAACCCGGCTGTGGAGGAGCAGGAAGCAGGTCAAGACTATTGGCTACATCACCTTCTTGGAGAAAATACACCTCTGGATGAGTGCGTACGTCTTTTATCTTCTGTTGTGCAAAAGAAGATGAGGCAAACACTGTTAATAATGCTACATAAATAACTTTTTTACAATTCATAATTTTTAGGTTTTTGTTCAGATTTATTTAGTTAAAAATTCTGACGCAAAAGTATGTAGAAAAGTAAATGAAAAAAGTTGCACTCGGTGATTTTGGG
>NZ_AWXC01000025.1 GCF_000479005.1 Prevotella sp. BV3P1 | reverse complement strand
ATCTTTTTGGATAAAAGAATCGTCTATAAAAAAAATACAATGTATTGGTGACCAATACATTGTATTTTATATTACTGTCGGGGCGACAGGATTCGAACCTGCGACCGCCTGTTCCCAAAACAGGAGCGCTACCGGGCTGCGCTACACCCCGCTTGCAGTTCATTGTTGAATTGCGAGTGCAAAGGTAAGATATATTTTTTTATTCGCAAAATATTTTAAACAATTATTTCATAAAGTGCACACGAACGCATGAATCATAAGGAATTTTGCGCTTGTTAGCGTCATTAATGTGACAATTCTGAGAATGAACGTTCCCGACACATTGTTAGTTAATAGGACTCATACACTCTGCAATCAATCTCTGTAAACGAAAACAGGGAAAGCATGATCTACTTTCCCTGTTATTATTTAGGTGCAAAATTGCTACTTCTTGATGATACCTTGGTCCACAAACACCTTTTTCAACGCCTGAACACCCCGCTCTACTTGCTCTTCAGTATGCGTGGCCATCAACGCAAAACGAACCAATGTGTCTTGCGGCGCACAAGCTGGTGGTATCACTGGGTTGATGAACACACCGTTGTCAAAAGCCAACTTGGTCACCATAAAGGTCTTATCAATATCTCTCACATACAGCGGAATAATCGGACTTTCCGTTTCACCAATCTCAAAACCCTCTTCCTTAAAGCGTTTCAAGGCATAGCGAGTGACCTTCCAAAGATGCTCTATCCGCTCAGGTTCCTCCTGAATGATACGCAGGGCTTCGCGTGCAGCAGCCGTTGCGGCAGGCGTGTCAGACGCACTGAATATATAGGTGCGACAGGTATGGCGCAGATAGTTGATGGTGTCGCTGTCTGATGCGATGAAGCCACCAATGGAAGCCAAACTCTTTGAGAAGGTTCCCATGATGAGGTCAACCTCGTGGGTCAATCCAAAATGATCACAGACGCCACGACCTTGACGGCCAAAGACTCCCAATCCGTGCGCCTCATCAACCATGATGGAACAATTATACTTGCGTTTCAATTCAACAATAGCGGGCAAATTGGCCAAATCTCCTTCCATAGAGAATACTCCATCCACCACTATCAGCTTCACAGCATCGTAAGGAAGCTTTTGCAACAACCGCTCCAAGTCGGCCATGTCGTTGTGTTTATATCGCAGTTGTGTAGCGAACGACAAGCGACGTCCATCCACAATGCTGGCATGGTCACGGTCATCACAGAGGATGTAGTCGTTGCGACCCACCACCATAGCCAACACTCCTTGGTTGACAGAGAACCCCGTAGGGAAACACAGTGTTTCATCTTTTCCCACGAAGGTGGCCAATTCTTTCTCCAATTGTACATGCAGGTCAAGCGTTCCATTGAGGAATCGGCTTCCTGCACAGCCCGACCCATATTTGTCCAAGGCCGCCTTAGCCGCACTGATGACGCGCTCATCCCCTGTCAATCCCGTGTAAGCGTTAGAGCCAAACATCAACACTCGATGCCCGCCCATCTCTACTTCCGTTCCTTGTTTACTGGTTATTTCCCTGAAATATGGATACACGCCAGCATCCATGTATTTCTGAGGATCTCGATAATTCTTGTATCTTTCTTGTAATTGTCCCATTATATTTAAATAGGTGTCCTACCAAAATTGAATAACATAGGCTGCAAAGATATAAAATAAATAACATAAATTGTTCTTTTCGCAACTAAAAACATCAAATTTGAGTTTTTTATTAGATATAAATGGATATATTACTGGAATTGTTGTACATTTGCGAATCATGTTCGCATGAAGGAAAAAGTCTTTTGGAACAACAGCCTTAAAATAACAGACAACGCACAAGATGAAGAAGATAAGATTCATCATGAACCCCATATCGGGAATCAGTAACAAGGACGGCATACCCAAATTGATTGACACAACGCTCGACCATGAGCAGTTTGAGTACGAAATCATCACGACCAATCATGCTGGTCACGCCTCTGAATTGGCTACAGAAGCCAAAGAGTCACATGTAGACATTGTGGTAGCAGTGGGCGGTGACGGCACCATCAATGAGGTGGCGCGCGCCATTGTGCATTCAGACACGGCACTGGGCATCATCCCTTGCGGATCGGGTAATGGTCTGGCGCGCCACATGCTCATTCCCATGAGTATCAAGAAGTCCATCGAAATCATCAACAAATGCATCATCCACGAATTCGACTACGGCATCATCAACGGCTACCCCTTCTTCTGCACCTGCGGCATGGGATTCGATGCCTACGTCAGTCAGAAGTTCGCTGAGTGCGGAAAGCGTGGTCCCATCACTTATGTTCAGAAGGTGTTGGAAGAAGGACTCAAATACAAACCAGAGACTTACGAAATCACCACCGAGAATGGTGTGAGCAAATACAAGGCCTTTCTCATATCTTGCGCCAACGCATCGCAATATGGCAACAACGCTTTCATAGCACCACAGGCATCGATGAGTGACGGACTGATGGATGTAATCATCATGGAACCCTTCGACATCATCGAGGCTCCACAAATCAGCATCGACATGTTCAACAAAACGCTGGATAAAAATTCCAAGATTAAAACTTTCACTTCAAAGAAACTACACATACACCGCAGCAAGCCAGGGGTGATTCACTATGACGGCGATCCCGTGATGACGGGCAGGGACATTGATATCGAACTGGTGGAAAAAGGTATCAAAATCATCATCAACCCCGATGCCGACAGGAGTCAGCGAAAGCCCAATGCCATCCAGAGCGCCGCTGCCGAGCTGTTCAACGAAATCAACGTGGTGCGTGAAGACATCTCCAAACAGACGCGCCACATACAGGCCTTGAGCAGAGTATTGCAGAATAAACTAAAATTCTGATGGCTATATGCGGCCGCTACCACGGTCACATGGTCGTAATGTCATCTATCCAAAACGGCATCAACCCGCAGATTGATGCCGTTTTTGTTTCCAGTAGACAAAGTATGGCATGCGCCTTCTTTCCGTTACAGTCTTTCTTTACAAATAAAAATTGTGCATTAATTTCGCATACCATTCAGACATTTCTCCCGCATCGTCAAACAGTGTCAGCGTCTGTTCATCCAGCTTTTCGGGACGACGCTTCACCCATGCCATCAAACAGCGTTTAGGCGATTTGCGGGCTACCGTCTTTATCAAATGTTTCTTTCGAAGATAAAGTCCCGCAATCACCGCTGTTGCACTGAATTGATCAACCGATTCCACCGGCAACACCACACTCATTTCGCCCCCATTGGTAAGCAGTCGGTAGGCCGATTGACACAATGTTTTATAGGGAAGCGTGTCACTATGCCGAGCCATGGAACGCTTCGCATCCGGACTACGAAGACCTTCTACAAAGTAAGGTGGATTAGAAACAATACTGTCAAATTGTTTTACCGTTTCAAACCGCTGCAAAGCTACCTCCCGAACCCTTACCCTATCGGCAAATGGAGAAGCCTCAACATTGACTTCTGCCTGCCGACAGGCATCATGGTCTATCTCCAGAGCCTCAACAAAGGAAGCAGCATACCGCTGCGCCATCATCAAAGCAATCAGTCCGGTACCCGTCCCGACATCAAGAATGCGCCGACCACCCTTAGCCCAAGCACCCAGCAACACGCCATCCGTGCCCACCTTCATGGCGCACTGGTCTTGCCGGATGGTAAACTGTTTGAACTGAAACCACTCGTTACTCATGCTGCAAATTTACAAAAAAAAGATGAAAAAGAGAAGTTCTCGTGATTGGAAATCATCGTCGAATATTCAACAGCCCACCATTCTTATAACACACTGATTATCAACAATCTGCAGACATATTCCAAACTCATTGACTTTGGCGTCCAAACCCATTGACTTTGATGCCTAATCTCTTTGACTTTGGGCGGCAAACTCAATGCTATTGAAAAGTTCATGTTATGCGCTTGATTTAACACCCTCAAACTCATCATCAAATCAAGATGGTAAGGGCTACCGCTAACGACTTGGCATGATATTTGCCTTTTACCACATATTGTACATGAGTAATATAAAATGTGGCGGCGCAAAGGCCCTCATGTCAATAAAAAGTAGTAACTTTGCACACCGATAACGAAAAGACAAATATGAGTAAAAAGAACAATCCATCTATCCAGATGATTGCCGATTTCGAAGGAGACATCTCAAATCTCTTTCATGTAGAAACAGAAGGCGACGTGCCCATCTTGGCAACACGCAACATGGTGATGTTTCCCGGCGTGCTCTGCCCTATTCTCATTGGTCGCGAAAACAGCCTGAAACTGATTGAAAAAGCCAAGAAAGCCCCCAATACCATATTCGCCATATTCTGCCAAAGAGATGCAGATGTGGAAGAACCGCATCAAAAAGATTTGTACGCATACGGTGTATACGCCCGACTGGTGCGCGTGCTGGAAATGCCGGGACACGGACAGAACGTCACGGCCATCATTCAAGCGATGGGACGCTGCAAGTTGGAAAAGGTCACCAAGACCAAACCTTTCTTGCAGGGATTGACGACCATTGCCCCAGAGGTGCTGCCCGAGCCGAACGATGAGGAATACCAAACGGCCGCAGAGGACTTTCGCAAGCAAACCATCGAGTACATCAAAGAGAACGATGATATCGCCGACGAGGCACAATTTGCCTTGAACAATATTCAGAACAACATTCTGAGCATCAACTACATGTGCACCAACCTGCCCTTCACCAACGAGGACAAGATGAGCATGTTGGAGGCCAACTCGATGAACGAGCGCATCATGATTTCGCTGAAAGTGCTGAACAAGGAGATGCAGCTGCTTGAACTGAAGAAGCAGATTCGCACGAAAACGCGCGAAGATTTGGACGAACAGCAGCGCGAATACTTCCTGCAACAGCAAATCAAGAACATCAAAGAGGAACTGGGCAACGGCGAGGGTTCGCCCGAACGCCGTGATTTGGAAGCGAAAGCCAAGAAGAAAAAATGGACGACCGAGGTGCGGGACACCTTTTACAAAGAGCTGGAGAAGCTGGAGATGTACAATCCACAAAGTCCGGAGTACAGCGTACAGCTGAATTACCTGCAAACCATGGTCAACCTTCCCTGGGGAGAATACACGGCCGACAATCTCAACCTGCAGCGCGCCCAGCGCACTTTGGACCGTGACCACTATGGCATGGAAAAGGTGAAGGAGCGCATTCTGGAATACATGGCCGTGCTGCAATTGCGCGGTAACCTCAAGTCGCCCATCCTGTGTCTGTACGGACCACCGGGCGTGGGCAAGACCAGTCTGGGCAAGAGCATCGCCTCGGCCATGAAACGCAAGTATGTGCGTATCTCGTTAGGAGGCGTTCACGACGAATCGGAGATACGCGGACACCGCCGAACGTATATCGGTGCCATGCCCGGCCGTATCATTAAGAGCTTGCAGAAGGCGGGTTCTTCCAACCCAGTGTTCATCCTCGATGAGATCGACAAGGTGACGCAGAACACCATCAACGGCGACCCTTCCTCGGCATTGCTTGAGGTTTTGGATCCCGAACAGAACAACGCCTTCCACGACAACTACCTGGATGTAGACTATGACTTGTCGCATGTGATGTTCATCGCCACGGCCAACGACCTCAACACCATTCCTCGTCCCTTGCTGGATCGTATGGAGATTATCGAGGTGAGCGGCTACATCACAGAAGAAAAGATTGAGATAGCCAAGCGACATCTGGTGCCAAGGGAACTCAAGAACACCGGACTGGACACCAACGAGCCCAAAATCAAGTTCAACAAGACATCACTGGAGAAGATTATCGAGCAATATACCCGCGAAAGTGGCGTACGACAGCTGGAGAAGCAAGTGAACAAGGCACTGCGGAAGATGGCTTTCAACAAGGCCATGGACGGTGAGCTGACCTACACAGACATCACGCCCGAGAAGCTGGAGTCGCTGCTTGGTAAGCCGCCTTTCTACCGCGACATCTACCAGGGCAACGACTATGCCGGCGTGGTGACGGGCTTGGCTTGGACCAGTGTGGGCGGAGAAATTCTCTTCATCGAAACCTCGCTGAGCAAAGGAAAGGCCGGCAAGCTCACTTTGACGGGCAACCTGGGCGACGTAATGAAAGAGTCGGCCGTGATTGCGCTTGAATATGTCAAGGCGCATGTAGACGCTCTGGGCATCGACTACCGCTTGTTTGAGCAGTGGAACATACACATCCACGTGCCGGAAGGAGCCACACCGAAGGACGGTCCGTCGGCGGGAATCACCATCGCCACATCCATTGCCTCGGCGCTCACACAGCGCAAGGTGCGCAAAAACACGGCCATGACGGGTGAAATCACCCTCCGTGGAAAGGTTCTGCCCGTGGGTGGCATCAAGGAGAAGATACTGGCGGCCAAGCGCGCGGGTATCACCGACATCGTGATGTGCAAGGAGAACAAGAAAGATATTGATGAGATTCCGGAGAAATACCGCAAAGGTGTAGAATTTCACTATGTGGAAAACGTGCAGCAGGTATGGGACTTTGCCCTGACCAACGAGCGCGTGGAGCATCCTGTGGACCTGACTATCCAGGAAGTTCCCGACAAGACCGCCAGCGATCCGCACACCGTTCTGCTGTAAAGAGAGGGTAACATGACATTTGAACTGCAACATACAGACCCATCATCGGATGCACGGGCAGGCCTGATTACCACGGCGCACGGGCAGATTAAGACACCTATCTTCATGCCAGTGGGTACGGCCGGAACGG
Organism: Prevotella sp. BV3P1; assembly: GCF_000479005.1. GTDB lineage: Bacteria > Bacteroidota > Bacteroidia > Bacteroidales > Bacteroidaceae > Prevotella. The sequence goes on along the minus strand of NZ_AWXC01000025.1, from coordinate 103,401 downwards.
TAAAAGCGGTGCATTTCAGAGAATTGAAAGAGCAAATCAATGCGCAAATCATTCTGGGCAACACATATCACCTGTACCTTCGACCGGGACTGGACATACTGAAGGCCGCAGGAGGACTACACAAGTTCAATGGCTGGGATCGCCCCATCCTGACCGACTCGGGAGGGTTTCAAGTGTTCTCGCTCACCGGTATCCGCAAACTCCGTGAGGAAGGTTGCGAATTTAGGTCGCACATTGATGGCTCCAAGCATTTCTTTTCGCCCGAAAGCGTGATGGACACCGAGCGCATCATCGGCGCCGACATCATGATGGCGTTTGACGAATGCCCGCCCGGCGACTGTGACTACCAATACGCCAAGACAAGTTTGGCCATGACACACCGCTGGCTGGATCGCTGCATCAAGCGGTTCAACGAGACCCAACCGCTGTATGGTTACGACCAATGTCTGTTTCCCATCGTGCAGGGAGCTGCGTACAAGGATCTTCGGGAGGAATCGGCAAAGTACATTGCCGACAAGGGAGCTGACGGCAACGCTATCGGTGGCCTGGCCGTTGGCGAACCCACGGAGGTGATGTACGAGATGATTGAGGTAGTGAACGCCATTCTGCCCAAAGACAAGCCACGCTACCTCATGGGCGTGGGCACGCCACAGAACATCCTTGAAGGCATCGAGCGAGGCGTCGACATGTTCGACTGCGTGATGCCTACCCGCAACGGACGCAACGCCATGCTGTTTACCTACGAGGGCACCATGAACATGCGCAACAAGAAATGGGAAAACGATTTCACCCCCATTGACCCTAACGGATGCGACACCGACCAGCTTTGTACCAAGGCCTACCTGCACCATTTGTTCAAAGCACAGGAGTATTTGGCACTGCAGATAGCGTCCATCCACAATCTGGCTTTTTATCTTAGGTTGGTGACCGATGCGCGCCAGCACATCCAGCAAGGTGACTTCTGCACATGGAAGCGGGGCATCATCGAGCAGTTAGGACGAAGAATTTAAGACGAGATGAAGAGTTTCAAGACCCGCAGACAACACCGGCGACTGCTCAAGGCAGGCAGATGGATGAGACGGCACTTTGCATGGCTCATCACATGGATGGCATGGCTGGGCGGAAAACTGAGCTTTTTGCGCATTCTGAACCCAAACAAGTACATCCGAAGGATAGACTGGTACATCATCAGGAAATTCATTGGAACGTACATCTACTCTATCGCGCTGATTATTGCCATCGCCATCGTGTTCGACTTCAACGAGAACTTGTCAAAGTTTACCGAATACCATGCGCCGGCAAGAGCCATCATCTTCGACTATTATGCCAACTTCATCCCGTACTACTCCAACCTGTTCAGTCCGCTGTTTGTGTTCATTGCGGTGATCTTCTTCACCTCCAAACTGGCTGGCAACTCGGAGATTATCGCCATGTTGGCATCGGGTATCTCGTTCAAACGACTGATGCGGCCCTACATGCTCTCGTGCGTGCTCATCGCATCACTGTCTTATTACCTCAGTGCTTACGTGATTCCGCACGGCACCGTGATACGGCAGAACTTTGAGAGTCTGTACCGAAACAGCAAGAAACAAACGGCTGCCGACAACGTTCAGCTGCAAGTGGCCAAGGGGGTGATTGCCTACATCCAGCACTACGATGACAAGACCAAGCACGGATATGGCTTCTCACTGGACAAGTTTGAGAACAAGAAGCTGGTGAGCCACATGACGGCGATGGAGATTCAGTACGACACCATCGCCGACTCCAAGTATCACTGGAACGTCACCGGATGGAAGATCAGGCAGCTGAGGGGTCTGCGCGAGCACATCACCAGCGGAGCCGCCCTTGACACCCTCATCCAGATGGAGCCAACAGACTTGGTGTACTCTAAGGGACAGCAAGAGACGTTCACCAGCGCGGAGCTTAAAGACTACATCTCCAAGCAGGTGGACCGCGGATCGGGCAACGTAGTGCAGTATCAAGTGGAGTACCACAAGCGCATCGCCTCATCGTTTGCGTCGTTCATCCTCACCATCATCGGCCTGTCACTGTCGGCCAGGAAACGCAAAGGAGGCATGGGACTGTACCTCGGTCTGGGACTGGCACTGAGCTCTTTGTACATCATGCTGCAAACCGTTTCGGCCACCTTCGCCATCAACGCCAATGCACCTCCCATCTTGGCTGCGTGGATACCGAACATTATTTTTGCCATGGTGGCCTACTTCTGTTATCGCAAGGCACCGAATTGATGAGGGTAAAAGTGAGTGATCGATAACACGACATGAGCCCTTGGCACGGCGAATCTACACAAAGAAAATAACCGTCTTGCATTCACCAAGAATCATGTGAATGACAAAGGACAAATTGAAAATCAGAAAAAATGAAGTTTGAAGAATTAGAATTAAACAATAATGTATTAGACGCATTATACGACATGCGCTTTGACACTTGCACACCCGTACAAGAAAAGTGTATCCCCGAAATACTCAAAGGACGTGACGTGCTGGGTGTGGCACAGACCGGAACCGGAAAGACGGCGGCTTATTTGCTACCCATCATGAGCAAGATAGACAGTGGCAATTACCCAGAAGACGCCATCAACTGCCTCATCATGTCACCAACGCGCGAACTAGCCCAGCAAATAGACCAGGCCATGCAAGGCTTTGGCTATTATCTGCAAGGCGTAAGCAGCGTGGCCGTGTATGGCGGAAACGATGGAAACCGGTACGACCAGGAACTGAAGAGCCTCCGCATGGGTGCCGACGTGGTGATTGCAACGCCGGGTCGCTTCATCAGTCACATGAGTTTGGGCAACGTAGACCTGAGCAAAGTGAGCTTCTTCGTGTTGGATGAGGCCGACCGCATGCTGGACATGGGCTTTTCAGAAGATATCATGACCATTGCCAAGGGCTTGCCGAAAACATGCCAGACCATTATGTTCTCGGCAACAATGCCTGACAAGATTAACGAGCTGGCAAGGACATTGCTTAAAAATCCCGTTGAGGTGAAACTGGCGGTGAGCAAACCAGCCGAGAAAATCAAACAGACCGCATACGTATGTCACGAGACTCAGAAGCTGGGCATCATCAAGAATATCTTCAAACAAGGTGACTTGAAGCGCGTGATCATCTTCTGTGGAGCCAAACAAAAGGTGAAGCAAGTGAGCCAAGCGCTGCAACGCATGAAAATCAACTGTGGCGAGATGCACTCCGACTTGGACCAGGCTCAGCGCGACGAGGTGATGTTTCAATTCAAGAGTGGACAGATTGACGTGCTTGTAGCCACGGATATTTTGTCAAGAGGCATTGACATCGACGACATTGCCATGGTCATCAATTACGACGTACCTCACGACGCGGAAGACTATGTGCACCGCATTGGCCGTACAGCTCGTGCAGACCGTGACGGAGCAGCTATCACGCTGGTTAGCAAAGACGACATCTACTACTTCCAACAGATAGAAAAGTTCCTTGAAAAAGAGGTGGAAAAGGTTGAACTGCCTAAAGAACTGGGCGAGGCACCTGAGTATACAGCCGATGGAAAACCACAGCGCAAACGCGCCTCAGCGAAATCGGTTCGCAGGAAAGACCGTGACCAAACGGCTCACAAGCACAAGCCGCGCCGCAATAAAAACGAGCAACGCCCCAAGGAGGTGGATGCCAAAAGTGAGCAAACAAACGAAAAGCAAGCGCAAGAACGCAGTAAGACGTCAGAAAACCAGCCAGCAAAAAATCGCCAAAAGAGCAACAAGCGCAACAACAATAGTCGTAAACAGCAAAACAACACTGACGGAGCTGGAACACAACGCAACAAGCAACGCAATGACAAACGACAAGCGAGCGACAACAAAACAGGCGACAAACAGGTGCAATCGCAAGCCAATACGAAGAATAAGCGTCGCAGAAAACCAAACAACAACCGTAATACGCAGCGCGAAGACTCACACGAAGGAAGAAGAAAGTTTGAGCCGGCAAAGACCGAGAACAAACCCGAGAGCGGCCTGTCTGCCATCATCAGGAAACCACTGAAATGGCTCAAGTCGCTCGGAAAGAAATAACCGAATGGATGACACCCAAGAGATTCCATCCCTCAAACCATCTATTGTGACGAAGAACAGAGGATGATGAAGATGAGAGGAAAATGTATCAAGCAGACATTCTCCTCTCATTGTTTATCATCATTGATGGAAAAGGATTCGTTAGCTAACTTGTGTTCACCGCGCATTCCGCGTTATCGGAAACGTTTTGTTCAACTTTCTAAGTTGGTCGTCGCGCCAATGAGGCGACAAGCATTCGTTGGTTTGCAACATGTAGAGTAATCAAACCGAATATGTTAAATATATTGATTGAACAAAACTATTCACTTTATTATTTGTTTTAAACACTTAATTTACTTATATTTGCACAATAAAAAATAATACTATTAATATACCAAGGAAAAACAAAAGATTTTATTATATATTAAAACCAAGATAACTATATATATTAATAATATAACATTAATATATAAATATTTTTATTATCTTGAACAACTATTGCTAACGAATAAACAGTTAAAATTTAATCCTTAAATCAGATTATTAAAAATGAAAACAAACATTCTATTAAAAAACAAGAGATTACTTTCAGTAGGTATCATTTTGCTACTTGCAAGTACACTCACATCTTGCGCATCACCAGATCCTTCAAACAACAAGAATGACAGAAACATTAGTTTCAAAACCAAGCCATTTGAACGCGAAAAGAACGTATTTCACCATGCTGTACCTCAGCACATGGTCCTTATATATAGTGGTGGCGCTCATCGGCCTTTCCTATGGGATGCTGAACATTTTGACCCTTACCTGGCCGGCAAGGTTGATGGCAAAGAAAAGTGGCTATTCGATGGATTTTTATTTTTAGAAATATTGGACGGCCATGGGCGTGGATTTGCTTCCGGGTATCAGAAAAAAGCAGCGAGGAAAGAAGAATGGGAGAAGTTGTTGAGTGGCTATTTTAAGAAAGGTAATGCCATTGCGGCGTTGAACGAACAGGCAAAGGCAGTCAAAAAACGAATAGGAGCAAGCAAGGCAGGAAAACGGAAAGTAGTGTTGGTCATTCCAGAACCCATCCCTAACCAAACTGATTGGGGTGAGATTAATGGTAAGAAAATGGTCTTCACGGACCAAAACGATCGTTTGTCTGCGTGCAAGTGGTACATTGATCGCGCAGAGCAGTTGTTTAGGGACAGCCACTTAACCGAATTGGAATTGGTTGGGTTTTATTGGCTAGCTGAGGAGGCAACCAATACACGCCACCTGGTGAATCAAGTATCTGAATACCTTGACAAAAAAGGATATGACTTTTATTGGATACCTTACTTTTATGCTGATGGGTATAATGAATGGCAACACCTGGGATTCAACGTACCCTATTATCAGCCAAACTATTTCTTCGACGAAAAACACCCTTACAGTAGGTTACAAGAAACTTGTGACAGAGCGGCCAAATACGGCATGAACCTTGAAGTGGAGTTTGATGATAGAGCGTTGGCTTCCCAAAACAATTGGGGCTATCGTTTAAGAGACTATCTGGATGTATTTGAGAAAAATGGTGCGTTTAATTCTTTGAAAATCGCCTACTATCAAGGGAATGACACCTTTTACAAATTAGCCAAGTCGGATCAGCCAGCAGACCAAACGCTATATAAGCGACTGGTGAAACTCATTGCAAAGTAATTATCGATATCATGGCACAAGAGAATAGCATGTCTTGAGGATAATCGATTAAGAAAAGTGAAAATATCTTTGTACCTTATTTATATTTTATATTAGATACACTTAAATTTATTATCTATGGAAACAAACCGAACCTTCTTTTTGAAAAAAAGCGCCATGCACATGTTACGTGCACTGAGTTGCTTCTTGTTTCTGCTCTGTAGTATAGAAGCATCGGCCCAAACAACGGTCAGAGGTGTGGTAACCGACGCAAACGGCGAGTACCTCATCGGGGTCCAAGTACAGGAGAAAGGAGCGAAACAAGGTGTAAGTACAGATGCAAACGGAAAATTCAACATTGCTGTGTCCAATCGAAATGCTGTACTGACATTTCGCTATGTGGGATACAAAAACCATTCGGTAACTCTTAATGGCAAAACGAATGTTAACGTGATGCTTGAAGAGGATGCCAAAGCATTGGACGAAGTAGTTGTTGTAGGCTATGGTTCTCAGAAGAAACAACACGTGACAGGGTCTGTTGCACAAGTGAATGCGGATGAGATCTTAAAGGCACCATCAGGCAATGTATCAAGCATGCTTGTTGGACGAATGCCAGGGTTGGTGGCTACACAAAAGTCGGGACAACCTGGTGCAGATGGGTCCAACTTGCTAATTCGTGGCGTAAGCACACTGGGCACTGCAGCACCAATGGTCATTGTAGACGATGTTCAGCGAAGCTTTAACAATCTTGACCCAAACGAAATTGAAAGTATTACCATCCTGAAAGACGCATCTTCCGCAGCTGTCTACGGTATGCAAGCAGCTGGTGGCGTAATTCTCGTGAAAACCAAACGTGGCTCCATACAACGCCCTCGGATTACATATTCAGGGAAATTATTATACAGCCAGAACACCAATTACCCTAAATTCCTGAACGGTCCAGACTTTATCAAATGGTTTAACAAAGCACTTGAGATGGATGGCAAAGAACCTTTGTTCACAGAAGAGGTGTACAACAAGGTCTTGAATGGAGATCCGGAAGGCAAATACGCCAATACCGATTGGTTCTCTGAATTAATGAAGAACGGTGCCACCACAACCCATCACAACATATCCGTGAATGGTGGTAACGAGACAGCCAAGTATTTTGTTTCACTGGGCTACTTCGACCAAGGCGGCATCGTAGACAAGTTTTCTTTCAAAAGATATAACCTACGCTCTAATTTGGACATCTCATTAGGCATGGGATTCAAGTTAGGACTAGATTTAGGGGCTCGCCAAGAGCGGCGTAACTCAGGATTCTTCTCTATGACGAACCAGTCCTGGAATAACCCCATCAGTTTGGCTCAACGTATGATGCCTATTGTTCCTACGACTTATAAAGGCATGCCTACCGCAGCGAACATTAATTCAAGTGCCAAATATAATCCCATCGCTTTCAACAACCAAACAGGATACGACAATTCTGTCATGAACGCTCTTACGACGACGGCGACATTATCGTGGGACGTACCTTTTGTAAAAGGGTTGAATTTGAAGCTGAAAGCTTCTTACGACAAAGATTACACGACGTCTAAGTCGTGGGCTGAAATTGTTGAGCTGAACAGCTATGATCCTTTCACAGAGAAATATAGTGTCATTATCTGTGATCACGGAATAAACAAAGACGATGTGGCACGATTGCGTAACAGATCTTCGCAGGAGAGTCGACTAACATTACAGCCCTCCATCAGTTACCACCGCAGCTTTGATAAACATGATATTTCTGGCTTGTTACTGTATGAGCAGTCTTCTTATGAAACTGAAACATTCGGTGCGGGCGTACAAGGTTTTGACTTGACATCACTACATGAATTAAGTCTCGGTAAAGACATCATAGAGAAAAAAAAGGACAAGGCCATCTACGGTGGAAGTTATATCTTTAACCGAGCTGGATTTGTTGGCCGTATCAACTATGCATATAACGGCAAATACCTGCTTGAATTAGCTGCACGCTACGACGGATCTGTTCGCTTCCCAAAAGAAAACAGATGGGGCTTCTTCCCAGCAGCATCTTTTGGATGGAGAATGTCAGAGGAGTCATTCTTCGAACCGCTCAAGGGCTTTGTTGAGAACTTGAAGATTAGAGGCTCTGTAGGAGTGCTTGGTAATGACCGAATTGGTGACTTTAAGTACTTGAATCTCATGGTCCCAACTCCGCCTACGCTCTACGTTGGCGATAGAGAGTACATCTCTATTTACTCGAAAGGTAACGTAAACCGAAACATTACATGGGAGAAAACGGGAACCTACAATATTGGTTTCGACCTGTTGTTGAACAAGGGAATTTTTGGAATGGAATTTGACTATTTCTATAAACTTACAAACGATATTTTGATTTCCAGTGGTGGCATCTATCCTCCTTCATTGGGAGGCAACTTCCCCAGCATAATTAATGGTGGCAAAGTGAGCAACAGAGGCTTTGAGCTTGTGTTGACTCATCAAAACAACATTGATCAATTCCACTATAACCTCAGAGGTAATGTGAGTTGGTCAAGAAACAAAATTTTGCGAATGAACGAAAGCCCTAATCTTCCAGACTATCAAAGACGCACGGGAAGAAAAATGGGTGAGAAAATGGGATTTATCACTGAGGGTTTGTATCAAAATGAAGAGGATATCATCAACTCGCCTACACTGAGTCACTTAGGCAAAGGCCAAATCCGTCCTGGCGACATTCAATATAGAGACTTAAATCATGACGGGAAAATAAATAAGCTTCAGGACTATACGTTCATTGGTAACAGCAATCTCCCTGAACTGTTTTACGGTTTGAGCATTGGAGCGTCCTGGAAAGGATTCGACTTCTCCATGTTGTTCCAAGGAGCAGCCATTACAGATGTTTTCTTGAGCGGAGTATATGAAAATGGACACGTTGACGCTACTATTTTCACCCGACCATTCCACGGTTTGGGTAACTCACCCTATTTCTTGATTGAAAATAGTTGGACGCCAGAAAATCGTAATGCCGAATTTACCCGTTTGTCTACCAATGCTGCCGAAATGGGCAACTGCAACGGATGGGCTTCTGACTGGTGGATAAGAAATGGCAGTTATCTTCGACTGAAGAATATCCAATTAGGATATACGCTGAAAAACAGTTTCATTCACCGAATCGGCTTAGACAATATTCGTCTTACGCTCACAGGAGGAAACCTGTTTACATGGTCAGAATTGACGAAATACAACATTGACCCAGAGACTCCTGAAATAACCAATGGTTATTATCCCCAACAGCGTACATACGAGTTTGGCATCAATTTCACATTCTAATATATTATTCCAAGACTATGAAAACTATTAACAATATCTTGACAATCTTGGTATCCGTATTCATTTTATCTAGTTGCTCTGATTTTTTAGAACCTAAACCAAGATCACAATATACCGAGATGGATGCCTGGAGTTCCGTAGAAAACACCTATCTATATCTTAATGGCTTTTACAAGCCCATTTACGAATACGGACCTTATGGCGAAAAGTATGCAGGAGTAAGTCTTACTGACGGTTTTTCTGACATTCTTCGCTATAGTGCAAATGTCATGGGAGGCTCCGGAGGTGATGTCAACAAGGTGGTCTACACCGGAGGTATCAGTCCACAAGGCAATCCCCTAAGTGATTATACATACGAATATAACCGCATCAGGCGCATCAACGAATTTTTGTACGGATTAAAGACTTATGCAAAATACGGTGACCAGGAGAAATTAAAGATGGAGGCACAGGCACGTTTCTTTAGGGCATATCTTTATTTCATGTTGGTAAGAGGGCATGGCAGCGTTGTAATCCGCGACTACATTGACGGGCCCAATGAGGCATTCAAGGAAAGAAGTCCCGAATCCACATGCTGGGATTTCATTGAAAGCGACCTTGATTTTGCCGCAGAGAACTTGCCCGACATCTGGCCCAAAAAGGATTTAGGACGCATCACAAAGGGTGCTGTTTATGGATTCAAGTCGCGTGCCATGCTGTATGCCAAGCGCTGGGAGAAGGCTGCTGAAGCTGCTGCAAAAGTAGTGGCAAAAGAGGGAGATCTATATGACCTTATGCCGAATTATGCAGATGTATTTAACCAACCAGACTTTTGTAAGGAAACCGTTTTAGGCTATCGTTTCCATGGTCAGATAACGCATTTAGCGCTTTTTGATAAGCAATATAGTCCGAAAGGTGACTTCCCTGAATCTAACACGGATGGTAAGTGCCTGGCTGTTCCAACACAAGAGCTTGTAGATTCCTATCGAATGGCTGACGGAAGCAGTTTCAATTGGAACAACTCAACACATGCCGCCAACCCATATAAGAACAGGGAGCCTCGATTTTATGCTTCCATTCTATACAATGGTGCTACCTGGAAAGGAAGAACCATAGAAACGTTCGTGGGAGGAACTGATGGGTTTGAGGAATTTGGTATCAAGCCATACCCAAACACCACTACGACTGGCTACTATATACGCAAATTGCTTAATGAAAACGTCAAGGACATGACCGTCAAGGGCACTACCTGCTGGAACGAAGTACGCTATGCAGAAGTACTGTTGAACCAATCTGAAGCACTCAACGAGATGGGTAAGACCACTGAAGCTCTTATACCATTGAACAAAGTAAGAAGTAGGGCAAAGCTGCCTGCTGTTTCATCTACGGGTCAAGAGATTCTGCGGAACATTATTCGCGAAGAGCGGAAAATAGAACTTGCTTTTGAAGGCCAACGTTATTGGGACTTGAGACGCTGGAACATGGCACTTGACGTCTTAGGAGGAAAACGCATGCACGGCATGAAGATAACCAAGCAAACAGACGGAACCTTCAATTACCAGATAGTTGACTGCGATGGTAAAGATAGGCATTTTGAAGAAAGATATTATCAATTCCCAATACCGGCATCGGAAATCCAAAATAATCCGAAATGCAAGCAAATAGATAAATGGTAAACTTAATCAAGCAGAACAATGAAAACAATAGATAAAATTACGGTGTCAGTTCTTGGCCTACTGCTCATGTTTTCGTGCCAAGAAGCAGATACATTGGTACCCACAACGAGCAATGACATTAGTGGCATAACGATTATGCTACCAGATGGCACAAAATCAGATTTCACCGTTGCTCCGGATGCCAATAACATGATCAACCTCGAAATGGACGGAAGCATCAAGACTGACATGAAAAAAATCAGAATGTCAGTAAACGTTCCCAACAATGCAATTGTAGAATCAAGTATACCACTTGGGCAATACATGGATTTTACAAAACCTGTGAGCTTTGATGTTATTGCAGCCAATGGGGACAAGAAAACATATACAATTACTCTGAAAGTGGTTCCATCTCTCATCCAAGTAGATGAGCTGTGGAGAAAGACTGCATCTCAACTGAATTTCGTTAAGCACAATAACGGCGGCTTGGCCATCAGTGGAGATTATTTGGTCATTCACGAACGTACAAAGTTTGACTATTACAATCTGAAAGACGGAACAAAGGCAGGCACTTTGTCTATGGAGGGGGTTGACTGGAACACACTTACCCGCACCGTACCCTTGTTTATTGCAAACGACGATGCAGGAAACATTGTCTCAACCAACTTCTACACGTCCGGAGGCATACCTGAAGGAGGCACCAGCACGATACACATGTTTTGGTGGGAGGGTGTAAACGCCAAACCCAAACTGCTGTTTTCGTATGATGTTAACTTAGATGAATTTGCTGGAAACAAAGACGTAGGAAGAAAATTCTACGTCAGAGGCAACATCAAGGAGCATGCATTCTTGTACATGGGTGTTTCGTTCCAGAACGTTTTCCTCAGATGGGAAATCAAAAACGGGAAGCCAGTATCGCAACAACCTGAAAAGATACAATACGACCCAGGTTACCAAATGGGCATAATGCCTCAAATCGTGCCGATAGAGCTTGGTGAAAATAGCAACTATTTCATTTCACGCTACGATGAAGGAAAAGCAAAGGTGGCTATCACGTACATGAACGGCCATACCAACAAACCTCTTTATTCCTCGTCACATCATGTGCAAGGTATTTTCCACCAATGGCTTGGCGGAGGAACTGCATTCGATTACGTCGATTTGATGGGAGCAAAATACATGTTTTACATCGAAGGAAATACAGATAACTGGATGAGAGAGATTTATAATGTTCGGTCGGTGATAAAAGATCCTGCTGGTACCACCACCGAAACACAGAAGCTCGCACATACGCGCAAATGGAATGGATGGCTTGAGTTCCCGCTTGATCCCGCATTCGGTTCCAACGGCAACACCACAGCAGATGTCGTCACACAAATCGCACCCGACAAGAAGTCTGTCATCGTAGCCTTCCTCTATACAAACGGAGGCGTAATGGTGTGGAAAGTAAGTTTGATGTAGCAAACGTTTAAAAAGATTGGAGATGCTTCAACTAGCCCGTTGAAAATGCTTAGAAGAAGTAAAAAAGCATGGCAGTGCTTTCAAGTATATAGAAAACCTGCAAGTAAGTAATTACTGCCCTGCAAAAACATTCTCAACTGATTAGAAAAATCATTCCAAGCATCTCCCTTCGATTCCTGCTCAAGTTGAGCACACGATAAGTAAAAATCGGCTGTATGGTCTCAAGACCACACAGCCGATTTTCTTTAATCATTTGATGTTTGATTTGTTGCAAACCAACAACTAAACTTTTGCATTTTGTAAAGTAAGCATAATATTTCCAAGAAAACAAATAAGGCAAATTCCACTTGTATACATTTGTCAAATACACTCAAAAACTATTCCTCATACAGACAAACTCAAGATACTCCCCATAGAAATTTTTATTTGCTGACTCTATCTTTCTCAACAGTCAGCTTTTTGGATGCTTGCCATAACCAAGCAATTTCCTAAACACACAATGTTAGCAAGCAAAGCTAGTATTAGGGCTTCCTTACTATTTTTCTTTGAAATTTTATACGAAACACATTTGCAATATCTTCCATGTTATCTGTAATGATATTTTGTGATTCCCTTTCCCATACATAGAGAATTTCCAAAATACAAATCACTATTATTGGCGATTGTAGGAACGAAGCAGATATCGTACTTTTGCAAAACAAGAGACGAACATTTTTGATAAGAAAATTATGGCAAACAGACAAAGTAATTCCTATCAAGGGATGATGGAGCATTATGATGACCTGCTGACAGGACGAAAGTGGTGGTCAAGGCTATACATGCGATTGATTTGGAACCAGGACGCTAATCTCTTGGCTCGGAAAGTACTTGATTTTATACCGAACGACTTTCAAGGACGACTGCTTGACGTTCCTGTTGGCACCGCCGTTTTTACAGCGGAGAAGTATCGCCAGATGAAAGATGCCCAGATTGTTGGTTTAGACTATTCGGAAGAAATGATAGCAATTGCGGCGTTGCGAAAAGCAACGGAGAAGATAGCCAATTTGTCTTTGGAACAAGGAGATGTTGGAGAACTTCCCTATGCCAACGAATTCTTCGACTGCGTACTGTCAATGAACGGCTTTCAGGCTTTTCCAGATAAAGAGAAAGCCTTTGCCGAGATTTTCCGCGTACTGAAACCTGGTGGTTTCTTCTGCGGTTGCTTTTATGTCAAGGGTGAACGACGATTGGCTGATTTATTGGTTAAGAAAGTCATGGAAAGAAAAGGATTTTTCCACCCTCCATACGACACCTTCGCTGAAGCCGAAAGACGGCTTCGGGGTATGTATGGTGAAGACGCGCTAACTGAAACAATAGGCTCTGCCTGCTTGTTTAGATGTGTGAAGCCTCAAAAAGAAAGTGCAGAAAGCGAATTATATACCTCCAATAACATAAAATAATGAGTATAACAACTATTATTGATGAAGAAAATATCACAATTGTACAAGGAATCAACGGCATTATGCTGTATAAGGAAGAATGGATGAAGAAAGAAAACAAGGATAGACAGCTATTATTAGCACCAAAGCAATAGATAACAATGCAGAAAGCAAAATGAAAGACATGAGCTGCTGTTGATTCTTGTGTAAACTATTGGTGGCTATTATTATTTTGTGAGTCCGCATCGCCATTGCCCGTAATCGTGGATGTAGCAATACAAGTAATTCTCTTTGCTCATTGTATATGATGTCTGTCACAACGAAATTGCACGGAACACCAAGAACGTTCCGTGCAATTTCGTTGCTAAAGAGCCGTGTTGAGCTGTTGCTTTATCTGATTCGGTCAGCAGACCTTACCAATTTTTCATCGTGGATGATACCTCGGCGCGCCAATACTAATGCGATAATGGCAACCAAAGGTATACATGCTGCAAACTGAAGGTGGAAGGTATACTCATGACCAAAACCATTCAGCAGGGCGAATGCATAATAAACATACCATGCCAGACAGAAAACAATGCTCCATAAGCAAAGTTTAGCCTGCAAAAGTCGTTTGCGGTATAAAAAAACAGCACAGGCTTCCAAAGGGATAGTCACCACCAGCAGTGCGAAAAGAGGCCAGTTGCTAAAATTGACTCCACGATCGGGTACTACTGTCCCAAGGTTGTATATCAAAGTTGACAGCCCCATTCCTTGCGGTTCGAGCATGGCGACAGGCATGCACAGACATGCCACCGTCACTATTAGAGCCAAGAGCAGGTACAGCGTTTGCTTTCGTTGAATCATGCCTGTTCGTCGTTATTATCCAAAGAAGGATCACGGTAATAAACATTACCTTCTATAAATTCCTGTGTTGCCAGCAAAGTAGGTTTGGGCAACTTCTCGTAATAACGCGAAATTTCTATTTGTTCACGATTCTCAAACACCTCTTCCAAAGAGTCGTTGTAAGACGCGAACTCTGTCAATTTTTTATTCAAATCCTGTTTAATCTCTGCTGCAATCTGATTAGAACGCTTCGCAATGATTGCCACACTTTCATAGATGTTTCCCGTTTCTTCACACAAATCCATGATGTTGCGGGTAGTCGTGTTGACGGGTGCGTTTGACTTTTTGTAATCCATTTTTTATAAATCCTTATCTGTTGGGCATTGTCATCTTACCGGACAATGACTTATTCAAAATATATAGTTGATGATTTTACTCTCGTTGTATTGCAAGCATAAGAGGCAATATCCCCTTATGTTTTCTACGAGTTTGACTCTCCTGTCTTCGTAACCTCCTTGCATTTCTTGATAAACTTCTCCGCTAAGGTGCGTTGCTTCGAGTCGGGATACTCGTTGATGAATCCATAACACTCATCTTCTGCATCCTGGTAGCGTTCCAATCGCTTTTCCTCGACACTCTGTTCAGCCAGCTCAAACTTGCTCTTCATCACCAGCACGGCAAATTTCTCACGCAGGGATGAATAGGGATAATCCTTCAATGCATTCTCTGCTGTAATGATACATGCTTCGTAATTGTTGCCGCCGCTGGTGCAGTTGCCGAAATAAGGGCCAAGATCATAATACAACTGCGCTGAATACAATTCCTTCTTCACCAGCTTGTCTTGCAACTCAAAGAGCCTGTTCTGCGCGCTGTTTTTCAGTTTGGCATCTGGATAAAGATCCAAAAACTCCTGGAAAGAGGCGATGGCCGAAACTGTTTGCGACTGGTCCAAACGTGGCTCTGGCGTACACATGAATAGGCTTTCGCCCACATAGTAGCTCGCCAACTCAGCGTATTTCCCCTTCGGATAACTTTGCACATATCGCTTGAACGCTTGGGCAGCACTCTCATAGTCACCACTTTTGTACTGTGCCATAGCCAACATGTAAAGGCTTTCCTGCGCATTCTCGGTACCTTTCTGAACAACTATCAAATCGTTCAGCAAGGTAATGGCCCGAGTGTACTTACCTTTAAAAAAGCACTCCTTCGCATATTCATAGCGGTAGTTGCTGTCGGTCGACTTGTAAACCGCATTGAACTCATTGGCACAACTGCCGAATAACAATGCGAAGCATATAGTGGAAATGAAAAATAGTTTCTTCATCGACATAATCTTTGGTGTGCAAAAATACATATAATCCATCGATTTACAAAGTAAAGAGAATGCTTTTTCGCAAATAATTAACCTTTATAACGGATATTTTTGTACTTTTGCATGTCTGGGCAGCCATTTGCATGCATAGAGGCAATCCTTCAATAGATTCAGGATGAATTTCAAACTCACGTCAAAATACAAACCCACGGGCGACCAACCTGAAGCCATTCAGCAACTCACCGATGGCATTCATCGGGGTGATCCGGCGCAAGTGTTGCTCGGTGTGACCGGATCGGGCAAGACTTTCACGGTGGCCAACGTTATCAACAACGTACAAATGCCAACGCTGATTTTGAGTCATAACAAGACGCTGGCCGCCCAACTCTACGAAGAGATGAAGGGCTTTTTTCCAGAGAACGCGGTAGAGTATTATGTATCTTATTATGACTATTATCAACCCGAGGCTTATCTTCCTACAACCGACCTGTACATTGAGAAAGACTTGGCCATCAACGACGAGATAGACCGCCTGCGATTGAGTGCGGTAAGTGCTTTGTTATCAGGAAGAAAAGACGTTATCGTCGTGTCTTCCGTTTCGTGCATTTACGGCATGGGAGGTCCCTCGGCCATGACTAATAGCATCATTACGGTGAAGAAAGGCGAGCGATTAGATCGTAATGATTTTTTACGGAAGTTGGTGGAAGCGCTGTATGTCCGCAATGACATCGACCTGCAACGTGGCAATTTTCGCGTCAAGGGCGATACGGTAGACATTGCGATGGCCTACTCTAACAACATTCTTCGCATCACCTGGTGGGACGAAGAGATTGACAGCATCGAGGAAGTGGACAGCGTGACTTTCCACCGATTGGAAGAATTTGAGGAATATCACATCTACCCCGCCAATCTCTTCGTTACGACAAAAGAACAGACCGAACACGCCATCCGCGCCATTCAGGACGACTTGGTGAAGCAAATTGACTACTTCAACGACCTGGGTGACACCATCAAAGCACAACGCATCAAGGAACGTGTGGAATACGACATGGAGATGATCAAGGAATTGGGCCACTGCAGCGGCATTGAGAACTATTCGCGCTACTTTGACGGACGTGAAGCCGGACAGCGTCCTTATTGCCTTTTAGACTTCTTTCCAAAAGATTTTCTACTCGTTGTCGACGAGAGTCACGTCAGCGTGCCGCAAATCAGTGCCATGTACGGTGGCGACAGGGCCCGCAAGCAGAATCTCGTAGAGTACGGGTTCCGCCTGCCGGCGGCGTTTGACAATCGTCCACTGCGCTTTGAGGAGTTCCATGACATGCTCCACCAAACCATCTATGTTTCGGCCACCCCAGCCGATTATGAGCTGCAAGAGGCCGAAGGTGTCGTGGTGGAACAAATAATCCGCCCCACGGGACTACTCGATCCGGAGATTGATGTGCGTCCCAGCGAGAACCAAATTGATGACCTTTTGGACGAAATCCTGCAACGCACCGAACGCGGAGAACGTGTCCTGGTAACCACGCTGACCAAACGTATGGCCGAGGAACTGACCGAATACCTGCTGAACCATGACGTGCGTGCCAACTACATCCACAGCGACGTGGCCACACTCGACCGCGTCAAAATCATGAACGACCTGCGTGCTGGCGTTTTTGACGTTTTGGTTGGGGTCAACTTGCTGCGCGAGGGCCTGGACTTACCTGAGGTTTCGCTCGTGGCCATCCTTGATGCTGACAAGGAAGGGTTCCTGCGAAGTCACCGTAGTTTGACACAAACGGCAGGACGCGCCGCACGCAATGTCAACGGAAAGGTAATCATGTATGCCGACACCATCACCGAAAGCATGCAGCGCACCATCGACGAAACCACTCGCCGCCGCTCCATTCAGCTAAAATACAATGAGGAGCACCACATCACGCCACAGCAGATTATCAAAGAAATCAAGAACGCATTGCCCACCTCGAAAGAGGATGAGAAGGACCGACGTTATCCCACCCTTGCCGCCCAACAAGCGTATATGGAGGCAGAGAGTGGTGCCTTTGCTGCCGACCCGATTGTATTGCGAATGACGCGGGAACAACTTGAGAAGAGCATTGCCAACACTACTGCCTTGATGAAACAAGCAGCCAAGGACTTAGATTTCCTACAAGCCGCCCAGTACAGGGATGAAATCGTGAGGTTGCAGGCGATGTTGGAACAAAAATAACTTCACCTTTCAATGTTCAAGATTTACAGGACAGATGCTGAAACGTTACACATTATAATAAGCATATCGTCTTCTTTTTTTACCAAAAAATGCCCTAAAAACGGCACTAACAAACTTTCAATTTAGAAAAAATTGATAGGCAAACAGGATGTAAACTTGAGAATTTTCAGCAAGAAAAATCGGTTTACACCCTAAAAGCATGGTTTTTTCCCAACGAAAAGCATCCTTTTGGTGTCCAATCTGTATGGTATTGTGGGACAAAAGCATGCAAATTGCCCTCTAAATTCAATGATATTTGCCATAGGAAGATACGAACTTCCAGCTCACCCGACGCAAGATTCTCATTAATTATTAGCTATCAGCAACATATAAAAACAGCTAAATTTTGGCGTATTTACAACCAAAAGACTGGTTGATGGTAAATACGTGAAATATGAAGAGGTAGTTTGTCAAGAAAAATCATACGCGCATACCATTATCATATTACTTCCGCTTACAGACTGAAAGGATAATTTGTAACGGTAGTATCATTAATGTTGAAATCATTCCTTTCATTAATCTTCTCTAATTGTGCGTCATTTACACAGAAAATATATACATTTGTGAAATGAATCAATCAATCGGCTGACGAAAAAGTTTGGTACAGTCACCTTCTTAGTCATTTCTATGATGGGACACCCCCAGCCCGTCTTGGCTCTGAAGTAGCAGTTGGAAAAGGGTAAACAGGAGGTGAAGGCTGACAAGAACACTCACAGAGAGGCCAAGCATGTACAGCCAATGCAACATCAAAACGCTCACGACATGGCGGGCAGCTGTCAGTTTTTCTTCCGTAGTCAATATAAAAAGGAGGACACTTCATGGAATACAGTAAAGAAGACAAATTAGAATGGACGATGATTTTCATTCATGAGTTTGGCAAGCGGTTCGGCCTTACCATGAAAGAGGCTTTCGGCTATCTGAGTCGTTTCAAGGGTATTGACTTTATAGACAAGCACTATGGCTTTGTACATACGCAATCGTTTGAAAGTATGGTAGACGACATCGCCAGTCTGTGCAAAAGAATGGGAGGACAGTTAGGATGAGGCTCTATCATGGGACCAATGTACAATTCGACAATATTGATCTTAAGAAGTCGAAACCGAATAAAGATTTCGGACAAGGTTTCTACCTGTCTGACAACAGGTCACAGGCGGAAGAATTGGCAGATGCACGGGTTGCGTTGGTTGGCGGTGAACCCATCGTCATCGAATATGACTTTGATGAAAGATTATTGGAAAACGGAACGCTGAAAGTGAAGTGTTTTGAGGGTTATACAGAGGAATGGGCAAACTTTGTTCTCCTGAACAGAAACAGTGAGGTTGGGGCTGTCCACAATTATGATGTGGTGATTGGTCCCATCGCCAACGATCGCGTAGGACGCCAACTGTGGCGTTACCGTAATCAAGATATTGACATGCCTACACTGATTAGGAATCTGCAATATATGAAAGGCATCACCATGCAATATTTCTTTGGCACAGAGGAGGCCATCAAACACCTTATTAAACGATGAACGAAAAAGATGAAATGAAAAGCGACATGGTAAGGTGTCTTGCCAGTCTGCTGATGGAACAAAGGCCAAACCTAAGCATGGAGCAAGCTTTGAGTTTGGTGTTCAACTCAGAAACTTATCAAAAAGTGCTTGAAGATGAAACACGCCTGTATTATCAAAGCGCAAAATATGTGTTCTCATATTTGCAACAGGAATTAGAAACAGGCAAAATAGGATAAGGTAATTTATATTCTTCTAACTGTGAGAAAGTATAACTTGCAGCGGTTGTAGTGCAAGGAACAGATGCCTTCCTTTTTCGTTAATCTTCTCAAATTGTGCATCATTTACGCAGAAAATATATACATTTGTAGACCGAATCAACCGATTGAATTATGAGAAAGTTTGTCATCGCCATCCTCTTAGCCATGCCTTTGATAATGCAAGCACAGACTGTTTTGACGCCGGAGCAACAATTGGAAAAGGCCAAACAAGAAGCGCAGGCTGCCAAGAAAGCCGTCAAAGAGGCCAAGAAAGCAGCAAAACGAGCTGCTGCAGAGGCCAAGAAAGCTGCCAAAGACAAAGCTAAACAGGCCGAGAAAGCACGAATCGAAGCTGAAATAGAGCGTGCCAACAAGGAGACAGCTCGATACAAAATGGAAGCAGAGATGATTAAGAAGAAGGCAAGACAGACTGTTGAAGATGCGCAAAAAGCTGTTACAGGTACCTCATCGGGCTGGTCTATCCCAGACAACAGCGCGACCGAAGGCAATCAGAGAAGCAGCTCGCAACAGAAATCGGTTAGTTCAAAGGTCACTATGCCGAAGGCAGACAAATATGATTCCAAGTATTTGGAGGGAGGTGTACCGCAAGATGCCGATGGCAAAGTGGTCTTCACCCTCGATTTAAAGGCTCCTGGGAAAACGGCCAAGCAGATTTATGACATCACCTATCAATATCTTGATGAACTAACAAAAGGCGAAAATCAAATAAAAAGTCACATTGCGCTGGTCAATCAAGAACAAAACATCATCGCCGCCCGATACACAGAGTGGTTGGAATTCAGTAAGTCATTCCTGTCATTAGACCGGACAGAATTCGACTACACGCTGATTGCCAAGTGCACAGACAACCACTTGGAACTCACGTTGAGCCGCATACACTACGACTATGAGAAGGGACGGCCCACGCACCTGTCGGTCAGTGCAGACGAATGGATTACCGACGAGGTGGCTATCAACAAGAAAAAGAACAGTCTGCGTCCCCTGTCATCAAAGTTTCGCCGCAAGACCATCGACCGAAAAGATGAGATATTCAGTCAGATTTCCTATCGGCTACGCTGACAATCCATGCCTAGCTGAGCATCATCAGGCGGGCAGTAACACTGATAAAAACTATTTTTTCAAGCGATAACACGACATCTATATGAGTGCAAAATACCCAAGACGACAAAGAGGAACAGGCGAAACGCCACGCGATAGAATCTTTTGGATTCGCAACATACTCAACATCATCTTCATGATTGGTGCCGTGGTAGGCGTCATCTTCTATTTCTTTACACAAAAAGAAACGCTTGGAATCATCATCATCCTAACCGCCATGTTCTTCAAAATGGCCGAATGCAGCATTCGCATATTCCACAAATGACTCGATTTTTACTATCCATATTCCTTTTACTATCGTCCTTGACTATGGTTGCTCAGATAGACGACTATAATCAAATAGACCCCAGTGGTAACATCACGCGACGAGATGGCATGTCCAACGACTCGACTCATGAGAACAAAGAGATTCCGAAAGGGCTGAAGGTTTGGACGGTCAACGAACGTTTTGGGGACATCATTCCTGCCATTCCCGATACCTTGTCACACATGTATCCCAACAGCATCTTTACAACGGGCATGCGCGGTGAATACAATTCTACGGGCAATCTGGGGGCACCACGCATCAATAGGCTGTTCGTTGATCGCCAACGTGCTGATCAACAGTTTATCTTTACGCAACCTTATGACTATTTCATCGTTGCTCCGGGCGATTTTCATTTCACCAATACGCTGTCGCCCATCACCAACTTGACATACAATACGGCTGGAAACCGCACCAACGGGGAGGATCATTTCACGGCTAAGTTTGCCGTAAATGCGGGCAAGAAGTTAGGTTTGGGATTTAAATTCGATTATCTCTACGGACGTGGATATTATTCCAACCAAGCGTCTTCACATTTCAACTACACCCTGTACGGTTCTTATCTCGGCGAACGGTATCAAGCTCACCTGCTCTTCTCGACCAATCATCAGAAGAATACAGAGAATGGAGGTATTACAGATGACAAATTCATCACCAACCCAGAGAGCTTTGACGATAACTACCAAACATCAGAAATACCGACGGTATTGCAGCAGAACTGGAACCGTAACGATAATCAGCACGTTTTTTTCAGTCATAGATACAACGTTGGCTTCAATCGAAAAGTACCCATGACGGCTGAAGAGATTAAGGCAAAGAAGTTTGCCATGGAGGCGAAGAAAGAAAATGATGCGAAGAAAGCCAAACAAAAGGCCAGGAAACAGGCAAAGAAAGATGGCAGAACACTGAACGATGACGACCTGAAAGAAACAGAACCGCTGGCCGGCCGGCCTGATGACGCGGTCATTGCAGGCGTTGAGTCGACAACTCCTGCAGCGCAAGACAGCGGCCGTATTGTCGTGAACGGTCAGCAGGCAGCAGACAGTTTGTTGGCTAAACAAAAGAAAGAAAATGAGGATACGGCTTGGGTAAAGAACGAATATGTGCCCGTAACCAGCTTCATACACACACTGAAGTTCGACAATTACACCCGCATTTATCAAGCATACCAGACACCGGACAACTACTATGCCAATACATACAAGATGGATGAATGGCTAAAAGGTGACTCCATTTATGACAACACCAAGCACTACCGTGTACACAACACGTTTGCACTATCGCTCTTGGAAGGGTTTAACAAATGGGCCAAATCGGGATTGAAAGCTTTTGTCAGTCATGAACTGCGGCATTTCACGCTCCCCGACACAGTGGGAACGGCGACTTACAATGAAAACTCCGTATACGTCGGCGGGCAATTGAGCAAGACACAAGGCAAAACTTTCCACTACGAAGTGACCGGTGAGGTGGGGGTTGCAGGGCGAGATGCAGGCAAGATAGACATCAACGCCACCGCCGACCTCAACTTCAAGCTGTTTGGTGACACCGTACAGTTGGCAGCGAGTGGGTTCTTTCATCGCTATCAACCCACCTTTTACTACCGTCATTATCACGGACGTCATTTCCTTTGGGACAATGATGACTTGAGCAACACCACACACACGCGTATTCAAGGCTTGTTGAGCTATGCCAAGACCAAGACTTCACTACGCATTGCCGTGGACGAATTGACCAACTATACCTACCTGGCGCAAGCCTATACCATCAACAATCAGTATCAGCGGATTGGCACACAGGTTGGTGTTCGGCAAAGCAGTGAAGCCATTAACGTGCTGACAGCCTCACTATCGCAGGATGTAGCATGGGGACCTTTGCACTGGGAATCGGTCATTACCTTTCAAAACTCTTCCAGTCAAACGGCGTTGCCATTACCGAAACTCAACATTTACTCCAATCTTTTTTTCCGATTGAAGATAGCCAAAGTACTGAAATGTGATGTGGGTGCCGACGTACGCTACTTCACCAAGTACTATGCACCTGACTATAGTCCGGCCTTAGGTCAGTTTGTTGTGCAGGAAAATACCAACCGCATTGAGATAGGCAACTACCCTATCGTGAACGCGTACGCGAACTTCCACTTACAACAAACACGCTTCTTCGTGATGTACAGTCATGCCAATGCGGGCAGTGGCACAAAGGCAAGTTTCCTCGTTCCTCACTATCCGC
Source organism: Prevotella sp. BV3P1 (assembly GCF_000479005.1). Taxonomy (GTDB): domain Bacteria; phylum Bacteroidota; class Bacteroidia; order Bacteroidales; family Bacteroidaceae; genus Prevotella. The sequence continues at coordinate 80,092 of NZ_AWXC01000025.1, read as the reverse complement.
TCAACGGCAGCATCATCCGCTTTGGGTTGAGCTGGAACTTCTTCAATTAAATAAGTAGCCCGAGAGAAACCAGAACACCATAAACAAAGATGTTCCGCCCTGTCTCGCCTAGGATTTGATTCAGCGCCTTACCTTGTTTGATACGCATGCGACGGTAAGTACGCGTATGCAAAACCAAATAAATCATCGGGAAGATGAAGGCCCAAAGATGCCCATTGAACAAATACACAATACCCAACAGGCATCCCAACCATCCCAGCATGAGATAAACTTTGCGTGATAAGGATTCACCCATCCTTACTACCAAGGTCATCTTATGCGCCCGCCGGTCGTTCTCCAAATCACGATAGTTGTTGACAATCAACAAGGTATCAATGATGACGCCACAGGCCAGCGAACTCAACACCACTTCCCAAGTAACGTGATTCATCGTTGACGGCATCGCCAAATAGTAGGTTACACAAACAGGAATAAGGCCAAAAAAGAGAAGAACCAGGAGATCACCCAGTCCGAGATAAGACAGATGCGTGGTGTAGAGAAAACAAAACAACACACATAGAAGTCCAACCCAAACCATTTCGACACCGCCATAGCAAACCAAAGGCAGTCCAACCACACAAGCCAGCAAGGTTGTTACGACAATACCTACGCGCATGGCTTGCGGAGAAATCCACCCTTGCGCACAAGCACGGCGTGGTCCCAGTCGGGTTTCATCATCATTTCCACGCTTGAAATCAAGATAGTCGTTGATAAAATTGGCATCTATCTGCATGATGAAAGCAAAGAGGAAACACAGCAATACCGGCACTATGCGAACGTTCCAGTCGGTCTTCGCCAGCGCCAATGCCGTGGCAATCATCACGGGAACAGCCGAACCCGACAATGTTTTGGGACGCATGGCCAAGAGCCAAGCTTGAAGAGAGTTGCGTTGAACACGAGGTGCATGCATACAAATTGTTTTTCGTTGAATATTCTTGAGATTGGTTTGCAAAAATAAACAATTATTCTTACATTTGCAATAAACTCCCATAAGCATGATAGAAAACAATGTAAACCTTGATTTAATGGCTTTCATCGAGCAAAACATCCTCCCGAAATACAACGAGTTTGGCCTTTCGCATGGATTGGGGCATGTGCAGCATGTCATAAGCGGAAGCCTCGAGCTGGCCAAAAGGATGGGGGCAGATGTAAACATGGCATACACCGTAGCGGCCTATCACGACATCGGCATGTCTGGACCGAGAGCCATTCATCACCTCACTGGAGGAAAAATTCTTGCTGCTGACGCGCGATTGAAGCGATGGTTCTCACCTGAACAGATACGCATCATGCGCGAAGCCGTTGAAGATCACCGTGCCAGCGCATCCCATTCGCCACGCAGCATTTATGGAAAGATTGTGGCCGAGGCTGACAGAGACCTCGAACCAGAGCATGTTTTTCGCCGCGCGGTACAGTTTGGTTTGGAAAACGAGCCGGGAAAGAGCCGCGAAGAACAGTGGCGTCGCTTTCTGGCTCACCTGCAAGAAAAATATTCCAACACAGGCTACATCAAGCTTTGGATACCCAACTCGCCTAACGAAAAGCACCTGAAAGCCATCCGCAGCATCATAGAGAATCCAGAAAAACTAAGACAGCAATTCGACAATCTCTATGATGAGGAAACGGGCAACCAGCACACCTGCTGACTTGTCTTCCCCAAAAGCTCACGAACTTTTTTCACATAGCCATGCTTTTGGCAGCCAATTGCATTGACTTTACCGCCCAAAAGCATGGCTATTGGACTGTAAAGTCAATGAGTTTGCAAACGATTGTCAATGAGATAATTACGGAACATCTGTCGATAGGATTCTGAGAAAGGGGCAGACGTGCCGGATGAAGCCTATCCATCCAAAACAAAACTATTATTCGCGGAAGTTCAAAACACGTCTGTAGGGATGCGACGAATCACGTCCCTACAGGCCACCCCCTATCCGAACGGTGGCCCGCCATGGGTAGGCAGGCTGTCCTTACAACAGGCCAGCCTTCTTCAACAGCGGCATGACGGTCTCGGCATGGAGCCGCTTCTTCTTTTCTACAGAACGGTATTCGTCGAGCAGGGGCTGATGATCGTTGAGCAAAACCGCCATGAGCTTCTCGTCAACTATCAAGGCTTTCTTGTTGCCAGGCGTGATGACGTAGCACACATTCTGGCTGGCTACTTTCTTGGAGGCGGCAGCCGTGGCCAACGCACCAATGAGCCCGAACATTCCACCAATGGTAGCGCGACTGCTCATTTCATGCACATTGAGGTAGGTGAGCAGCAGATGGCCGTCGCTCATCTGGAAGGCTCGGGCATATCCGTTGCCGAAAGCACATCCACGATCCTTGTACGGACGGGTGTTCAGCAAGAGCGTGTCGCCATACATAATGGCGAAAGCATCCTTCTTGAGCAGCTTCTTTACCTGCTTGTCGTGCGAGTCGAACCTGAAATCGTTTCCGCCCCACCACATCTGCTGGTTGCGCGTCTTGGTGATCACAGTCACGCTGTCGGCAGTTTTCCATTCGCCTGCGGCCAATTCCTCGTTATTGTTGCAGTATTTAATGCTCACACACTTGTGCGTATGTTCTTTTTCTACCTGTTCCGACTCATTCTGTGCATGAACTGGAACGAAAGAGGCCGTGGCCAGCAACAGGCTCATAGCTACGGCGGCAGTGCTTGTTTGAATCTTTTTCATATCTAACTGAGATTAATAGTGTTTGTCCTTGTTTCCGTCAGAATGTGACAACAATGCAAGCGGTTAAAACAAATAAGCCAGGCCGATGCCTAACTGATAGTGGTTGAATCCAAACTGACCTTCCCATCCGGCGGGCTTACGATAGATGGAAGTAAGCTGCCTGAGGTCGGCTCCGATGCCCCAATGGCGTGACAACTTATAGGTGCAACCAAGAATGGAAAGAAGTCCAAGCCCGTTTTCCTGGTCCCGCTGTTCCAGATCATTGCGGGCAAAGCCCATGCCTACCGCTCCTTCCCATCGCCAGCCTTTGTCGGTTGTCCATGTGGCGACAAAGCTACCTCCCACGAAGAGCACATTGCAGTTGGGCTTACTAAAGTGGTTTTTGCTGGCATGAATGCCAAAGCCCAGCCCATTGTCCCACAAATGCTCATAGTCAAGGCTCAGCGTTGCGACTGAGCTTGAATTGTAAGTTTCTCTCACATCCTCGAACTTGGATGTCATGATGCCAAGCCCGTAATTCAGTCGAATCATGTTTGGCAGCGCCTCTGTGCGGTCTGGTTTCACAGCAGTATCAACAGGCTGCTGGGCACTCACGAAGATTGCAAAGAGACTGCAGAAGGCCCATAAAAGTGTTCGCTTCATATTTGTTAGCTTTAAATTGATGTACAAAGATAACAAAAATCCAAATTTTACAAAAAAAACAGCTTTTTTGTTCTATTTGTTTATCGACAAAAGTTGCTTTTCTTCACAGACCTTACTGACATTTTTTGCAGAGTGCTAAGCCGAATCACGGGTCAACTCGCCCTTATTGTCCATCATGTCGTGACGCGACCTTGACTTGGTGACCATCCAAACGCCCACAAACACCATGAGAACAGCAAGGCCATGCGTCCATTTGAAGATGCCCATTCCCGTGAGTACCGTCACGACAACGGCCACAATGGGCTGCACATAGTTGTAGGAACTGACCACCGTTGGGCGCAACACGCGTTGGGCAGAGATGACGAGGATGTATCCGACAAACGTACCAAAGAAAACAACATAGGCGGTTTCCAACCAGGTTTTAGTAGAAACAGCCGCCCAAGGAATATCCATGACTTCACGGAAAGAAAACGGCCAGATGAGACAGGTGGCCCATAGAAACATCCATTTGTTGACGGTAAAGACCGAATACCGCTTCACCAACTTGTTGAATGTGGATAAATAAAAAGCATAAGACAGCTGCGCCCCCATGACCATCAGGTCGCCGCGAATGTCACCAACCTTGGCATCGCCTGCGGTCATACTGGTTAATATCAAAATCAGCGCACCGCAACATCCTATCAACACGCCCATTGCCTTTTTACCCGTGATGGGTTCTTTCAAAATGAGTGCCGCCAACACCATGGCAAATATGGGCATAGAGGTTGTCACGATGCTGGCATTGATGGGAGAAGTGTAGCTTAAGCCGATGGTAAAACAACATTGATTGCAGACCAATCCGAAAACGGCGGCACCAATAAACCACAATACATCTCGTAGAGGTACATGCTCGCGCTTGACAAAAAGCGAACTCACCCAAAACAAAATGGCTCCGCCCAGCACTCTAAACGAAACCATACTCACGCCATTCACCCCATTTAGCATGGCATCTTTACCGATAGGAGCCATGAGTCCCCAGATGGCACAGGCCGAAAACATGCTCAGGTGAGCCAGCAAAGGGGCACGATTAAAATGCTTGGTAGGAATATGTTCGTGAACTATAGAATCCATATTTTGTTCCATCACAATGAAAATGAGTTTTAAAAGAAGTGGGGAGAAATGAAAAAGAAGCCTTATGGAATGATTTTAAACCGAACTCTAAAGGCTTTTTTATGTTCATCCCAGTTGGTTCCCAACAGTTCGAACCGTCCTATTTGTGAGGTTGAACGCACATGTTTTCCGATACACGGACAAGCGTCGTAATCGCCAATGCGGCAAATGCGAATCGCTTCGGAAGCATCGGCAGGCAGGCGGTCTAAGCAGATTCCTTCGGGAAGATGTTGCCTGTCAACCACTTCAAACGTCACGGGCAAATCTTGTTGTATCAACTCGTTCATACGAGTTTCAATATCTTTCTCGTCACGTTTGTCTGGTTTACGATCGAGAACAAACGTCATCTTACTTTTCTTTCGCTCAATGTGTGCATTGTTTGAACGCTCACATCCAAACATTCTATGCATCAATTGATTGAGTAAATGCTCTGCAGTATGGGCCGGTGGGAATGACACTTCCCGCTCTTGAATTACCAACACAATCTTGTTATTTTATGAAAAGACAAAGATAGCCATAAATGTAGAAACGAACAAAAGAACCCTAAACGAAAACTCCCCATCCTCTGTCATTTGACGAGAATGGGGAGTTTTCGAGTAGGTTAGAGCTGAAAAATCAGACTTCATGACGTATTATTTCATAAATTTTACTGCCATAGCCCATCACCTGTGTTACAAAAGGCCGACCAACTTGCCACGCTACGGTTTGTTCTTTGTTGGTCATCAAGTCAATGGCTCTGCAATTACCTTGCGACATTTGTAAATAGTTGAAGGCATGTTCTGGAATGTTGACGTGCACTGTTTGCTGATTGGGCGAGAAATTCACGACAATCAACAAGAGTTGCTCTGCCGATTTACGCAAGAAAACATACTGCTCATCAGGGTTGAACAATGCCGAGTGCTGACTGTTGGCATACATCAAGTCGAAGAACTGTCCTTGCGCAATGGCTGGCTGATGACACAATTGCAGTATTTTCTGATACACTTCTGAAAGCCGTTGGCTGCGCTTGTCCATTTTTTCTCTTTGATAATATCCTTCAATGATAGACTTCATTGCCCAGTAGTCGAATATGGTCGTTCTGCCGTCAAGTCCGCTGAATCCCTCTGCATCCATGCCTCGCTCGCCAAACTCCTGTCCGGCATACACCATGACAGGATTGGTGTGCAGCCATGCGCATACCATGAAAGCCGGCAAGGCACGTTCGGCACTGCCACAAAAGAAGTCGCTGGCGATACGTTGTTCGTCGTGGTTTTCCAAGAAATAGAGCATCTTTGGCAAGATATCATCCACGGATTGCCATTGGCGGGTAATGTGATGGGCTGGACGCTTGCCACATACGATGTCGCGCAAACAGTCGTACATGCCCACCTTATCATATAAGTAATCAAATCCCGAAGCGATATACGCCCGATAAAGGGTGGGATTGTACACTTCGCCAACGACAATGACATGAGGATAGGTAGCCTTGAGCTTACCAATAGCGTACTGCCAAAAAGCCGTTGGCACCATCTCTGCCATGTCACAACGGAAGCCGTCCACTCCCTTGGAAGCCCAAAACAGCAAGATGTCTGTCATCTGTCGCCACGTGTCGGGCATGGGGTCGAAATGTTCACTGCGTCCACCAGCATCGGTATAATCAATGCCATAGTTCAGCTTGACGGTTTCGTACCAATCGTTAGCTGAAGGCGAAGCATTAAAACAATCGTTACCCGTGCATTTGGCAGGATATTCACGATAAGGTTCGCTGGCATCCTTGCACAAATCAATGGCAGGTTTAAAAGGATAGCCTGGGCAATAATAAAAATTGTTGTGAATGTCAAAGTGCTTGTTTACATCATCGTTCTCCCCCAAGTCTCTCACTCCCTGAGGTTTACAAATGGAGTGGTACTGCCGAGCCACATGATTGGGGACGAAATCAACAATCACTTTCATGCCTGCCTTGTGCGTACGCTTCACCAAAGCATCGAACTCGTCCATACGCTTCGGCACATACACGGCAAGATCGGGGTCGACATCATAATAATCGGTAATAGCGTATGGCGATCCAGCCTTTCCCTTCACAATGGCTGGATGTTGACGAGGGATGCCGTAGGTAGAGTAATCGGTTGTCGTTGCATGGCGAACAATACCCGTGAACCACACATGCGTGAACCCCATGTCGTGAATACGATTGAGCACGGTCGTGGTGATGTCGTTCATCTTCCCCACTCCATTCTCTTCCAGCGTTCCATGGGGTGTGCGGGTCATGTTTTGATTGCCAAAAAGGCGAGTAAAGATTTGATAGATTTGCATGTAATCTTTCCTTATTTCTCCCTGTGAGGAGAGTTGTTCATCGATAATGTTAACGTTGTTGAGAGGTAAGAATTGAGCTTTGTCATCCAGCCAACAAGGCAAGATGACAAAGCTCAATACAGTTTAGATACTTCGTTCGTTTAGATGCCGTGCACTGTCACTTCCTTGCTGATGCGTCCTATCATGCCCTGCAAAGCCTTGCCAGGTCCACATTCGGTAAAGTCGGTGGCACCATCGGCAATCATGTTCTGTACCGTTGTTGTCCAACGAACGCTACTGGTCAGTTGGGCAATAAGGTTTGCCTTAATCTTGGCTGCATCGGTATAAGGTTTCCCATCCACATTCTGGTACACAGGACATTGAGGTGTATTCACCGTGGTAGCCTCTATCGCCTTTTGCAACTCGTCTTTGGCAGGCTGCATCAATGGCGAGTGGAATGCACCTCCCACCTTCAATGGCAACGCACGCTTGGCTCCCGCAGCTTTTAGTTTTTCACAAGCCTCCTCAATACCTTCCTTATCTCCAGAGATAACCAATTGTCCAGGACAGTTATAATTAGCTGGAATGACTACTTTTCCTTCTTTGCTCACCTCTTGACATATCTCTTCTACCTTTTCATCTGGCAAACCAATAATGGCTGCCATGGTTCCCGGTGCTACCTCACAAGCCTTCTGCATTGCCATGGCACGAGCATAAACTAATTTGAGACCGTCTTCAAAACTCAACGCACCAGCTGCCACCAATGCAGAAAACTCGCCCAAAGAATGACCTGCCACCATATCGGGCTTGAACGCATCGCCCATACAGAGTGCAGAAATGACACTATGCAAGAATACGGCAGGCTGTGTCACCTTGGTTTCCTTGAGTTGCTCATCGGTACCAGCAAACATGATGTCGGTGATGCGATAGCCCAACACCTCGTTGGCTTTATCGAACAACTCTTTAGCTGTTTGGTTATTTTCATAAAGTTCTTTTCCCATTCCTACGAACTGGGATCCCTGACCGGGAAATACAAATGCTTTCATACTTGTTTTTTTGTTTGATTAAATCTGATGTAAGCAGATGCGCCAAGCTAATGGCGGTCTACAAATTTTCTAATACTCATAAAGAAACAACCTGCCTCAATGTGAGACATGACTGCAATTCGTTTTAATATTTTATAGGGCATGCGTTGGTGATTCAACCTTCGCACAATGTAATAAAAACCTACCGTATTGAACACACCTATCATGATTACTACCAGCAGTTGGACAGTGGCAGAAGCACCTAACTGATAAGAGATAAACCAACACAACACATTAAAGGCATTGAGTGCCAATACCGACACGGTTGTACCGATATGCGAAAAACCTATCTCTATGAACAAATGGTGAAGATGCGACTTGTCTGGATGGAATGGAGAGCCTCCCCTCAACATGCGTAGAAACATGACACGCAAAGTGTCGAAAACTGGAATGGACAGAGCAGAAAGCGTAAAAGCCACCACCCCCATGTTAGGATAATTATAGGCCACCATGGATTTGGTTTCCAAAATATGAAAAACAAAAATACTCATGAGAGTGCCCAGCATGAGCGTTCCACTGTCGCCAATAAACATCTTTGACGTTTTGCCGAAAACGTTGTGCAGGAAAAAAGGAAGCAAGGAAGCCACACATATCCAAGCCAGCACGGTCATCGACCCGTAACCCGATGTCATGAAGGCATAACCGAAGAGGGCGCAAACGAACATGCAAAATCCAGAAGAAAGTCCGTCTACACCATCAATCAAGTTAATTGAATTGATGATACCGACACCCACAAACGAAGAAAGCGCAATGCCAACATATTCGTTCAGCTGGTGTATGCCAAAGGCGCCATGAAAGTCGTCAATAAATTTGTGCTCGGTAGATATCAAAAACAAGATTACACAGAACTCGACTATCAGTCTTAACCATGCGCTCAATCCTATGAGATCATCCAACGTGCCTAAATACATCATCACCGTAATGGTAACAAAAGCAGGAAAGAAAATATAACTGTCAAAGACTGCACTCGTCAAGCCCACCCCCAACACAACTCCCCAAAAGACAGCAATGCCGCCCAATACGGGAACAGGTGCTTTCTGCAGCTTGCGAGCATCGGGATTGTCAACCATTCCTTTTTGTTTGGCAAGTTTAACTATTAAAGGATGAATCCAAGTCACCAACGCAAATGCACTGATAAAAGGAATGACAATGCCTAAAAGAAGAAACTTCAAATTCATAATGCTCTCTACTTAAAATCTTGTTCGCTTGATGCCACTTTTCAAATAACCTGGAATGTTGTATATGGTCTCGTGAGGAAACATGAAGAAGTTACGCAGAATTTTACTCATATTTCCAGTAAAAGCCTTGCATCGGCGCACATAATAATTCTTGGATTTACTTTTTGTGCGTACATCGTGATAACCAAAGTTTCCCGAGTCCAACACATAACGCAGCACCTGTTTGCCCATGTCCGCATACCGCTCGTTATAAAGTGGCATCTTGTCTTTGGGGTATCCCAAGAAGTCAACAGCCATGGCGGCAAACACGTTCCAAATTTTCTCTATGCCCAAATACGTTACGTCATGCGCCAACTGTTCTTGGTCAATATCCGCATGATTTGCATAAAGCAGGCGCATCCAGTCGGCTATCTGCCTCAAACCTATTCCGCCACCAAAATAATGTCTTGTCAAGTGTACAAAGACAAAGACAAGATCTAACCGCAAGGGAGGCAGCACAGCAAAGCCTCCTCCAATACAGACCTTTCTTTCCTTCTCCTCACGAAACATTGCATCACACCAAGCGGGGAACCGACGTTCCAAGGTTTTATTCACATACGCATTGATGCGACCATGCAGCTCCACCACTACATGGCGATACTGAAAAACAGCCTCCATTGTATCGGTGGTGAGAGGCTCTATCATTTTCATTTTTTGTTGACACAACTTGTAAGCATCGGATATCTGTTGCGTATCGGGAATATATAGGTCGACATCTCCCGACTGTCTTGAAAGTGGATCACGATAGTTTTGTGCCACCCCTTGTCCTTTCAGCAAGACAGGCACGACACCAATATCTTCCAGCAAGTGATATATCTCGGGGATGGCAGCATTCATCATTTCGTTGTTTTTCCTGATGGTGAGCACATACGTTATCAGCTTCATCTTCAATGGCTGTGGCATCTCTGTCTCTCTCAATAGCGAAATACCATCAGACACATTGCCTACAACAGCTTGTTTCTCTGCCATGCCCAGCACGGCTTTCCAGTCTATATGCTTACCTACAAGAACGTCTTTGTGGGCAATCTCTCCCCACACTCCTGCCTTGTACAGTTCAAGGAAAACTCTTTCTGTATCCGTAAATGTCGTCATTTGCAATTCTTATTTTGCACAAGCTGCAGATACAAGGCGTGATATGCCTCGTACAAACTCACAGAAGAGAACTGCTCGCATGCCTTTTGTTTGGCACGAAGCGGCTTGTCTTCATCCTTTTCTGCTTGCAGGATTTTCTGTACCAAATCATCCGAGCGTCCTGATTGATAATAGGTAATCTCATCATCCGCATATTTTTCTTTCATCCCTCGAATGTCTGCACATACTATCTTCTTTCCATACATGGCTGCTTCTGTCAGTGACAGGCAAAAGCCCTCGCTCAAACTTGTCTGCACATACACATCCATAAGTGGCATGTATCGATGTCCTTCGGGAACAAAACCCATGAACATTACCCTTTGGGAAATGCCCAATTCTGCACATCGCTGTTGAAGAGGCAAGCGCAAGTTTCCTTCGCCAATCACCAACAGTCGAAACCTGTCTGGCAACTGCGCAAGGGCTTGTATCAACTGTTCCACTCCCTTTATCTTCACCAAAGAGGCACATGTACCTATGAGCGTGTGACCTGCCTTGAATTGCTGCACTTGTTCTTCTTCCTTAACGGACAGCCTACCCTGTGGCTTATCTATGCCATTGTAGCAACGAGCCAGTTTCTGTGCGTTCACCCAGCGTGAATAATAACCAACGGCATCATCGCTGAGCACCACTACCTTATCCAACGTCCTGACAGAAGCCAAGAACAACAGACTGAAAAGAGAGCCTCCGACATTTCCAAATATGTACCGAAACTCCTCCCATATATAACAATGTACCGTGGTTACAAATTTTGTTTTCTTGCCAAACCACGGCTTGTAAAAGGTAAGATACAAATTGGGACGTATGCCATGGGCATGCACAATATCGTAGTGGGCAAAGTTGATGGGGCGGTATCCGTCTACCTTCTCCGTGGGAAAAGGAAGTTCAAAGATGTTCTCGTCAAAGTAAAACACCTTGCACTCATGACCATGCGCAACCATTTGCTTCGCCAGTTGCATGACCACAGACACTGGACCTGCGTGCCTCAGCGCAGAAACCACATAAGCTATCTTCACCTCTTGATAACGCAGAAATGCTTTTTTAATTGTACAGCCATCCGAGCAATATGCGGATGTTGGCACGTAGCCATGTCTACTACCGTTACGCCTTTATAACTATTGAGCGTGTGTATGCGCGACGGCTGGCCGGTTGTGGGCGATGAAAGTCGGCATACCTCATGAAATGCGAGTCTGCCTGTCTCATCTTTTGTTACCTGTTGTATGACAATGCCCTGCCCATAATAGAGCTTTCCGTCTTGTGCGGGTCGATATAGCTTACCATCACATTCAAAAAACGCTCCTGCATTGCGAGCCGTCTTGTCTGCAAAAACGTATGACTCATGTCGTACCTCCTCTCCTTGGGCATTATAAACAAACGTATGCAATACAGGATTGTCATACGGCAAGTAAGTTCCCAACAGCATCTCCTCCCCAAGCACATCCGTAAGGACGGCATCCGCCAGAGGTTGTGTCGACACTACTTTCTCTTTACGGCAACTGTACGTCTTCTGATCAAACTCATACAACGTAAGTCCTTCGCCAAAAAGATTCTCGGGCATGATGTACACTTTGTCATTCCTGCGAACGATGCAAGGAAAGCTGAGATGCCGTGCCACATCCAAGACAGGCGTGAGCTTCTTCAGTTCGAGTGTGTTGCGCTCCACTGTCAACAACGATATGCGACCACGTCTCAAGTGTATGTCATAATCCTCTGCCAAAAGCAAGATTTCTTCATCCGTCACCTCCAACACAAAAGGGTCGGCAAACCAACGGTCAGTGTACGAATGCCGAAGCATACGAACGGAGAAAGATGCACCATGCACCAACTCCTCCAACGACTTGTCGGGAAATCCAATGTTCCATTGTTTCTCCCTGACAACATGGTTGTATATACGTTCCAAAAGCATTCGTAGAAGCGAGTGTTAAGTGAAGAACCAGCCTTTTAGCTTTATTTTCGCAGAAAGCGTTGATACACCCAGGTTCTCACATTGTTGGGCAGGAGGAACTGTACGGTGCCACGCACCATATCATTGTATATCATTTTGGGAAGGGATATGAGTCCGTGTTGCCACATCCACTTGTTCAGGGCAAGCACATCCTTGTAATACGCCATACCACCTCTTCGTGCAAATTGGTCTCTGCCCGAACGCACATTCACCACAATGTCGGGAATGTTGCGAAACTTGCATCCAGCCTCAATCATGCGCGCCCAAAGAAAATAATCTTCTTGCTTGAAATCCTGCTGATAATTGCCGGCACGCAGCAGTTCACTTTTCTTCATGACAACCGTAACATGATTCACACCACACCGCGATTGCATAAACCGCTTGATACCCCTGTCGTCCAAAGGCAATATACGCTTGCTTACCACATGCTCGGGCGAGTCGACAAATTCGGTTATCATCCCCCCTACTACCGCCAACTCATGGTCTTCCTCAAAACATCTCATCTGCTTCTCAAAACGGTCGGGCAACGAAATGTCATCGCTGTCCATGCGGGCAAGATAATCATACTGTGCCTTTTCCACGGCAATGCGCAACGCTCCACCCAATCCTCTGTTCTTGTCCTGATAATAAGCATGCAAGTCCGCAAACCGAGTTTTCGTATTATCCACCACATCTATTAATTCTTGTGGTACAGGACCATCGGCTATCAGCACAATCTCGTCTGGCACCTGCGTTTGATGAATGATGCTGTCCAAAGCCACCTGCAAATATTCAGGGTTGTCGTTCTTATAAATCGACATGATGACAGAAAACTTCAACTTACTCATGCTCTTTTATTTTTTTAGTCCCAGCGTTCATCATTATCTACCAAAAACAAATCCTAACCGCATTGCATACAATGCCTTTGAGATATACACACAAAGGATAGCTATCATCATGGACAACAAAGGACTTATTAAATACTCCAACGCCACTAAGTTATTTTCTATCATATAATTGCCAAACATTTTAAGATTGAAAGGCATTATCAAGAAATAATGGATTACATAAATCTGCAATGTGTTCGTCCCTATCAAAGTTCCAGTCCACTTCAGCACACTTTTTACCCTTGAAGTCTTACCCTTGTATTGTTGTTCTAACCAAACAAACAAAAACAAGAAAAATAAGCACAAAGGAAAGCCAACTAAATCCGTACACAATTTTAACAATATTTCATTACCCCCCCCTATTTTATTAAGGGTTATTAACGAAATAATACTCAATATTGCAAACACAGGTATCAGTTTATTGACGTGCCAATGCTGCCATTCCTTGTTTTTCAAAATTACACCTAATGAAAAGAAAGGCCACAAAGCCCACAAATGATCGGTGGATAAGGTGGTACCCACCTCAGTACGCCTGAAATAGAAATGAAGTACCATCAGCAATACTTGCACCACGACAGCTCCGCCAATGAAAGGCTGGTGTAATTTTCGTATCACATGCAACAGCACAAAGTAAAGAGGTAATACCCACAAGAACCAATAACCCGCCTTTGCCTCATTAATCATGAAATATATGGCATTGCCACTCCCCATGGTATAAGTAAACAGCAGTCCAAACACAAAGAAAGGAATCAGCAACTTCATTTTCTTCGCCAATGAAAATTGCTGTACATTTGTTACAAGTCCACTGAGCAGCATGAACAAAGGCATGTGGAACAAACCCACAAATGTCGCTAAACTACTGGGATTGGGTTCAATATTCCAGCCATAATAACAATAAAACGGCAAGTGACCTGTTATCACTGCAAGTATGGCAAATGCCTTGAGCGCATCAATAGAAAAAATACGTGTCTTCTCCATGAGAGATTATCTATCTATTCGAGTTTCGGAAAATGTTTTTATTAAAAGGTACAACCAAAGTTTGTTTATTTAAGAATGATTTATCTTCAAAATACGCTCACAAAACAGAGTATATAATATTGGCGATATGATATATTTGAGACTCATAAATACTGAATTATCTTTACAAAGTGCCTCTCATAACTCGCATAAAAACAACCAATGGCAAAGTTGGTCGCAAATACGCGAGATATGAGCAATGTTTGTAATTTACTGTTATTGAGTATGTTAAAACAAAATCATCTCTTTTCATTCCTAATTTTATCATTTTTTTGCGGCTAAAGCATTGAGATAAGCCTGCAAGTTGCATGCTTTAATGTGGTTATTACATGTAAATAACACCTCTAATGCGTGTTTTCAAGGGCGTTAAATCAATACTTCATCTTGAAAAGACATTTATTTTGTTAAAATCAGCCCATTTTTGTGTATCGTTTGCCTATTGATTTTTTCTATTTTGAAGATTTTCAACGGCCGTTTTTTGGTAAAATTACAGGACAAAAATATTATTTTGAATGTGCTTTCGTTGGCCTTTATCACCCCATATTATAGCCATAAGCAACGTAAAAAAAATAGTTGTTAATCAGTATATATCTGAAGATATTTTTGATAAAAAACAGAAGGCGAATAATCATCCACAAAGCGCTGATGGAGATTTGAGCCTAACACGTTTGACTTTACGGCGCGTTCAATACTGTTTGCGAGTTCTTCTGCATTGGGCATGCTAAACTTAACCACCTGTTCGTCAGAAAAGCACTCTTCCACAATGGGCAATCGCGATGCTACGACTTTTGTCTGATAAACGGCAGCCTCAAGCAATGATAAGGGGAAACCTTCACTTCTACTTGGTAATGCATAAATATCATAATAAGGTAGGTATCTATATGCGTTGGGTCTGTTACCTGCAAAATAAACCCTATCAGATAATTTATAGATCTCTACCATCTTCTTAAAATTTTCTTTTTCCTTACCGTCTCCAGCTATGAAAAGTTTGTACTTTGTGGGCAACAGTCTCATCGCTTGCAACATCACATCAATTCCCTTTCGGATGAGTAGCACACAGTTCATACCAATCAAGATAGAATTTTGCCCTTTGAAATTCAACAGTTCCCTTTTCTCTTTCTCTGTCAGGTCTGCCTTCACATCAAGGTCACGCGTATTGTAAACGTATGTCAATTTTTCTCTTCTAATCCACTTGCTATAATATTGCATGGCATCTTGACTGAGAGTAACAACTTTATCGTGTTTTTTTACCGAGAGGAGAAACAACAATCCGAGCAGAAATCCTTGTATGGCACCATACAAATCTTTAAAGTCTTGGAAGGCATAACAATGCAGCGTCGCTACGCATTTTGCTTTACAGTTGCATGGTTTATGTCTCAGAACATAAAGATTTGCTTTCAATCCATGCGTATGAATGACATCCCATGCGTTGAAATCTATACCCTTCCCTTGAACCTTTCTGGTCTCACAAGGATAATCCAAGGGATGTGGTGTATCCTTAAAATAGTAAACACAGCATTGATGTCCATGCGCCGTCATCTGCTTTACCAGATCCAGCACTACATTATTGACACCGGTTTGACCAAGATGGTTAATGATATAAGAGAAGAACATAAGATATAAAAAGATAGATTTATCTGAAATGTGACATCTAATCTAATTTTTTTATGAATTTAGCAGGAACACCACCATATAATGCATTCGGAATAGATAAACTTTTATTCACAACGCTACCAGCGGCAATTACACAGTTCTTTGGTATATGTACACCACCGACAACAACACAATTTGCAGCTATCCATACTCCATCGTCAATGAGAACTGGGCCACCTGTATGAGAACGATATCTTTGCTGTGCATTTTCTGAATAATTCCTTAAATCTAAGCCTCCCGTAAGAATCTGTGTGTTTCGTGATAATGTAACATTATTACCAATGGTAATGCCTCCATGACATTGCAGGAAGACATGATCGTTAATAGAAACGTTATGCCCGATAGTTAAGTGATCTATAACTTGAATCTCGGGAAGACCATCAAGCTGAATTGACTTGCCCCAAAGTTTACGATGAAATAACAGATAAATTTTTAACTCTATTCTTTTATATAGTGGTGCCATACTCAGTTCTCCATTTATTATTGATATAATCAACATTCTTTGTGTTTTGTAAAGCTTTAGCAGGATTTCCTACCGCAACCGCACCTTCTGGTATATCCTTTGTTACAATAGCTCCAGCACCAATAGTAACATCTGCCCCAATCTTTACATCTTCAATCAAACAACAAGACGGCCCGATATAGACATTATCACCAATCATGGCTGCTTTTCCTTCGTTAGAACCAATAGTTGTAAACTGGCTTAGATTAACATTATTACCAATGATAGCCGTATGATTTATAATGATGCCTGAAGGATGTCCTAAATAAAGCCCATATCCTATTTTTGTTGAAGAAGGTATCAGTAATGAGTACTTAAACATGTAATGGCGATGTAGAATTTTTGCAATGATATAGAGCGGATTGCGTCTTTTAAGAGCAGATATTCGATGCCAAAATAAGAATGCAAAACTTGGTTCAATAAGCGTCTTACAAAACATAACGAACCAAGAGGCTTTTCTACCCATAAAGCGATAATAGTCACTTTGAACTAAAATGCGTACATCCTTATAAGAAGAAGGTATTGGTATATTTGACCCTATCTCTTTTACAAATTCATATTGCATAGTAACAATTGTGAAGTGATTTTTATGTGTTGTCTATCCCATAAAATCAGCAATACCAAATATATCTGATTTTGCACACCAATAGTAACATTGGACATTATCTTCCTATTTTCTTTTGAAACGTAATATTAAAGAAAAGAAAGGTAATTGCCAGGTAGGGATGATTGAGATCAATGTTTCATAAAGTTCTGCTCGTGGGGCAAAGACTTTGAATCTATCAAGTTTTCTTATTAAACGACGGTACATCACATAAACATTCCATTTTGCGAATAAGCGAGTTTTTGGGCTATTTATATGATATTCACTTAGCATTTTAAACATTTTGACATAACCATAAAATTCATGCAATACTTTCTCTGAATATTTTTCGTTTGACTTATATGTATTACTTCCTATTCTATCTACCAAATAATAGTACAATGGTTCTGTCGTAAACGATACCTTTCCCTGAATATTACATAAAAACAAAATTGAAAAAACCCCATCCTCGCACAGCCATTGACTTTCATCGAATCGGAGATTGTTTTCTTTAATTATAGAAGAACGATAAAGCTTTCCCCATGCAAATCCTGGCCATAAATATTTAGGATGGAAAACCCATAATATAGCCTCATTTTTTGAAATCACACCAGAAACGGTACTCTGAAGTGAAGTAATTGTATTACCATCTTGATCTCTACTCTCCCACCCACCAATTACTTGATCAATATCTTCAGTTGTCAAAGATAAGAGCGATTCTATATAACCAAAAGAAACAGTGTCGTCTGGATCAAGAAATGTCATCCATTCTCCCTGAGCTAATTCTATTCCTTTATTGCGAGCAGAACTTAACCCACCATTATCTTTATGAAATACCTTAATCCGGGATTCCATTTTTGCCCATTTATCGCATATTTCCCCTGAATTATCAGTACTACCATCATCTATAACAATTACCTCAATATTTTCATACGTCTGATTCATCATACAAGTAAAAAATGTATCTAAATAATCACTAACATTGTATGCTGGAACTATGACTGATACTATACCTTTTGTTAACATGTCAATACCATTTTTGTTATTAATTGATGCGCAAAAAATCTAAGCAACTTGAAAGAAGCAGATATATTTACTTAAAAATACCAATGTTTTTTCTTACCCAGAATAAAGAATTATAAACCCAATTGGGATTTAGCTGATCAATACCATATAATAACATACCAGGTATGAAACACTCAAAACAAATAAATTTAGGAACTTTTTTAAAAATATCTTTCATCTTTTCTTTGGAGTAAAGACAAAATCTGAAATAATTTATTCCAGTTTTAAATATTTCTCTTCTTACAGGATAGCCTTCCTTTTGCTTCCTCACTAAAATATTCACACTCTGTGAGTAAGTCAATAATGTCCCTTCAGGATTCTGAGAAAAAACACGCACTAAGTTAGATGTAATGCTCGCTTCATTATATTCACGAATATATATGGCTTTTGGTATATAAAGCGCATCATATTCCTCTGCTATATTCTGTTGCATTACCGATTCTAAGCAGAACTTCTCTCCTTCAATCTCTGGCATTGGATATTGAAGCAAGACTTCTCTTTTAACAACCTCGATGCGGTCTCCTCTCCCTTTATCCAATATTCTGTAATCAATAAAATTACTTCTTTTAGGCTCAGTATAGGGATGGGTTCCGACAATCTTTCCATTAGAATATTTGGTAAGGAAAGCCACAGAGCATAATTGATCATCGCTATCAAGAAGCTGTGTATATTGGATGACACTTTCAATAGCATCCTCAACCAAATAATCATCTGGATCTAAACGAAATATCAGCTTTCCTTCTGCTAATCTTACACCAAGATTATAAGTGCGATTAAGTCCTTCGTTCTGCTTATTTGTAAATCGAATAGGAAATTTATCTGTCTGAAAGCCATTGATTACCTCTAATGTATTATCAGTACTTCCATCATTGATTAAGACCCACTCAAAATCAAAACTGGTCTGGTTTAATAAACTCTCAAATGTTCTTTTTATCGTCTTACCTTTGTTGTAAGCAGGAGTCAAAACGGTTATGGTTGGCACATTATTCATATTTCATTACTTTCTAATTATCTGATAGAATTGTCAGCAGGTGTTCCCATTTGTCAATAATCTTGTTTAAAGAAAAGCGTTTACTCGCCTCTATTGAATGTTGCTGAACTGATAGGCGATAATCTTCATCTGAAATCAGTTGATCCATACCTCGTGCTAACAACACTGCATCTTCGGGTTCACAGGTGATACCTTCAGATTCATCTGTAATTATATCTTTCTGCCTGCCTTTATAATCAGCAGCTACACAAGCGCAACCTTGGCTCATGGCTTCTATTAAAACGAGTCCAAAGCCCTCATACCGGCTACTCAGTACGAAGATGGCTGAACTTTTATAGATTTCATCAATATTCTTTTGGAACCCAATTAATTGAAACTGATTCTCTATTTGATGCTTCTTAGCTAACCTTTGTATAAATTGCTTACTCGTATCTGTTCCCGAACCTGCAATTTTCAATGTCCAATCTGGGTGGCGATGGGCTATTTGTCCCCATGCTTCAATAAGCAAGTCGAATCCTTTTACATACCAGCTATCTAACCGCCCAGCGGCTAATATAACCTTGTCTTTTTGCGGAACCTCTACGACTGGAGCAAGTCCCAAAGGATTGGGCATTACATAAACATTCTTAAGCCTTTTACCTATAATCTTTTTATCGGCATGGGTCAACACTGTAACACACCGATAGAGCTTATTAAGATAAAACTTATGGAAATATTCAAATGAAGACATCGGTGCACTCTTTGGGTGTTCGAAAGCATCATGAACAGTACTGATGACTGGAACATTTAATCCTATTGTAGCTATACGCGCCTTTAAAGAACATGCCCACATAATGCCAATGACTACCTCAGGCTTTTCTTTCTTCCATGTATTGCGCAAATTATGAATGGAGTTCCTCCATTTTGCCAACCCAGAATATTGTTTTGTGTATAGATTGGATAAGGTTACACGTTCATCTATCGGATAAGTAACCTGATCATAAAGATCAGCCCACAATGTAACCTGATGACCTCTCTGTGCTAATCCATTAGCGAGCATAACTCCCACTCTTTCGGCTCCACCGAAACATAGGCGTGTACAAACAACTACTACTTTCATAAATTAAAAGAATCCTGCAGCCCCGTTAGTCATCATCATTGCCGCCCAATATTTACTATAAAAGAAATAACTCAAAATGACGACTAAACTTGTAAAATATATTTTTCGTTGTACTCCAGAGAAAGTCAATGCTAATGCAGACAAAATAAATATCTCAAACGTAGCAAAAATGGTAGATGTTCTCCCTGAAAGTGCAGTATAATTACAAAAGAATATCAAGAATAAGGTAGAATAAAAATATCCAGTTCTAAATATATTATAATAGGGTGTTAGACGAGTAAGTTGCTTCTCTCTAAATGTAAAAAGTAACAAAACAGCTATTTGAAAATAGATCATGGGATTGGCGAATCCTAACGCCAGCTCAACGTATCCACCCTCGGTATAAGTCTTAATTTGAAGGTCCTCACTCCAATCTGATAACAGGACAGATATTGATGGGGCAAAAATTGCTGCAAGGGGAAATGCAATTAAGATGCCCGTGACAATATGCCAATGCTTCAAATTCAACATACAAAAAAAGTAAAGTGGAATTGCCAATGAAGCAGAATGGTGGAACTGATACGCCAGTAATACCACAAGCATGTATTTCCACATTTTCTTTTCATAGATATATTTTGTTGCTATGACAATTAAAAGAATAGCCAAGGAAGAACGCATCTGGGTAAAATCTCTATTTAATAGGAAACGCGCAATATAATCACAAAAGCCGATAAGTGGCAATAAACAATATTTATCTAAACACTTATACAGTAAATACATAGAAAGTCCACCCATTACTAAAAAATAAAAGGTGGAGTTAAAGTAAATTGTTTTTATGACTGATGCCAAATAGAAGTAACCGAGTTCAGCATAAGCAAGCGACTGTGTGTCCCAGGAAAACTCATTTAAGTAAGGAGCTCCATTAAATGCAAATAAATAGGCATCCTCATCAGGCCACCCTTTCCTAAAGCCTATCAAAACAGCTATCACAACTGCTCCAATCTTAAGCACTTTGTCTTGCTTTGTATATGGTTTATTGCAAAGGCTGACACAATAAATATAAAAAATAACAAAGGTAGCTATATAAAGCATATTATTTTCGAACTAAATTATGATTAATCTGAAGTAAGAAATCAAAGAGTCTTACACAAAATTGATATCCTCCCCTACAAGAAATATAAATTAAAAGCTTTTCTATCCAATTTGACTTCGATTCTTTGACATAAGAAACATAGGCTATAAATATTTCTTTAAACATCTTTGACGAAAACAAATGTCTGCCACCGAAGAAGGCTTTGGACACAATCATATATGACTTCATAGAATAAACTTGCTGCCTAATATTTGTATCTTTCAACAATTGATTAAATAATGACCTTATTAAAATATCCTCACTTAACGAAGCTTCTGTATATTTTAAAGATAATGATTTTTTTGAATCATCACGCTGATAATGATAAAAGGCCTTTGGTAAATAGGCAACTTTTAGATTATTCAATAATAGTGAAGCGATCACATATTGATCTTCACAAAAAGATATATTCAAAGGGAAGTGGACTTTATTCCGTATATAACAGCTGTGTTTGATTAATTTATTGCAAGTTGAACCGTGCAGCTTAAAAAATATATCTTCTAAAACTACTGACGCATCTAATGCTGAGGGTTCTTGCTTGATATATTTTTGTCCTTTATATGAATTTTCATAGAAATCACAAATCACCATATCTGCATCATGCCTTTTGGCACACCTATAAAGTTCTTGTAACATCTCTGGTTCTACCCAATCATCAGGATCCACATGTATGGAATACTCACCTCTTGCACGTTCTATACCGCATTGTCGTGCGGCAGAAACACCCTTGTTGCATTGATGAACAACCTTTACCCGCCTGTCCTTGCGTACATATTCATCACAAATATATCCTGAATTATCAGTACTCCCGTCATCTATCAGGATAACCTCAAACTCGGTAAGAGTCTGACCTAACACACTATCCAAAGCCTTACATAGTGTTTTCTCTGCCTGATATATAGGAATAATAACAGAGACGAGAGGGGTTGTTAATTGATCCATTTGTCAATAAATTCAATTGAATGTGACCTATAAGTCTTCAACTTTTCAAAAACACTTTCATAGTTTGTTATTTTATGAGGAATTCCTATTTGAGGTTTTGTAAGACTGATAATTCTACTCTCTAAACCTAATTTAGTTAATAAATTATTTGTCCGACTATCTTGATCCCCATTGATACAATAGAAATCTTTCTTGAACAAAATTGAAAAAACTTGAAGATGAAAAGAACCTCCACAGACGTATTTGGCATTTTTTACTAAATTAAGAAATTCACAAGGTCCAACTGCGGGAAAATTCTTAATGTTAGCAAATTTCCGCAAATCATGAGGATAATATGCCCGTTCTGTATAAACAGGTATACTTAGTTTCTCAGCCAAATTATTTACTATAGCAAAATACTCTTTAGGCAAACCCACAGGAGTATAAAAAAATATATACTCCCCTTTTATCAAAGGTTCATCTTGTATAAGTTTTTCATACTCATGAGCTGACAGCAATAGTGTTGGATCACATACGACATCAACATCTGAAGCTATATTATTGTCCTGCAAGAATTTCCTTGCTCGTTCTTCCCTCACAGAAATTGCTTTAAAACCTTTTAGAAAGTTCCGAATTACATCAACGTTATTATTCTCTGGCGTTTGCCCAAACGAAGGTCCATAAGCCACCTTTTCGACACTGCTTGGCAAGAAACCTGCAAAATAAGCCTCACCTGAATCTGATGCATTGCTATTCCATATTTGATCACTGCCTACAACAACAATGTCATAATTAAAATGTGCCTGTTGCAACTCATCTATAGAATTATATTCAGAAGAGGAGACACGAAGATTATTTGAAAGAAATTCATCAAATAGATACCATTTTTTTGATAGCTCTTTGATAGATGATGGGTAAAGCAACAATCTCTTTAAACTAGATAATAAAGAATATTTTGAGTGAACGTCA
This sequence comes from Prevotella sp. BV3P1, assembly GCF_000479005.1. Taxonomy (GTDB): domain Bacteria; phylum Bacteroidota; class Bacteroidia; order Bacteroidales; family Bacteroidaceae; genus Prevotella. Next base: position 57,164 of record NZ_AWXC01000025.1, on the reverse strand, counting down.
AATGGTTTATAATAAATTTGCTTTTGAAAATGAGACCTATAATTTATAAATTCTACATCATGCCCTTTCATATGAAGGAATGTTTGCAGAGCATACGCCTGAAGCATTGAGCCATAATTAAATGACGCATGAAATGTTATGATTCCTATTTTTGACATTTGTTTTTAATAAAATTAAAAATACCTCTACAAAAACACTTTAACACGAAAACATGACTCAATCCATATGAAGAAGAATTAGTCAGCCAAAACCTTGTCTGTTTTAAGGGATTAATAGAAATACCATACACAATATCTCTTGCAATCATTTGTTGAAAATGTTCGTCTAATTCGCTCCTTAATAAACAAAGAATTTTTCTATCTTCTTCATTATCTGGAACCTTACTAAAAAAGTTCTCAAACCATTTTCGTTGTAGCGTTAGAGCCCGAACCTTTCCTGCTATGTTATCAACTTTTCTACTTATACTGTATCTATTAGTTCTATATTGAAAGCCCACCTGACGAGTATTTGCGATTCCTGCTTTTTCACCACCTTGATATGCTGATATGGCATCCGATCCCCAAGCAAACGGTAAATCATAAAAGCCACCACGTTTCCTTAAAGCGTCAGCGCGATAACAATAATTACCTATAAGCATACTTCCTCCGTGCCAACGGTTATAAATCATTTCATAGACCGTTTCACGTTCGGGACGGGTATCATAAACAACATAAGGTTGCGAATGTTCATCGATTAATTCTGTTCTGGAATAATAAACATCCAACATGGGATATTTTTCAATCAACTCAAAAAGATCACTCAGACAGTTAGGTCCTAATCGATCGTCGTCACCCATACAAATAACATATTCACCATGAGCATATTCCAAACATTTGTTCCAATTTTCAACCACATGCTCTGCCCCAAATCCTACTTCGTTTTTAAAATATCTCAGTCTCTTATCATCAAACTTGCAAAGAATGCTATCAATATCTTCTGGTGAATTATCATTAACAACTATTATCTCAAAATCATCGAACGTTTGGGCAATAATACTTTCAATACATTCCTGCAAATAAGCTGCTTTAAATGCTGGTATAGTTACGCTAAATTTCATCTATTTTTGTAAGTCTATCATTTTACTGACAAGCATAACATCTTGATTTCCAATTTTCACAAACGAAAAAGGATAACAACCTTGGTCTTTTTTGTATTGCTCTACCTTCAACTTATCACGCTTTATTGCCATTCTTAATTCATCAAATTTTACAGATTCATCAATACGTTTTGCATAGAAATCTAATTCATCCAAAGTATGCCATTGTCTGTATTTATTTGTATTTCTAACAAAGTCTTGTACAAATTCAATTGGAAGGAAAATCGCATTTTTTCTTTTAAAAGCATGTGCGATTGCTTTATTTGCCCAAAAATCAGAATTATAAGAAACATCACTCATTCCGCCAGGAGTTGAAACGACAAAACGCAGCAAATGTCTGTTAAAATTAGTCTTCTGTGTTATTATGTATTGAGTATTTGGATTCTGTAACTGCAATAATTCCTCTTGGTAATTGTTATAATTATTTCTACATATATGGATAACAAGTGCTGACAACAAGAAACAAATGCACCCAAGAGACCATGTTATATATTTTTTTATAGGATACCTTATTGTTAATTTCAGTATAAGAATCAAAGAAAATAATTCAATGCCAAAGCGAGACCTGGCACTTGTATTCTTTACTAAAACAAGAAAGACAAAAGAAACCAAGATAGCAACTACCAAAACTATATTTTCATACAAGAACTCCCTTAATAACAGTTTCTTTGAACATACTAAGATTATAAGAAAAATAATAAGTAAAGGCAGCAATCGCAAATTCACCATGCTTTGCAACGTGGTGAAGTAATCCGAAAAAACCGAGACATTCGTACCAATGGCACTAACACCTCTATTAATTGTGCCAGGGGCGAAAACAAGGAAGATGACACCCAAATAAAATCCACTAAGAAGCCATAATTTATTAGGAGTTAATTCATGCCGTAAAAAAAATATATAATAAACAAAATATCCAACTCCCAAACCTAAAACTATACATTCGTGGGTCCAACCACATACTAAACCTAAAATAAACAAACCTATGTAATCTAAACTATTTTTTCGTTTGCTTGTGAAAGAATCCATGCAAGAAACAAAAATAAGACAAAAAAAGCCAGACCACAAATAGTTGAAACTACCTGACATCCACAAGAAACATCTTTTAAAATCAGGAAAAAAAAGAAATATCAGTGAAGAAGAAAGTATAAAAAAATGAGTTTTTTGAGTGTCTGTTAGTTTTCTTTCAATAGGCGATACCAATTTTAAGAGAAAGAAAAGGAAAGCCAGAAAGATAATTGTATTCCCTATGTTGAATAATCCTTTCCCAAAAACTCCACTAAATGTCTGTAGACAGAAATGTGGAATAAATCTTCCATTTTGGATATACCAATGATTATATTGGCTTTCTAAAATATCTGCAAGATTGCCTATAGGCGTATATGAATCATAAGGTGATTGTTGAAAAATATATTTATAAGCCCAATCGTCCCCAGTTTCTGGTGTAAGGATATTGAGTAACAAGAAAATAACACCTATAATAAAGGCTATTATGTAAAATTTATTTCTCATATTCATTAACTATATAAACTGGTCGTTTTTTTGATTCAGTAAAAATTTTTCCAAGATATGCTCCAATAACACCTAAAATAATCAATTGTAGCCCAGAAAAGAAAAGTATTAGTATCACCAATGTGGGGTAGCCCTGAACAACCTCACCTAAAATGATTGTCTTCATAAAAACAAAAACAGAATATATAAAAGCAATTAGTGACACTAAGAATCCTAAATATGCTGACCATCTTAAGGGTGCTACGGTAAAAGAAGATATACCATTAAAAGCCAATTTAAGCAACTTTTTATAACTCATATGGCTATTCCCAGCAATTCTTTCTTTGGTCTCAAACTCAACATAGGTCTTCTTAAAACCTATCCATGCAAACATACCTTTTGTATACCTTTCAGATTCTCTCAATTCTTTTAACGCTTCAATACACTTACGGTCCAATAGCCTGAAGTCACCAACATTCTGTAGAATGTTATACTCAACACTCTTTTGTATTAATTTGTAAAAAAATGATGTCAGCATTTTTCGTAACAGAGGTTCATTACCTCGTGTTATGCGCTTACCATAAACATCCTGATACCCCTCTTCCCATTTCTCCAACATGGAAACAATTACTAATGGCGGATGCTGTAAATCTGCATCAATGATAACAAGACTATCTCCTGTAGCATAATCAAAACCTGCCAACATGGCATTTTCTTTACCGAAGTTTCTAGACAGACTTACATAACAAATCCTACGGTCACTCTTTCGTAAATCTTTCATTACGGTCAGAGTTGTATCAGTACTTCCATCGTCAATCATAAGTATTTCCCATTCATACTTACTGCAGACATTCATTAAATTTTCTAATGCACAATATAAATGAGGTAATGATTGTGCTTCATTATAACAAGGTATAAGAATTGTTACTTTTTTCATTTATTTTTAGTCTTAAATACGTATCTCACTAAAAGAAAATTAATGGGTATAACTATACAATATACAGGCACAGGTGCCCATGCCTTACTCATTCCACATCGAATAAATACATTAAGCAAAATCATTTGTAAAAAGTAATTCACAATATGCGCATTACTGAAACCTATGCCACGTCTAAAAGTCACCTTTTTCTTAAATGTAAAATAGGATGTTAAAAACAAATTACAAATAAAACTGATAGCATATCCAATTGTATACGAAATGTTAATATTAACCCAATGTTGAAGAATCCAATATATCCCATAATGAATAACAGTTGCTAATATGCCAACAATTCCATATCTAACAACTTCAAAAAACAACTGTCTATTGATTCTGTTTATATGCATTAATATAAATATCGTTAAATATACGAAACAGGGGTTTCTCTATAAATATGGTTCTAATTCTGTCTATTAAAGAACCTATAGAGAAAATTATAAGTACAGAAAATATCGCATGTAAAAATAAAGTATCAGAGTAATACTGCTCAGGAGTTTTAAGAAGGTCATTCCATATAAAATGTCTCATTGCATCGCCACTTGTATGAATTAAGAAAACACCAAATACAGTAGCTGCTATTTTATTAATCGATTTATTGTATCCTATGTTTATGTTCTTAAAGAAACAAAACAATAAAACAGACATCGTTACAGCGAATACTTTATTAGAATCGCTTACAAAATAATAAATATCCCATTGAATAATTTGATGTTTCTGTAATCCAAAATAAAACATTGCCAAAATACTGGCTACAACCAACAGGTAGTTTATCACTAAAATAACAACTACTTTCTTTTGATTAGTCATCCACTCCTGGGGATATAATCGTATCCAACTACCAATCAAATAAACTGTTATATACCACCCAAGATATTCGTACACATGCGTAACTAAGAAAGTAGGAATAAGTGTAAAAATTATAAGAAGAATAATCAAAAGGACAGAATGCTGCTTCTTTGTCATCTGATTAATACACATATTAATATATGGTATTAATAAATAAAGAGCTATGAAACTTCCTGTAAATCCATGCCCTATATCTCTTGGCAATATCAACACAGACTTAGATAATTCAATAAAGTTAAAGTTGGTCACACCACATAATGATAAGACCAAATAAATACCTATACTATAAAACTCTACTTCTAAAACAAGCTTCAAAAATTTAAACCACAAAAAAGACTGCCTGCACATGAAGTAGCCAGTAATCAAAATGAAACAATTGATACCACATTTACCTCCCCAACCCCATAATTCCAAAAATATTGTATTTGCAGAAATTTCATCGTATCTGAACAAATCTGTAATCCCACTGTTTACAACATAATGGTGAGATATAATCATCAACATCAAGAATATGCGAAACAATTCAATATTAGAATCTCTCTTTTTGATAGCCATAAAATATGAATGTTTTTCCCTAAATCTGAATCACCTTCTATATATTACATTTCTAAACTCTAAAACTTCATCCTTTGCCAACAGCAATGCTCCAAAAGCATAGGAAATGACTCCTATTAAAATACCAATTAACAAGTTGATGAAATTATTGTCAAATAATCTCACTGAATAGAAAACTATTCCAGCCATAAGGAACGAATTTAAGAGTATTGGTAAAAGGTCTTTCAGTTGTACTACAAAACCTACATTTATCATTTTCCCTGTATAATATGTATTAATGAAAAGACTTATCAGAGAAGAAATTACTGATGCCAAACACATTCCTATCACACCAAATGAAATTGCACAGAACAAAACCACAACAGTAATGAACCTCTTAATTATATCTATTTTTAGGAAAATATCAGTACGACCTTTTACCTGAAGAAGATTGAGATTTATCGCATGAATAGGATACCACATCATACCAAAACAGATAATCTGTAAGTAAATGATAGACTGTGACCATTTAGCTGTCAACAATACTAAAATTAAAGGCTTTGCAACAGCGGCTAACCCAACCATTAAGGGGAAAATAATAAAAGCGGTCATTTTGAGAAGTTTTCTATAATTGGCAGACAATCTCTCTTCGTCATCTTGAATCTGACTCAAGACAGGGAAAGTTACACGCTGGATAACACCTGTAAGAGTTTCAGACGGCAGCTTAGCTAAAGTTTCTGCACGAGTATAAAATCCAAGACTTGAAGCTGAAAAGAATTTACCTATTAGTATAGGATATAGATTTCTAAAGATAACATCAAGAATACCTGTTGTCAACAACTTAGATCCGAAACCAAATAAATACTTAAACGATTTATACGAAAAAACAAGAGTTGGATACCAATCTGTCATCAGCCAAAACAAAAGTGCGGATATTAAACTTGCTAATATGTGCATACCTACCAAAGCCCAAACGCCATACCCACAATACGCAAGAAATATACCAAATGCTCCAGATATCACATTAGAAATAAGACTTATTTTTGTAGTTTTCTTAAAATCAACCTTTTTATTGATAAGGGTTATCTGCACAATAACAAAAGCGTTAATTATCATACAAACTGCCTCTACGCGAAGAAGCGAAGATAATATAGGTCTATGATAGAATGATGCTATCAATGGCGCAAGAAAAAACAGAACCAAATAAAAAAATAATGAAACGACAACATTAAATATAAACGCTGTGGAACAATCGTGATGCGTCATGTCCTGCTTACGAATCAATGCATTTCCAAAACCGCTATCAATAAAAGAACGAGAAATGGCCAAAAACACATTTATCATTGCCAAAAGACCGTAATCATCTGGCGATAACAACCTTGCTAAAATAATACCAATAATAAAAGAAACTCCTAAATTAGAGAAATTATCAACAACACTCCAAAGAAGTCCTTTTATTGTCTTTTGTTTTAATTCTGAAGCCATTAATAAAACTTTGAAATGATGTGTAATTTCTTTAACACTCTAACTATAAAATGCTCTATTGAACAGGGAATCTGGTATAAACGCAAATAAGGAAAATCTGTATATAGTTTATGCAAATTTGATTTATCAAATAAAAAGCCCTTCACTATATTGTACTCAATGATTCTATTTCTTCTCCATGAACGTTTGGCGCCTTTACCCTTCAAAAAACATTGCGCAAAATAAAGCCTCACTTGCGAAAGTTTTTTATTAACTTCGCTTTTATGCGAAGTTATCAAACTTCCTGGAGTCCGTCTATAATTTCCCATAATCTCTGGAAAATATTTTATTTTACTATGAATAGACGCAGCAAGAAATAATCCATAATCGTAAAAAGGAACAGGATTGTTGATATATGTATTTGTCATTCGTACGTCTGAACGAAAACAGACCGTCAAGGTCATAATAAAGTTTCGATAAATCAGCTGATGAAAAATATCTCCACTTTTAGAGTGTTTTCTAAGAAATTCATAATAAGGCCGAACAATAGGAACACTGTTCTCATTTACATTATTGAATCCAGTATAGACTAAGTTTACTTCTGGATGACTCTCTAAATAATCTACCTGTTTTTGAAGTTTTAAGGGGTCTGTCCAATAATCATCACCTTCACAAATAGCAATATATTTAGCATCCGTACCACGAACAGCATCCAACATAATTCTGGAAAGACTTTCATCATGTTTCGAATATTGATTTTGTGTTTCATAAATAGCATGTATAATATTAGGATAACGCTGTTCATATTCCCTTAAAATTGATGCTGAGTTATCTGTTGACGCATCATCGTGTACGATAGCGACAAAACGAAAGTTTGTCTTTTGCATGATAAACCCTTCAAGACATTGCCTTATATATGGCTCATGATTAAAAACCATACACTCAATGGCAACCACTATACGATTATGTTCTTTCATCCTTATACCAACAAAAATTCAAAATTTTACATATAAGAGGTTTCAAAAGTCTTCTTTGCATTGCGCATTTCTTCAAAAACTTGGTTGGAAACACAAGGGAATGCAAATTCCTGATTTGTTTTTTCATTCATTACCATGCACGATATTATTTTATCTCCTTCAAAATAAGCAAGCACAGAATTCTCTTTCCACATCTTGTCAGGAGTACCTCCCCCAAACCCTGTACGTCCCTTTGTTTCTATATGCCGCATAAAATCTATAAACATCTGCTTACCTAAATTAAAATCTTTTAGAGAGAAAACATGCCTTGTTATTGCACCAATCTTGTGATCTGATTGATAAATCAGATATGTACTTCTATCATTATTCGTAATACTTTCTGTTATTTGATTGGAAGCCATTTTCTTTTCCACTATCCACGGCTCATCAGTGGTTTTTTGTAAAGAGAAGAAGATTTTGTTCACTTTGTTTGCATAAAAAATAAACTCCAGAAAAAGACTCATTTTTGTCTTTTAGTGACTGCACACTTTGAAATGTGTTAAGTGCTACTTTGATAATCGCTGCCAAATAGTCTATTCCTGAACTTAAATATGTCAATACTTACGAAATATAATCTCCGCCACCCCTTGGATTGACTTCAATTACAAATATCTCACTCCCTGCATATTTCATCTCTATATGAGAGGCACCATTTGTAAATCCTATTACGGTTAAAATAGCAGGTACAATCTTTTTTATTCTATAACTTAAGTCTTTAGGCAAATCTGCAGGTTGATGATGCCCTGTCTCTACAAAATGAGGTGGCAAAGCGTCCTTATCTGTTATCTGTACAATTTCATGTTGCCCATGAAATGAGATGGTTTCTACCGAAATTTCCTTTCCCTCAACAAACTCTTCAATCAAGATATCATTGCAATCTACTTTTTTTGCATAATCAATAGCCTTGCAAAAATTCTTCGGGGAATCAACATAAGTTATGCCACATTTTGCACTTCCTACACATGGTTTTACTACACATGGATAAATTTGCAAGTTATTTCCTTGATATTTGTAATAACGGGGCTGGTTCAGTCCTTCTACTTTATCAAGACATCGCCTTATGTAATACTTATCCCGCAAGGAATGAAAAACATGATAGGGAGTGCCATTCAACCCCAAAATATCTGAAACCTTGGCTTGAACCTCTGCAGTCATGTCCGATCCGTTTGACACAACTCCTTGTATACCTTGTTCTCTACAAATACCGATGATACGCTCTGTATCGAAAATATCGATAGGATAGAAATGGTCTACGATTGTTTTACATACGGCATCCTTATCCCAAGCAAAACAAAAAGTTTCCATTCCCAACTCTCTCGCCTTTAAGCACAACGAATATTGATCTTTTGAGGCTCCTATAACAGCTAATTTCATACTAATTCAAAACTTGATAACATTTCCCTAATTTGTTCTGGAGTATTAAACATCATGATATCTATCATTGAAAGTCCACCCACAAACTCACCACTTAACTGCTTGTATTTCGTGATTGTAGGTTCCAAAAAAAATAAATTCAAACCTTTTTCATGAAATTTTTGTTTTTCGTAGAGTTCTTTTCCGCCAATTGCATTAATATATGTATCAGCTTTTAACTCTTTACAAATTGCTAAGATTTTATCTTGACCTTTCAAAAAATTATCTTTGTCTAATTTGGATGACAAAATAAGCTCTGTTTTTATTTCTAAATAGTCAACAACCTTCTTAATACTATTGGCAACGAACAAAGCAAGGTTATCTTTTGGATACGCATAAATTTCATGAAGCAAGGCATTTACTTGTTTAAAATACGGTGCCTTAGAATACGCCATTATTATAGTTTTATCAAACTTTTCGAAATCGTCAGCAATCGCTACTTCATTAATCAGTTTATTTTGACTTGCATTGTGCAAAGAGATGGTAAATAACTTTTTATTGCCATTCACTAAAATATTATTACGATTAATCCAACCCTTTTTTATGTAATTGACATCATCAAAAATCACATATTTATCTACAGCTTTTATTAACTGCCAATACCCTATGTAAGGCATAAAATAAGGCTGCATAATTCCCAATTTCATTTTCTTCCCTGTTAAATATATCACAAATAGAGAAATATTAAGTAGATATTATATTAGTTATTTAAATAAGGTTGTCAGCAATTGACTATATTTACAAATTCTAATAATATCCTGTTAATATTCAATCAACTATCTTACTTCAAAATTTTATGATTTCTTTCAAATCATTTTAATCACCTGAATGACCTTATTACACTCTTCTTGAGTCAAAGCGTGATGCATGGGCAGACATATTACGGTATTGGCCAATTTAATAGCTTCTGGTAAATTATCCATCCGCGCACTCTCTAAAGCACGATAAGTAGAAAAGGTACTTATTAGTGGATAGAAATAGCGACGTCCTAATATATTGTGTACTTTTAATTTGTTATATAGTTCATCACGTGTCATACCATACTGTTGTGCATTAACAAAAATAGGGAAATAAGAATAGTTGTGCTTCACGCCTGGCATGTCATTCCAAAATGTTATTCCTGGTACATCTCGTAAGGCATCACGATAAGTAAGGGCAACCTTCTTTCTCGCATTAATGGCATCATCAACCTGTTGAAGATTAAGTAATCCATACGCTGAACGTATTTCATCCATCTTGCTATTGATTCCTGGAGCAACAACTTCTGTTTCTCCTGCAAAGCCAAAGTTTTTGAGATAATCAATCCGTTTTTTCATCTTTTCATCGTGCATCACTAAAGCTCCTCCTTCAACAGTGTTAAAAACTTTAGTGGCATGAAAACTTAACGTACTCATATCGCCAGCATTCAGAATACTCTTTCCGTTTACTTCCACTCCAAAAGCATGAGCAGCATCATAGATAACACGCAGTCCATACTTGTCTGCTATCATCTGAATGTCATCAACATTGCAAGGCTTTCCATAGACATGAACAGGTAAAATTGCTGTTGTTCGCGGAGTTATGGCTGCCTCTATTTTATTTGGGTCAAGATTACCTGTATAAGGATCTACATCTACAAACACAGGCTTGATACCATTCCACCACAAAGCATGAGTGGTAGCTACAAAGCTATACGGAGTTGTAATTACCTCTCCAGTAATATGTAATGCCTGTAATGCGGTTATTAGCGGTAAAGTACCATTGGTAAATAAACTAATATATGGTACTTTTAGATACTCACACAACGCTGCTTCGAGTTTCTTATGAAAAGAGCCGTTGTTGGTTATCCACTTACTGTCCCAGATTTCCTTTAACAATCCATGAAAATCATCAAGGTCTGGGAGCAGCGGTGACGTGACGGTAATTATATTTTTATCCATATTATAGTACTGTAATTTCTTAAGATAGAGAGTATTATATTATAAACTGATAAAAGCATTTACAACACCCTTACCACGGCGCAAACCCTTCAGGTTCAACCGCTTCTACTAATGCTTTAGCCGCTTCCAAATCAAAGTCTTTGGGATCGTCGACCTCTCCGTTTTCTTTCATGTCTTCATATCCCCACAGTCCGCCACAATCTTCTTTAGGACATACTCCTTTGCCAGCGGTGCACCCTGGCTATGTTCAGCATACGACGGCATGGCCTGTCTACGAAACTATACAAATCATGAGGCTACAAATCGAATACCAATTCGGATTATGACAACTTTTCTATTATTTCTTTATTGATAGCCGTTTGGAATCAATGAAGCCTTTCTTTATCTAATTTGAGAAAATCACTCAATATCGTCAAAGTCATCTTCGTCCAGGAACATAAATCCTTTGGCACAGGCATTATGAGCATCATCTTCTTCGGTGCTGCCGATGATATTGACATTATTCTCTTTATTGATTTGCTTCACTGAGGAGGCAGATAAAAGAGTGCATGCAGCCTTATCCAAATGAATGATAGTCAATTTAGGTGCCGTGTATTGTTTCATGATTATTAGAGAATGAGTTAGTAAATAGGGGTTGTCTTGCTCCTCACCTTTTTATTATTTTCTTCCCACCCATCACATACACACCTGCTGGCAAGTGAAGGATGTCTGTTCCTACTTCTACGCCTTGCAAATTGTAAATGGGCTGGTTGCGTGTTGAAGGATGTGAGTGCAGCGATTGTATTCCATTCACAGTTTCACTGCCACAATCAATAGCATAAGTAATCTGCTTTGCAGAAGAACTACTTTGTTCGTTTATTTTGAAGTAGGCCCGCATGCCATACATTTGACTCACCTCTTCAGATTTAGGTTTTGCAAGATTGCCATTAGCCAACAAGAACATATCGGAGCCATCAACTTTTAAGTTGACTGGGTCGAATGTGCCGACGAAAGCATATTGCCCTGTTTCATCTTGAACTGTCTGCGGTTTCACATCTTGATAAACTACGTTTGAGAAGATAGGATTTTCGACCTTGTCCGCAGGCTTGATGAGATAAGGAACACCAGCTTCAATCGCATCAGCATCCTTAAACTTCAACACGTTTTCAACCTTCTTATCAAACTCTCGCAATGCCCAATTCTTTCCCATTGCCTCTGTTAACGCTTCCTTGCTCACATCGAACGGCAAACAGATGGTGTTCCAATGGTCTGATGCAAACGTGCGCTGCACTTGATATGAATAAGTCTTTCCAGATTTGATGTGTTGGGTTTGTAGTTTTTGCTGATCGGATAAAACGGAAGCAACTTCTATAAAATATAAATATAGAGCTCCTTCTTCATATTTTTTTGCTTTCATTTCAACCTTAAGAGTTCCACTATTTATTTTACTCTCCGTAATATAAAAATTACTTAAGTCCCTTTTTCGATTATCTCCCTCTTTTGTAATATTACATGTATTAATAAAATTGCCTTTATCCGAATTGAGGGTCATACTAACTGTGTAAACTCCTCGTTTATCTGCTATATTGGTGGACACTCTTACTAAATCCACATCCTTAAACGGTGTTGTAGTTTCTAAACGAATAAGTTGAGACGCATCGTTTCCTGTACCCACATGCAAGCAATCCACTTCATTTTTTTTATTAACAAGTTTCCCGTCAACTGTCAATTTCCATTGATGGTTATAACGTTTATCGGTAGGCTCAAATGTTGTCTGAGTTTGTTTTTTGCCATATTTATACTCGCAATTTTTGAACAACTCTTTAAAATAAAACCTTTGTGCATGAGTTTCTACCGTCCGAAGAAATAACAGCATAAAACATAATAGCCAAAAATTTACATACGTTTTCATGAATATGAATTAAATTGGAAGTGTTTCTCTGTTTTAAGTTGATAAACGAATCAGTCTCGCTTAAAGATATCCCTTGTATAAACCTTCTCTTCCACATCATCCAACCCACTGTCGTAGCGATTGGCAACAATGGCTTGGGACTCTTGCTTGAATTGAGTGAGGTTGTTCACTACCCTACTGCCAAAGAAAGTGGTGCCGTCTTTGAGCGTAGGCTCGTATACAATAACCTCGGCACCTTTAGCCTTGATTCGCTTCATCACACCCTGTATACTGCTCTGTCTAAAGTTGTCACTGTTGCTCTTCATCGTGAGGCGATAGATACCAATCACACATTTTTTCTCTTTGGATGTATCAAAGGCTCCGCCATTGAAATAATCGTAATAACCAGCTTTGTGTAAGACACGGTCGGCAATGAAGTCCTTGCGCGTGCGGTTGCTCTGCACGATGGCCTCAATCAGGTTTTCGGGAACATCCTCATAGTTGGCCAAAAGTTGTTTGGTGTCTTTAGGCAGACAGTAGCCACCGTAACCAAACGAGGGATTGTTGTAGAACGAGCCTATGCGTGGGTCAAGTCCTACTCCTTGGATGATATCCTTGGTGGAGAGGTTTTTCATCTCGGCGTATGTATCCAATTCATTGAAGAAGCTGACACGAAGTGCCAAATAAGTATTGGCAAACAGTTTCACAGCCTCAGCCTCGGTGGTTCCCATGAACAGCGTGTCGATATTTTCTTTCATTGCGCCTTGCTGAAGCAACGAGGCAAAAGCGTGTGCTGCCTGCTCTAACTTTTCATTCCCCGCTGGCCGGCCAATGATGATTCTGCTGGGATAGAGATTATCATAGAGAGCCTTGCTCTCACGCAAAAACTCTGGGGCAAAGAGGATGTTTCCACAATTGTATTTCTCACTGACACTCTCCGTATATCCCACGGGCACCGTACTCTTGATAACCATGATGGCATGAGGATTTACCTTCATCACCAACTCGATGACCTCTTCCACATGCGAGGTGTCGAAGAAGTTCTTCACAGGGTCGTAATTGGTTGGCGTGGCAATCACCACAAAGTCAGCCTGCTTATACGATGTCTCGCCATCAAGGGTTGCTTGCAGGTCAAGTTGTTTCTCGGCAAAGAACTTTTCTATGTATTCATCGCTGATGGGAGATTCCCGCCGGTTAATCTTGTCAACCTTCTCTTGCACCACATCCACAGCCAACACATGGTGGTGCTGACTGAGCAACGTGGCGATGCTTAAGCCTACATAGCCCGTACCCGCTACGGCGATGGTTAACTGCTTGTTAACTTCATTCATCCTATTCGGTGTAATTCTCAATTAAAATTAAAACGACTGTCCGTCACGTAGATGAGACCTATATATATAATAGGTGTAATCTTTATTGTTTACACCTTTATCCTTGCAGCGACTGCCTGTACCAATCGTATAACTTCTGCACGCCCTGCTCTATTTCCACATTGTGCGTCCAGCCTAAAGAATGTAGCTTAGAAACATCGATGAGTTTGCGCGGAGTACCGTCGGGTTTGCTTTCATCCCACACAACGGTTCCCGTAAAGCCAACAGTTCGTACAATAAGTTCGGAGAGTTGCTTGATGGTCAGTTCCTTTCCCGTACCTATGTTGATATGACAGTTGCGTATCTCGCCAAGTGAGGGAATGGCACCGCCACGCCCCTCGCTATTGTTGCGGTTTACCTCACCATCGGTAGCAGTGCCGTAAAACACGCTCGAATACTTGTCTATGCCGATAATATCCTTGAAATCCACATGAAGGAGGATGTGTACCGAAGCATCTGCCATATCCTCACTCCAAAGGAACTCGCGCAGTGGCGAGCCTGTTCCCCAAAGTGTTACCTTGTTGTCTTCTATGCCATAAAACTTCAATGCTTGCAAAATTCGTTCTTTACTACACTCGCCATCAACATTGTCTTTTCCTATCTGCTCAGCCAAGGCTTTTACTGGATTGATGGGACGCTTGTTCATGTCCACCCGAATGGCTTCCCAATTATCCTCATGAATCAGTTTTGCCAAATATATTTTGCGCATCATGGCAGGCATCACATGACTGTTCTCCAAGTGGAAGTTGTCGTTGGGGCCATATAGATTGGTGGGCATCACTGCAATATAGTTCGTGCCATATTGCAGGTTATAGCTCTCGCACATCTTCAGTCCGGCAATTTTGGCAATGGCATATTCCTCGTTGGTGTACTCTAAAGGCGAAGTAAGCAGCACGTCCTCTTTCATGGGTTGTGGCGCATTCTTTGGATAGATGCAGGTGGAACCCAAGAAGAGTAACTTTTTCACACCATATTTATAAGCTGATGAAATCACGTTGCATTGCATCATCATGTTCTGCATGATGAAATCGGCTCGGTACAGACTGTTCGCCATGATGCCTCCCACAAAGGCAGCGGCCAACACCACCGCATCAGGACGTTCTTTCTTGAAAAAGTTATCAACAGCTTGCTGATTGGTTAAATCTAACTCGCTATGGCTGCGCCCTATCAGCTTGCTGTACCCTCTTGCTTCAAGATTCTTCCAGATGGCAGAACCCACTAAGCCGTGATGCCCTGCGATATATATTTTAGATGTTTTTGATAATGCCATGATGAATGAATAGGATTTTAAGATTTTCTAGGAATTTTAGGAACACTAGGCATACTAGGAAAACTAGGTAATCTAAGAAAACTAGATAATCTAGAAAGAAAAAGCTGTTTACCTTATTATTTCACATGCTTCAAATCATACTCCGTCATCTTCTTGACCAGTTCTTCAAAGCTGGTTTGGCGGGGATTCCACCCAAGTTTCTCTTTCGCCTTCGAGGGATCACCGAGCAACTGTTCGACGTCAGCGGGGCGGAAGTACTTGGGGTCTACCTCAACAAGCACCTTACCGGTAGCCTTGTCAATACCCTTCTCGTTCATCCCCTTGTCCTTCCACTCAAGCTCGATGCCAGCATGATGAAAAGCCAAGGTGGCAAAATCGCGTACACTATAATATTCACCCGTGGCAATGACGAAGTCATCAGGCTGCTCTTGCTGCAACATCAGCCACATACACTGCACATAATCGGGCGCATAGCCCCAGTCACGGCGAGCATCTAAGTTACCCAGATACAGTTTGTCCTGCAACCCATGCGCTATACGTGCAGCTGCCAAGGTAATCTTGCGAGTCACGAAATTCTCGCCCCTCCGCTCACTCTCGTGGTTGAACAAAATGCCGTTGCAGCAATACATGCCATAACTTTCGCGATAATTCTTCATAATCCAAAAGCCATACAACTTGGCCACGGCATAGGGAGAACGTGGGTAAAATGGCGTTGTTTCCTTCTGTGGAACTTCTTGTACCTTGCCAAACAGCTCTGACGTGCTGGCCTGATAAATGCGACAACTCTTTTCTAATCCACAAATTCGCACCGCCTCCAGCAATCGAAGCACACCAATAGCATCGGTGTCGGCCGTGTATTCTGGCACGTCGAAACTCACTTTCACATGACTCTGCGCCGCCAGGTTGTATATTTCTGTAGGATGAATCTCGCCTATGATTCTAATCAATGACGAAGAGTCAGTCATGTCGGCCCAGTGCAGGTTCACCAAGCGGTCTTTCTTCATGTCGCGCACCCACTCGTCCAAATACAAGTGTTCGATACGTCCCGTATTGAACGACGAACTGCGACGCAGCAGTCCGTGCACTTCATATCCTTTATCAATGAGGAATTCGGCCAAATAACTGCCGTCCTGCCCGGTGATACCGGTGATTAAAGCTACTTTTGAACTTGTCATAATCTATTCATATTTTAATCAAACATGCTAAGCTCCTTGTCTACAATCGGTGCCATGTCGTAATATTTATATTCTGCCAAACGCCCACCAAAGATGACGTTTTTCTCCTTGTCAGCCACCGCCTTGTAGCGGGCATACAGTTCGCTGTTGTGACTGTCGTTCACGAGAGCGCCATACCGATGCACATGGATGCCCTCCAGGCGTTAGCAATAAAGATTGCCACCCAGGTGAGGCCGCTTATCTATCACCAGACACTTCTTGCCTCGCCGGGTTGCCAAGTGGGCGAACATACAGCCAAAGAGCCCTGCGCCAACAATGAGAAAATCATATTTTTGCGTGCTCAATGCCACCATTACTAACTGAAAGGGAGAAGAATGAGATAGGATGTTAAATCGATTTGTCGCACGATACGCAGTGACGACAGCAGGGATTCATCAGAAATTTTATATAGAAGGGATGAATAGGTACACATCGCCTAAAAAAGATTTGAATGCTCTATGAAGCATAGAACGGAAAAGGATAAAACATCTTCTCCTTACCCATCTGGCCGACAGGCAAGCGCGTTTGCACTTCTCCGTTTCTCGTCTCCACCGTAGAGCAACTGAATTACTCGCAGAGCACTCAAAACATAGCGTATCTAGTTCAACATGCAAAGTTAAATATTTTTCTTCAATACTGCAATTTTTACATCTGTTATTGTAGGCATGAAAATCAGAAAGCAAAATACTTCGGGCCATCATTCAACACCCGTAGCCCAGTCCATTTACCTTATTTTCACCGCGTCTATAGAGCGTCTTTTCCAAACTCATTGACTTTACCCCCTAAACCCATTGACTTTGACCTCCAAACTCATTGACTTTGCACGCCAAACTCATTGACTTTGAAATGGTAGAAAAACAAGGAAAATACAGCAAAACAAAAAGAAAAAAGTCCAAAATATTTGCTATCCTATCGAATTGTCCTATCTTTGTATCTCGAACTACAAATCCATCTCAAACAGATGCATAAGAAACAACTCACGAAAGAGAATCTACGAATCGTCTTCATGGGCACCCCGGAGTTTGCCGTAGGTTCGCTCCGCGCACTCGTGGAGGGAGGTTACAACGTTGTGGCCGTGGTCACACAACCCGACAAGCCCGTAGGTCGACATCACGACACATTACAGGCATCCGAGGTGAAGAAGTACGCCTTGGCGCAAGGGTTACCCGTTTTGCAGCCCCAGAAGATGAAAGACCCCGCCTTTGTGGAGCAGTTGGCTGGCTATAAAGCCGACCTTCAGGTGGTTGTGGCCTTTCGCATGCTGCCCGAGGTGGTGTGGGCCATGCCCCCACTGGGCACCTTTAACGTGCATGCGGCGCTCTTACCTCAGTATCGGGGGGCCGCACCCATCAACTGGGCCGTCATCAACGGCGAGACAACCACCGGGGTCACTACGTTCTTCCTGGACCATCAAATCGACACCGGGCGCATTATCCTGCAAAAAACGATGCCGATTCCAGACGATGCCGACGTGGAGTATGTCTACAATCACCTCATGGTGCTGGGGGCACAACTATGCCTCGAGACCATTGACCAATTGATTGAGAACGGCGGAGAGATTCCATCGACACCGCAAGAACACTATGCGGCGGACGAAGCCGAACTGCATCCGGCACCGAAAATCTTCAAGGAGACGTGCCAAATCAATTGGCATCAGCCGGCTAAACGGGTGTACGATTTCATCCGCGGACTAAGTCCGTATCCGGCAGCATGGACCCTCGCCACTGATGGCAACGGCAAACAACAGACACTTAAGATTTACAAATCAAGCAAAACGAACCTTGCGGCTGATGAGACACCGGGTACGATGTGGGTGGAAAACAAGAAACTGTATTTTGCAACCGAAGACAACTGGCTTGAAATCACTGAGCTGCAAATCGCTGGCAAGAAACGCATGAGCGCGAAAGACTTCCTAAATGGGTGGAGAGAATAAAGCCAATTAGTACAATAAACCTAATTGGCCCAATTGGGCTTATTGGCTTAATTAGCCTAATAAACAGTAACCAGATAAACTTAAAAATTTACAAAACTAAAAAACTCACGAACTCAAAATGACCATACAAGAAGACATCAAGAACGCCATAGAGGTGATGAAACAGGGTGGCGTGATACTTTATCCCACCGATACCGTGTGGGGAATAGGTTGCGACGCGACCAACGCCGACGCTGTGGCCAAAGTGTATAAAATCAAGAAGCGCGACGATTCGAAGGCACTCATCTGTCTGGTCGATTCCGATGCACGTCTGCAACGATATGTGAGGCAGGTGCCCAATGTGGCTTGGGATTTGCTGGACGTGGCCGTGAAGCCAACAACCATCATTCTGGATGGTGCCATCAATCTGGCTCCCAACCTGATTGCAGAAGACGGAAGCATCGCCCTGCGCATCACCAAAGAACCCTTTTCGCATGAGCTGTGCTACCGCTTTCAGAAAGCTCTGGTAAGTACCAGCGCCAATATTAGCGGTGAACCGGCAGCAGCCAACTATGGTGACATCAGTCAGGAGATACTTGATGCGGTAGACTATGTATGCCATTCGCGCAGACAGGAGCACAAACCCCACACGCCCAGCAGCATCATCAAGCTGGCAGAAGATGGAGAAGTAACCATCATCAGAAAATAACAAATACGCTCTTGACATTTTTCGCCACGGCCACCCCACACGCTTTTCATGAGACAGGCGACAACAGGATAAACAATGCAACTCACAATCAACATAAACAAGCTTCACAAGTGGAGACTGACACATCTGACCAATCGTCAGATGACGACCATCCTGGCCTTCTTCATCGGTATTTTCGCCTCGGTAGCTGCCTATGTGTTGCACTTCATCATCAGACAGATTCAACATTTACTTACGGCTGGTTTCGATGCTACTACCTACAACTGGCTGTACCTGCTGTTCCCCGTTATCGGCATTTACATCACATCGCTCTTCGTGAGATATGTGGTGAAAGACAATATCTCGCACGGCATCACGCAGGTGCTGTATGCCATATCGACCAAGCAGTCAAGGCTGAAGGCGCACAACTGTTGGACATCGGTCATCTCATCGGCCATCACCATCGGCTTTGGTGGGTCGGTAGGTGCCGAGGCTCCCATCGTGCTGACGGGGTCGGCCATAGGCAGTAACCTCGGACAGTTGTTCAAGATGGACAACAAGACGTTAATGTTGCTCGTGGGTTGTGGCGCATCCGCCGCCATCGCAGGCATCTTTAAAGCGCCGATAGCCGGCCTGGTGTTCACGCTGGAGGTGCTCATGGTAGACCTCAGCATGGCCTCTCTGCTGCCTATCCTCACTTCTACGGTCACGGCAACCGTCTTCACCTACATCTTCGAGGGCAACCGCTCGCTGTTCAATTTTACGCTGGACAGCGCCTGGAACATCGACCGCATACCGGCAAGTATCCTGCTTGGATTGTTCTGCGGCATGGTAAGCCTGTACTTCATCCGCATGATGAGCAAATGCGAAGGGGTGTTCGAACAGCTCAAAGACTATCCATTCGCTAAACTTTTCTTAGGAGCCATCCTGCTGAGTTCACTGATATTCTTCTTTCCTTCACTATATGGTGAGGGCTACAATTCGCTGAATATCTTGCTCAATGGAAACACGGAAGGCGATTGGAACGCTGTAATGAACAACTCGTTGTTCGCAGGCAGTTCGGGCTTGCTGGTCATCTACATCGCTTTGGTGTTGCTCACCAAAATCTTTGCCACATCGGCTACCAACGGAGCGGGTGGCGTAGGAGGAACCTTTGCGCCATCCCTGTTCGTCGGAGGGTTCGGCGGTTTTCTCTTTGCGCGTGTGTGGAACATGAATCAGGTGGGAACCTACATCCCCGAAAAGAACTTCACCCTGCTGGGAATGGCTGGGGTGATGGCTGGTGTGATGCATGCCCCACTGACCGGTGTGTTCCTCATTGCCGAACTCACGGGCGGCTATTCGCTGTTCTTACCGCTCATCATGGTGAGCATTGTATCGGTGATGGTCATCAGTATCTTCGAGCCCCACAGCATTTATGCCATGCGTCTGGCACGCCAAGGTAGGCTGCTCACCCATCATACAGACAGGTCAATCCTAACGCTCATGAGCCTGGATAGCGTGATTGACCACGACTATACAACCGTTGACCCAGACATGCCATTAGGGAAGTTGGTGAGTGTGATTAGCAGGAGTCATACCAGTTTCATCCCCGTTGTCAACACCGCTGGTGTCTTGATGGGCATCATTGACATTAACAAGATTAGGCATGTGATGTTCAGAACCGAACTATATCAACGCTTCACCGTGCAGCAAATCTTAATACCCCCAAAGGCTACACTGGGTATCAAAGACTCGATGGAAGAGGTGATGGAGAAGTTTGACAAGACCAATGCCAACTATCTGCCGGTGGTTGACGTGAACGGACAGCTCACGGGCTTTGTGGAGCGCACGCGACTGTATTCCATGTACCGCAAGACGGTGGCCGACTTCTCGGCAGAGTGATTGAAAGTAAATGGCAAACACGAAAGTGGATGGTTTCTCCATGCATCATGTTTGCCACAATTTTACAGCAGCGTTGCGCCTGTGATTCACGCCAACGACGCTGAAAATGAAGGTTGCTCGTTGGGGTAACCCTATTTGTTTACCCTGACAACCTTTGTGGGTTTCTGTTCTTTGTTGCGCCTGTTGGTCACGGTGACCACCGCTTGCGCCAGGTTGAGAAAGGCCTGTCCCGTCATCGTATCAGTGTGAACTGCCGACGGTTCGCCACCATCACCATTCTCACAGATGCTCTGCACGATGGGAATCTGCGCCAACAACGGCAGCTTCATCTCGTCTGCCAGCTGCTTGCAGCCATCCTTTCCAAAAATGAAATATTTATTCTCTGGCAGTTCAGCGGGTGTGAACCAAGCCATATTTTCCACCAATCCGAGAATCGGCACGTTTACCTTGTCGTTCTGGTACATATCAATGCCCTTCCTAGCATCAGCCAAAGCCACCTTCTGCGGCGTGCTCACGATGACAGCTCCCGTGATAGCGAGCGTCTGGAGCAATGTTAAATGAATGTCACTTGTACCTGGTGGCGTGTCCAGGATGAAGTAATCCAGCTCGCCCCAATCAGCATCGGCGATCAATTGTTTTAGCGCATTCGACGCCATACTGCCTCGCCAGAGCGTTGCGGTCTGAGGATTGACAAAGAAACCCACGCTCAACAACTTCACACCATATTTCTCTATCGGCACAATGAGTTGTCTGCCCTCTTTCTCGATGGCGTAAACTCGCTCGTTTTCCACACCGAACATCTTGGGCATGGATGGTCCGAAGATGTCAGCATCCAATAATCCTACCTTGTAACCCAGCTGCGCCAAGGCAATAGCCAGATTGGAAGAGATGGTCGACTTGCCCACTCCACCCTTGCCTGAACTTACGGCAATGATATTCTTCACTTGCGGAAGTAATTTGTCTACCTCTGGTCTTGGTGCGGTCTTGAACTCGGTTTTGATGTTCACCTCAACCTCTTTTCCCACATGGAAGTGGATGGCAGCCTCGGCAGCCTTGATCGTTGACCGCAGAAAAGGATCGGTTTCGCGGGGAAATATCAAGGTAAACTCAACCTTCATCCCATCGATTCGGATGTCGTCTGCCAGCATGTCGCTCTCAATAAGATTCTTCTTGGTTCCTGGATACATCACCGTTGCCAGTGCCTCAGTAATCAGTTTTGGATATAAAGTCATTTTCTTATGTTTTGTATTTAGTGTTGTCATCCCTTCTTTTTGAAGCGATTATTCAATTGATTGATTACAGGTTCATGCCCTGTCGATAAGTCATTGTTTTGCCGGGAGCCGACAATGACGGTGCAATGTCTTGCGGATGTGTGGCCCATTTCTTATTCGGTTTGGTCGACATTACGAACTGTATGTGAGCTCCTTCTTTCAAATCGGTCCATTTCAAGTAGGATTTAGTGTAGGGTTTCCCATTGAAAAACACTTTATTAACATACACTGCTTTCTTACTCCAGCCCTTGGTTGTGACCACAATCTTCTTCCCATTGCTCATCGTTAGCGTGACACCGGGCAAAGCAGGCGAACCTATATTGTAGTATCCGCTTGAGGGTGCCACCGGATAAAAGCCTATACTGTTAAAAATGTACCATGCAGACATCTGTCCACAGTCATCATTTCCCGAGAGCGAACCAGGCTCATCGCCATAGAAGCGGTCAACAACTTCCCTGACAATCTTCTGTCCTTTCCAACCTTCGCCCAAGTAATTGTACAGATAAGCCACATGATGACAAGGTTCATTGCCATGCCAATAGGCACCTATTCGTCCCTGAATGTCATGCGCACCAGGTATATCATCCGGCAAATCGTAAGTAAACAACGAATCCAAACGCTCACGGAACTTGTCTTTTCCCATGAGATTCATCAGCCCTTGGACATCCTGTGGAACCGTCCAATGATACTGCACGGTGAAACCTTCGGTGATATCACCCCATCCATTGACTGACCCTGGTCCCTGATAAGCGATGGGTGAGAAAGGCGATCGCCATGCTCCACTGGCGTCTTTGCCACGCATATACTTGGTTTGGTGGCCGAAAAGATTCTGATAGCTCAATGCCCTGTTCAGGAAATAGGTATATTCTTTGGTCTTTCCCAGCTTCTTTGCGGCCTGCGCAATGGCATAATCATCGAATGCATACTCCAGTGTTTTGGAGACAGATTCATTCTCTTTGTCGAATGGCACATAGCCTTTGGATCGATAGTCGGGCAACCCATCGTAGTTAGGGTTCATAGCTGTTCGCACCATCGCCTCGAAAGCTCGCTCGTAGTCAAAGCCTTTCACCTCCTTGCAAATCATGTCTGCCAGCACCGCAGCGGCGTGATAGCCAATCATACACCAAGTTTCGTTACTGCCAAACGACCAAAATGGCAACATTTTCTCCACGCTTTTGTCATAATGAGCCAGCATCGAATTGGCGATATCGGCCTGAATGTCGTGATGAATCAGGTTCATCAAAGGGTGCCAGGCCCGATAAGTGTCCCAAAGAGAGAACTCGGTTCGGTTAGTAAACCCATGCGCCTGCTCGATGTTCTTGTCCAAACCGCTGAACCTACCGTCAGCATCATCATACGTAAATGGGCATAATGCAGCATGATAAGCCGAGGTATAGAAGGTGCGTTTCTGTTGTTCGCTTCCGATAATCTCGTACTTTGACAGTTCTTTCTGCCACTTTTGTTCGGCCAACTGCTTGAGGCTGTCAAAAGTATGGCCTTGTAATTCCTGCATATTCAGCTTGGCACCATCGGTCGAAGTGGAAGAAATACTGGTCTTTACCGTTACCACAGCATTATCATGTGTATTGAATGTTGCCGTGAACAGGATGTTGGGTCCCCACGCTTCACGATTACTTCTAAAACGACTTGTGTTGTAAATAACCGGCTTTTTATCTTGATAAATCACGAAATGACGGAACGGATGCGAGAATTCGGCTCTAAAATAGATGTGCCTCTCGGACCCCCATCCCTTGACAAGTTTATATCCTGTAATGGTATGATCGTCTTCAACGCGGATGTTCGACCACACACATTTCTGCCAAAGCGTATGGTTCAAATCAATCAGCACAAAGGCTGAATCGGTCTTCGGATAAGTAAATCGGAAAATACCACTACGTTCTCCTGCCGTCATCTCAGCCTTGACACCATAATCTTTCAAGTTCACATAGTAATAACCTGGTGTCGCCTGCTCGTCATTATGCGAAAAACGACTGCGATAACCACTGTCCGGTGCCACATCACTACCTGGATCAAGCCGTATTTTACCTGTGCCTGGCATGAAGAGAAAGTCACCCATGTCTGGGATTCCCGTACCACTGAGGTGTGTCAACGAGAATCCTTGGATGGAGTTTCGGTTCCATTTATAACCCGAAGCGCAGTCGTAAAAATGTTCATCCGTATCGGGACTGATTTGAATACCCCCGAAAGGAATCTGCGCACCAGGGTAAACATTACCATAACCATCGGTGCCCACAAAAGGATTAACATAAGCGATGGCTGGCTTATCCATTTGCTTCGATCGTTTTTGCGATGCACACACAGCCACACTCTGCATGGCTACGAACAGGGAAAGAATGATATATTTGATTTTCATATCTGCCTACATATTTATTTCCCGCCACCCTTCAACGGGCAGGAGATGCTGTTGATATCGATTTAATTGGATTTGATATCGCCAATGGTAACCTGATATTCGTGCCAAAGGGCATCAACACCATACTTCTTGCCCAGTGCATATTTCACGGCACCATCCCAAGACCATGGCACAACCTCCAGGGTTGAACGATTCATCTTACGAATAAAATCCTTATCCTTATGGTCCTTCACCCAGTTCAGAAAGTAGCCCGTGGTGCGATAGCCATCCATATAATTTCCACCTTTCGGTCGATCTTGCTCACCATGGAACCCACCATTAGCCACACGAACGGCATCGGCCATACCCTCAATGAACGACCATACCACCTTATTATCACCGTAACCACCAATGCCTTGCGGCTCTAATTGAAAGGCATGCGTCAACTCGTGCAACAATACGCCGCGTGTTTCAAAAAGAACCTTCGCCGTGTCATTGTTGGAAAACGAACGTTTGATGTGTCGTGTGCTATAAAAGATATCCACGAATCCATTCCCACCACTCTTGGCAGAGATTCCCTTATCGTCGCGAATAATATACTGCAAACGCTTACAAGCAGGGATGCTGTCAGATGGTTTGAAATACAACGTGCTCATCACGGTGGCCGTTACCTGACGGATGTACGCATCGGGATTGGGTATGATGGCATGATAAATGTGCGATCCCTCGCTACCTTTGTCTTGATCTTCAAAATCTATTCTGCCCAAATGGGTGTTCCATTGGTCGTCTGTATAACGGGACACGCCTGCCATTTTCTTTGATATTCCACACGAGATGAGCAGCATTCCACTCATCATAGCAGCCGCCATTACCCATACGTTCTTCTTCATAATCGTTTAGTTTCTTAATGCTGATTGATGTTGAACTTTAATTTCCATTGGTCATTGAATACGGCTTGTCCGTCTTTGCCAATCCTCTTTTCTTATTAGGTTTGCTCCCCATGTCAAATTCCAATACGCCTCCCTTCAGCAAGTCGGCATGGGTGATGTACAGTTTGGTGTACGGTTTGCCATTCAGTCTTACCCGTTGAACATACCGATTACGGTCGTTCACCTTCGGAGCCTTAACAATCAAGGTCTTACCCGTAGGCATCGTTACCTTCATATAGGGCAGGTAAGGAGCCCCCAGCACATATTCATCGGTCCCTGGGCATACAGGATAAAAGCCCATGGATGAGAAGATGTACCAGGCCGACATCTGTCCACAGTCGTCGTTGCCGCCCAATCCGCGCACTTCGTTGCGATACATCTTGTTCATGATGGTGCGAAGCCACTCTTGTGTCTTCCAAGGTGCCGAGGTCCAGGCATACAGATAAGGAATGTGATGACTGGGTTCGTTGCCATGAACGTATCCACCAACCAAACATTCTGCCGTCACATCCTCATTGTGTTCATAGTACTTGGCCGGCAAATCCATTGCAAACAAACGGTTGAGCTTTACCAAGAATTGTTTTTCTCCGCCTAACTTGTTCATCAGTCCATACACATCCTGTGGCGCATGGAATGAGAAATTCCACGAATTACCTTCGATGAAACCTTCATTTGAGGTCTGATACGGATCCAAATCCTTCTTAAAAGTGCCGTCTGTATAGCGAGGACTAGCAAAACCAATCGTCGTGTCGAACGTGTTGCGATAGTATAAAGCACGTTTGGCATACTCGGCAGCGACATCTTCTCGCCCAGCTTTCTTGGCTGCCGCATAGATAGCCCAGTCGTCATACGCATATTCCAGCGTGTTCGAGGCCGCCGTTGCGTCACGCTCGTAGGGTACATAGCCTTTTTGCATGTATTCGCCAATGCCCGCAAAATAGTGACATGTAGCCGTGGAGGTCATGGCCTTGAGAGCGGCATCATAGTCGATGTCGGCTCCTTTCACCATGGCATCGGCAAGAACAGACACAGCGTGATAGCCTGTCATGCACCATCCTTCGTTGCCCATGAGGCTCCAAATGGGCAGCATCTTATGCACACTCTGCTGCTGATGAGCCAACATAGACTTCACCATATTGGTGTTTCGTTCGGGCTTCAGCAGGTTGAGCAGCGGATGCAGGGCGCGATAAGTATCCCAAAGCGAGAAAATAGTATAGTTGTCAAAGTCGTGAGCCACATGAATATTGCCGTCCAAACCACGGTATTGCCTGTCAACATCCATGTAAACAGACGGGTTGATCATGGTATGGTAAAGCGACGTGTAAAGCATGGCCTTATGGTCTTCGGGTCCCTCACATTCGATGACATCCAGCTCGCGTTCCCATTGGTCGTGCGTTTCCTTGCTGATTTGCTCGAAACTCTTACCCGCAGCCTCAGCACGGAGGTTTTTTAGTGCGCCTTCCGTACTCACTGCTGACAGAGCTACCTTGATTTCAAGAACCTGAGAAACCTGGTTGTCAAAGTTAAAATAGGCCACCACATCCCTTCCTGCTATCTCCGGAAAGTTGTGGTACAGGTCAAACTTTCGCCAGAATCCCACGTATTTGGGACGTTTCATGTCACGATAGCCATAGCTCTTGATAGGCTTACTCAGCGAAATGGCGAAATAAGTATAATTGCACCGCGCCCATCCGTTGGTGAGCCTGTAACCCGTTATCAGCGTATCGTTTTCCACTCGCATGCTGCTCCACAACACCTTGCCGTCGTAGTTGTAGATACCATGCAACAAATCGAGTATGATGCGACTGTCCGCTCCCTTTGGAAACGTGTAGCGGTGAACACCCACTCGTGGGGTAGCGGTGAGCTGTGCCTTGACACCATAATCATCCAACATCACTTCGTAATATCCGGCTGTGGCCTTTTCGTTGGCGTGTGAATAGCGTGACCGATAGCCATTCTCCGGATGCGTGGCCGTGCCGGGATTCAACTTCAGTGCCCCTGTCTGCGGCATAATCATCACGTCGCCCAAATCACTGTGTCCCGTACCGCTCAAATGTGTATGACTAAATCCCACAATGGTAGGGTCATCATATTGATAACCAGCGCAGTAAGCATATACTTTCCCTTGATATTTTCCATCAACATTATGCGGAATGGTATCGGTTTCGGGACTCAACTGAACCACACCAAATGGCGCACAGGCACCTGGAAAGGTGTGTCCCATGCCGGCTGTGCCAATCATGGGGTTGACATACGATGTCAACGAACGCTTGTTCTGCGCCTGCATAAGCAAGCTGCCAAGCATGAGAAGTGCCATCAACGGCAACACTGTTTTTTTCATCTGATTTAGTTTTTGATGGGTTTACTTACCGGTAGCCTTGCCACTGCGCTTGCTACGGTGGTAGCTGCGATAGTCGTCGAGGGGTATTTCCACGTCGGGTTCTTCCAACTGGCCTTCATGCGGCAGTCGAAATTTGATGTACTTAATGTTCAACCCCCGCTCCATCCACATGCTTTCATAATACGTCTGGATGGACAAGATGCGCCGGGTGGCCTCATCAACGTCAGCGGTGTGATACAAGTCGGCTGTCTTTTGGAGCAACGGCAGCTGGTTTTTCTCCACCATGAGCGACGTGTAAGTGAACAAAAAGTTGGAGTCGGTCTTGAGATGCACCACCCCACCGTCCACCAAGAAGCGGCGATAGCGGTTCATGAAATAGGTGCTGGAGAGGCGTTTTCGAACATTCTTCATCTGCGGATCAGAGAAAGTTAGCCATATTTCCCGCACCTCATCCTGGGCAAAAAAGCGGTCGATCATCTCGATGTTCGTACGCAGAAAAGCCACGTTGTCCAACCCTTCCGCCAAAGCCTGCTTGGCACCTGTCCACATGCGCGCGCCTTTGATGTCAACGCCGATGAAGTTCACGTCGGGGAAAAGCCTGGCCAGCCCCACGGTATACTCGCCCTTGCCGCATCCAAGTTCCAGCACAATGGGATGGTTGTTCTTGAAATAACCGTCGCACCAGTGGCCTTTCATGTCGAAAGGAACGTTCTCAAGCACGGAAAAGGGATATTGAAAGACATTCTTGAATGTCTCCATCTCAGCGAATTTCTCTAATTTTCCTTTGCCCATAAAGTGTTTTTTGTGTTTGCAAAGATAATCAATTATTTAATTTCAGCCAAACGCACATAGGCTTTAATCGGCCGAAATATCATCCCTTCTCGCGCACGTTTCGTCATCTTCGATTCTCATCTTTGAAACATACGCAAAAGACACAAAGGTATCTTTGTAACTAATTGATTTTCTGAAACTATCGTTTGAGCTTCCAAAGTCAATGAGTTTGGAGGTCAAAGTCAATGGGATTACAAGACAAAGTCAATGGGTTTGGAGGGTAAAGTCAATGAGATTGAACATGACTTTCATAACACATCATATTTGTGTGATGAAAAACCAACAGTTATGAATATAAAGGGGCGACTTTCATGCCGCCCCGAAACAGAAAAGAGCGACAACAATGCCGCTCTTCTATATTATCCACTATTACTCTATTACCACGGTAGTCCAGCCATGAATATCTGGCTCTGTGCCATATTGTACGCCACGCAACTTGTTGTACAGCTTTGTGGAGATGGGTCCGGGCTTATCACCAAAGTCATAACGTTTGCCCGTGTCGAGGTCGTCGATGTAGCTGATGGGACTGATGACAGCAGCTGTTCCGCAGGCTCCGGCCTCCTCAAATGTTTCCAACTCCTCTTCGGGAATAGGGCGATGTTCCACCTTCAATCCCATGTCTTCGGCCAACTGCATGAGGCTCTTGTTGGTGATGGAAGGCAGGATGCTGGTCGACTTTGGCGTGATATACGTGTTGTTCTTAATGCCAAAGAAGTTTGCAGCCCCACATTCGTCGATGTATTTCTTCTCCTTGGCATCAAGATAAAACTCACTGGCGTACCCTTTTTCGTGGGCGATGCTGTGTGCGTAGAGCGATGCGGCATAGTTACCGCCCACCTTGTACTTACCCGTTCCCAAAGGAGCCGAGCGGTCGTAGCCGCGCATGATGACGTATGGGTTGCTGGAAAATCCGCCTTTGAAATAAGGTCCCACAGGGGTGACAAAGATGATGAATGCGTATTCGCGCGCCGCACTCACACCCACCTGCGCCGAAGTGCCAATGAGCAGCGGACGAATGTAAAGCGTAGCTCCGCTCTCGTATGGTGGTATGTACGCCTGGTTGAGCCTCACCACCATCTTAACCATCTCTTCAAAACGCTCGGTAGGCAGCTCAGGCATCACGATACCGCGGCAAGTACTCTGCAAACGAGCCGCATTCTCGTTTATTCTGAATACGCGTATCTTCCCATCCGGACAGCGATAGGCCTTTAAACCCTCGAAAGCCTCTTGTCCATAGTGCAGGCAAGCGGCAGCCATGTGCATGTTGAGGTACTCATCGGAGCAGACTTCTATCTCGCCCCATTGACCGTCACGATAGTAGCAACGCACGTTATAGTCGGTCTTCACATAACCGAAGGACAGGTTAGCCCAATCAATATTTTTCATCATCTTATCTGTTTAAAAGGTTTATAATCACATCATGTGTTTCGCAAAAATAGGCAAAATATCGCGCATGCACAATGATTATACCATATTTTTTGCAGTGCTGAACACACTTAATCCTCTTCCAAAATCTTCTTAATGTCAGCATCTACCTTTGTCAGGCGCGCCTTACAAAGTTTGATGAGCTTTTGAGCGTTCTTCAGTTCGGTGGTCAATTCGTCGATATCAAGTTCCTCGTTTTCCATCCGCTGCACAATGTTTTCCAGCTGGCGAACAGCTTCTTCATAGTTTATTTCTTTGGTCATATTATTTAATGATTGATTTGAATGTTCCATTCTCCACGCGTGTTTCTATCTCGTCGCCCGTCTTCAACTCGCCGGCATGGCGCACCGCGCGTCCTTGGTGCAGCGTGATGCTGTAGCCACGGCTTAGCAGCAGTTGGGGATCCAGCGACTTGCATCGCTGTTGAAGCATGTCCAAGCGATGCCTTTCCGTCACGATTTTGCGCTCAGCCATCGGTTTCAAACTGTTTGAAAGTACCTGGACGTGATGCTGAGCATTAGAGATTTTGCGGGAAGCCCTGGCGGTGAGCTGCAAAAAATATTGTTGCAAACGCTCTTCCTGCCGCACTCTGACATGCGAGAAAAGTACCGGTATTTTGCTGGATACGCGCACAAATCGATTCTTCTGCTGTTCCATGCAGTGCCTCACGATTTGCACCATCTCACTTTGCGCATCGTTTATCCGAGCCAAGGTGTCAGCCAGGTTATCGATGAGATACGCCGCCGCAGCCGTAGGAGTTTTGACTCGCTGAAACGAAACCATGTCCAACACGCTCTCATCGCGCTCGTGCCCTATTCCAGTGATGATGGGCAAGGGGAAATTGGCTACATTCTCGGCCAGCGAAAGAGTGTCAAAGCCACTCAAATCGCTTGTCGCACCACCGCCACGGATGATGACCACCACGTCAAAGTCATCGACTTGCGCATTGATGTGGTTCAAGGCTTCGATGACGCTGGGTTCCACTCGTTCGCCTTGCATGACGGCAGGAAAGAGTTGAACCTCAAAGTTGAACCCCTGTTCGCAATCTTTCAACTGCCGCGAAAAGTCGCCATAGCCAGCCGCCTGCTCACTGGAAATGACGGCGATGCGGCGTGCGAACATGGATAAGTGCAAGTCTTTTTGCAAGTCGAACACCCCTTCAGCTTTCAATCGAGCGATGATTTCCAACCGCTTGCGGGCCATGTCGCCCATGGTGTACACGGGGTCGATGTCGGTAACAATCCAAGAAAAGCCGTAAGCCTCGTGGAAATTGGCGTACACCTTCAGTAACACTTTCATGCCAGCGCGCAGCACTTGTCCGGTGGTGCGTTCAAAATAAGGCCGCATGAGCATCCACTTGTTCTTCCAACATTTGGCCGATGCCTTGGCTACGGGCGTGTTGGTTCGCTCATCTTTCTGCACCAGCTCCATGTAACAGTGCCCACGTACTTCGCGCACCTCAGACAATTCGGCCTCCACCCAATATTCATCGGGCATGGCGGATTGGATTGTTTCACTCACCAGTTCGTTGAGTTCGTAAAGCGTTAATTTGTGTTCCAATTGCTTTGTCATTTCACTACAAAAATACAATTTTATTTTGAAAGGCGATGTATGACAATAAAAATGAACTTGCAGATAACTCCGATGGCTAGGTTTCTTAAATGAACTTACTGCTGGAGATACAAGAGAAACTAACCAGCAATGATGTAGAGAAAAATCATTATATTTAGGTATTGCCTTAACGATTAGGAGCTGTTAACTTTGCAAAATCACATGATACATGCAAAGCATGCCATTGAGCGAAAAAAGATTTAATAACTAATTTATATATCATCTTGAAAATGAAAAATTTAAGAAAAAAACTTTTAGTATTAACATTCATATTGACAACAGTAGGTAGCATGCAAGCCAAAAATGCGTTAATTGTAATAGCGCATGGTTCGCCTATGCCCAGTTGGCGTAAACCGGTCTTGGACTTAGAACCAATCGTACGGCAAAAATTAGCAACTCATCCCGTAAAAGGCATCGACTATATGCGTGTGGCACTCATGGAATATACAGAACCTTCGGTAGCCAATGTAGTAAAGGATTGTTTGAAACAAGGAGCCGATACTATCTTCGCTTTACCTTTGTTCATAGCCCCATCAAGTCACACGGAAGAAGATTTACCTAACATTCTCGGCATGAAGTATAATAGATATGTACGCGAAGAGTTGGCAGAGGAAAATACCGAGATGGTTCATACCAATGTTCCTATCGTCATGGGACCAACATTCTATTATAGCTACGTGTTAGAAAAGTCGATGTTACAACGAATAAAAGCGATGTCGAAAGATGAGGCTAACGAAGCCGTAGTATTTCTTGCACATGGCGACCCAGAACGTATTGGATTTTGGAACATGATGTTAGGACATGTACAAAAATACATTAAAGACAACAGCAAGATAACTTATACTGATGCGCGACAGATAGAGATGGGACATGACTTTGCGAATGAGTTGCTTCCCATGCTCAAGCGCGCCTCACAACACAAGAAGCGAATCTTGGTACAGGGCATTTATCTTACTTCAGACGTAAAACGTATGGCAGATAGGCACAAAATGCAGGAAAAACAAGCGGAGCTGACTCAAAAGGGCGTCGAGATTGTATACGGTGACGAGGGCATATTGCCCGCATCGCAAGATTTGGTTGCCGACTGGGTCATCGAAGAGACTACGCACTGGCTTCAACACAAGGAATGATGATGAAAGAGATTTGGAGTGCCTGCGCACGGCTCACGATTCGGCGCTTGAGACACGTCATCCAACAGCATAGGCACGGACGGCGCGTGGCTCTCTTCATGCTTGCGGGCATGCTGAGCGCGCTCGCCCCTACCGCTGCGTCAGCACAAGAGAGCAAGGTGTTTGGATATGTAACCAACGCGCAGAACGAGCCTTTGATAGGCGTGACGGTGAGAGTGAACGGCACGAAGCATGCGACGGTGACAGATGCCGACGGGCGTTATCGACTCAGCATACCCAAGCGCGCGGGGATTAGCCTGGAATTCACATATGTAGGCTATGCCACACAACATGTGAAGTGTAAACAAAACGCGCGACTGGACGTGAAAATGAAAGAGAACGTCAACCACATCGGAGAGGTGGTGATACGCGCAAAGAGCAACATCAACGCCATCGACCTGCGCGCAAAGTCTGGAGTTGTAGCCAACGTTGACATGCAACAGCTGAAAGACAAGCCCATGATAGACATGGGACTGGCCCTGCAAGGAATGGTGCCGGGGCTGATGGTGGCCAACACGGGTGAGCTGGGCAAGGCTCCAGAGATACGCATCCGCGGCAATTCGTCGTTCAGAAAGGGAAACACGGCCAACGAACCGCTGTATGTACTTGACGGTCAAATCATCTCGGCAGAGACTTTTTACAATCTTCCCCCACAGGACATCGCGGGCATCAAGGTGTTGAAAAACGCCGCGGCGTGCGCACTGTATGGCATAAAGGCCGCCAACGGCGTGTTGGAAATCACCTCACAACGAGGCTATTCGGGCAAGCCTACCATCTCGTACAGCACCAACATCGGCGTTACGGGACGCGGGAAACGAGGGGTAGCCCTGATGCGCACTGATGAGAAGCTGCGCTTTGAGCACCTGTTGGAAAACCCGGCGGCGCCCGGATACCGATACAGTGAAGACTATTTCAACAAGTACGAAAGCGGCAACCCCGACAAGGCACGGCTGATAGCAGAGGGTAAAGTTCTTCTCGACAAATTGAGCAAAGTGGACACCGACTGGTTTGACGAACTCATCAAGACGAACGTTTACCAGCGCCACACCTTAAGTCTGAAGGGCGGAAACGACATAACCACATATTACATATCCGCCAATTACGCTCTCCAAGGAGGCAGAATGGAGGGAAACGACAAACGGCGATACAGCCTGCACCTCAGTCTGGATCAGCGGATAGGGAGCATAGGCTATCTCATGCTGGGTGTAAACGGCGGATATGCCAAGACCAACACGCCCACGGGAACCACGTTCGACCCCACGTCGCTGGTGTACAACCTTAACCCTTATGAAACAAAAAAAGGAAAACTGTATTCGTATCCCAACCAGACGTTCAAGGATTTGCTGCATCAATACAAGCAGGATGACACGGAAAAAGACGCGGGAGCCACGGCCAACTTCACCCTCACTCCGCTGGACGGCTTGACCTTAGCGTACATCACGGGCATAGACTTGAGCTTCTCCACCTATCACCGCTTCGTACCAGCGTCCTCCTATTCGGAGCAAAAGAGCGGCTTCCCCGAAATGAGACTCGGAGTCTACAGCCGTTCCAAAAATGCGACCGTGAATTTCTCCAGTAATTTCCGCGCCACATATAGCAAGTCACTGGCCGAAACGCACGATTTGACTCTCAGCGCCAACATGGACTATTACTTCTACGACTACGACGCCGTGGGCATCACGGGCTATGGCGTAGGAAACATTGACGCGCCCTCGGCTATCAACCACTCGCTGCACGGCATGCGACAGCCAGAGGTAAGAAATCCGCGCGACCGCAACGCACAGTTGGGCATTGGCTTGGTAGCCGGCTACAGCTACAAGGACATTTACGACTTGTATGCCACTTACAAAGCTGATGCGTCATCCATCCTGCCCGCAGACAAGCGGTGGAGCGTGGCATGGGCGACAGGCATCGGATGGACACCATCACGCTACGAGTGGCTGAAAGACAACAAAATCCTCACGTCGCTCAACCTCAAGGCGTCGTATGGCGTAACGTCCAACCTCAACGGAGTGTCGGTGTCGCAGACCACCGGCACGTTCATGTTCGACAACAGCGGATACGACGAGGTTAGAATGCTTGACTTGGTGATGCTGTACAACAAGGAGTTGAGGCCAGAGCGAAACACATCAACAGACTTCGGGATGAGTTTTGAACTTTGGAAGCGTTTCACCATCGACGTCAACTGGTACAACCGCCGCACGGATCAAGCGCTGCTTGACGTGCCCATCGCGTCAAGCTCGGGATACACCATGATGAAACGCAACGTGGGAGTGCTGGACAACACAGGATGCGAGGTCAGCATGAACATGCGTCTGTTGGACCACTTCGACTATCGCTTGTCGCTGTCAGCCTCCCTATCCTACAACCGCAACAAGGTGATCGACCTGTACGATGGCGACCGACTTTACATGAGCGAGGACGACATCCTGCCGGCTTACGAGGTGGGAAAGTCGTATGACATGCTTTACGGCCTGCACTCGCTGGGCATCAACCCGCTGACCGGCTATCCCGTCTTCCTCACGCCAGACGGGAAAGAGAAACAGGCAAAGGAAAAATTGTACAAAAGAGACTTCATGGCATTGGGCCATCTCACACCGCCTTACAATGGAGCACTGAACATCAGCGCGCAATATAAATCATTGGATTTCGACATCTCGTTTTATTACACGATTGGAGGTGTCAGGCAATTTGACTATCAGTACGTCCGCAACCGAGACAACTCAAACAAGAACGCCATCGCGGGATTAGTGAAAAATATGTGGTTCAAAAAGGGTGACGAGAACAAGATTTACAACACGCCCTTTTACTCTGAC
Organism: Prevotella sp. BV3P1; assembly: GCF_000479005.1. Classification (GTDB taxonomy): domain Bacteria; phylum Bacteroidota; class Bacteroidia; order Bacteroidales; family Bacteroidaceae; genus Prevotella. Next base: position 21,416 of record NZ_AWXC01000025.1, on the reverse strand, counting down.
GTCATCGCGCAAGACAACATAGCCCTGTATGCCAACTCGCGTACCATCGGAAAGAGTGACATGCTGAAGCTTTCCATGATTTCACTGAGATACCATCTGCCGGGAAACATGCTGCGGCGTTATGTTCCCTTCATTCATTTCGCATCCTTGGGAGTGCAGGGCAGCAACCTGCACACATGGACATCGTACAGCGAGTCCGACCCGGAAAGCGGAAAACTCTCGGGAACTCTACAACCTGTCTTTACCTTCTGCCTCAACTTAACGTTTTAAGACTATGAAAAAGTTACTGTTTTCGCAATCACACAGGTTGCTGCCGCTTATTTTTTGGACATTCACCCTGCAATCGTGCTCGCTCGACATCCCGCCGATGGACATGTTCTCAGACCCAGACGCCATCACAGACATACCCAACGCCAGGTCGTTTCTGGCTTCCGCTTACCGGGCGTATCCTAACGATGAGTTGGAATTCTCCCTGCTTGGCAATGATTTCTGCCCCACTCCTCTGTCTGTATTGAACATCGGTCTTCTCAATCTCTATGGGTGGAGACCCAAGGAAATAAAGCAGCTGGCATCGCAAGAGTGGCTGTCCTACTACTATGTCATCGCTCAATGCGACGCTTTGGAAGAACGTTTGCCCGGAGTGGTGACAGAAAAACCCGCGGAAAAAGACGAGCTGCGGAGCATAAGGATACAGTCAAAGGTGTTGGAGGCTCTGTGCTACATGCAGCTTCTCAAGATATTCGCACCCACATGTGACGCGCGTTCCGATAAGCTGGGGGTGGTGATAAAAACACGGTTGGGCGTGGAAAACCATCAACGGTCAACCGTTTCCGACTGCGTGAAACATATAGAGGGACTGCTACAGGAAGCACTTTCCACGAGTTATAAAACCAAAAGCAAGGCTTGGCTGTCACAAACCGCCGCAACATACTTATTGGCCGACCTGGAGCTATACAGCGGACAATATGACAAGGCGGTCCGCCACGCACAGCAGATACTCAACTCCATGCCCACAACCTCCGAGCAATATGAGCAGGATTACGCTGCCTTGTGGACGGAAGTGCAATGCCCCGACCGCATCTTCGCACTGCAAGTGGATGTTCCTTTATACGACAAAATAGAATACGGGCCCAAGGATGGCGATTTCTTCGCACTGAATCCCGCCTTTTATTTCAGCACCACCGACCGGCGCTATGCGTATGCCGCATACCCATTCAAGGTCAAGAGCGACTCTTTACAGTTGCTGGGTAAATACAACAAGGTGATGAAGGAGAAGAAAATCGCACCTTATCTGAATGTTTTCAGACGCGCCGGAGCGTTGTACATCGCTGCCGAATCGTATGCCAGGACAGGAAACGAAGATAAAGCCCGCCAGCTTGTAAATGGTTATAGGGCGCAGACAGGCAACGAACCATTGAGCGACGACATCAAGGGCGACGCACTGTTGGACAGCATCCTGACAGACAAATACAAGGAATTCACGGGAGAGGGAACCAACTTCTTCGACCTAAAACGCACTCGCCGAAAACCTCTTCCACGGCTCAGCGCCAGAAAAGGAGTAACAATCCGCATCGCAAAAAACGATTACCGCTGGACATTCCCCGTCCCTAAATCAGAATACAGGTTTAACGGCAAGGCCCAACAAAACAGCGGTTGGTATATGATAAGAGAGGAAGATAATTCATCTAATTAATACAGGAGAAAATAAATATGAAGAATTTTAAGTTTTTATGCGTCGCAATGTTGACGCTGTTGCTCGCATCCGCCTGCAACGAGAAAGAAGAGGAGCAAATGACCAACCAGCTCAGTCTCAGCATCGAGGGACAGTCCGAGATGGCAGAAAACGACAAAGAAGTGATCAACGTCAAGGCTGCGCTGTCCTTCACACCCAAAAAAGATGTCACGGTTGAGCTGAACCTGACCGGAAACGACGGCGACGTGGTGAAGCTTTCTGAGAGCAAACTCGTGTTCAAGGCGGGCGAGAAGGTCAAGAATATAACGGTGACATCCAACGACAAGCACTTGGTAAAGGGACAACGCGCCATGACGTTGAGCGTTCTCAGCACATCCGACGCCAACGTGAAAGCCTTGGAACCCGTATCGTTCGTAATCAAACAAGACAGCGACATTCCACAACTCACGGCGAAACAGCAGCAGCTCATCAAAGGATACAAGGATAAATTCGGCATCGACTTGATGCGGTTCCTCGGCAAATTAAAAGTGAGAGCGGAAGTGGTGTATTGCAATGACGACAAGGCTGAATGGTTTGGAGGAAAGGACAAAGACGTGTTCGAGGGCTATACCATCATCACGCTGAGTGACAAGGCCACAGCCAACAAGCCCATTTTGAAGATGACAGAGAACGCGATGGGGCTCAATTCGTTCTTTTACAATCTGCTGCTGCGCAAGACTCTTGAGGACAAAGTCTATTTCTGCGACCAGCCATACGGCCAGGCGGTATCAAAAGTGCTCAAATTCGATCGCAAAAAAGAATACTTCAAAACCGCGCTCGACGACATCGTGCTGAAACCAACCAAAGGTACTATCAACTATCTGGCAATGGCAAAAGACTTGTATGACACGCCGATAAAGACCGTACCTTTCATCTTCGAGTTCTCCGCATGGAACAAATTGCAAGAAATAGCCAAGAAAGGAAACGTTACGGTTGAGGTGAAAACATCAGCCGACGAAAAGCCTTTCAATGTCACCATCACGGATGACGTCTTAATTGCAGGCGGCTCCATCGATCCGAACCGTTGGTTCTGCAGGAGTACGCTGATAAAAGACGATTACGGAAAAGATCCTTCAAACTGGTTCATGCCCACCGCTAAATTTGACTTGAAGAAAGGAACCATGAGTTTTGACTTCCCTTATGATTTTGACGAAGCCAGTGACTACATGCAATTTCACGTGACATACTTCTTATAATATCAAGCTGTTAAGGCCAATGCGCATGCTGAACAGCCACGTCACCGTTCACCGATGGATTTGCCTGTTGGTAATGGTTTTATCATTCGTGCAACCCGCTGAGGTTAAGAGCAAAACGCTCTTAACCTTACCTGCACGAATGATGGAAGGCGTTTTGGATAATGGCATGCGATACATCCTCATGCCTGGCGAAACCTCTTCGCACAACTTGGAGATGCGACTCGTCATGCGCGTTGGCTCCCTGCAAGAGACTCAGCGCCAAAGAGGATGTGCACATTTTTTGGAGCATCTAGCGTTTGAGGGAACTAAACATTTTCCCAATCGCACTATGATACAGGCTTTCGAGGCGCAAGGAATGAAATATGGGCGAGATATCAATGCGTTTACAGGATTCGATCGTACCATTTATTCTTTATCTCTACCGATCACCAGTGCCCAACAACGTTCTGAAATACTGCAATTAGCACTTCATTCGGCAAGCGATTGGCTTGGTGCTATTGATATATCAACATCTCATGTTGAAAATGAGAAAGGCACCATTATAGAAGAACTTCGCAGTTATACCCTGCCTGATGATTTTTATACGCTAAAAATAGGAACAGGAAGATATTCTAAGCGTATGCCTTTGGGTTCAGAACAAGAAATTAAAGCTGTAACGCCTAAAGCATTACTGCAATATTACAACAAATGGTACAAACCTCATAATGCAACTATTATCATTGTTGGAGATGTAGACGTTAAAGAGGCTAAACATTTGATATCAACAACATTGGGACATCTTCCATACACTAACAAGCAAACTCCACCTCCCACCTATCCTTTAACTTACAGCAAAGGCATCAACTATATGGTGTTAACCGATAGTTTACAAACCACTCAAAAAATTGATTGGATAATTCCACATGTCATGCCTTTTACCACCAACCTGCACAACATGCTTGAACGTAAACGCATGGCAATTGTGTGTTCTTTACTCAACAACAGATTAAAGGAAAGCGGAACAAGGTGCGAAGTCTATGACTCGTGGTATTTAGCAAATAAAAATCACTTTACATTCTCATTTTCATCAACGCATAACAGTACATTGCTACAATCCATAAGAGCTGCCTCAGCAGAATGTAGACGTATTGTCAAGCAAGGTATCTGCTCCATAGAACTTCAACATCTCATCAAAAAGCAACAAGAAAAAATTATTATTGAGAAAAAAGACAAAACAGCTACTGAGATTTGCGATGATCTAATCGATTATGTTATTTTTGGGGAAAGACGAATTTACTCTAATCAAGAAGCCAACCAACTGAAAGTGCTATTAAGTAAAACTACGAGCAAAGATATCGTAAAGCGTTTAAGCTTCCTGTTGAAACAAATGCGAAAATCAAGCCTAATAGCTTACAATAGTCATAGTGACAACTCATTGTCCAAGCAAGCAATCATACAAGCATGGCAACAAGGGCAACGGCAAAACATGGAAAGATACACATTCCATCCACTTCATCCAAGTTCTCCAAGTGCTGCCATACAACGCCCCGAATGGGATCTGAAAACGTACAAGATTGCAAAAGGAGCAATAACAAAGCAAAACTATCATGAAAAGTTGGGCGTAACCGATATAAAACTGTCCAATGGAATACGCTTATTGCTCAAACCTACCAACACCGCCGACTCTACCATTTACAGCGCATGGATAGGACGTGGCGGAATGGCAGACCTTACAACTCTACAACAAAAGCGCTACTACGATGCTATTGCTTATGTGGATCTGGGTGGCATACAAGGATTGCCAAACGACACGCTGTCTGACATCATGATGCAAAAATCACTCTCAATGGCTTTGGGAGTAGACCAATATTGGCATCAATTATTAGCTTCTGGACCAGTTTGCAATAGTTCTTCATTATTTCGTTTGATCAGAGAAAAAATAATGCATCCAGGTTTAGATTATCCACTATTCGAAAATCTGAAACAATCAGAAATAGCAAATAATGGAAAAGAGACCTTGTTACAGCGCATGATGAAACGAGATATTAACCGACTCATAGATATTTGCATTGATTCATTGGTTGGAAACGGAAGAGATAAAACTTTTTTAATGAATAAAACAGATTGGCAACAGCTTAATTTAGATACGTTGGCAACCTACTATAAGCGTACATTTGGGGATTTGCGCAATACTACAATCATCCTAACAGGGGGATTTGATTTGACAAAAATGATACCGCAAGCTGTCGCTATCTTTTCTGAAATGCCTCAACAAGATGCCATGCCTTTGGACAATCGACCTATAAGCTTACCACACAATGAGGTGCGAAAAGTATTCATTGACAATGATAGTCATCAAAAGGGAACACTCTATATGGTACTTCCCTTCAACTATCATCCTGGGTTGAGAACGTCTCTCTGCATGAAACTAATGCGTGACTTGTTGCAAGAGTGCGTTATCGATATCCTGCGAGAAAAGCTTCACATCGTATATTCACCTTACGTCGACCTATTTTACGATGGATACCCACAACAACGAGCATATTTACAACTTACCATTGATGCAGAAAAAAACAATCTGGAAAAGGTTGAACAAACTCTCTGCAACATCGTCACACAATTTCGAGACACTGCAGTAAGCACAGCTAATCTTGACAAAATGAAGCGATCGTTTTTGGTAGCTAAGCAGCAAGCTCTATCCAACGACACACCCATAGAGTGGAAAAATGCACTCACATTATTGATTAAAAATGATGAGAGCATTGCTGACTTCAATCATTACGAATCTATCTTACAACAAATCACAGCACAGGAAATACAACAAATGTTTAAGCAACATATCAAATTAAACAAACGAATAGTACTAATAAATACAGATGAAACAAACAAATAAATTTCTATCCCTTCTACTTGTTATAGTTGCAGCAGGATCCATGTTCGCAAATGCGCAACAGAAAACCTATGATGCGTATCGATTATACGACAACAATGGCAAAGCTATCGATTATCAACAAATGGTGCGACAACTATCAAAGGCAGACGTCGTATTTTTAGGCGAGATACATAATTGTGCCATTACTCACTGGTTAGAGTTACGCATTCTGCAATCACTCTATTTGGTACATGGAAACAATATGGCATTAGGCATGGAGATGTTCGAAGCCGACAATCAACTCATTCTTAATGAACATCTGCAAGGACTTATTTTCTCTGACAGATTCGAAGAAGAGGCGCGTATATGGCCCAATTATGTTACCGACTATGCACCAATTGTCAACTTCGCTCGTGAAAATAAGATACCAACTGTGGCAACAAATGTGCCAAGAAGATATGCGGCAATGGTTAAAGAACACGGGTTAGCATTCATTGATTCACTTTCTAAAGAAGCTAAGGAGTATTTTCCTCCATTACCCATTCCCTACGAACCAAACCCACAAGCCGAACAAGGATTTGCCATGATGAGAATGTTGGGTGGTGGAAAATCAAATAAAGATAACAGCCACCTTTCTGAAGCACAGGCACTCAAAGATGCAACAATGGCATGGCATATCGCACAAACCTCCACTCCTAAGATGTTGCATATAAATGGAAATATGCACACTGATGGCAACAATGGTATTATCACCTACCTAAGGAAATATGCCCCCAAGAAAAAAATAATTACTCTACGTACTGTGCGACAAGAAGATATTACATTTTTAGATGATACATACAAGGGATTAGCAGATTATTACCTTTGTGTGCCGGAGGATATGACAAATACATATTAGGCGTAATGGACATTTGGTAGGCTGGAAATTACCAGCCTACCATTTGTCCATTACAAACATCTGGAGCTTTTTCAGCCTACCAAATGTCCATTACGCCTAATTTTTTACATGATATCTATCGCCCTAACTGCTACGGCTTTGAAATGAAAGGACAACAGGTGGTTAGTTTTATCTTCATATTAATGTCTAAAGTATAGAATCTTTTCGTACTTTTGCAATGATAATAAGGAGATGTTCATGGATAATAAAGCAGCAACATTAGAATTAGGTACTAAACCTGTAGGGGCACTACTGATGCAATACGCCATGCCAGCCGTGATTGCAATGACGGCATCCTCATTGTACAACATGATTGACCGTATCTTTATTGGTCAAGTAGTAGGTCCTATGGCTATTTCAGGATTAGCTATTACCTTCCCGTTCATGAACTTGTCTGCCGCCTTTGGTGCTGCTATTGGTGTGGGATCGTCTACTGCTATTTCTGTGAAGTTGGGACAGAAGGACTACGATATTGCCGAGAATGTATTGGGAAACTCTGTTACATTAAATATTATTATAGGACTTGCCTTCGGAATTATCTGTTTACTCTTTTTAGATCCCATTATCCTGTTTTTCGGAGCCAGTGAAAATACCTTGCCTTATGCACGAGACTATATGGAAGTTATCTTGATTGGTAACATCATATCTCACATGTATTTTGGTATGAACAACGTGCTGCGAGCTGCCAGCAAGCCCAACCAAGCCATGTACGCCACCATGTTTACGGTGGTCATGAACGCTATTTTGGACGCAATCTTCATTCTTTGGTGGGGCTGGGGTATTCGAGGAGCCGCTTTTGCGACGATTATTTCACAAGCCATCGCATTGGTTTGGCAGCTCAAGTTGTTTAGCAACCCCAATGAGTTGTTACATCTAAAAAGAGGTATCTATCGCCTCAAAGCGGATTTGGTGAAAAATATCATCGGCATTGGCATCTCTCCTTTCCTGATGAACGCTTGCGCTTGTATCATTGTTATCTTCATGAACAATCAGTTTGTGCGCTATGGAGGTGACATGGCAGTAGGAGCTTATGGCATCGCCAATAGTATCGGCGTGGTTTTCATCATGTTCGTCATGGGCATCAATCAAGGAATGCAGCCTATTGCTGGCTACAATTACGGTGCTATGCAGTTGGATCGGGTGATGAGGGTTTTAGAGTTATCCATTATAGCTGCCACGGTTATCATGACCGTTGGTTGGGCTATCGCCATGTTTATACCTTACTATTGTGTGCGTCTCTTTACAAACGACCCGACACTCATTGAGATGTCTATCAAGGGTACACGCATTGACCTGCTGATGTTCCCTGTTGTCGGGGCACAGATGGTGATTACCAACTTCTTTCAATGTATCGGAAAAGTAAAAATTAGCATTTTCCTGTCTTTATCCAGACAGTTACTTTTCTTATTACCTCTGCTGGCTATCTTACCTCCCATGTTTGGAATAGATGGCGTATGGAGCGCTTTGCCTGCATCAGACCTTGTGGCGGTGATTGTAGCGGTAATAATGATGACGATTTATATGAAGAAATTCAAAATACAACATAAAGAATCTACCAATGGAAAACAAGGACAAACTGATTATTAATATTGGGCGCCAAGTGGGCAGTGGTGGACACATTATCGCCAAACTGCTTGCCGATGAGTTTGAATGTCAGTTTTATGACAAAGAGATACTCAATTTGGCTGCTAAAGAAAGTGGGTTCAGTGAGAAGTTTTTTGAGCAGAATGATGAACAACGAGGCTTCATTCAAACCTTGTTCAGCATGCACGCGCCTCTCATCAGTGACAATAATTTTTACAATAATAAATTCTCACAAGATGGCTTGTTTCAGTTTCAAAGCGAAGCGATTACTAAGGCTGCCGATGAAGGCAGTTGTGTTTTTGTGGGACGAGCCGCCGACTATGTGCTGCGAACTTATCCAAACGTCGTAAACATCTTCATCACTGCCAACATGAAAGACCGCATCAAATTAGTTTGTCAGCGATTAGGCTGTGATGAAAAGGATGCAAAGAAGTTGATTATCGACAAAGAAAGTGAACGCGCTTCTTATTACAATTACTACACTGGAAAGAAGTGGGGACACAGTTGTAGCTACGACCTCTGCATCAACTCAAGCTACATGGGATTGGAGAAAACAGCAAAATTCATAGGAGACTATATTCGCGTGCGGTTCGGATATAACTCCAAAGAAAGGTAAGGCGTAAATGAAAAGAATTGGTATCATCAGTGACACGCACGCCTATTGGGACGACAAGTACGAGAAGTATTTTGCCGAATGTGACGAGATATGGCATGCTGGTGACATTGGCTCATTGGAAGTGGCACAAAAATTGGCTGCCATCAAGCCGTTAAGGGCTGTTTGTGGCAACTGTGACGGTGGTGACTTGCGACGAATGTACCGTGACAAACTGCGTTTCAAGTGCGAAGATGTGGATGTATTGCTGACGCATATCGGCGGCTATCCTGGCAATTACGCCCCACAAATACGCAGCTTGCTTTTTGCTTCGCCACCTCAATTGTTCGTTTGTGGACACTCGCATATCCTAAAAGTGCAATACGACAAAACACTCAACTTGCTACACATCAATCCCGGTGCGGCAGGCTTACAAGGTTGGCACCGTGAAAGAACGCTGATAAGATTAACCATAGAAGGCAATAAATTCACCGATTGTGAAGTTATTACATTAAGTGATAAAAACCATCATCCATAGCACATAGATGAAAAAAGTACATACCTATTTATTTCACTTTATTGTACTGACAGGCGTGTATTATGGTATACGACTCCTGTTCGATTGGGGTAGTGAATATCATTGGCAAAATTTGATGATTGGGAGTGCCTCGTTTGGATTTATCATGATGTTGTTCAACATCTATTCCGACTATAGAGAACAGAAAAAACGAAAGGAAAAGAATCAGGAATATTTGGAAACTTACGACAAAGTGGTTAAAGACAAAGATGATAAAAAACAAAAAGAAATATGAAAACATACTTAGTGACAGGAGCCGCAGGCTTCATCGGAGCCAACTTCATCAAGTATTTGCTTGACAAAAAGTACAAGAACGAAGACATCAAAGTGATTATACTGGATGCACTGACCTACGCAGGCAATCTGGGTACTATCAAGAATGACATTGACAACAAACGTTGTTTCTTCGTGAAAGGCGACATCAGAGACAGGGCTTTGGCAGACAAGTTGTTTGCTGAACACGATATAGACTTTGTCGTAAACTTTGCTGCTGAGAGTCATGTGGACCGCAGTATCGAGGACCCACAATTGTTTCTTTCTGTGAATATACTTGGTACTCAAAACCTCATGGATGCTGCCCGAAGGGCTTGGGTCACGGGCAAAGATGCACAAGGTTATCCCACTTGGAAAGCCGGCAAGCGCTATCATCAGGTTTCTACCGACGAGGTATATGGCTCATTGGGCGCAGAAGGATACTTTACAGAACAAACTCCGCTGTGTCCGCACAGTCCCTATAGCGCGTCAAAGACCAGTGCCGACATGATTGTCATGGCTTATCGCGACACCTACCGCATGCCCGTGAGCATCACGCGATGCTCTAACAACTACGGTCCTTATCACTTTCCAGAGAAGCTGATACCGCTCATTATCAAAAATATCCTTGAGGGTAAGCAACTTCCTGTATACGGCAAGGGCGACAATGTGCGCGACTGGCTCTATGTAGAAGACCACTGCAAAGCCATTGATATGGTGGTGCGAGAGGGTAAAGAAGGCGAGGTGTACAATGTAGGTGGGCATAACGAGATGAAAAACATCGACATTGTGAAGCTCACCATCAAGACCATTCACGACATGATGCAGCAGGATAAAGACCTGAGAAAGGTGCTGAAGAAGCAAGAGGTGGATGAACAAGGCAACATTAAGATTGATTGGATTAACGACAACTTGATTACTTTTGTTGCTGATAGATTGGGACACGACCAGCGTTACGCCATTGATCCTACAAAGATAAAGAACGATTTGGGATGGTATCCTGAAACCATGTTTGCCGATGGAATCGTGAAAACCATCAAGTGGAACCTACAACATCAGGATTGGATCAACGAGGTAACCTCTGGCGACTACCAAAAATACTACGAACAAATGTACGGTAACCGATAAGAAAAACGAGCAATTGGAAGCGAAAATCATTGACTTAGATAAGATCGTTGACCCCAGAGGAAACCTGACCGTTGCCGAAGGTTGCAAGGATGTACCCTTTGATGTGAAGCGGGTGTACTGGGTATACGACGTGCCAGCAGGCGAAAGTCGTGGCGGGCATGCTCACAAACGGTGCAAAGAGTTTTTAATTGCATTGAGTGGCAGCTTCCATGTAACGCTCGACAACGGCAAGGAAAAGACTTCTATACTGCTGAACCACCCTTATCAAGGCCTGTTTGTCGATACTGATACATGGCGGACGTTAGATGACTTCTCGTCGGGAGCCGTGTGCTTGGTATTGGCATCTGAGCCTTTCGACGAAGAAGATTACATTCGCAATTATCATTCGTTCATGGAATATATCAAGAACAAACCTGATGTTTGAGATAAAACGATATGCACCATCAGACAAGGAGCGTTGGAACAGCTATGTGAGGGAGGCAAAAAATGCCACCTTTCTGCTTGACAGAGCCTATATGGACTATCATCAAGATAGGTTTGCGGATGCTTCACTGCTCTTTTACAAAGAAGACAGGTTGTATGCGTTGTTGCCTGCCCACACCTTAAACGACACCTTATATACACACTTAGGATTGACATACGGCGGTCTTGTCATGGACGATCGGGTGACAGCTTCCGACACGTTGTGCCTTTTCGAGGAACTGAACACATATCTTCGCACACAGCACATCAAGCGAGTGGTGTACCGTCCCACACCTTCTATCTATCACCTGATACCTGCCGAAGAGGATTTGTACGCACTCTTCAAAGTCTGCAACGCCCAATTAGTGGCACGCAACATTTCTTCCGCCATTGATTTGGCACATCCCCTGAAGTGGAGTAGAGACCGAAAATACGGCATTAACCGATGTGCGAGAAATGGCATAGAGATAAAACAGTGTACAGATTTTGCCGCTTTTTGGCAAGTGTTGGATGACAATTTAATGAATAAATACGGTGCGAAACCCGTTCACAGCTTGCAGGAAATAGAGCTGTTGCACCACCGTTTCCCCCATCACATCCAGTTGTATGTGGCATGCAAAGATAACATGGTGTTAGGAGGAACCGTACTTTATCTCACACCCAACGTGGTGCATACGCAATACATCTCGGCATCGCCCGAAGGAAAGCAACTGCGTGTCATCGATGGGCTGTTCCATTTCTTACTCCATCAATCGTGGGACGAACGACAATATTTTGATTTTGGCACGTCTACGCTGCAAGATGGGCACCTGCTCAACGCCTCACTCATCCATCAAAAAGAGGGATTTGGCGGTCGTGCTATATGTTATGACACTTATCAATGGGAGGTATGATACCCTATTTATCTTTACAACGAGTAACCAATGAACACCTGACGGAGATACAACAAGCTGTCAATAAGGTCATTGAGAGTGGTTGGTATCTGCAAGGACAGGCGGTACAAACGTTTGAAAAACAGTATGCCGACTACATTGGCACCCGGCATTGTGTGAGTTGCGCCAACGGACTGGATGCGCTCACACTCATTCTCAAAGCCTATATCGAACTGGGAGTGATGCAGGCTGGCGATGAAATTATCGTGCCTGCCAACACCTACATCGCCACCATCCTATCGATTACGGCCAACCATCTGGTACCCATACTGGTGGAACCACGCATAGACACCCTTGAAATTGACGACAACTTGATAGAGCAGGCTATCACCGATCGCACTCGTGGCATCATGCTGGTACACCTCTATGGACGTTGTGCGTACACAGAAAAGATAGGTCAACTCTGTGAAAAACATCGCCTGAAACTGCTGGAAGACAACGCACAGGCACACGGTTGCCTGTACAGTGAGGGGCACCGCACTGGTTCGTTGGGCGATGCAGCCGCACACAGCTTTTATCCCAGTAAGAACTTGGGCGCACTGGGCGATGCCGGAGCCGTGACAACCTCTGACGCTAAACTGGCCAACGTTATCAGATCCCTGGGCAATTACGGCTCATCACGAAAATATGTCTTTGACTATAAAGGGAGAAACAGCAGAATGGACGAGCTGCAAGCTGCCGTATTGAGCGTAAAACTCAAGTATCTGGATGAGGAAAACGCAAGAAGACAAGAGATAGCCCACTACTATCTCACGCACATTCACAACGCAGAAATCACGCTTCCTTCACACGATTCAACCGGAAACGTGTGGCATGTGTTCCCCGTACTGACCCAACATCCAGACGAACTGCAAGGACACTTAAGCCGCATGGGCATCCAAACCAACATTCACTATCCCATACCTCCACACAAACAGCAGGCATATAAAGAGTGGAACGACCGCTCCTACCCTATTTCCGAAAAGATTCATCACCACGAAGTGAGCATTCCGTTGAACCAAACGCTCACAAATGATGAGGTAAAAACCATTGTCAACGCACTGAACACATATCACTTGAAAAAATAATGGATTGTCCCAAGGCCGCCAATTGACACGGGTTAGAACCAATGATCGAATCAATCATACCACCAAACTTAACTACCCGCAATAAACATAGAACGTGCATTCCCGCTAATTTTTATGCTATAATAACAAAACACTTTGTCATATCATAAAATAATTGTATTTTTACAGACCAATTGTAAAACGATATGAAAAAAGGTTTTTTGGCACTTTTTCTTGTAGCCTTTGCTGCTACCACCTGTTGGGGGCAACGCACTTTTAAGCCCAAATTCGAACGCCAGCCATGGGATACCTACGTGGGAGTAAAAGGTGGCGTCATCTATTCTAATCTGACAGCTTTGCATGGTGAAGCCAAAATCACTGGGATGGGAGGAATATATACCGAAGCCTTCCTTACCAAATCGTTTGCCATCCAAACCGAGTTGACCTTTTCTCATCATGGCAGCCACAATGCCATCTCTTTAGCTTCACCAGAGGCAGGGGCCACATTCGACTATCGATTGAACTATATCAATACCGACTTTATATTCAAGCAATACATCGCTGACAGACTGGGACTATACGCCGGTATCCATACAGCATACGCCGTCACGATGAAATGCAACGGAAAAAGCATCAAAAAAGAATTATACAAGGGTGACTTTACCATTCCCGTGGGTGCCTGCTTCGTATGGCACAACGTGAGTTTGGATGCCCGTTACCAATATCCTTTCAGAAAACTTGCCAAGACTGACAAAGCAAAGGCTATTATGGGAAACAGCAGAAACTCCTCCATCATACTCACGCTTGGCTACAGGTTCAGGGTTTTCTGATGACAATTGTCAAGCGTTGCCTGATTGCCTGCACGCACACACCTATTCTTCTAAGCGCAAACGAGGCAAGGAAAGATGATACCTTACAGCCAAAAATCGGATGACACACACCACCAAGAAGGAAGAAACCACCGTGATACTCACATCCACGTCTAAACTGATGAGGATCCAATAGAGAATGCCGCCTACGATACTGGCCATGGCATAAATTTCTTTTTGAAAAATGATGGGTACATTATTGAGCAACACATCACGTATCACGCCTCCTGCCGAACCCGTCATGCACCCCATGATGATGGCTACCCAAAAGGGAAAATCATAAGCCAATGACTTCTGGATGCCGGCAATGGTAAACAGGGCCAAGCCCAATGTGTCGAATACAAACCAGGTGTTGTCCAACCGCTTCAAAAACTTTGAAAAAACAATGACGAACAGTTGAGCCAATACTGTACAAATGATGTAAATGCTCGACGTCATCCAAAATGGCGTTACCCCAATCATGACATCACGAATGGTTCCGCCACCGATGGCAACGGCGATACCACATACAAAACCACCGAACCAATCAAAATTCTTGGCTGCAGCGTGTCGAATGCCAGATATCGCAAAAGCAAACGTCCCAACAAACTCTATACCCTGCTGTATAGAGTGGACTATTTCCGGATTTTGATAGAACATATTCTTTTAAAACGCACTTAGATGCGATTTTTATTATACTCATCAAAAAGGATTGCAGCAATCTCTTGCGCACCCATCAACAGTTCACTACGTTTTGTGCAGCCCCTTTCAGGAAGCACTTCACGTTGTCCAAGGCAATGTTCATCAGTCTGCTGCGCGCTTCGATGGTAGCCCATGCAATATGAGGAGTGATGAAGGCATTGGGTTGTTTCAGCAATGGATTGTCGGCAGCGGGTGGTTCCGAGCACATCACATCAGCTCCGTAAGCAGCCAACTGGCCACTTTCCAAGGCTGCGGCAACATCAGCTTCGTTGACCAAAGGGCCTCTTCCGGTATTGATCAAGATGGCACCATGCTTCATTTTGCGTAAGTTATCAGCATTAATGAGTTCACGCGTGCGCTCTGACAAAGGGCAATGTAAAGACAGAATGTCACTCACCGAGAACAAGCCGTCAAGGGTTGTCTTCTGGATGCCCGATGGAAGATCAACCGAATTTTTACTGGTATAGGCATATACCTCCATGCCAAACTCACGAGCGATGCGTGCGACCTTCATCCCGATGTTACCCAATCCGACAATTCCCATCGTCTTTCCGGCCAATTCAAGCAAAGGCGTGTCCCAGTAACAGAAATCACTGCGCTTTGACCACTGCCCCTCGCGTGTCTGCTGGGCATAGTGTTCAACCCGGTTCGTGATGGTAAAAATGCTGGCAAATACCATCTGAGCCACACTATATGTACTATACGATGGAATGTTGCACACTGTCACACCATGTTCTTGGGCAGCCTTCACATCGATGTGATTGAAGCCTGTTGCCAACACGCCAATATATTTCAGCTTGGGTAATTGCGCAATGATGTCGGCCTTCATGGACACCTTGTTCACCAAAACAATCTGCGCATCCTTCGCACGTTCTACAACTTCTTCGGCCTTCGTACGTTCGTAAACGGTGAGACGACCCAGCTCTTTGAATCCATCCCACGACAAATCACCGGGATTGGCACAATGACCGTCCAGAACAACAATGTTGACAGTGGGGTTCTTCTCGTTTGTTTCCATAAACATTCTCCTTTCTATGATTCATTTTGCGACGTGGAAGTCTCGTCATAACGCGATCCCCAGCACTGACGCATCCATTGATATAATCTTTCTTCAGCCGCACTATGCTGCGCATGCCACATACGCCTGTTCTTCACAGCATCAGGCAGATATTGTTGTTCGACAAAGTGTCCGGGATAATCATGACTGTACAGATAGCCGTCATGGTAGCCCAATTGCTTCATCAACTGTGTGGGCGCATTGCGCAAGTGCAGGGGAACCGGTAAATTACCCGTTTCCTTGACCAACGCCAGTGCGGCATCGATTCCCAAATAACTGGAATTGCTCTTCGGACTGGCAGCCAAATACACAGCCGCTTCGGCCAGCGGTATCCGTCCTTCGGGCCATCCCAACTTCATGACAGCGTCAAAAGCAGCATTGGCCAGCAATAGCGCATTGGGATTGGCCAGTCCCACATCTTCGGCCGCACTGATGACCAGTCGGCGGGCAATGAATTGTGGATCCTCGCCACCTTCTATCATCCTCGCCATCCAATAGAGCGCCGCATCAGGGTCGCTGCCGCGGATGCTCTTGATGAAGGCCGAAATGATGTCATAATGCATGTCGCCACCTTTGTCGTAAGCTAGTGGGTTTTGTTGCAGCTGAGTTTCAACCAGTTCGTCGGTAATGACCACCTCTTCGGTGGCAGAAGCACCAATCACCAAATCCAAGATATTGAGTAATTTACGGGCATCGCCCCCACTATATCGCAAAATGGCACCCGTTTCTTGCAACGTGATGTGACGCTGTTTGAGTTCTATGTCCTCATGGATGGCGCGACGAAGCAGTTCCAACAGGTCTTCTTTTTCCAAAGACTTGAGCACATACAACTGACACCGCGACAATAAGGGGCGGATGACCTCAAAAGAGGGGTTCTCCGTCGTGGCACCGATGAGCGTGACAATGCCTTTTTCGACCGCTCCCAACAGCGAGTCTTGCTGCGACTTGCTGAACCGGTGAATCTCGTCGATGAACAAAATAGGCGAAGCCGAATTGAAAAAACTGCTGTTCTTGGCCCGTTCAATCACCTCGCGTACATCTTTTACCCCGCTGGTGACGGCACTTAACGTATAGAACGGCGTTTGCAACATGTTGGCAATGAGGTGAGCCAAGGTGGTTTTTCCCACGCCCGGAGGCCCCCACAAGATGAAAGAAGAAATCCTGCCAGCCTCAATCATCTTGCGCAACACGGCACCCTCTCCTACCAAGTGCTGCTGCCCCACATATTCGTCGAGCGTACGAGGACGCATTCTTTCTGCTAAAGGTTCACTCATAATTCATTGTCAACAGACACACATGCTCGAAAATCGTCTTTGGACTGCACATTCAAAGAGCTCTGTGTACATGCAAAGATAATAAAAGTTTCTTGAATCACTGGTGTGCATGGTATTTTTTTACAACTATCCTATCCGCTCTAAGGGCGAATCTATGTGGGAGGAACGAATGGCTGCTTGCGCTGGTACGTCATCGCACTATCCACCTGTCACGGTGTGGTTATTTGTCCGAATAAATGACAAAAAAAGAGCACTTGTAAATTTGTAAAATAGAAAAAAATAATAGGTAAATGAGGTGCATCACACCCTCATTGGAGAACGGAAAATGCCCTGTCTGCACGAACGCATTTAGTTAAGCGGTCAAAAAGCATGCTTTTGCAACATAATAAGCATGTAATTGGACACGAAGAGCATAGCAATAACAGCGTTAAAAGCATCCTTTTACCAGGAAAAGTTAAGGAAAATAGGCGTCACGAAGTTGCATGAAACACAGAACAACTTGTACAACAACAAGATACGTTCTTTGCTGCTGCTTGCGAAATTTGAAAAAATTGGAAGGTTGGTGGAGAATATGCGAAGGATAAAGAGTGGTTTGTCAAGGAAAATGTTTCATCATTTTTGGATGTTTGCTTGCCGATATACTGTGTACAAGTGAGGTTGCTATGATGGGTAATCTATATTTCTATCGCCCCTATACGCATGTTCTTGCTGACAGAAAAAGGATATCGACATACTGGATTTGTATCTTCTTCATAACCCACAAAGTTTGTAATCCCCATGCGGGATTAACACGTTTTTTAGTTTACCTCAAATATTTGCAAAAAAGTTTGTCAATTAAGAATTAAGTATTTATTTTTGCAGCCAAACAAACAGGATAAGACAACACAGTTCTTTGACTGCTACAATCAGCCAACAAATGGATAAACGGCATCTCATAGAAATGGGCACTGGTATCCAAATTGTGGACGTTATTTGCGCAAGCGCATTGCAATTCAATCAAAGATAAATGACCACTAAAAAAATATGAAACAAAAAAACGCTTTATCCCTCAAGACATTGACCAAGAGTAGTGTTTGGGAATTACAGGAAAATGATGTTTTCAGGCTATGGGAAGCGGCTCAGAAAGATGCTGACCTCAAGGATAACATGCGTCATTATCTTGACATTATTAAAAGTGCTTTCGAGACCGAGGAAATCAAAGTTGACAAACCTGAAGTAATCAAGAAATACGAAGAACGAGGCTTTAAGGTGGGTAAACTGCGTACTGACGACGCCTCAAAGCAAAAATGGGCTGTTAAGAAGAAGCCCATCTTACGCGTAACCGACCTTACATACGAGAACATCCGCCACATATCGGCATCAAAACTCATTGAAGTGCTTGACAGAAACTTTGGTGGTGGCTGGGACTCGCTGTCGCAGAGCATTAAAGACATCATTGAAAGTGGCTTTGACATCAGTACGACAACGCTTCCGCAAAACAGACTTCACAACCCTTGTGGCATGTATGAAAAGAAGGTCAACGATGGATTTGAAGTGCTTGAAATTCCAAAAGGATCATGGGTTGAGGCCATTTTTGCAAAGGAAAAGCCAAAAACGGAACTCACTAAAAACAAGCTTTCCAGAGGAAAAGCCACGCTTGATGAAGACTTTAACGAGGAGGATGAAGATTTGCAAGAATTGGAAAACGCAGATGACGGGAAAGACGATGACGACTCTTACGATGACGACAAACTGACGGAAGAAAGCTATCGTACCACTTTCGACACTAATCCGGAAGATTTAGACTTAGAGGCCGCAGATGTTTCGGATGAAGACGAATACTAATGCTGAAAAATCCATATAGACAACAAGGATATATAAATGAGGTAACTGAACAAAAGCCCCGCTAAACATCCCGCGCTTGCACAAGTATTTTACTCTCGGGCGCAACCTACGAGCGTGTGGAAGCACCAGCGAAGAAAGCGGCAAAAAACAAGCCGTCAGATGGCACCTTGGAGGAGAATCCGCAAAATAATTACTTGGCTGAGATGGGCGAAGTCTGTCACAGCGATTGTTGAAAAGAAACAGCAGTTTAGCTATGAGTGTTGAAAACATATTAAGTAGGATTTTAGAAGTCGAACACGGATTTCAACATATCCTTGACGGAGCTGATGAAATCCTTTCGACATACTCAAAGGAACAATGTTTTGAAGTTGCACTCATGTTGTTCGAACATGAAGCCTATCAAGCTCGAATGTTGTCAACAACGATATTGGGCAGATTGGCAACAGAAGATAATAACGCACTTCGTTTTCTGAAAGAGCGAACAAGCACCGACGAGAATTGGCGTGTGCAGGAAATGCTTGCAAAGGCTTTCGATGAAGTCTGCAAACACAGAGGATATGATGTTTCTTTAGCTCTCATTGAAGAATGGCTAAATGATAACAATCCGAATGTTATTCGTGCGGTAACGGAGGGATTGAGGATTTGGACAAGTCGCCCATTCTTCAAAGAGAACCCACCAGTTGCTATTGCGTTAATAAGTAAACACAAGGCACACGAAAGCGAATATCTTCGCAAATCCGTAGGAAATGCCCTGAGAGACATAAGCAAGAAGCATCCCGAATTGATACGGCAAGAAGTTGAGCAGTGGGATTTATCCAATTCTCGAATTATGTTCACTTACAAACTTGCAGCGAAGTTGCTGAAGTGAAGAGTCACAATGAAAAACCAATTCCTTTTTTCGAGCAAAGCTCTTAACAACTTTTCTTCACGACTTCATCACTTCGCCACGATTGAGTTGTGCACGCAAGAGACACACTTGCTTTTACAGAGGCATTCCAAAGAAGGTGCGTCCCATTGTACAAAATTAATTCCAACACTTGCTCACTTTTTCAAACGCAGGGTTAATTCGGTAATGAGAGGGGGAACTATATCTTTTTCTGTTCATCGAAGTTGTAAAAAAACTGCAAAATGAACCTCTCGTCAAGTTCGTGCTATTCAGAATTGAAAGCTATATGCCTATCCCCAATGAATTTCTATTGAGCCAGCATTAGGAATCAGTACACTAATAAACTCTATAGGCTACTCATTCTCAAAAAGAGTGATTTCGAGGGTTTTAAGGATAATCAAATCATAGAATATCAACATAAAATAACTGCTAAACTAATAAAAAGTTGGGATTCAGAACACGACTTGAAACCTTTTACTTAAATTTGCAAACGTAGATGCATTTTGAATTTAAATCTACTCATCTTCAAAAGAAATTTAGATAATTAGCATCCAAAGTAATGGCTACCTTAACAAACAACAGATCAAATAGACAAGCGAGCATAATAGGTTATGTCATCCTATCACTCATATTGTCTTTTTCGACCAACCACATCAATGCCCAATCATCATTCGATGAAAGATATGGATGTCTCAATGTTGTCAACACAACTGTCACCAAAGGAACAGGTGAGTACGGAGACAACACCTTTAGCATGAACTACCAACACGAAAGGTTCATCAACGAACAATGGAGTATCGGAGGTGGCATTGGCTACAATTATCATCACCAATACAGATTGGCGATTGTGCCGGTATTCGCCAGCAGTACATTCTTTTGCACCAATACACGATGTGCACCCTTCGTCAACGTCCGGGTGGGTTCCTATGGGGTCATAAGGAAGGACAACATAGATACAAACACGAAATATTCTACAACTCTCAAAAACACAGATTTCAATCTGTTGATGTCGCCAAGCATCGGCATAAAACTCCACTTATCATCCCACATCGGACTCATGACCTCAATCACGAATGAGAATATCCTTCTTAAGGTCTACAATAACAAGCAAAAAGCATACACTAACGAGATTATCAGTAGCTTAGGCATAAACATCGGATTATTCTTTCAAATCAAAGGTTGGTAATGGCTAATTCAAAGATACAGCCGATGAATCAAGTAAATATTGTATAGGATCATTATGCCAATTAGTCTAATTGGCATAATATCAAAAAAAGCCTCCAAGACAATTCAGTCCTGAAGGCTTCTGTTTGAAAAAAGGCGGCTACCTACTCTCCCGCATTGCATTGCAGTACCATCGGCGCAAGCAGGCTTAACTTCTCTGTTCGGAATGGGAAGAGGTGGAACCCTGCCGCCATAACCACCTGATAAGGGGATGACGTATCGATACAAGCGAATCTAAAGTCATGATTCAATCACAACCGGTAAAACTCAAAGCGCCCAGCTGAAAGAATGGGCCTTGCGGAAAGAAAGTTG
>NZ_AWXC01000024.1 GCF_000479005.1 Prevotella sp. BV3P1 | reverse complement strand
GAAAAACGCCTTTATGCCTCATGTGCATTCTGATAAAGATATCTTTTGATGCTCTTCTTTGGTGTTTTCTCGAATTCTTCATCATGTAATCTGATGGCACTCAGTTTGCTATAGGATGGCAACTCATTGTTTAGTTGCAGTCTGTTTTGTTCCATGACTTCTTCAATATCCGATCTGGACAGCCCGATGGAATTAGCTTCATCCAAATCGGGGCAGACCAATCCCACCAGTTTATCATTCTCTTGAATCACCACACTCTCGCTGACCATGGGCATGGCGTTGAGCCTATCCTCGATTTCTTCTGGGTAAATGTTTTGTCCACTCGCACCCAGCAGCATGTTCTTCAAGCGTCCTTTAATGAAAATATTACCTTCTGCGTCCATTGTTCCTAAGTCACCAGTGTGATACCAGCCATCAGCATCCATCACGGCTGCCGTGGCTTCTGGATTCTTGTAATAGCCCAGCATCACATTTGTGCCTCTGGCCCATATCTCACCGGGAACGTTCTCAGGATCATTACTGTTTATCTTTACTTCCATGTGGTAGGCAGCACGACCGCAACTACCGGGGATAAACGTCTCATGGTTGGCGTATGCGATGATTGGAGCACACTCGGTTGTGCCGTATCCAACGGTATATGGGAAGCCAATCTTCTGCAAGAAATTCTCGATGTCCTTGTTGAAAGCAGCGCCACCAATAATGACTTCATGGAAATTGCCACCAAAAGCGTTGATAACCTCTTGTCCAATCTTCTCGTGAATCTTGGTGTTGATGACAGGCATGTTAAGCAACAGCTTCATCATATTGTTCTGTATCTTTGGGTAGACTCGCTTCTTGATAATCTTTTCGATGACCAGCGGTACGGCAATAATTAAGGCAGGCTTAATTTCTGCGTATGCTTGGGCAATGATAGCGGGGCTCGGTAGACGGGTCAGGTAGAAGATGTGACAGCCCGAAATAAACTCATAGATGAATTCAAAGGCCATGCCATACATGTGAGCCATGGGCAGGATGCTCATCACGTGATCGCCTTTGCGAATGACGCTGCCCAACTCGTGCTGGGCAAAGTCTGCGTTTCCCCACATGGCGCGATAGGGTATCATCACGCCTTTCGAGAATCCTGTCGTTCCGCTCGTGTAGTTAATCAGTGCCAATTCTTCCGGGTCCTGCTCGATATAGTAGTTGACATGTTCTGGTCTGAAGTACTTAGGATACTTCTTGCCGAACATTTCGTTAAGATGTTCTCGGGCATACGTCAACTTCTCTGTTCTGGAAACAAACAACGAATAATCGGGAATATAAACGATTCCTTCCAAGTCTGGCATCGCTTTTTCGTCGATGATGGTTGCCACAACGTCGCCGACGAAAAGCAACTTTGCTTCGCTGTGATTGACAATGTTGTGTATTTGTTCGGCGGTAAACTCGTGTAAAATGGGAACAGCAACGGCTCCATAGGTCAGTGTTGCTAAAAAAGCGCATGCCCAAGCAGAACTGTTTCGTCCACAGAGGGCTATCTTGTCACCTTTCTGAACTCCGCTGTTTTCAAACAAGATGTGAAGCTTTTCTATTTTTCGAGCCACATCGTGATACTGAAGAGTAACGCCTTTATAGTCTGTCAGGGCGTTCAAAGTCCAATGGTCGATAATACTCTTTTGAATGAGGGCATTAAAACTCGGAATTTCTTTCATGCTACTTTCGGTTTATCTTAGTTGGATTTTATTTCTGATATGAAAATCATTTAGTTGAATTTTTCGATGTCAGTTTAAATAATTCTATTGCACAATATTTAAGTATGTGTGCAAAGATAACGTCTTATTTGCACATGTACAAGAAATATGTGCATGTTTTTTCGCAAAATCCAATACGGAAATGTTGTTTTGATAGCTTGTCGTCTTGGCAATAAAAGGTGAATACAAGCCTCCTAACACGAAAATGTCTTGATAAAAAAACAGCTGGGAAGTGGCGTCGAAAGTGTGAAAGTCCCTATTCGTACCTCATGGATTTGGCTGGATGTATGTGAGAAATGAGGTAGCTGGGGGCGATTAAAACCACAACACTGATTAAGAGCGTTGCCACGTTTAGTAACAAAAGAATAGGGATATTGATATCAACTGGTACCGTTGTTACATAATAAGTTTGTGGATCCAGACCGATAATGCCAGTGTATCTCTGCAACAAAACCAGACCAATGCCAATGAAATTGCCGATGAGAAGACCGCGGGTGATAATGAAGACGGCAAACCATAAGAACGTATGTCTAATCATCGCGTTCTTGGCTCCCATGGCTTTCAGTACGCCAATCATGGTGACACGTTCAAGAATAATGATGAGAAGTCCTGAAATCATGGTTACTCCGGCTACGGCAATCATCAGGGCAAGAATGATCCAAACGTTCAAGTCGAGCAGATCCAGCCATGAGAAAATCTGGGGACTGATATCTCTGATGGTCTTCGATGAATAAGTTTCGCCGTAATGATCCACCGTTCTGTTCAAGCGATTGATGAATATAGCTTCCGTGTCATCAACCTTATTGAAGTCTTTCACCGTAATTTCAGCACCCGACACCTGGTCTGTTTCCCAGCCATTGAGCTTCACAGCCGTGTAAAGGTCCATGAAGCAGGTGACATCATCATATTGTGCCAAGTTGGTTTGATAGATGCCTGCGATGGTGAAGCGCCTCACTCTGACCCCAGCGTGGTCAATGAAATAAGCAAATATCCTGTCGCCAGTTTTTAATTTCAGCTTCTTAGCCATCGACATGGATAGCAATATTTTGTTGCTGCTTTTTGTGTCAGAGAAGGCAGGAATGCTTCCTTCCATCAGATTTTGGTGGATGAAGGTTGAGTCAAAGTCAGGTCCAACCCCTTTGAAAACAACGCCAAGGAAGTCAGAATCGGTCTTCAGTACCCCTTGTTTGGTTGCAAATCGTTGAACATGCTCTACGCCTTGCGTGTTTTTCAGCACCTCAAGCAAGGAGTCTGTCATCTGAATAGGATATGATTCTGAGGTTTGCAGCGTCATGAAGTTAGCCACTTGGATGTGGCTGCCAAATCCAATAACCTTCGCACTGACAGCATGTTTGAAACCAAACACCACGCAGACAGACACGATCATCACAGCAAGGCCGATGGCAATGCCAGCGGTAGCAATCCTAATGGCAGGCTTGGAGGCCTCCGCCTTTTCACCGTTCACGCTGTAAATTCTTCTTGCTATGAATAAAGGTAAGTTCATACTTGGTTTTGTCGTTAATGGAATGGTGTCGTTGAAGCATTGCAGGAGGAAAGAACTGGGTTGGCAATTCCTGTCCAACCGTATGTTACAATCGCTCTTGTTCCACTCTTCCAGGATATTTGTCTAATGCCTCGCGCAGCACGACCAGTGCTTTTTCAAGATCGTGTTTGTTGAGAACATAGGCGATGCGCACTTGATTAAATCCAGCTCCCGGCGTGGTGTAGAAGCCCGCAGCGGGTGCCATCATCACCGTTTCACCTTCAAATGAGAACTCTTCCAGGCACCATCGACAAAATTTCTCGCTGTCATCTACAGGCAATTTTGCTACTGTATAAAAGGCTCCCATCGGTATAGGAGAGTACACGCCCGGTATTTTGTTCAGTCCGTCGATGAGGCATTTGCGTCGTTCTACATACTCATCGTACACCGTACGGTAATACTCTTCTGGTGCATCGAGCGATGCTTCTGCCACAATCTGTCCAAGAAGAGGAGGGGAAAGGCGAGCCTGACAGAACTTCATCACGGCCTTTCTTACCTCGATATTGCGTGTTATCAGCGCTCCGATACGTATGCCACACTCGCTATATCGCTTGGAAACCGAGTCAATGAGGATGACATTGTCCTCAACGCCCGTCAAGTGCATGGCACTGATGTAAGGGGAACCGGTGTAGATATACTCCCGATAAACCTCATCTGAGAACAAAAACAGGTCATATTTCTTCACTAAGTCCCTGATTTGGTTCATCTCTCTGCGGGTGTACAGGTAGCCGGTAGGATTGTTGGGATTGCAAATCATGATGGCGCGGGTATGCTCGTTGATCAGCTCTTCAAACTTTTCAACCTTGGGAAGTGAAAAACCTTCCTCGATGGTTGTTGCGATAGTCCTGATCTTCGCACCCGCACTAATGGCGAAAGCCATGTAGTTGGCGTACGCAGGTTCAGGCACAATGATTTCGTCTCCAGGGTTTAAGCAACTCATGAAGGCGAACAACACCGCCTCACTACCACCTGATGTGATAATGATGTCATCGGCCGAAACATTGATGTCGTACCTTTTGTAATAGCCCGCCAGCTTCTCTCGATATGATAGACAGCCTTGGCTGGGCGAATATTCCAAGATGGTTCGGTTGATATGTTTGAGCGCATCCAATCCTACTTGTGGCGTCGGAAGGTCGGGTTGTCCAATGTTGAGGTGGTAAACCTTGATTCCGCGTGCCTTTGCCGCTGTCGCCAAAGGAGCCAACTTGCGTATGGGCGACTCAGGCATCTCTAATCCTCGAACAGATATTTCTGGCATATAATTTAATATTCTTCTGGGGAGCTGCTTGCTGGACTTTTCCCCTCGGTCTTGACAATCGTGCAAGTGAGCGTGGCGTGTGTTATCATTCATGCGCCAAACTCGCTTGCGTGTATGGTGCAAAGGTAACAAATAAATCTGAACGCCAAATGAAGTGTGGATATAAAATATGAGAGTTGGAATCAAATAATATTATCCATACGGTCTTCATAAGTCACTTGTTCCATTTGTGGGATTTGGCAATTTTTACTACTTTTGCATCCATATCATTTAAGCAATATAGTAACTTTATTTAAGAGGTATAACGATGAGAACAAGAAATGCTAATTGGTTTGAGACAAATGTACAATATGAGCGTCAGGCAGAAGACGGACTCTTTGCCAAGGTAAGAGAAACTTATGTGGTTGACGCCTTTACTTTTGGTGAGGCAGAAGATGCCATCACCAAAGAAATGGCGAGCTATTCAAGCGGTGAGTTTGTCATCAAGAACATCACGCCAGCTGTTTATAGTGAAATCTTCTTCAGTGATAGAGAGAGTGATGACAAATGGTACAAGGCCAAACTGATGTTCATCACCATTGATGAGGAGAAAGGTAAGGAGAAACGAACGGCCGTAAGTTATCTGGTTCAGGCAAAGAACATCGAGGGAGCCCTTCAAAATATCGGAGAAGTGTTCTCAAGCAGCGTGCTCGATTATGTGGTAGCCAATGTTTCAGAAACCAAAATCATGGATGTTTTTGAACACGATTTGAAAAAAGAACCCGATGATCAGCCTGAAGTATAAACGGCTGAAGTGAATAGGAGTGTGGTTCGTTTAAACTTTCATAATCATGGTTGATGTAACAAAAAGCTTGCACGACGTGAAGAAAAGGCTGCCTGCTGACGTTTGTTTGGTAGCCATCAGTAAGTATCATCCCAAAGAGATGATAGCGAGTGCTTATGCAGCAGGGCAGCGCGTCTTTGGTGAAAGCCGCGAACAAGAGCTTACCGAAAAGGTGGAAGCACTGCCAAACGACATTGAATGGCACTTTATTGGACACCTGCAAACCAATAAGGTGAAATATATTGCTCCTTACATCAGCATGATTGAGTCTGTCGACTCGCCCAAGCTTTTGCGTGAAATTAATAAGCATGCAGCTCGCAACAACCGTGTTATCGACGTGCTGTTGGAGCTGCATATTGCTGAGGAGGCCACCAAATATGGCTTTTCCTTGGGTCAATGCCGTGATTTCTTGGAGGCCGGCGAATGGCGTGAATTGTCGAATGTGCGTATCTGCGGACTGATGATGATGGCGTCAAACGTGGACGACGAACGGCAGATACGCCAGGAAATGTTGACGGCCAAAGACTTTTTTGACGAAGTGAAGGAGCGCTATTTCGCTGACCAACCATCATTCAAACAGCGCAGTTGGGGTATGAGTCACGATTACCTCATCGCCGTGACGTGTGGCTCTACCATGGTAAGAGTAGGTAGTGCCATATTTGGCGAACGCTAAATCAAATCATAAAATAATGCAGCATCCTTTCCCTATTTATCCTTTTTGATTAATAGTGGAAAGGATGAATGTATACTTTCTTGCCTCCAATGATGTATATGCCTTGTGGCAAAATCGATTTGTCGGTTCCAATGTATTTGCCATCAAGGCTGAAAATGCGTTTGTCGCTTGTCGCTTCTTGGGAGAATGTAGGCACAATACCCTGTGTAGAGAACTTTTTAAGGAAGTCGAAATAAACGATTCCCTCTTTTTCAGAGATGTTATAAATGGGCTTATCAAGCGTCCCTCCTGTCCATGTCCATGGTGCATAGTTGGGCAATTTGTTCGCATCTGTGAGTTCTGTTACATTCTTCGTCCCGGGAAAGAGGTCGCCTTTTAATTCTTCTTTGTATTTATTACTGTTCCCATTGTACGAGCTGTACAGCCGTCCATCAGCTGGAATTACTGTCATGCGGGGCTTGCCTTTCTCATTGTTCACACTGTTTGATGATAATGTAAATGGCAAAGCCTCATAATTTACATGATACATCAACAGTCCATGACTCTCCAAGCCTGCATTCCAACGCTTGGCTTGAATGTTCTGAACAATGTAATAATCTTTTTTGTTCGGATCGTTGTCATTATAGATGCGATAGGCTTTGCCCTTGTTATCAATGGTTTTCAATTCAATTTGCTGCGCAGTGGTCAAATCATCAATCGTCATCCATCCCATGGCTTCACGTTCCCAAGCCGTATAGGCTGTAGGCCACCTGCCGCCATTGGCGATATATTCGCCATCGTCCATGAGGCTCCATGCTTCCATTCCTTGGTTGTCCCCTCGAGCACTCGCCAATGTAGGATAGAAATCGGGAAGCCCCATACAGTGACTGAATTCATGACAAAAGAGTCCGATGCCTGATATCATTTTTTCTTCAGGATATGTAGGGCTGCCAATCAGTTCGCTGCTGATGCCTACTCTACATATCTTTTTCCCATCAAAGGAGGGAGTGGGGTAAATCGTTCCTGATTTGGCCCACATGGTGTTGTCGGGTGCACCCATGTTCTGTCCATAGCCCGAATAGACAACATACACCAAATCGGCATAGCCGTCGCCATTGGCATCATAGTTTGCAAAGTCAAGCGAATCGTCCATCAGTCGGCAGGCATCGGTAATCAGTTTATCGAACTCTTCATCGCCACCGTTGGAATCTGTTCCTCCATAATATGCAAGGTCGTGCGGAAGTGTCACAGGACCATAGACGTCAAACTGTGGTGTAAACTGACCAAAGCTCATGTCCTTGAAATATTGTTGCACGCTCGATGCGTTTTTACCCTCACCGTGTCCGTAGTCAGTAGGGCGTCCTTTGCCATTGAGAAACTGTTGAAACGATTGGCGAGGATTGGTAAGTGTAAATGGGGTGTCCTTGTATTGAGCCAAAATGACGATGGCTTTGGGCGAACCCGTGTGTGGGAAAAAAGTACTGTTCACTTGTACAGGTTCGCGACGCATGGCACGAGTTTCTATCCGTTGTTGTGCTCTTTCAAAAAACAGATTTCTGTTTTGCGCTGCCACGGCTCTCTTTTCAGCGTCCTGTCGTTGCGATTTCTCATGCGCCAAGAGGTTTGACGATGATATTTTCCCATATCGGTCGATATGCGCAATATAAAAGATGTCGGCTTTGCGAATCAGTATGACACCGTCTTTGTCGGTGTACCAGTTAAAATGTTCATCTCCATGTTGGTAGGCTTGCAGAGAGGTTCCGTCTGGTTGGGTGACAGTAAGCGGCATGCGCCAAGCCTTTGCAGCCCACGTGCAAACGGAAAGTATGAGTGCGAGTGCGGTAATTAACAGTTTTTTCATTTGTATGTTATGTTTCTTTCCATGGGCAAATGTACGAAAATAGTTTTGAATATCAATTGGTTTCGTCTTATTTTCGGCAGTTAAGAAATTATTTTAGACATGACTTAAGAATGAATCAACTGCCGGTCTGTCCATCGTATCATCTTCCTAAGAAGTATAAGGGGCCCTGTTCAGTTGTCCAAACCCATTGACTTTGGTCTCTAAAGTCAATGCAATTGGAAGGTAAACCCATTGAGTTTGGCGGTTAAAGTCAATGAGTTTGCCAGGATATTAAAATCATTTGCAGCGAACTAATTGGGATAAAGCTAAGAATGATCTGATGCCTCTTCGCCAATAAGTGCGACAAGCTCACAAAACATTTTTTTGCCTTGCTGATTTCCGACTTTACTTTCCGATGCAAAAATGTTTGAAGATATTCTCAAGTACCTCTGGAGTCGTTATTTCTCCCCCCGTGATGTCTGCCAGTTGGTCAAGGCAAACACGCAGATCTTCAGCTATGAGATCTCCGCTGAAATCTGCTTTTAACCCATTGATTACTCGAGTGATGCTTTCTTTGGCATGAATGAGGGCATCGTAATGGCGAGCACTCGTGATGATGACATCATTCTCCGTGATTTCGGGAATATTTGCTTTTTGATAGAGTAGGTTTTCTAATTGGTCGATGTTCGTTCCGAGTTTGGCACTGATTTGTATGGTTGATAGGTTGTTTGTTGGCAACTTGTCAGGAATCGTTCTGATATCAATCTTATTTTGAACGAGAATCACTTGTTTGTCCTCACAATACTCCAACATTTCTTGAATCTCGCTACGGCTAGGCTGTTCATCAACCAACCATAAGATGATGCGTGCTTCGTTAAGCTTCTTATAGGTGCGCTCGATACCGAGCCTCTCTATCTCATCATTCGTTGAGCGAATGCCCGCTGTGTCAATAAATCGAAACGTGACACCTTTAATTTCGGTCGTGTCTTCAATAACATCTCTGGTCGTACCATGAATGTTGCTCACGATGGCTTTCTCTTCCTTTAGTAGCTGATTGAGAAGTGTGCTCTTTCCTACGTTCGTCTTGCCAACAATGGCCACAGCTACACCTTGTTTATAAGCTTTTCCTGTTTCAAAAGAGTGGGCTAGCATAGACAATCGTTGGTCAATAGTTTGTGCCAAATCAAGCAATTCTGTTCTGTCAGCAAACTCGAGTTCTTCGTGATCGCTAAAATCAAGTTCAAGTTCGAGCAAGGACGTTATCTTCAGCAGTTGGTTCCTTAACAGAGCCAATTCATCGGAAAAATGACCTTTCAATTGACTCATGGCCATTTGGTGTGTGGCACGATTAGTAGAAGAAATCAAGTCGGCAACAGCTTCTGCCTGACTTAAATCTAACTTTCCATTAAAGAAGGCGCGCTGTGTGTATTCACCAGGTGCAGCCTGTTGACAGCCTTCTTTGATAAGTGTTTCTAAAATGGTTTTAATGATGTAACGAGAGCCATGACATGATATTTCAACAGAATCTTCACCCGTGTAAGAGTGAGGCGAACGAAAAACGGAAACCAACACATCGTCAATCTCTTCTCCATCGTTGTTAGTCAAATGTCCATAATGCAATGTCTGCGGTTTTGCTTCTGTCAGGCTATGATTAGATTTGGAAACGAACACTTTGTCTACGATGTTGATGGCATCGCTTCCTGATAGACGAATCACGGCTATAGCACCTCCAGCCGGTGTCGCTAAAGCGCAAATCGTAGATTGTGAGCTTATTGATGATGGATCTTGATTGGAATCGATTCGAGAAACTTGCATATTGAGTTATAAGATGAATTGAGTAAAACATGTTGTCAGACCCTGATATTGGGGTCTGACAATCAAAATGATAAGGGTTGACCATTGAAAAAAGTGGCCAAACGGTCGCTCATTAAATTCTGTCAAGTACAATTTGTATCAGCCCATCAATAGAGTTTTTGTATTCCACATTTGCTTTTTGAGCACGACGATTGGCTATTACCATACAACACGTCATAGCCTTGTGTCCTAACAGCTTAGCAAGGCCTGCCAGCGCGCTGCTCTCCATTTCGAAATTTGTGATTCGGTAACCGTTGTATTCGAAACTCTCTATTTTTTCATTTTGGTTGGGATCGGCCAAAGGTATGCGCAACTCTCTGCCTTGTGGTCCGAAGAAGCCACCACAAGCAATTGTCACACCGCGAACCATGTCGTCTCCCGCAATGCGATTGAGTGTTTCTTTATCTGCATCAATAACATAGGGTGCGCCTTTTTGTGGGTTCCAGTTCATGTGTTTTTTGAAAGCCTCCTCGAATTCTAAGTCACAGGCTTCGTCTCTTCCTGCGTAATAATTCAGCAAGCCATCAAATCCAATACTCTTTTCACTGGCTATGTATGTTCCTTCTGGCGTATATTCTTGCAATCCGCCACAGGTGCCAAGTCTGACCAAGGTGAGTGACTTAAGCGGTGATTTCTCATGACGGGTGGCAAAATCAATGTTAGCCAAAGCATCCATCTCGTTCATGACAATATCTATATTATCACAGCCGATACCCGTACTGATCACACTGATTCGCTTTCCTTGATATGAACCAGTAATGGTATGGAATTCCCTGCTTTGTATATCGCACTCTACTTTTTCAAAATGCGAAGCTACCAGCGACACGCGGCCTGGATCGCCTACCAGAATAACTTTGTCGGCCAATTGTTCGGGCTTGATATGCAAATGGAAGACACTACCATCGGCATTGATGATAAGTTCTGATTCTGCAAAATATTTTTTTTCCATCATTGTAGGGATTTAGTTGGTTAACAATTTGTTCTCTTCGTTTCTTACTGACTTTTCAAAGGTTTGCACATCTTTTCTTTGTTGCTGTATGGTTTCTTCCGCTTTCAGCAAATTAGCTCTCATTCCTTGTTGATCGGATATGGATGCTCGGCTATAATCGGATCTCATCTTGGCCAAAGTTTTCTCATTCTGTGCCAATTGAGATTTCATTTCAATCAATTGAACGTATAATTCTTTTGTCTTGTTGCTTTTGAAATCATCTATCTTTGTATAAACAGTTTTGTCATTAACTGGGAACAGAAAACCTGGCTTTGAATTTGCTTGATGATTGTTTTGCTTCAAACTTTCCAATCTTTTTAGTGCGGCATCCCTGTTTCCAAAGGCCCATGTGTCTTTAATGCTCGTCAACTTGGCAAAAGACTTAAGCTGTTTATCTTCAAGATTATCTTGACTGAAGTTAAGGCGCGGATTGGTTGGAACGAATGTATAGATGCAAACTTTATCTTTTGGTTGATACCGGTCACTGACTAACCAGCCCAATGCATACATGTCATCAATAGCCAAGAAATAATCATTTGCAGTTGAGTTGAACGGCAATCCATAATTCTCTGGTTTATAAAAAGTTCCATCTTCACTGTTAAACAATGTCATGAAGATATCATAACCACCCAAACTCTTTTCTCCTTGACCAGAAAAAAATAAGGTCATACCGTCAGAAAGTAGAAAAGGGTAGTTGGCATTGTCTACCTCTTCATCCAATTCTACTAATTGTTTTGGTTTACTCCAGATGTCTCCTAGTAGATCAGTTGAATACAGGTGGTATCCCTGTGCGGTATCACCATCGGCATAGATACGGTGATTGCCAAGTTCGTTAGTATAGGAGAATAGGCCATTTTGTTCAGAAAGCGTACCGGCATCCTTGCTCATAGGGATTTTAGATAAGAAATTTTTCTTGTCTACCACAATGCTATCAATGAACATGACTTTAGCAGTTCCTTCTACCATCGTCTCGAATAATTTGTCAGCAGGAGTTTTCTCTGTTTTGTTGGCTTGTGGATGAGCTGATCTCTTCCCATGTCTTTGAGCTTGCATGGGAAGAGGTGAAAAAAGCAGTAATACCAATAAATATAATGTATACTTCATTTTTGTCATTTTGACAAAGATACAAATTTATTTAAGAAGTAAGTCATAAAGAATGCAAAAATGTAGTGACTTATAAAGAAGCCGTTCGTCCTACATGCAGTCTTTATGTCTGTCACTGAGCAGCTGTTAGTTGCATATCCATATTTGCAGCAGCTCTTCTGCCATCACCCATGGCAAGAATCACGGTTGCGCCTCCGCGTACGATGTCGCCTCCTGCATAAATTTCTGATCTGCTGGACTGCATCTGGTCATTGACGACAATGGTGTTTTTACGACCAAGTTCCAGTCCCTGGATAGATTTTGGTACCAGTGGATTTGGAGATACACCGACAGCCACAACAACCTGGTCGACTTCTATCGTTACTGTTTGTCCTTCGACTGGCACAGGACTTCGACGACCACTGGCATCAGGTTCTCCCAATTGCATGACTTGTAAAACGGCAGCGCTGACAGCACCTCTTTCATCCGTGAGATATTCAATAGGATTATGCAGGCACATGAAATGGATGCCTTCTTCTTTGGCATGTTTAACTTCTTCAAGTCGGGCAGGCATTTCTGCTTCAGAGCGACGGTAGACCAGTGTAACATCAGCTCCTAAGCGTTTGGCTGTTCTACATGAGTCCATGGCTGTGTTGCCTCCTCCAACGACCATCACTTTCTTTCCAAGATTGATGGGTGTGTCAGCATTAGCATTGGCGGCATCCATAAGATTGATACGGGTCAGGTATTCGTTGGATGACATGATGTTAATGGCATTCTCTCCTGGTATTCCCATAAAATTAGGTAGTCCTGCACCCGATCCCACAAAGATGCCTTTGAAATCTTTTTCTTTGAGTTCTTCAATAGAAAGGGTTTTCCCAATGATGCAGTCGGTTAAGAAATGAACGCCCATTTTCTGGAGATTTTCTATTTCAACGTCGACGATGGCATTAGGAAGGCGGAATTCTGGAATTCCATATTTCAGCACGCCACCTATTTCATGCAGTGCCTCGAACACATGAACTTGATAGCCTCGCTTAGCCATATCCCCAGCGAAGCTCAAGCCTGCAGGTCCTGAACCGACCACAGCCACCTTAATACCGTTGTCAGTTTGCATTTCAGGGATAGACGTGTTTCCACTTTCCCGTTCATAATCGGCGGCAAAACGTTCCAGGTAACCAATGGCGACAGCGGGTTCATTCATCTTCAGATGAATACATATGCTTTCGCATTGTTTCTCTTGTGGGCAAACTCTGCCACATACTGCGGGTAGGGCAGATGTGTTCTTCAACACTTTGGCAGCTGCCAAGAATTGCCCTCGCTCTATATTCTTGATAAAAGAAGGAATGTTGATGTTGACTGGACAACCTTCCACACAGGTAGGCTTAGCACAATCTAAGCAGCGTTTGGCTTCTGTCATGGCCATTTCTTTCGTAAGACCTAAGTTTACCTCTTCCGTCCTGGTTGTTGCTCGATATGCTGGATCCAGTTCTGGCATTTGCACGCGAGCGATGCTCTTCCGCTCTTTTGTCTTCATGGCATCCCGTAATGTCTTTCTCCATTCCGCATTGCGATCGGTTAGCGTCGAGATACCTTCTTGTGTCGGCTCTACATCCATTTTAATGGTGGGCGTGTGCTTCTCCAGTACACCTTCTATCTCATTAAGATGATCTTGCAAATGTTCAAGTTCTTCTTTTTCAACATCCTTAAATGTGTTCATGCGTTTGAACATTTCATCCCAGTCAACCAATGCACCATCAAATTCAGGACCATCAATGCACACGAATTGTGTTTTGCCTCCAATCGTCAATCGACAGGCACCACACATGCCCGTTCCATCTACCATGATGGTGTTGAGAGATACATCTGTAGGTATGTTATATTTTTGTGTAAGAAGACAGCAAAACTTCATCATGATGGGAGGTCCGATAGCAAATGCCTTGTCGATATGTTCCTGTTTGATCAAATTCTCCATGCCCACCGTTACGACACCTTTCTCGCCATAGCTGCCATCGTCGGTCATGATGATTGTTTCATCAGAATTCGCTCTTACTTCATCTTCTAATATAATGAGGTCTTTGCTCCGTCCTGCCAACACCGACAGCACCTTGTTTCCAGCCTCCTTCAATGCTTTGATGATGGGCAGCATAGGGGCAACGCCAACGCCACCACCCGCACAAAGTACGGTACCAAACTTTTCTATATGTGTAGCATTGCCCAAGGGACCTACCACATCAGTAACATAGTCACCTTCATTCAAATTACATAGCTTCATGGAGGACAGACCAACCTTCTGCACAACCAATGTGATGGTTCCGCGTTTGATGTCTGCATCGGCGATGGTCAGTGGCATGCGTTCGCCTTTGTGGCCTACACGAACGATGACGAAATTGCCGGCTCTTCTGCTTTTGGCAATGAGTGGAGCCTCAATCTCGAAGAGAAAAACTTTCTCAGAGAACTGTTCTTTTCGGATAATTTTATTCATAGTATGTTTTAATAGATTGTTATAGTTCAAATTGATAGTCTAAGGAAAACAAATGTTTGACAGCCGCCTCTCCATATCAACCCCCGCCTTGATGCTGTTCTTGCAATCAAGGTCACCGTTAAACATGGCCGCATAGAGCACTCCTCCATACGGTTTGATGGTGGTGACGCCCGTTGCATGCTGTGCGACACAGTTCATGGAGAAGATTAGAAGAGATGAGATGAGTATATATTTGCAATATCTCATCACGGCTGTCTTATCTTAGAAGTTTTGATCGTCAATCATCTCGAATCCACAGTAGGGGACAAGTACTTTTGGTACACGAATGCCTTCTGGTGTCTGATTATTTTCTAAAATGCTGGCAACAATACGTGGCAAGGCCAATGCCGAACCATTAAGCGTATGACAAAGTTCTATCTTGCCATCTTCGGCATGGCGATAGCGACACTTCAGACGGTTGGCTTGATAACTTTCGAAGTTTGATACGGACGAAACCTCCAGCCATCTTTTCTGAGCTGCACTCCATACTTCAAAATCGT
This sequence comes from Prevotella sp. BV3P1, assembly GCF_000479005.1. Classification (GTDB taxonomy): domain Bacteria; phylum Bacteroidota; class Bacteroidia; order Bacteroidales; family Bacteroidaceae; genus Prevotella. The sequence continues at coordinate 21,536 of NZ_AWXC01000024.1, read as the reverse complement.
AGCATATCGACGATGTGAAACTCATGTCACCACCACATAATTTCAAAATATGATAGGGGAGTTCCAGTTTCTTGCATAATCCCTCTACGTGCTCTAACATTTCGTTGAGAGATTCATAAGAATGCTCTGGCTTGTCTATTCTAACAATCTCCACTTTATCGAATTGATGCAAACGATTGAGTCCGCGTACATCTTTTCCATACGACCCTGCTTCACGACGGAAACATGCTGAATAAGCACAGCGCTTGATAGGCAGGTCTTTCTCATCGAGAATCTCGTCACGGAAAATGTTCGTCACAGGAACCTCTGCTGTTGGTATCAGATACAGGTCATCCAACTGTACATGGTACATCTGGCCTTCTTTGTCAGGCAGCTGACCTGTGCCATAACCAGATGCTTGATTCACAACAAATGGAGGTTGTACCTCGAGATAGCCGGATTTACGAGCCTCTTCGAGGAAAAATGCTTCGAGAGCCCGTTGGAAACGGGCCATCTTGCCGATGTATAAGGGGAAACCCGCACCCGTGATTTTAACACCCAGGTCAAAATCAATGAGATTAAACTTCTTACACAAGTCCCAATGACACAAAGCATCATCACCAAGTTCTGGCATCACTCCTCCTTCTTTCACAACGACGTTGTCTGATGCATCTTTACCTTCTGGGACATCTTCGTTTGGGATGTTAGGAATAGTATAAAGTAGGGTAGTGAGGTCGTTCTCAGCTGTTTCCATTGACTGTTGAAGACCTTTAGCTTCTTCTTTCAACTTTGCAACCTGCTCTTTCACCTCATTGGCTTCATCCAATTTCTTATCTTTCATGAGCCCGCCTATCTTTTTGGAGAGCAAATTAGCTTGTTGCTTGTTCTTGTCAAGTTTTTGTTGGGATTCTCGACGAAGCTTGTCAATAGCGAGTACCTGATTGACAGTTTCTCTTGCTCCTTCAAAATGTTTCTTTTCTAATCCTTTGATCACACGTTCAGTTTCTTCACTGATGAGTTTAAGTGTAAGCATATTTATATTTTTTTTGTAAAAATTTCCTACTGCTGACAAAGTTACTATTTTTAATTAAATATTATTCATTAAATACTAATATTTTAATGGAACTTTCTACAAAGTAAGAGCCTAGTATCAAATATCGATACCAGGCTCGCTGTTTTTTGTTGATATGGCGAATCATTCAATCCATGTGTCTATCGTACCCTGTAAGGAAGTTGACGGGCGACAGCTACGCTGAATAGCGTAGCATGACTTCATGTCTTCTTGTATTCCTAATGTTTACTGATTCTGTAAATCACACCAAATGTGCCATAAACCGGATATAGTGTCTGTTCAATCGTCTTGAACGAACGCTTGAAAATGCCGTTGAGTCCCCAATTCAAATCGGCATATAAACCAAAACTGCGGTAAATATTGCAATCTATTCCAGCAGATATGCCAACCTGAAAGCGTCTCATGTGTTCAGAAAAGTCATAAATTCCCCTTGTTCCAGGATCGCTACCCATCTCGATTCTGGGCCCAGTTGGATCTCCTACCCGTAGGTGTCCGTCATATACGCTTCCTTCAAAGTCTTTTGAGAGCAGATACGACATATACAGTCCCATGCGCAGTTGTATTCTGTCGTTCACGTCGTAGGTAGCTTGTATAGGTAGGGTTATCATCCATTGCCGCACCTGCGTCTGCACATAGCCTGTGAACACCCCTTCCAATGACTCGCCTCCGCGAATCATTTCCATGTGGTAGTTCTTCACCTTGGCATCCACGTCCATATCTTTATTCTCCGCCCGAAGGCCCACCAGGGCACTCCATTTGCCATCGATGGTTTTACGGCCATCAAGTTCTATGGTTACATTATTATGCAACTTGTATGATTCAAGCAATCTAATGGTTGCAGGTAAACCGATGGGAGCGGTTCCTCCCAGGTTATATCCTATGCGGGCTTGAAGCTTAATATCCTTCAGAAAAGAATCTGCCATGCTGTTCAGCGACAAGCATCCCATCCACAATATGATTAATATAAACTTACGCATGCCGTCATTCCTCCTTTGTACAAATGATTCTTACTTCATCAATAGACAACTCACTGCCGATAGCTCCTTCAAACTGTGCGCCTCTCTCGCTGGACGAGAAGACTATGGTTAAATTGTATCCGCGGTTGGCCAAGATTCTTTCATCAGGTTGTTGCGTATAGTCGAAAACCACTTCAAAAGGTGTCCATTGGTCAGTAGTCTTCACTTCTGCCACCTTGGCGATGGCCAAGATGTGCTTGTTCGTCAAGACATCGTCCCCATACAGCGTTACGGGATTGTCCTGTTCGTCCACATTTCTATAAAACACAGCATAGATAGCGGCGCTGTCCGTGCGGTTTGGAACTATTTTTCGTTTCTTGTCTTGATACTTTATACCTGGCTTATACCGATACCATCCCGTCAGTTTGATGGGCTTTTTATCAAAAGGAATACCAAACTTTGTCGCTTTCATCGCGTCGTACACGGCCATTCCTAAATCGAAAGAACCTAAATACAGATTGCCTGCTGCCAGGGGCTTGCCTACCAAGGAACCTATCAAGCCAGTGCTTTTGGTAGTGAGTTTGGCATACGACCCACTGTGACCATCCTTCACGGGAACACTGGGATAACCCTCTGGTGGTGCCGAAACCCCGCTCATTCTAAACCCCGAATTACCCGTAGCCCAATAGTCGTGCCGCTGACCGTCTTCACCTATATCATACCAGGTATAGTATTTCAGTTCTTTCTGCTCCAACTCATAATGTTCAAAGTCAAATCGAATGGTGTCACTAACAGTCTGGACAACAGGAAAGAAGCTAACGGCATAGTGCCTGTTCCACTGCTTGTCCTCAGATGTTACCGTATAGATGACGGGGCCTTTACTGAAATCTTGAACCGAACCGTTTGCCGGAACAATGGTTGCCCCATCCGTCAATGTGAAGTGAGGAGCGATAGAGTTCAGGTCAGCATGACGTCTTACGCTGAAAATAATGATACTATCCGTGTAAGGAACTTGGAGTTTGCTGTCTGAAGAATGATAGAACATGTCCTCAGGCTTGCTTACCGAAACGGAAGCTTCAAGTATATCACACTCTGCATTCAGTGGTTCTTCTTTAAAACAAGAGGTAAACACAGCTGAAAGTGCGATGATCAATAAGTTCTGATAAAATTTCATTGTAACATAATCTTTTCGGCTGCAAAGTTATGCTTAATATCTTAATGGGGCAAACGAATGTCTTTAAAACTGTTCAAATAAAGGACAAAAATGGTGGATTTAATAACAATTTTTGAAATGTCATTGTACCCAATGAACTCAAACAGAATGAAATGTGACGACAATTGCGCGATGATGACCATTGCTTAGTCATATTCCCTTTATAACAGCCGTCAAAAGATACCTTTGAAATCAATACGATCAATCATTATGACGCGGGGAATCGGGCCTGGGTAGTTCGGTCAACCTCACTTTCCACAGCTTATTAAGCTGTACCAATTGCAGTGTATAGGTGGCAGATTCAACAAAATGTCCCACGGTACCTATTGAGTCCATTGACAAGAAATTCTCAACCTTCATGACCACTGAAGCCACCGAGTCACCTTTTTGATAATTGATTTCCTTGATTTCCGAACTGGCACCTTGCTCAGCACTTCGTAGCTTGTCTACGTCATCTTGTTTTACCTGTGATGCCGCATAACTAATCCATCTTTGTGAGGATGGGGTGCAATAAGCTAGTGCATCGTTGAATTGCCAGTTGAAATAGGTTTGGGCGAAAGAACTGGCCGTATCTCTGAGCTGCTCTTCATTCTTATGATCTTTACAAGCACAGAGGCCTATCAACACACAGCCTACTATCGTGAGGGAAATTGTCAATCTTATTTTCATCCGAAAAAACGTTCTATTGATGTACAAACAGTGCAAACCAACGATAAAGAGTATTCACTGTCTGATGCAAAGGTACCAAAAACTTTGTTCATGTCAAGCCTTTTGTTTACTTTTGTGCCAAATATTTCAAACATGTTAAAGTTCATTTGTTTGGGAAGTGGTAGCAGTGGAAACTGCTATTGTCTTTTTACAGAGAATGACGGCTTGATGATTGATGCCGGAATTGGCATTAGGCTATTAAAAAGGTCATTTAAAGAGTATGGACTATCACTTTCACAAATTCACCATATTTTAGTTACGCACGACCATGCCGACCATGTGAAATCCGTTGGGGCGATAAGCCTTGATTATCATTTGCCCGTCTACGCGACGCATCTTGTTCATGCGGGCATAGAGCGCAACTATTGTGTACATAAGAAGGTTGCACCGGCATACATGGAGGTCATAGATAAAGGACAACCGTTTCAACTGGGTGATTTCACCGTTACACCCTTTGGTGTGCCACATGACAGTTCTGACAATGTAGGCTATAAGATAGAATGCGGTAACATCGTCTTTACACTGATGACAGACATTGGTCATGTGACAGACGAAATGAAAACCGTCATCTCCGAAACGAATTATCTGGTCATAGAGGCCAATCACGACCCGAAGATGTTGATGTATGGCCCCTATCCCCAACATTTAAAAATTCGCATATCGGGCCCAAATGGGCATTTGGCTAACCAGGATTGTGCGCAAGCTTTGGCTGAGAACATGACCGAGCGGATGCGCCATGTGTGGCTGTGTCATTTAAGTGAAGAAAACAATCGTTATGATTTGGCACACGAAACGGTAGCACATATTTTGCGAACGAAAGGCATAGAGGCTGGAACAGACGTGCTGTTGGATGTGTTGAAGCGGAAATCGCCCAGCTCGCTATATAATTTGGAGTAATTGTTTGCCTATTCCCCGTTTGTTCGATTTTTTCCTCATTTTAGGGCCTTAAAACGGCACTTGCAAACTTTCAATCTAGGAAAAAACGATAGGTCGGAAGGATGCAAATATGCCTTAATTTTGTGACAAAAACCGATTTTCACCGAAAGAGCATTGAGTTTACCTCACTAAACGTATCACTTTGGCGGACTATTAGCATGCCTTTGCTCGTCAATAGCATGCCAAAAACACGCTTTAAGCAATGTTTTTGGCTTGAAAGTGCTTGAAATAAAGTTAAACGACTTTAACATAAAAGTATAATTCCTTGTGTATAAACGACGTACGGAAAACATTCAAATTTCGCGTATTTACGTCCATCAGCATGTTTGTTTGTCTATACGCCAAGGAGCGGAAGGCATGTTGTCAATAAAATTCAGAAAGATTTTCAATCCTTATTTTATTTTGTCTTCTTTCATACCGAGTGCCACAACAACAAACATTGCTGCCAAATAACAAAATGAGACGAATGAAATGCACCTACGCGAAAGGGAGCGATTGAGAATACAAATAAGCTAATCAGGCAATATATACCGAAAAAGGATTCGTTTGAACGTTATACAGACAAGAGAATAATGTCTATACAAAAGAAACTGAACGAAAGGCCGAGAGAAAAATTAAACTTTTCTACACCAAAACGAGAGTTCTTCAAACACGTTTTGTAATTTTGCGCTTGCTGGTTGACTCTACGCCGTAAAATGATGAATTATGATATTTGATAAAATAATAAAAGATTTACTTAATCTTAACTTTTTTTCTGAATATAAATTTAGAAAAAGAGACTCTTCCTTCTTGTTGAAGACAAAAGGTGGTAAGCAATTTATTGAGATGGATCACTGGATTGACGAAGCAATATCATCTCTCGTAATATACCCTATCTATGGTGTAAGATTCGATATTCTATCAAAATGGTTTGAGAAATTTAGTATGAAAAATTTGCAAGACCAAAGAGACGGACCCAGTATCGGTTTTTCAGGGGACATGCTATCTATGCAAGACAAGTTTTATTTCAACTTGAATGGGGAAAAATATGCAACCGATTTTAATGAATTACAAGCAAAAGTTCAAAAGTGTGCAGAATATGTCTTTTCAGAATATTCGTCACTTGATAATCTCTATAATAAAACAATATTGCCAATTTTAAACGGAGAGGTTTCTCTACCTGATGTTGGAGCTGACTGGATCTTTATTGATTTGGCTTTGTGTAAAATCGTAAATCCTTCAAATTTTCATAAGCTAAAACAGATAATTCTTTCCCATGTGAGAAAAATGTATATGCGTAAAGAACCGAACATATTGGATTATTATGATAATTTAGAAGATATTTTACAATATTTAGAATATACTCAATTATAAGTAGTGTTTTTTAGTATGCATATTATATGTTTATTTGTAGCATCAATTACAGATGCAGGCAAGAAGTTCCAACTGGCCAGTGTCCGTGATATCAACTACCGCACGGAAGAAACTCCTACGGACAGCACGAACATCAACAACGGACACAAGTACACCTATGATGCCAACGGAAACCTTGTCTACATCACCACCTCTCGTGTAAAGAAAGACAACAAGGAAGACGACAGGGCAAGTGAGCAGAAGTTCAAGTGGGACGAGGAGAACCGCTTGCTGGCAGCCGATGAGAATTATTCGTTTAAGCGAAAGCAGAGGCAAACTTGCTTGCACTATGCCGAGTGCAGCCAATCGTAGAGTAACGCTCAACGATTGTGCCAACGAGGGCAGAGGTTGACTTGATTTCCAGCATATTGCTTGCAGATTTCAAGTATTTTTTGGAACTTTGCCATGAGGTTGTGCATAACAATAATTTTATAACCTAATTGGGTTTGTACCACTAAGTTACTAAAAAGTCAAAGACGTGTACAATTTTTTATAAGAAATAAAAACGTCGAATTAATTCAACCAACAGGTAAATAATAATGAGAATATATATTTTAGTTCTGGGTATTTGTCTGTCATTGATAAACTGTACTGTTAAGGAAGGACCTTTTAGTCCTTCCTTGACAAAAACCCTTGACTATATTATAAAAAACCATCCTAATTACAAAGTTATTCAAATTCAAGCATCAGAAATAAACGGGCATAATCTCTTGTATGTATCAAGTTTAAATACTTACAATCCTAATTTCTTAGATGGTTATTTTATATATAAAGATAGATTGATAACATACTTTCAAACAGATAGCATAAATAGGCCTTATATAGTAAATAGGAATCAACTACATCTGTTCAAGGGTAGTATAGATAAATATAAAAATGCTCTCACATCTAATATTAACTCAGAGCCTATACAGGAAATATTTGAAATTAAGGATAAAAAGAACATAGTAAAAATAAAAAAACATTCATATTTGACGTGCAACACAAATGAAGTCAACAATTGTAATATCATTCTTAACAAGCATTTAGAACGACTCCTCACTTCATATATATGCAATAATCCTGCGGTATTATACGAACTACGTTTTTGGCAACAGGATAAGAGACAATATGTATTTTGGCGTCCAATGCCGTTATATGATAAAGATAAATATGATGGATATTTTTATTTAGGTAACCAATTAATTGTTTTGTATGGTACAAAATATTCTGATAAATTATTAAATGGGACATGGATTAAAAATGAACGTACAATACCAAAAGTTAGATATACAATTATTAATGATTGGGACTTTCCGTATCCTCTAAAATTAGAAGTTCTTCGAAATGGATCCATCAGAATAGTTTCGACAGAAGAGGGATTCTTTGTACGAGATAATTTATAAAGTCAGTTAAGGGGGAGCGCTCCAAACCGAAGGTTGTCACAATAATCATATGATTATCAATATGATTTTTAAAATATTAGGCGTAAAGGCAGGGATAGATTCTCTGCCTTTTGTTATATTTGTAGTCCAAAACAAAGAAAAATGAATATACAAGAACGCGTCGGCACTTTGCGCTCCAGATTGGAAGTGAAAAACTCAAGTTTTCAACACCAAACAAGAGTTTTATAAATGGATTGACTAATTTTGCACTTGCTGGTTGACTCTACGCACCATAGATGATTTTACCGAGTAGCAAATATTTATTAACATTCCCCTCATTGATTCATTTGGAAAATTATACCATGAGATCAATGAAGGGGTAATAGAATGTATTTATGAAATTATTAGTAGTATTATTTGTAATTTGCATGTATTCATGTGGGCTTCCATATTGTAAAAAAATAAAATTAACAAATTGTGATTTAGAATGGGTAAAACAATATACTAAAGGAGACAGTCTCTATTTCATTTTGAACGATATGAAAACTGATACGATGATAGTCCAAGAAACTCGTGTCCTTAATCCCCAAAATACTTGTATTTTTGACACAGAGGGCTGCAACTGGCTCGAAGGTGACAATACCTTTTATGGTACGGCAATAAATATCATGACATTGAAACATAACGGCAATGATTTGGATGTATGGTTTGAAATAACAAAAAGGGAAAAGAACGGAGATTTACTATGTAATATTATTTTTGGGAGTTGGTCTTGGTCTACTTTTCCAGGGATGAGACTTTCTCCCCAAAGCTATACAATAAAAAACAAAAGATATACTGATTGCATTGTTGTAGACGAAAAGGATATTCTTTTAAACAAGGTTGGGACTCCTATATTTAAGTTGACAAAATTGGTGTGGAGCAAACACTTTGGCCTTCTTATGTATGAGATAGACAATAGATATCGGTATTTCATAAGTAACTTATAGATAATGCTCCAAATTTGGAGCTATCAAATTAATCATCTGATTATCAATTTAATTTTTAAAAGATTAAGCATAAAGGCAGAGAAAGATTTTCGGCCTTTTGCTATATTTGTAGTCCAAAACAAAGAAAAATGAATATACGAGAACCCTTCGGCACTTTGCACTCCAGATTGGAAGTGAAAAACTCAAGTTTTCAACACCAAACAAGAGTTTTATAAAAGGATTGACTAATTTTGCACTTGTTGGTTGACTCTATGTGGTCCTATTAAAGGTGTATCGTATATGACAAAGAGTGGAAATGAAGGGGTTTTCCAGAAGTCTAATGTAGAAAATGTAGGCAGTTCAACAGAGGCACATGAATTTGGCATAGCTTGGGGCTTTGGCCTGGAACAATTGATGGACATCCAAAAGGAAATCTTATCGGCAAAGGACAACCAGATATTATGTATCCAAGAGGAACTAAAATAGATCCCCACTATCGCTATAATCCTAAAGCTAATTCTAGTCAAAGCGGCGGAACCTTAAACCCTGACAAACGTAAAGTTCTACAGAGTGACATAGATATGCTCCATTTAGAAAAATTAAATTATGACAAAAATGGAAGATCACAACTTGGAAGTAGCACAAGTGCTTTTTGGCAATAAATTCTTTAATATATTAACTTGTTGCATTCTCTTTGTATCTTGTACTCCGAAGAAAAACCATAATATAACAATATCTAAAGAGAGGTTGTATGGGGAATGGGTGTTAATGAGAGGCGAAAAACAGGTTAATTATCCTTATATTGAATTTTTTGACAATGATAGTGCTGTTTTCCATTCACGCGCAGATACAATATATCAATTTATATTTTCCATAAGAAAAGACTCATTATATCTTGTAGATATTTATGGGAAGAAATATGTAAATAAAATCATGGAACTAAATGACAGGAGTGTAATATTTGAAGGTATTGCGGATGTCACTAAGACTCAAGTATATGAAAAATGAATGATTATATTTCAGATTAGGTAATGTCCCAAATCAGGAGTTGTCAAAATAAAAAGAACAACAAACGTGGCACACAAACGACAATGCACGACAGCGATAAGAAACATTAAAGAAATTTGAATGGAATCCTTAAAAAAAATAGAAGCGGCTTGCAGGAGATTTGAAGAAGCTGCGATAAAGCATGCTGAAGCAACAGAAACAGGTAATTACGCACAAACAAACAAAAGCTATCAGGTAATAGCTAAAAGTGCTCGTTATTTAAAAGAGACAAATAGCCTAAAGCACTTGTCTAAACTTCTAGATAGCGAATCTGTTGGTGTTCGCATGTGGGCTGCAACATATCTTTTGCCTATTTTTGAACGCAATGCTATGCAAATATTGCAAAGTATTGCAAGTGGCAATAATATTCATTCGCTAACAGCTAAAATGACTATAGATGAGTGGGAAAAAGGGACCCTAATATTATAACTCAGTAATGCTCCAAATTGGGAATTATCAAAATAATCATCTGATTATCAATATGATTTTTAAAATATTAGGCATAAAGGCGGGGATAAATTCTCTGCCTTTTGCTATATTTGTAGTCCAAAACAAAGAAAAATGAATATACGAGAACGCGTCGGCACTTTGCACTCCAGATTGGAAGTGAAAAACTCAAGTTTTCAACACCAAACAAGAGTTTTATAAAATGATTGACTAATTTTGCACTTGCTGGTTGACTCTGCCACTCTTCAAATACATACTCAAAAAGGTCAATACAGCCAAAAACAGTTGCGGCAATTAAAAGAAAAATTGAACGAATATATTAACACCAACAATTTAAATGTCAACGTAAGTGTTGATCAAATAAAATGACAGAAAAGTATTGCTGCGAATTAATTATCAAGATAGAAGCTCAAATGATAGTAGATTTATTATCAAATGGTATAACTCTACTAGACTTTGAGCCTGTGAGAATGGATCTTTATTTTAATGAATTTAAGCAACCGAGAGATTTTATACAATATAATAGAGAATATATATTGAATAATCTTTCTATCTCTGAAGTTGATGGAGGCATAACAACTCTTTCTTTATATGATAAATATTATAGAAATCAGCATATTACTCCATTTTTTAGATTCAGAATTTTTGACTCAACCTTAGAAAATGAAGTTATAACTTGCTCTTTTGCGTGGATTGCTTATGCTAATGTAGATTGGCTAATAAAAGATGAATTTGTTTTAGGGAAACTTCTTTTAAAAAATGAAGAGTTAGTTTATCTTATAGTATATAATCAAAACGATGCTTATCTGGAAACCCAAAAAAAGAAACAAAATATTAACAAGATTTTTTCTTTTCTAAGACAAGAAACTTGGGGAAGAAAAGAAATTGTTAATGGTTTAACTTTTATAGCAGCACCGCTAATGTATTTTGGTAGTGGATATAATAGTATTATACCAATTGAAGAATTAAAAAAACACGTTAAATCATCATTCATTGAAATAAATGGGAATGAAATAATAAAGATAGAACTATCACCTTTATATGAACCACCCCAAAAGCACAGAAATGAACAAAAAGAGTACTGGAAATCAACGAATCTTTATAAAAAAATAGAAAACTATAAAAAAATGACACAAGTCAATTTTGCAGATGTTTTTAAAAGAAGACAAAATATTGTAGCTATGGGTAAACGAAAATGGTAGGATAATGTGGGTAATACGGTAATGCTTCAAATCGGGAGTTATTGTGATAATCATCTGATTATCAATATGATGTTTAAATGGTTTGGCGTAAATGCAGGGAAAGATTCTCTGCCTTTTGTTATATTTGTAGTCCAAAACAAAGAAAAATGAATATACAAGAACGCGTCGGCACGTTGCACTCCAGATTGGAAGTGAAAAACTCAAGTTTCAACACCAAACAAGAGTTTTATAAAATGATTGACTAATTTTGCACTTGCTGGTTGACTCTACGTACGTTTTACTAAAACATTGCAGCGAATTCAAAATATTCTATAATTTTGTGCATCATAAGATTTTTTGTTACCTTTGCGCTTTAAATAATAACATACTCTAACAGAATATACTTATGGCTAAAAAATTTGCCGAGCATCAAGGGCTTGACTTGACCCATACTAACAAGGAAATCTTAGCAAAGTGGGAGGAAATGGATGTATTCCACAAGTCTATTGATGAGCGTGAAGGTTGTGAACAGTTCATCTTCTTTGAGGGTCCTCCATCGGCAAACGGTCATCCCGGCATTCACCATGTATTGGCTCGCGCCATCAAAGACACGTTCAACCGGTACAAAACCATGCAAGGGTTCCAAGTGCTGCGCAAGGCTGGATGGGACACTCATGGATTGCCCGTGGAACTGGGTGTTGAAAAAGAACTGGGCATCAATAAGAAAGATATCGACAACAAGGATTCTGAACATTATATCTCGGTAGAAGACTATAACCGTAAATGTCGTGAAAACGTCATGAAGTTCACGGAAGAGTGGCGAAAACTGACCGAAGAAATGGGCTATTTCGTAGACCTTGACCATCCTTACATAACCTACGACAACAAATATATTGAAACGCTGTGGTGGCTTTTGAAGCAACTTTACAACAACGGATTGATGTACAAGGGTTACACCATTCAGCCCTATTCGCCTGCTGCGGGTACAGGTTTGAGTTCGCATGAGTTGAATCAACCTGGCTGTTATCGTGACGTAAAAGACACCACCGTTACGGCAATGTTCAAGACGGATAACAATACGCTGGCTAAGCTCGATGCCGAGTTGGCAGCAAGCACCTGGGGAGCAACTTATTTGGTGGCATGGACCACCACGCCTTGGACACTTCCATCTAATACGGCACTCTGCGTAGGGCCAAAGTTTGATTATGTCTCGGTACGAACTTACAATCCTTACACGGCAGAGAAAATCAACATCATCATAGCAGCCGATCGTTTGAATGCCTACTTACCGGCGAAAGGACAGGTGGCTCCAGGTGATGAAATGCCCACATATAATAAAGGTGAGAAGGTAGTTCCTTATCAAGTGTTACGCCATTATAAAGGAAGTGACCTTGAGGGCTTGCGTTACGAGCAACTGATGCCATGGGTGAAACCTGCTGAGAAAGTGGACGTCAATGCGGCACCGTTTGTTCAGCAATATGCAAAGTCACATCCCGAGAAAGTGTTCCTGGGCGAAAATGGTAAAGACCAGTTTGTAGAGATGGCGAGTGAAGCCTTTAGAGTGATTCTTGGCGACTACGTTACTACAGACGATGGTACAGGCATTGTGCACATTGCACCAACCTTCGGTGCTGATGATGCCAAGGTGGCTAAGGACGCGCGGATACCAGGTTTGTATTTAATCAACAAGAAAGGCGATACTCGCCCCATGGTTGACCTGCAAGGAAAGTATTATCTTGTAGAAGAACTTGATGCAAACTTCGTGGAAAAATGTGTGGCCGTAGAAGCGTATGCACATCATGCCGGCGATTATGTGAAGAACTCGTATGATCCCAAGTTCAATCCCAAGGGGGTGTGGGATGTGGAAGCTTCAGAAAAAGCCGAAGACCTGAACGTCATCATGGTCATGGAGATGAAGATGGAAGGGACGGCATTCAGAATAGAGAAACACGTACACAGCTATCCACACTGCTGGAGAACAGACAAGCCCATCTTGTACTATCCGCTGGATAGCTGGTTCATCAAGGACACGGCCAAGAAAGAGCGGATGGTAGAACTGAACAACACCATCAACTGGCAACCAGAGTCAACGGGGTCGGGACGTTTTGGCAATTGGCTTGAAAACTTGAATGACTGGAACCTAAGTCGCAGTCGTTTCTGGGGAACACCCTTACCAATATGGCGCGATGAGAACAAAGGCGAGAAATGCATTGGCAGCTTGGCCGAACTATACGATGAGCTGGAAAAGAGCGTGGCAGCCGGTTACATGAAGTCGAACCCGTTGAAGGATCGAGGATTTGTACCCGGTGACTATTCGCAAGCCAATTATGACAAGATAGACTTGCACCGCCCATACGTGGACAACATCGTGTTGGTAAACGAACAGGGGCAGCCCATGTATCGTGAAAGCGACTTGATTGATGTTTGGTTTGACAGTGGTTCGATGCCCTACGCGCAACAGCATTATCCATTTGAAGGCGACATGGCCGAGGGCAAAACCATGCGTGATGCGCAGGATAGGGTAGTGACCGGAGAAGACGCCCGTAAGGCTATGGTTGAAAGTGCATATCATGGCACGCCTATTCCGCCCGCATTCTTCCCAGCCGACTTTATCAATGAAGGCGTGGATCAGACGCGTGGCTGGTTCTTTACCCTGCACGCCATTGCAACGATGGTCTTCGATTCAGTGGCGTTCAAAAATGTTATCTCTACAGGATTGGTTCTCGATGCCAAGGGCAACAAAATGAGTAAGCACCTGGGCAATGTCAAGAATCCATTCGACATGATTGAGAAGTATGGAGCTGATGCCGTTCGTTTTTACATGATGACCAACTCGGCCCCATGGGATAACTTGAAGTTTGATGAAGAAGGTGTTGACGAGGTGCGTCGCAAATTCTTCGGTACCTTATATAATACTTATTCATTCTTCGCTTTGTATGCCAACGTGGATGGTTTTGATCCAGTCACGACACAGTCAAACAAGGATCAAGCACCCGAGATTGACTTATGGATTATTTCGAAACTCAACTCCTTGATTAAAAACGTTGAGACCGCATTGAACGGGTATGACCCTACTCGTGCAGGCAGAATGATTGATAGTTTTGTCAATGACGACCTAAGCAACTGGTATGTTCGTCTCAACAGAAAACGTTTCTGGGGAAAAGAGATGAGTGCCGACAAACGTTCAGCATACCATACCCTGTATACCTGTTTGATGACCGTCAGCAAGTTGCTGGCTCCGTTCGCTCCGTTCTACGCCGACCAGTTATATCTTGATTTGGGAGGCAAAGCGGAGAGTGTGCACTTGGAACGTTTTCCTGTTGCAGATGAACAATTGGTCAATGAAGACCTGGAAGCACGCATGGACTTGGCACAGAAAGTCACAAGCATGGTGTTGGCGTTGCGTCGCAAAGTGAACATTAAGGTACGTCAACCATTGATGCAGATTATGATTCCTGCCATCGATGACGAACAAAAACGCCGAATCAATGCGATGGCAGATTTGATTAAGCGAGAGGTCAACGTAAAGGAATTGAACTTTATGGAAGGTGAAGGTTTGCTGGTGAAGAAAGTAAAGTGTAACTTCAGAACCATGGGCAAGAAGTTTGGAAAGCTTATGAAGGGGGTTGCTAACTTTATGAACAATGTTACCCAAGAGCAAATCGCATCTTTGGAGCATGACGGCAGCATCAGCTTTACCGTTGACGGTGAGGAAGTAACGGTTGAAAGAGATGACGTTGAAATCGTCAACGAGGATATTCCAGGCTGGTTGGTGTCCAACGAGGGCAATCTCACCGTGGCCTTGGAGGTTGAATTGACGGATGACCTGAAGAAAGAAGGCATGGCAAGAGAACTCATCAATCGTATTCAGAATCTACGCAAGGAAAGTGATTTTGAGATTACCGACCGAGTTAACGTGACTGTTTCTCCCTGTGAGCATACTGATGATGCCATACAGGCATTTAGCGATTACATCAAAAGTCAGGTATTGGCAGACAACGTGGTCGTTGAACCAAATGATGGGGTAGAGGTTGACTTTGACGATTTCAAACTTCATATTTTAGTAAAAAAAGTATAGTTTCATAACAACAAGTACGGTAAGGAGCGCAGGTTTGTAAGTTTCTGGCTGTACGTTTGAATTCATTTTATATGGAAGAAAAGAAAAGATATAGCGATGAAGAACTGGAAGAGTTTCGCGCTATCATACATGAAAAATTGAGTCTGGCCCGCAGAGATTATACAAGCATGATGAAACAAATCATGAATTCTGACGGTAATGACATCGATGATACGTCACCTACGTATAAGGCTCTTGAAGAGGGTAGTGCCACACAAACCAAGGAAGAGCTGGTACAGATGGCTAACCGACAGCAGAAGTTCATCCAAGGTTTGGAAGCAGCATTGGTGCGAATCAACAACAAAACGTACGGTATTGATCGGATGACGGGTGAATTGATTCCGAAAGAAAGATTGAAAGCTGTGCCACATGCCACTTTGAGTGTGGCATCAAAGAAAGCACGAAACCATTAATGCAGGCTGACATTCTAAGTATCGTAATCAGAAGTTGATGAAGAGATATATAACAGACGGAAAATTAGCGATAATCATAGTTGTGGCCATTTTGGTGATAGATCAGATTATCAAGATTTTGGTCAAGACCCACATGGCCTTGGATGACTCTATTCACATAGCAGATTGGTTCTACATCCGGTTCATCGAGAATAATGGAATGGCATACGGTATGACCTTTTTCAACAAACTGACGTTGAGCCTTTTCAGGTTAGTAGCCATCTCGGTGATTTCGTACTATGTGTATAAATTGGTGAAGCGTCCACAACCAAAAGGTTACATCATCTGTCTATCTATGATTCTTGCTGGTGCGATGGGGAATATCATCGACTCTATGTTGTATGGCTTGATATTCTCTCCATCCACACCTTATGACATCGCAGAGTTTGTGCCTTTCGGTTCAGGCTATGCAACATTTCTACATGGTAAGGTGGTGGACATGTTTTATTTCCCCATCATAGAAACGACATGGCCACAATGGATGCCACAATTTGGTGGGAAAGAGTTTATCTTCTTCTCACCCATATTCAATTTTGCAGATGCATGCATCAGTGTCGGCGTAGTTCTTTTGCTGCTTTTCTACCGGAAAGAATTGGAACACCTAGGAACTACCATGAAGGGAGAGGACCAAAATGAAGAATCACATGAGTGATCAATCGTCTAAATATTATTTGCTCTTTGCTTTCTTCTTGCTGGCAATGGTTTCGTGTACTCCCTCTGTGCCTGACCGTTACATTCAGCCAGACAAAATGGAAGATATCTTGTACGATTACCACATTGCCGATGCCATGTATCAATCGAATAGCGGCGAAGCAACTACCATGATTGCCTACAAAACCGCTGTATTGAAAAAGAATGGTGTGTCAGAAGCTGAGTTTGATAGTTCGATGGTTTACTACACAAGGCACACAAGATTGCTACAGAAAATATATGAATCTCTCTCAACAAGGCTGAGCAAGGAAGCACTGGCACTGGGAGCATCTGCAAGTGAGATTAATCAATATAGCTTAAATTCAGCGAATGGAGATACAACTAATGTGTGGATGGGAGAACGATCGATAGTGTTTTCTCCCTACAGACCTTTTAATCTGAGTTCCTTCACATTGAAGACTGATACAACCTATAAGGCTGGTGACAATTTATGGCTGAACTTTGATACACAGTTTATTTATCAAGATGGTTCACGAGAAGCTGTAGCGATGTTGTCTGTCAAGTTCAATAATGACAGCGTCAGTTCACAACATGTATATGTATCAACACCAAATCATTATACGCTTCAGATATCAGATGATAAGCACGTTGGTATTAAGGAAATCAAGGGATATTTCATACTTAATAAAGGAAATTCGTCTGATGCATATAGCACAACGTTTAAGCTTATGATAATCTCAAACATCAGTTTGATTAGAATCCATGCACCGAAACCGAAGCGCACAGGAGAAGCACCTGCTGACTCTACTTCTTCTGACACGAGACACAAAGGCGAAAATGATTCGCTGAAATCGTCGCTTCCAACATCGGCATCATCACAAAGAATGCAAAATGTCAATGAAAAAGTACCAGCATCAGCTACAATAAGATAGGCTTTTTTATAAACACTATTATACCATATATGATTATGATGAGATTTATTTTTTCCAAGAGTGATCATAACGTTAATTCGCTATGTACGAAAGTATTTTTCACGATAGTTTGTGCACTTATCTTCAACCTGCAGAACATTTTGGCCTGTACGAACTTTATTGTGGGAAAGAAGGCCTCTGCAGATGGCTCAGTTATATGTTCTTACAACGCAGATGATTATGGGTTGTTTATTGGCTTGTGCCATTTCCCCGCAGGCAAACATCAACCTGGCACGATGCGTGATATCTACGATTGGGATAATAACGAGTATCATGGCCAAATTCCAGAAGCAGCTGAAACCTATAACGTCATTGGCAACATCAATGAATATCAAGTAACAATTGGAGAAACCACTTATGGTGGAAGGGAAGAAATGGTTGATTCAACTGGCATAATCGACTATGGTTCACTGATATACATCGCGTTGCAACGATCAAAAACAGCACGGGAAGCAATCAAGGTGATGACCACTTTGACCAATCAATATGGATATAACAGTGAAGGAGAGACTTTTACCATTTGTGATCCCAATGAAGCTTGGATCATGGAAATGATGGGGAAGGGGCCTGGTAGTAAAGGCACCGTATGGGTAGCCATGCGTATTCCTGATGACGCTATATGTGGACATGCAAACCAAAGTCGCATCTCGAAGTTCAACATGAAGGATAAGAAGAACGTCATGTATGCGAAAGACGTTGTTAAATTTGCAAGGGAAAAAGGTTGGTATTCAGGAAAAGATGCTGACTTTTCTTGGAAAGATACTTATGCGAAGCCTGACTTTTCTGGCAGAAGATTCTGTGATGCTCGCGTATGGAGTTTCTTCAATCATTTCCAAGATATGACTCGCTATTTGCCATGGGCAATGGGCAAAGATCCAAATGCAGAAGACATGCCACTGTGGATTTATCCAAAGAAGAAAGTTAGCGTGCAAGACATCCAAAAATGCATGCGTGATCATTACGAAGGTACGCCGCTTGCTTTGGACAGTGTTGACATTGGTGGGGGGATTTGGCAGATGCCATACCGGCCCACACCGTTGATGTATAAAGTTGGTGACAAACAGTATTTTAATGAAAGGCCTACGTCTACTCAACAATCTGCATTCTCCTATGTCAGCCAGATGAGAAACTGGTTGCCACGTGAAATTGGTGGACTTCTTTGGTTTGGCAATGATGATGGAAACATGGTTGCATATACTCCTATCTATTGCGGAAATACAACACAACCAGAGTGTTACAACACACCAGGTGCAGATGCTGTTACATTCTCAGATAAAAATGCGTTTTGGGTTTGTAATTGGGTTAGCAACATGGTTTATCCGCGATATTATCAGATGTTTGGAGACCTTCAAACAGTCCGTGATTCTTTGGAATCATCGTATTTTAACAATCAACAAGAAATTGAAGCTGAAGCTCAAAGACGATATAACTCCAACAAACTTGATGCAATTAATTATCTTAATGATTATTCCAACAAAAAAGCGCAAGAGATGCTTGGGCGATGGAAGCAACTTGCAATACATTTGATTGTGAAATACAACGACATGACAATAAAGCCAGAAAAAAACGGAAAATTCTTAAAAACAAAGACAGGACTCGGAGCTAAAGTCAAACGTCCCGGCTTTCCAAAATCATTTGCAAAGGAACTTGTCACTCGCACTGGAAATAAATATTTGGTTAAAGAAGAAAACTGACACTGCACTTACGCAGTCATGGGGTTTATGAAACATTCTCTCTTTTTGTACATAACCTGTATTATGATAAATGCAAAAGAGCTGTTTAATATAAGCACAAAGGTAAGAAAAATATTTGATGTTAGTGCTGAGACAGAATTTGTCATGAACAATATTGCTGAATAGTTACATCATCGCTAATTCCAATTAGAAGTGCAATAGTTATATCGCCGGAATCATCGGCGTAAATGTAAGTAATGTTTCACGTGAGAAACGACGTAATTCCAACTCCAAAAGAGTATATGACCCTCGTACGGCCGTACTGAAGGCCAAGCGGCGTAAGGCTCGGAATCCCGGTAACCATAGCATACCGCTTTATGTGCGTAGCTGCGTCTTCGAGTTGATCCGTACGGAACAATGGTCACCCGAGCAGGTATCCGGATGGCTTGAGAGGGAAGAAGGCATCATGGTGTCAAAGTCTACCATATACAATTGGATAGGAGCACTCTCTCCGCATACCAAGGATAATGTCAGGAAACACCTCAGGCGTGGAGGAAAACAAGCACGAAAGACCTCCAAGGATGTTAATTCCCCCTATTCCCAATCGGGTATCCATTGAGCAAAGGCCAGAGGATGCCAGCGGACAGACCATGGGCGATTGGGAAATGGACACCATCGTGGGGAAGGACGGCAAAGGTGCCATCGTGACGTTGGTGGAAAAGAAAAGCAGCTTTATGCTCATGGAAAAACTCGACACGGGAAAGCAAGCCGTACCACTGGCACATACCGTTGTCAACTTGCTCAAAGAACTACCTGTGCCCATAAGAACAATAACCACTGATAACGGGTCGGAATTTGCTGCCCACGAGATAATCGCAAGGGAATTAGGGACGGTTGTTTATTTTGCCCATCCGTACTGTTCCTGGGAAAAGGGAGTATAGAAAATATGAACGGACTTATCAGGCAATATATACCCAAGAAAACAGATTTCAGGGGAATATCAAAAAAATACATCAAGGAAATTATGGAAAAATTAAATAACAGACCCAGAAAGAAAAACGGATTTATAAAGCCGAGAGAGATGATTAAAACAAAAATAGTATAACTTTGCACTTGCTTATGGAATCCGCCCATACATGTTCTCGTGTTAATCTCTCTTAAAATTAGTGTTTAGTTTGACCATTTCACCGGATTACAATGAAAAAATGAGTACCTTTGCAACTGATTTAGTCCGTTAAGGCCAAAATAAGTACAGATAGGTATATCAGTCGCCTTGCGGAAGAAAACCGTTTATTAATAAATAATAATGTACGCAATCGTAGAAATTAACGGTCAGCAGTTTAAAGTTGAACAAGGAACAAAGCTTTTTGTTCACCACATCAAAGATGTTGAGAGTGGAAAAACTGTTGAGTTTGACAAGGTACTCCTGGTAGACAATGAAGGAGCTATCACTGTCGGCACACCTACTGTAGAAGGTGCAAAAGTAGTAGTAGAAGTTGTGAACCCTCTTGTGAAAGGTGACAAAGTCATCGTTTTCAAGATGAAGCGCCGCAAAGACAATCGTAAAAAGAATGGTCATCGCGAGCAGTTCACTGAAGTAGAAGTTAAACAAGTAATCGCTTAAAATTTAGGAGGAATTCAACAATGGCACATAAAAAAGGTGTAGGTAGTTCTAAGAACGGCCGTGAATCTGCTTCACAGAGATTAGGCGTCAAGATTTGGGGTGGACAGAAAGTTATTGCCGGGAACGTTATTGTTCGCCAGCGTGGTTCTAAGCATAACCCTGGAGAGAATGTTGGCATGGGTAAGGATGACACTTTATACGCTCTTACCGATGGTGTTGTTTATTTCCGTAAAGGACGTAAAAACAAAAGTACAGTATCTGTTCTCTCACCAGAAGCTTACGCTGCAAAAATGAAAGAGGCTGAAGCTTAATTAATAAAAAATTATTCCAAACAAACATCAGGTTTCCCAATTCTCATTCGAGGATTGGGATTCTTGTTTAAGGAATTTTCCAGACTAACGCGTGATTGTGGCCATGAAGTAACCGAGATTCTGGTCGGTAGAAGCCATTCTCGTGAAGTGCCTTCCTTTTTTATTCGTTGAACACAAGCCCCTGTCTTTGGCCTCCTCACCACTAACTTGCTACCGTCAAAAGCAAACCAGAAGGTTGGACTAACTCGATCTATCATCTACAACATTTTTAAATCGCCCAAATACCTGTCAAGCATTCGATATTTTCATGAGCATATCCAGGCGAGTGGTGCCGACCTGATCGTCAATTTTTATGAAGTTCTCACGGGATTAACCTATTTTCTTTTTCGGCCCGGCATACCAGAAGTAAGCATCGGTCATCAGTACATGTTTTTGCATCCATCCTACCCTTTCCCGAAAAAACATAAAGTTAGG